>NZ_DASXQG010000017.1:0-48528 GCF_036493135.1 Nocardioides sp. | reverse complement strand
GTCCGCGCCCTCGCCACACCCCACGTCAAGGGCGCGACCCGGGCTGAGCTCCGCGACCTCGGCAACGAGTGCCCCATTCGGATTGCCGCTCCAGATCCGCTCGCCCGAATAGCGCTCATCCCACTCCTGAGCAGAGTGGGGTTGGTGGGCTGCGCCATGCTCGCTCATGCGGTCAGTCTGCCTCAGCGGGTCGGTCTCGAGTCGTGTGCGCGAACGCGTCCGTTCGCCGGTCAGGGTCAGCGCCGTGATCTCGGCAGCGTCGCTCGCCTTCTCGCGGTGGTATGACGCACGTACAAGTCTGACGTTTTGACATGGCCTCGAGGACCGTCCTTCGCGCGTGCGGCTCGAACCGACGTCGTTCGACCAACTCAGAGCTCCGGATTCGCGCAGCCTACTGGCCCCTCGGCGTACCGCTGTCTGGCTAGGGTTGCGTCGAACTGGGCGAAGGGAGCACCCATGCTCCGTTCAACCGACCGAGTCGGGGATCTGGGTCCAGCTGGCGAGGAGGGCGAGGGCTTCGTGCTCGGGTGAGTCTGGCTGCGGGGTGTAGATGTTGAGGCGGAGGCCGGGGTCGGCGGGGAGGTCCATGGCCTCGTAGGGAAGAGCGAGCTCACCGACAACGGGGTGGCGGAGGCGCTTGACGCCGGAGCGGTGGAACTTCACGTCGTGCTTGGCCCAGCGGGTGGCGAACTCCTGGCTGCGGGTGCTGAGCTCACCGATGAGCTCGGTGAGGACGCGGTCGTGGGGAGAGCGGCCGGCTTCGGAGCGAAGGAACGCGACGGAGTCGTCGGCGCCCTTGTTCCAGTCGACCCAGAAGTCCTGGGCGGCGGGATCGAGAAAGAGGAACCGCGCGGTGTTGATCGGGCCGCGCTGGGCGAAGAGCGGGGAGTCGAAGACCGGGGCGTAGAGGGCGCGGCCGAGCTGGTTGGCGGCAAGGATGTCGAAGCGGCCGTTGCGCAGGTACGCCGGGGTGCCGGGCATCGCGTCGAGGATCCGCAGCAGGGTCGGCCGGACGCGCGTCGTACTCGCGGCCGTCGTCCGACGAGACGAGCCGGACGAGGCGCGGGCGAGGTCATACAGATGCGCGCGCTCGGCGTCGTCGAGCTGCAGCGCGGAGGCCAGGGACTCGAGGACCGACTCGGAGGCGCCGCTGAGGTTCCCGCGCTCGAGGCGCACGTAGTAGTCGACGCTCATTCCCGCGAGCAGCGCGACCTCCTCGCGGCGCAGCCCGGGGACCCGCCGGTTGCCGCCGTACATCGGCAGCCCCGAGGCCTCGGGGGTCAGCCGGTTGCGGCGCGTGACCAGGAAGTCGCGCACCTGGGCGGAGACGTCCGTCGAGTCCGGCATGCCATCGACGGTACGTGGTACGGGAAGGGGTGCGGGAGGTACTGCCAGTACCCGGAAGAGCCGTCACTCCCACGCCCTACGACCAGCGAGTTGACTGGAGCCATGCGAGCAACCCTGATCTACGGAGCCGGCGACATCCGCGTCGAGGACGCCCCGGACCCGAGCCTCAAAGAGACCACCGACGCGCTGGTGCGCGTGACAACGGCCTGCATCTGCGGAAGCGACCTGCACCCCTACCACTCGATGTCACCCGCCGACGGCCCGTCGCGCATCGGGCACGAGTTCATCGGCATCGTCGAAGACACCGGGTCCGAGGTGACCACCTTCAAGAAGGGCGACCTCGTCGTCGCGCCGTTCGCCTGGTCCGACGGCACCTGCGACTTCTGCCGCGAGGGCCTACAGACCGCGTGCGAGCACGGCGGCTTCTGGGCTCGGAACGGGATCGACGGCGGGCAGGGGGAGGCCGTGCGGGTGCCCCTCGCCGACGGCACCCTCGTGAAGCTCCCCGTGGAGGAGAGCTCGCCCCTGATCCCCTCACTGCTCACACTCTCAGACGTCTACGGCACCGGCTGGCACGCCGCGACCAAGGGCGGCGTCAACGAGGGCACCACCGTCACCGTGATCGGCGACGGAGCCGTCGGCCTCCTCTCCGTCCTCTCCGCCCGCGAGCTCGGCGCCGAGCGGATCATCCTGATGGGGCGCCACCAGACTCGCACCGACCTCGGCCGCGAGTTCGGCGCCACCGACGTCGTCGCCGAGCGCGGCGACGAAGGCGTCGAGAAGGTCCGCGAGCTCACCGGCGGCCAGGGCAGCCACGTCGTCCTCGAGGCGGTCGGCCACCTGCCGGCGTACCAGCAGGCGTACGGCGTGGTCCGGCCTGGCGGCACCATCAGCCGGGTCGGCGCCCCGCAGTACGAAGAGGCACCGATCGGCTTCGGCAGCCTCTTCGGCGGCAACATCACGCTCACCGGCGGGCCGGCCCCCGCCCGTGCGTACGTCGAGACGCTGATGCCGTCGGTCCTCGACGGCACCGTCGACCCGGGGCGCGTCTTCGACCGGACCGTCGACCTCGAGGACATCGCCGACGGGTACCGGGCCATGGCCGACCGCGAGGCGCTGAAGGTGCTGGTGCGGCCGTGAGCGCCTGGGACGCAACCGATCTGGACCGGGTCGGAGGGGCCACGGAGCTCGAGCCCACTCACAGAAGCCAGGAGACCCACATGGAGATCACACCGACCCGCGACACGGCCAAGGGCCCCGCGGCCACGTTCACCGGCGACGTCCACATCACCCCGTTGGCGCCGGCCGTCGAGCCGGCCAGGCTCACCGGCGCGCTGGTGCGCTTCACGCCCGGCGCCCGCACGTTCTGGCACAGCCACGAGCGCGGCCAGACGCTCTACGTCACCGAGGGCGTCGGCCTGGTCGCCAGCCGCGGCGGCTCGGTCACGCGCATCAAGCCCGGCGACACGGTGACCATCGGCGCCGGCGAGGAGCACTGGCACGGCGGCACCGCGACCACGTGCATGAGCCATCTCGCGATCGTGACCGCCAGCGGCGAGGCCGACCCGACCACCTGGCTCGAGGCCGTCACCGAGGAGGAGTACGCCGCCGCCCAGCAGGCGTGAACCCGGTCGGGCTCACTCGGTGGACCTCGCCTCGATCGCCGCCAGGTCGCGGACGGCGTACCGGTGGTGCTCCCACTCCTCCTCGAGGATCGTGTGCAGGCACGAGCGGACGGTCTCGGGGTAGGCGGGGTCGTGCGGGTTAGGCCGCTCTTCGGCCAGCTGATCCGGTGTGACGGTGGCCAGGAAGTCGCGCACCATCGCGACCCGGCCGGCCCGGGCGTCCAGCACCTCGTCGTACGACGGAGCGGCCGCCGCGGCCATCGGGGCATCCGTGCCGTCGGCCTCCGTGGCCGCATCGCGCAGTCCGAGCGGATGGAAAGGCTGCTCGACGGCCAAGACCGCCTTGCCCAGCCACGTGTCCGTGGCCAGCACCAGGTGGCGCAAGGTCTGCGCGAACGACCACTCCCCGTCGACCGAGACGTCGACCGTGCCGTGCGGCATCGCCGCGACGCGTTCGAGCGTGGCCGCCCACGTGCGTTCGAGCGCGGCCCAGGCTGCGCGCAGACCGTCCGGGTTGTCGGCCCGTTGCTCGGCGCGGCCGGGGAAGCGGCGGTTGAGCTCGGCGTCGACGAAGGGAGTCACGTCGACGCCGTTGACCAACAAGGAGCCACCGTCGCTGAGCAGCCACGGCGCATCGATGTCCGCCCCGTCCACCTGGACGCCGCGCATCACGACCCCGCTCAGGTCCGCCCCGACGAACCGGGCACGACTGAGGTCCGCGTCGACGAACTCCGCACCCTGGAGGTCGTCGGAACCGGTGAAGCTAGCCATGACGGACTCCTCACAACCTCGCCGCACGCCGCGACGCAAACGCTCTCCTGGACGATCACATCACAGTCGCGTCATCGACGACGGTGCCACCATTCCGGGATGAACGCCGACGACCGACCGATCACCGACGGGGAGGCCGCCCGACCCTCAGTTCAGGTGGAGCTGGTGGGCGAGGAACCTGTCGCGGTCGACGAGGGCGGCATCGGTCAGCTGGTGGTCGGCGCCGTCGTACAGCTCCACCTTCGCCCTGGGGCTCGCCTGCGCGAACGCGTCGCGCACGTCGCCGGGGATGAAGAAGTCGTCGCCCGCCCACTGGAAGAGCACGTGCCGGCCGAGGCGTGAGGTGTGCTGGATCGGGTCCAGGCCGTCGAAGAGCGCGTAGTAGTCCGCGCGCGGCTGTCCAGTGAGGCCCAGCCAGAACGTCGCGAACCAGTTCCCCCACAGCGAGTCGGGGGTCTCCAGGACAAGGGCGGAGACACGGAGGTCCTGGTCGGCGAGGAGGCTGCCGTACATCGCCCCGTAGTCGTGGCCGACCACCGCGATGCGCGTCGGGTCGACTCCGCGGATGTGGGCGAGCTTGTTCAGGGCACGCTCCATCGCGGCGACCTGCTGGTGGATCAGCGTGACGTCGTGCCTCGTGCCGTCGGGGTTCGGTACCCACGGGAAGTAGCCCTGCGGAAGCACCGACACCACGCCGCGTCGCGCCAGACCCACGGCCTCGCCGAGGTACTCCGTGCGGTCGTTGTGGATCTGCCCGAGCCAGTGCAGGAACAGCACGCCGGCGGCCGAGTCGTGCGACAGCTGCCCGGCCGGCTTCACGACGTACGCCGAGACGGTGCGGTGCTGGCCCGGCACGTGCAGCCGGACGTCCTGGATCACGACGCCCGATCCCGAGCGCGGGACCCCTCGCTGGTGATCACCGTACGCCGATGCGGTGCCGCCGGCTGCCGCCAGCAGAGCACTCGACGCCACCACTGCCGCCCACGCGCGTACCCGACCCATGTCCAGCTCCCTCGTCAGTTGCTCACAACGGTTTACACCTGACGTGACTCTGGGGTCAGTAGTATCAAGCGTCAAGGTACTGACGGCAGATCGATACCGGATCGTGTCCGGGAGGAGGAGCCGCTGATGGGTTCGACCGCGGCGTCCTTCCCACTCGACTGGCTCGAGCGCGGCGATGGCCGCCCGGCCGGCGACCTCGACCTGGCGGTGCTGCTGGTCAACACCCACGACCTGCTCGAGGACCCGGCGGACCGGCTGGGCGACCTGACCTGGCTGACCAGCGCGCTCAGACGAGTCGGGCACGCCGACGTGGCCGGCGCCTTGACCCGGTCGGACGTGCCCCGGCTCCGGTCGCTGCGCACCGTGCTCCGGGCCGCCTTCGAGGCTCCCGACCTGAAGACCGCGGCAGCCGTGCTCAACCCGCAGCTGGTCAAGGCCCGGGCCGTGTTCCTCATCGACCTGCCCTCACGACCGAGGGGAGCCGGCGCCCGGTTCGTCGCGACGCCGGACCGCACCGGGTACGCCGCGCTCGCGGCCAGACTGCCGGCCGCCCTCGCCACGCACGTCGCCGACAACGGGGTCGGGCGGCTCGGCATCTGCTCGAGCGACCCGTGCCGGTGTGCGTTCGTGGATCGGACCCGGGCCGGCACGCGGCGGTACTGCTGCACCGTCTGCAACGACCGGTACGCCGCGCGCGCCTACCGCCGACGCCGGCGCGGCATCGGCGAGAAGGACTGACCACTCGACGAGTCGGCCGCCGAAGGACGCCAGGCTATGCGGGGAACTGCGTCCATTTCCCCTCGGAGACGACCTCGATGGTGCCGTCGTTCACCTTGATGGCGGTCTGGTCGTCGATGGCGTACGCCGGGCCTCCCAGGTCCGCGGCCCATCGCTCGGCCTGGGCCAGGGTGTTGTCCGGCATCTGCTCGTGGCCCAGGTGCGGGAAGATCGAGAAGTCGACGACGCCCAAGGTGCGGTCTCCCCCGGTGGGCGGGCTCCAGCTGACGAAGTCGTCACCGATCCGGGGGGTCATCACCATGCTTCCGGCGCTGACACCCACCCAGACCGTTTCGGGCAGCGACGGCAGGAACTCGGCCAGCCCGGAGAGCCGCATCCAGTGGCACAGGTACGTCGCATCGCCGCCGTCGACCAGCAGCACGTCGACCTCCCGGACCCAGGGCACCCAGCGCTCCTCGCCGATACTGGGCAGCGCGGTGAGCTCGAGCAGGCCCACCGACTTCCAGCCCAGACCGGTGATCTCCGAGGGAGACCGGCCGGCGACGAACTGCCAGGCCGAGGCCGGCGTACACATGGAGTGGCCCCACTCCGCGGTAGGGATGCACAGGGCGTTGGAGTCGGCGATCGGCTTGCCCAGCAGGTCGACCAGCGCATCGCGGATGCTCGTGTTCGTGACGCCCCCGGAGGTGAGCAGAAGCTTCACCATGCCTCCCGAATCGATCGGCCGGGCGTCCACGCGTCGTTGAACGCGATGAGGTAATCGGTCACGTCTCCTCCTTTGTCGCGGTGGCCGCTGCGGCCGCCTTCACCCTCTCCACGATCGGCGGCTGCCCCCTTCGACAGCCTCGGGCCGTATGAGTTCCGTAGAGTATTCGGCGCCTCGGGGAGGGAGCTTCGACCTGGTGGCCAGGTTCGAAGTCGCGCTCCCGATCGTCTGTGTGGTGCTCGGCTTGCGGAACCTCCTGGGGACACCCTTGCTCTGGGGCCGGGGTGTGCATCAGGTGCCCTACCCGAGCGTCTCGAAACGGATCGAGCTGCGGGTCAGCCTGGTCGTCTCCAGCTGCGCGGTCGGCGTGTCACTGTGACGCCACGTGTCGACCACGACCGCCGTCCCGTCCACGTCCACGACCCACAAGTCGATGATGACCACCTCGGGCTGGTTGCCGTAGCTGATGCCACGATCTCCAGAGGGCGTCTCGGCGAGGCGGTAGTACTCGTCCATCGGGCACTGGTCGTCGATCCGCAGCCGCAGGTGAAGAGCGTCGTGGCCGAATGCCCTGGTCTCCGTGGGTCGCTGGACGACCTCGCTCCGCGGGAGGCGGATGAGCCGTCGCGCCATCTCCAGCGCCGTCGTCCCCGGGGCACGCCCGCGCGACGAGCTGGTGCAACCGGATCCGCCGGCCAGGAGCGTCGGCTGGTAGACACCCACCCCGGCCATGATCGGCCCGCCCCCAGCGCCGGTCACCTCGGACAGCACCGGCTGGCTCCCGCTGAGCCACCCCGGGCCCCTGACTGTCAGCGCGGCGTCGATCCTCGCGCCGCTGGCATCGGCGCCGACGGCCATGCGGTACGTGCCAGGCTTGATCGGGACGAATTCGGTGTTCTGGAAGGACGGCAGGGTCATCAGCGTCGCGGCGGCGGCCGGCCCGGACTCGGTGCGAGCCCTCCCGGGATCGATCTGCCTGGCGCCGTACACGCCCCCGACGGCGAGCACGACCGCCATGACGCCGAAGCCGGCCCGTGTCGCGTGACGGCGGCGCCGACGGGCGCGCCCTCCGCTGATCAGGCCCTGTACGTCGGGTGGCGGGGCGTACCGCACGTCCGCCTGTTGGTTGAGTGCTGTTCGGAGCTGGTCGTCGAGACTCATGACTCGCGCACCCCCTCTCCGATGCCCGACGCGGCCAACGCCCGTCGTAGCGCACCGATCGCGGCCCAAGACTGTGACTTCACGGTGCCCTGTGCGCAACCGAGGACCTCCGCGATCTGGGCCTCGCTCAGGTCTTCGTAGGAGCGAAGGACGATCACCGCTCGTTGCCGATCTGGGAGTGCGCACACCAGTGGCCAGAGCAAGTCGCGATCGACGACCGACAACTCGGCGGGGTCGCCCGCGGCCTCGGGCAGCTCGTCCCACGGCTGCTCGCGGTTCCGGGCCCGACGAGCGCTCGACACCAGTGTGTTGGCGAGCATCCGGCGCACGTACGCCTCGGCGTAGTGCATCCGGCTGATGCGCCCCCAGGTGACGTACGCCTTCTCCAACGTGGTCTGCAAGAGGTCCTCCGCACCGGCCGGCGACGCCGCGAGCAGGTATGCCAGCCGGTACAGCGAGCCCCATCGAGCGCCGACGAACTCGGCGAAGTCCTCGTCCGTGCTCATCGGTCCCCCTGTGCGTCTGTTCAACCCGGCAACGCGTTGGTGGACCCTCCGGTTCGTCTGAGTGCCCGGCAACGCGTTCGTGGGGTTTCCTTGTTCGGTGGCCGGTAGATGCGGCCCGTAGAGCCCACGTTCGCGCTAAGAACCGGCCCGGACATCGGGAGGATTACCAGTCTTGGGGGCCCACCGGGCGGACGAACCTGAGAGTCGTCACGGGTCAACCGCCACGGACGAGCCCCCTTGCTCCAGCCCCTCCATCCACCGCGTGCAGCACTTCAACGATGCGATCTGCGTCCCGAGCAGCGGCATCAGCCATACCGACGCGTGGGGGAAGCACCAGCCCGCATCGCCCGGGAGGGCCATGCGTCAGAGCCTGCCAGTGACCCCACCATTCCGAGGGGTCTCGTCAGTCGTCCCGGGTGCCGACGCTAGGCGATGCGCGCGACGGCCGAGATGAAGCCGGGAAGGGCGACCAGGACCGCGGCACCCAAGGCCGCCTGAAGTACCAACCGCCCCCTACGCCGAAGAAACCCTGCGGCAGCAGGGAGCCCCAGGCACACCACGCAGCCGAGGGAAACGATCACCAGCGCCGGCCAGATGAAGAGCAACGACGGCACCGCGAGCAGTCCGATCGGCACCATCCACCACAGCCACGCCCGACTCGGCTCGCGCAGGCTGGATTCGAGTCGTCCGGCGACCGAGGCCGTTACCGCACCGGCGCCCACCGCAAGGATCGCGAAGGTGGTCAACGCCAACCAGCCTGGACCGACCAGGTCGAAGTCGGGATTCTCGGCGCGCAGCGGGTCCAGCCACCAAGAGAACAGCACCAGCAGCGTCGCGCCGTAGATCGCCCCACCGAGCAAGCCACGCGGGAGCGCGCGGGCCACGAATACGTAGACCAGGCCGACGACCATCCCTACGGGCAGCCCGACGAAGAGCCAGAACCCGATCGTGCCGCCGACAGTGATCCTGCCGACCACCTCGTCAGCCTCCGTGATGCGCCCCTGAGCGTCCGGAGAGGTCGCTGCCAGCAGCCGCATCGCGAGTCTCCCCGCTGGACCGATGAACAGGGTTCCGACGGCCAGCCCGGTCAGAGCGCCGACCGCCAGGATGCGGGCCAGGCCGCGGAGTCGGACGACCATGGATGCGTCGGTCATCGAGTCGGGCACGAACGCGTAGTTGCGCCATCGCACCGTGAGCGCGAGCGCCACCACCACAGCGACACCGCAGACGACCATGATCGCCATCTCGTCAGTATGCCCTTCAGACGGCGCGCGTTGCGGTCTCCGCGCAGACCGCCGAGCACGGGGTCGGGTGGCTCGGCATCTGCTCGAGCCACCCGACCCGGTGTGCGACTCACGGGCCGACCATCACGCGTCCGCCGCTGGTCGTGTAGTGGAAGTGGTGGAGGTGCGGGGCGTCCTGCTGGACCGACGACTGCTGTGCGGGCGCACTGGGTTCGTTGGAGTCGTGAGAGACGGCCAGGGCCACGGAGCCGGCCGCGATGGCGGCCACGGCGGCAGCCGCGGCGACGAAGGGGGCCGGACGGTGGTGGATCGACAAGCTGGTCATGGTGACCTCCGTAGATTTCGTTGGTCATTCGACTGTGATCGGCCCGTCGACAGAACGGAATGCGACGTTCGGCGGTGGAGGATCGACGTACGCGTTAACGCGTATGTCGCACAGCGCACGGTCGCCGTAGCCTGGCGGTACTGACAGAACGGAGGTAACGCCGTGACCGGAAACTGGGTCATGACCGATACCGACATCCGCGCCTTGCTCGGCGTGTTCGATCGGTGCCAGCCCGCCGCCGACGACGACATCTTCTACGCCGACGTGCTCACCGGCCTGCGCGAGCTGATTCCGTGCGACGACATCACGTTCCAGCTGATGGACGTCGCCGAACAACGAATCAGGCTGCTGTTCGTGAACGACGACGGAGTGCAACGCGAGGAGACCGTCGGCGCGACCGACGAGTTCGTTCAGCTGTTCTGGCAGGAGTGCTGGGAGGAGGACGGCTGTGCCGGCCCGCTGACGAACGGCGACTACTCCACGCTGCTCCATCATGCGGAGGTATCCCGCACCCGTGCCTACGCCAACAGCCCGCTGGGTTCGGCGTTCGCCGCCCTCGGCGTGAAGGACGAGATCCTGGTACCGATGACACCGCTCGGCGGCACCGACCGACGCCTCCTGCTCTTCCGCGATGAGGGTGCACCCGACTTCTCCGAACGAGAGATGGCGATGCTCGCGTTGGCCCGCCCGCACATCGCCGAGCTGCACACCCGCCGCGACCGGGAGCTTCGGGGCGAACCGCACCTGACGCCTCGACAGTGGGAGGTCCTGCGCCAGGTGGCCACGGGAGCCAGCAACACGCAGATCGCGCGCACGCTGGGACTCTCCGATGCGACCGTGCGCAAGCACCTCGAGAACGTCTTCCTCCGCCTCGACGTGCAGAGCCGGACCGAGGCCCTGGCTCGCGTCAACGCGTTCATCGACGCGGCCTGACCTGTCGACCGGGATCGAGTTGCCTACGCGAGTCGATGGCGGTAGTTCGGCAGCTTGAAGGCGCGGCCGTAGTCCTTCGGGCCGGAGAAGTCGGTGCGACGGTTGCCGACGTTCGCGATGATCGTGTAGCCCTCGGCGACGAAGCGAGCGCGGCAGCGTTGCTTTCCGTGGGCCACCGCCTCCTTGCGGCTCGTGCGGCCGCAGACTTCCGCGACTGCGTAGCCGGCCCTGGTGAGCTCCGAGCGGGTCTTCGCGAGCGGGGCACCGGCGCGAGCGGTGTTGAACAGGAGGGCGACGCCGTGCTCCTCGGCGTACGTCGCGAAGGAGAGGACCGCCGGGATGGCGGTCCCCGGCCGGTAATGCGTGGCGAGGGTGGAGTTGTCGATGTCGAAGTTGATCGCGTACTTCTTGGTCGTGTCGGCGGTCGCCTGGTCGAGGTAGGCGTGGGAGCCCGCCATGGCCCTGGCGACGTCGTGACGCCAGTGCTTCTCCGACGGGAGCCTGCGTACGGCGAGCGCGGGCGACGAGAGTGCCGCGAGGAGCGCGAGGGACATCGCGGCGGCGCAGCTGTGCGCCAGCACGGTTCGCAGTCTGCGTCCGGTCATGAGGTTCCTGTCTCGTCGTGGTGCGCCGTGACGTGCGGCGTTGAGTTCACGGAGACAGACGCCGGCGGTAGGGCTCCGGTTCGGTGACAGAGCGAGGAAGGCTAGTCCGGGGACGCCACGTCGCGACGGAGACGGGGGGCAGGTCCGAACAATGTCTGCTCCTCGGCTACCCGGACGAACCCCGCCGAGGCGTAGAACTCGGCAGCATGCGGGTTCGCCGTCACCTCGATCCAGGGTTCTCCCTCGCGGGCGGCCTGGGTGACCGCCTCGAGCATCAGTCGGGTCGCCACTCCCTGCCGCATGGCGTCGGGATCGACGAACAGATCCTCGAGCTCCAGGCCGCCGTCGATGCTGACGACGGTCGCGAAGCCCAGGATCCGACCGCCTTCGTCGGTCGCCACGCGTGTCCGCCCACCCGCGATGCCGGCCCCGGTCCAGTGCAGTGCCTCGGATGAGGCGAGCAGGTTGGCGCGGTCGCCGGCATTGCTCAACGACGAGCGTCGGTAGAGGTCGCGAAGAAGCTCGAGGTCACGGTCGTTCGCCACGCGGGTCGAGATGACTGCCATGGTCAGTCGGCCCAGGCGTCGAGCTCGTGGCGCCCGAGGAGCACAACGGCGGCGTCCCTACCGGGAGGAAGCGAGTGGACGCTCGGGGACGAGCTACGCACCACGCGAGCCTAGACGAGGGGTCCGGGGGGTTGAGCCTCCGCCGTACGGTGTCAGCATGGACGTCTCGGGCTGGCTCGCGGAGAAGGCATTGACGACCCGGAGCATCGCGCGGACTCCGATCTGGCTCTACCGGCACGGCCTCGGCCCGGTGTTCGGTGGACGGATGCTGATGCTCGAGCACGTCGGCCGGCGGTCCGGCCGGCCACGGTACGTCTGTCTGGAGGTGGTGAGTCGACCGCGGCGCGATCGCCTGGTCGTCGTCAGCGGCTTCGGCACCGGGTCGCAGTGGTACCAGAACCTCCAGGCTCGTCCGACGTGCCGGGTCAGCATCGGCCGCCGACGCGACGTGAGCGCGGCGGCGCGCTTCCTGACCGACGCGGAGAGCGCCGAGGCCCTCACGGACTACCAACGGGCTCATCCACGGGCGTGGCGACACCTGCGCCACGCGATCGAGCGGGCCGTCGGTCACCCCGTCTACTCGCTCCCGATGGTGGAGCTCGACCTCGGCGGGTGACCCATGATCATGGAATCGCGGGGGCGGGTATGCACCGAGGAATACGTCGGTCCGCAGACGTGTCAGGCACTCTCGAGGCGGACCCGCTCGGCGGAGACGAAGCTCTCGGTCGACCACCACTCCCGATAGCGCGCCGGGCCGACCAGGTCCTCCAGCGCCCGGGTCTGGGAGGCATGGGCTCGCAGCGCTCGGTGCTTGCGGGCGAGCATCGAGCCGGTCAACCGGACGGTCACCGAGAGCTCGGACGGGTGGCTGACCGGAGGCTCGGCGTCGTCCATCCACAGGCCCACCCGCTGGCTGAGCTCGCCCCAGTCGCGGTGGTACTCATGGGTCAGGGTGGCGTACCAGAGCTCGGCCCGCCGGCCGGTACGACGCCACGCCTCGGTGGTCCAGGCCGAGATCGCACGATGGTCGGCGTGCCCGGTCATCCCTTCCGGGCCGAACGTGACGATGACGTCCGGGGACACGTCCTCGATCAGCGGCACCAGCTCGGCAGCGCCCTGGGAGACGGGTACCCCGTCGAGCTCGCCGTCGCCGTGGTGCAGCCAGTGGTGCTCGTGCACACCGACCTCGGCCAGGCTCGCCCGGAGCTCCTGCTCACGTACGACGCTGAGCCGCGCAGGTGGCCAGCGGGCAGGGTCGTCGGTGCCGTGCTCGCCGCGGGTCGCGGTCACGACGACGACGCGACCACCGTGGTTGCGGGCCCGGGACATCAGGCCGCTGGAGAGGTACGCCTCGTCATCGGGATGCGCCCACACGCCGAGCAGGGTGCCGATGCGCGGCAGGTGTCCGACGTCGGAGGCACTCATCTGCGCGTTCCCGTCAGGACTCTTCGCAGCCACGGCGTCGGTGTGGGATCGCCGAGGGTGATCGCGAACTCCGCGGTCTCCTGGTCGATGGCGAGCCGCTCGATCTCACCGGGGGCGCGGTGGAGCAGCCGCACCGCGCCTTCGTTGTGCGGCGCCATCGCCATGGTGAAGCGTCGTACGCCGACCTCGAGCGCTCGTCGTACCAGCGCGGACGTGAGCATCGTGCCGATGCCTCGGTCCTGCCAGTCGTCGACGACCGCGACGGCCACGTCGGCGGAGTCCGGGTGCTCCGGCTCACGGACGAAGCGGGCGATCCCGATCGGGCGATCGTGCGGTGCCGAGATCGCGAGGATCGCCACGTGGTCGTACTGGTCGACCTCCGTCAGCTGACGCAGGTCCGCCGAGGTCAGCCGCGGCTTCGGGGCCAGGAAGCGGAGCTCACGCGAGCGCGGGCCGAGGCCGGCGAAGATCTCCAGCACCGTTCCCCTGTCACCGGACACGAGGGGTCGCAGCTCCACCGTCGAGCGGTCGAACGACCAGTCGGGCTCGCACGGACGGGTCAGGCAGCTCGCGCTCATGACGTCACCCGTGCTTGCGTCGACCGGGTCGACACGTGGCGGGGCGAGGTCTGCTCCGAGCGGAGCGCCTTGCGGGCGCGCACACGGTTCGCGGCGTCGCGGTGGACCTCGTCTGCGCGGACGGCGGCGGGCTGCATGCGGATCTCTCCTTGGTCGTGGTGATGGGTGTGACAAGCAGGGAGCCACCCGAGTCCCGCCCGATCGGTGCAGCTCCGGCGACGCTGTTCCGCGCCGCCATTGGCGATACGACGTGGACGTGCACGAGGTTCGCCCGCGAGAGAAACGGTGCCGCCGAGGAGGCCCCCGCCACATCGGTGACGACTACCTAGTTCGCGACGACGCGATGCCCATCGTGGCGAGCACGGATGCGTATCCACCGGGGTCACCGCCGATGACGGGCCAGGCCGGGGATGAACCGGGGCGTGACGGCCGCGTAGGCGGTGTACTCGGGCAGCTCCTCGGCAAGGTCGCGCTCCTCCAGGCGGACGCCGACCAGGATGTAGGCGATCCCGAGACCCGCGAAGAGCAGGTGACCGACGGTCATCGTCGGTGTGGCGAGGAAGGCGGGGAAGAAGCCGAGCGTCATCGGGTGCCGGACCAGCCGGTGCGGCAGCGGAACGGCGAACGACGGTGCCTGGTCGGCGAGGCCGCGCAGATGACGGGCGACCTGGCGGAGCCCGAACAGGTCGAGGTGGTCGATCGCGAACGACATCGCCAGGACCCACACCCACCCCAGCGTGAAGAGCATCCACAGCAGCGATTGCCCGGCCGCACCCGGCACGTCCCAGACCACCGCCGGGATCGGGCGCCACTGCCAGAAGGCCAGCGCCAGAGACGCCGACGCCGCCAGCACGTACGTCGAGCGCTCGACGTACGGGGGGACCAGCGTCGTCCATCGGCGCTTGAACGCGGGCCGTGCCATCACGCTGTGCTGGACCGCGAAGACTCCCAGGAGGAGAGCGTCGATCGCAACCGCGATCGGCGTTCCTGAGTATGGGCCACCGCGGTCGACCGTCCTCGGGACGATGGTGTCGGCGAGGAACGCGACGGCGTACAGGAAGACCGCCAGGAAGGCGAGGTAGCTGACGGCGCCGTGAACGACGGCCGCGACGGCGCCCACCCCGGGGCGGGTCCGGACGTTGAACTGTCGGGTTGCGACCATGCGTCCAGCCTCGATGGGATGACCGGCCGGCGTCAGGCGTGGAACTACCCCACTTGCCGCTCGGCGACCGGATGCGGTGGAGTCGCGGGGTGGAACAGCGGCTGGGCTCGACCGACACGCCCGACGGGGTATCCGTGGCCTACGCAGCTGCCGGCAGCGGGCCGCCGCTGCTCTTCGTGGGCGGCTGGCTGAGCCACCTGGAGCTCAGCTGGGCCCTCCCGGCCGAGCGTCAGCTGCTGGAGAGCCTGGCGCAGGGACGCACGCTGCTGCGCTACGACCGGCCGGGCTGCGGGCTCTCCGACCGGTCAACGACCGAGCCTTCCGTCGACACCGAGCTGGACGTCGTCACCGCTGTCTTCGCCGCCACCGGTGTGGAGCGCGCGGACATCGTCGCCAGCTCGCTCGGCGTCCCCCTCATGATCGAGTGGGCGGCCCGGCATCCCGAGACGGTCGATCGCCTGGTGCTGTACGGCGGATGGGCGCGGGGAGCCGACATCGGGACGCCGGACGTCCGCGACCACGTCGTCGGCCTCGTGGCCGGACACTGGGGCCTCGGGGCCGGTGTGCTGACCGACATCTTCGCGCCGGACGCGTCGGCCGGGACCCGCGCGGCCCTCAGCACGTACCAACGAGAAGCAGCGTCGCCGGAGACCGCGTCCGCGCTGCTGAGGCTGTGCTACCGGATCGACGTGACGTCATCCCTGGCCCGGATCCACGCGCCCACGCTCGTCGTACACCGCGAGCAGGACCGGGCCGCCCCGCTCGAGCAGGCCCGGCTGATCGCCGCCGAGATCCCCGGTGCCCGGCTGGAGGTGCTGCCCGGTCGCTCCCACATGCCGTACGTCGGCGACACCCCGTCGCTGGTCGGAGCGATCAGGACGTTCCTCGGTCTCCCCGCCCGGCGCGGTCCGACTCCGCCGAGACTGACCGAGCGGCAACGAGAGGTCGCCGCGTCGGTGGCCGAAGGGCTCACCAACCGCGAGATCGGCGAGCGGCTCGGGATCGACGAACGCTCCGCCGAGGGTCACCTCGAACGCATCCGCCTCCGCCTGGGCGTCCGGTCCCGCGCCCAGGTCGCGGCCTGGTGGGTCGCCACGAACGTCGGCTGAGGCGCGAGAAATCTGCGGACTCACTCGATCGCGAGCGTCGTCCGGAGAGGTCGACCGAGGATGGTGGAGAGCCTGGCGACCTCCTCCTCCAGCGCTCCCCGAGGCGGCTTCCCGTTCTCCTCGAACCACCTCACGACGGCCTCGTCGCGCCCGGTCGACCACGTGCCGGTCACGACACCGCCCCTGACCACGAGGTTCGCCTTGCGGGTGACCGGCGTACGACGAGCGGGCGGCACCACGTGCGCGTCCTTGGTTCCCGGACCGATGACCCACTGGTCGTGACCCGGCAGGAGGCGCACGGCCACGGTTGCCTGCGTCGACGTCAGCTCGTCGACGTCCTCACTCAGGACATAGGCCCTCTCGCCCTCGACGTCGACCGCCACCAACCGGTCCTCGAGACCGGCGAGCCACGACTGCAGGCGCTTGCGCCCGGCGCTGAGCCCGTTGCCCAGCCAGTAGTGGACGTGGTCAGGTGTGGCCGGCCCGTACGCGCGGAAGTACGACGCGATCGCGTGCGGTCCTGCCTCGTCGAGGTCCCAGATCCCTGCCCACCGCGGGTTGTCGTCCAGCCGCTGGAAGGTGGCCCGCCCCTCGCGCGGCGGCCCGAACGACAGGTCGCCCTGCCACGCGAAGGGCTTGAGCAGCGTGCCGGCGCCGTCGTCGAAGACCGGGCGGAGGTGCCGGTACGCCGCCTTGCGGGTCACGGCCGCTCCCAGCTCGTCCCGGGTCAGCGGCCCGTCCGCGAGTGCATCGCGGACCGTCTCCCGTAGCCGGGGCCAGTCCGACGGCGTGAGCTCGTAGTAGCTCTGCCAGCTCGACAGCTCCCACTGCCGGCCCGCGGCCCGGAGGGCGAGGTAGGCGCCGCCGTCCGCGGGCGTCATCAGGTGCACCGCACCGCGGAAGGCGAAGGTCTGGATGATCCGACCCTCGGCGAGCGCCCGGGCGACCTCACCGGGGTGGGACCGTTGTCGCCGCGTGCGCACCGCGAGCTCCGCGGCCGCCGTGTCCATCGTCGGGACGGCCGTGAGACGCCCGACCACACCCGCGACCGACTCGCTGCCGATCGGGTCGAGGAGGTGTCGCCGCATGCGCCAGGAGAGGGCCTGCGACCAGCGGAGCGACACCCTCGCACGCTAACCGGCGTCACACCCCTGTCGAACCCCTGACTCTCCTGAGCCTGCTTCGGGGGGTTGCTCAGGGGTGCACCCGATGTGGCTGAGCCGCGGGCGAGGCACTGTGGTGGCATCAGGGAAACGCCCTGGTCAACCCATCAGAAGGACGTGCAACAACCATGGACGACATCCGAAACAGCTTCGCCCGACACGGACTGGTCCGGTCGCGCGAGGGGCGCGTGCTCGGCGGCGTGCTCGCCGGCCTGGGCCGGCGGTTCGGCCTCGGGCCGTGGACCACCCGACTCCTCTTCGTGCTGCTTCTCCTGGTCCTCCCGGGCAGTCAGTTCCTGATCTACCCGATC
Source organism: Nocardioides sp. (assembly GCF_036493135.1). GTDB lineage: Bacteria > Actinomycetota > Actinomycetes > Propionibacteriales > Nocardioidaceae > Nocardioides. The sequence continues at coordinate 31,251 of NZ_DASXQG010000017.1, read as the reverse complement.
CTGTGGATCCTGATGCCCTCGGCCGAGACGGTCACCCACGTCGGGACCGACCCCTCGCCCGCGACCTGAGCGAACGGGGCACTGCTGGCCGGTCATCCGCCGGCGAGCAGTGCCCTCGGATTGCCCTCGGATCGGGTCCGTCGTACCCAACTAGAGCCATGCGGGCCGAGGCTTCGGACGCGTAGGGTGGGGTCAAAGACTGCGATGTGCCGGTCACGGACGCCGATCCGGCGTCTTGGTGCTCCCGTACAGGCAGCGAGTCGCGAGAGTGGGTGCGACATGGAGTACGCCGAGTCCCCGACCGTGCCACTCGATCGCCTCCTGGCAGAGCTGCGGGTCGCACGGCAGTCGGTGGCCCGGGAGAGAGGTGCGGGCCGCCAGATCACCGAATGGACGCTGGCCCAGGCCACGCTGTTGTCGGCCCTGGAGGCCTACGCCGCCGGGCTCGCCTCGGCGGGCCACCCCGTGCCGTACCGCATGCGCGACGAGCTCGCCATGCGTCGACGCCTCGCCGGACTGGGCGGCGTCCCGAGGTGACAGCGGGCTCTCCGCGTCGCTGACAGGCCCGGCCGTCAGGGCGCTTCCATCGTCGACCATCGGACACCGGCCGGCGGAGCCGAGGCGGCTGACTCGAACAGTCGCGCGATCTCGCCAGCCAGCGGTACGCCGAGCCGGGCGTCCGCGGGGTCGGCGAGCAGTACGTCGTACAGCCCTCGGTAGTGCGCCTCCTTGCGGCCCGCCGCGCCGGTGTACCCGATGTGCTCGGTGACGACGCCGTCCACGATCACCGTGGCCGTCAGGGACGTGTGGTCCATCCGTACCTGTCGGTCTCCGGCGTACTCCAGGGTCGTCTGCTTGGAGGTGTCGGCGGCCCGCCAGTTCGACGTGAGCACGCTGCGGCCACCCTCGTGGTCGAGCACCGTGACGGCGCGGTCCCGCTCGTCGGAGTGGCCCACCACCTCGCAGGATCCGACGAACGGCCCCAGCAGGCTGAGCTGGTTGGGTCCGGAGTCGACCCAGGAGGAGACGAGGCTTGCCAGACGCGCCTCCGACGGGCCGGCATAGGCGTCGTTGAAGACGCTGAGCACCCGGGTCGGCCGGGTCCACCCGGCGTCGCGGATGTACCGGAGCGCCCACTCGACCTCGGGAGAGAACGCGAAGTGGTGCGCGACCCGCACCCGGTCGGCGACGTCGGCGAGGCTGTCGATCTCGGCGCGGGTGGTGGCCAAGGCCTTCTCCGAGAGCACCAGGGCGTCGGTGCGCTCGACCACCTCTCGCGCGATCCGCACGTGCGTGTCCGTCGGCGTCGCCACCACCACCAGCGTGGGCGCCAGGTCGGCCGCGAGGGCGTCATCCACGCTTCGGAACACCGGTAGGGCATCGGCCTCCCCGACCGGGTCGACTCCACCCACCAGCACCACATCAGGTCGTCGTTCAAGGACGTGCAGGTGTGTCTGCGCGATCGTGCCGAGGCCGACCACGAGCACTCGGTGCGGCTCGCTCACCTCTCCCCCTCCGTCGCGCTGCCGGCGACCGACACGTCGCCCGGTCACGCGCGAGCCCCTGGACGACATCCAACCGGACGCGCAGGATGCTGTGTCGCTTCGCCCGTCTGCTGTTGACTCTCAACTCCCATCGAGAAGGGAGCGAGCCGATCACGTCCGCCCTCTCTGCGCTCGGCGACGCCTTCACGATGGCGGGGTCGATGACCTGGCAGATCACCTGGTCGCTGATCCTCGGGTTCACCCTGTCGGCCATCATCCAGGCCGTCGTACGCCGCGAGACCATCTCGCGGATGCTGGGCGACGATCGGCCGGCGACGCTCACCAAGGCCACCGGGCTCGGCATCGCCAGCTCGTCCTGCTCGTACGCCGCGGTGGCGATGGCGCGCTCGCTGTTCCGCAAGGGCTCGAGCTTCGTCGCGGCCATCGTCTTCGAGATCGCGAGCACCAACCTGGTCATCGAGCTGGGCATCATCCTGGCGCTGTTGCTCGGCTGGCAGTTCACCCTCGCGGAGTTCGTGGGCGGCCCGATCATCATCGTCCTGATGGCGTTGTTCTTCCGGCTCTTCGTCCGTGCGAAGCTGATCGACGCAGCCCGGGAGCAGGCGCTCAAGGGCGTGGCCGGGTCGATGGAGGGCCACGCCGCCATGGACATGTCGGTCCAGGGTGAGGGCAGCTTCGCGCAGCGTCTGCTCAGCGACCGAGGTCTGACGTCGGTCAGCCACATCTTCGTCATGGAGTGGGCAGCCGTGATCCGCGACATCGTGATCGGTCTGCTGATCGCCGGCGCCGTGGCCGCCTGGGTGCCGGACTCGTTCTGGCAGACGCTGTTCCTGACCGACCACGCCGGTTGGTCGAAGGTGTGGGGGCCACTGGTGGGCCCGATCATCGCGATCTTGAGCTTCGTCTGCTCGATCGGAAATGTCCCGCTCGCGGCGGTGCTCTACAGCGGGGGCATCAGCTTCGGCGGCGTGGTGTCGTTCCTGTTCGCGGACCTGATCATCGTCCCGATCCTGATCATCTACCGGAAGTACTACGGCACCCGGATGATGCTGACCCTGCTCGCCGGCTTCTACGTGACGATGGTGCTCGGTGGCTACATCGTCGAGATCCTCTTCGGCGGCCTCGGTCTCATCCCCGACGCCGGCCAGGTGCAGGTCGCGGAGCAGGGCATCACCTGGAACTACACGACGATCCTGAACATCGTTGCCCTGGCCCTGGCGGCCCTGTTCCTGGTCCGCTTCTACCGAACCGGCGGCCGGGAGATGCTGTCGATGATGGGTGGCGATCCCGAGGACCTTTCGAGCCGTTGACGCCTACTCGGGCTGGCGGGAGACTGGCGGCTAGCGCAAGGGGGAGTTCAATGGCTTGGAACTTGACCGGAAGCTACTGCGAAACCTGCTCGTGCGAGCTCATGTGCCCGTGCAACATGTCCTTCGACCACGGGGCCACCTACGACTTCTGTCGCGTGGTTCTCGCCTTCAACATTCGTCAGGGTTCGGTCGACGACACCGACATCGCCGGGCGCAAGGTCGTGCTGATCGCCGATACGCCCAAGGTGATGACCGACGGCAACTGGCGGGTCGGTGTGTTCATCGACGACGGAGCCACGGACGCGCAGTTCGACAAGCTCGGCCAGGTCTTCGGCGGCCAGCTGGGCGGTCCGATGGCGGGGCTTGCTCCATTGATCGGCGAGATGCTGGGCGTTCAACGCGCCGCGATCGACCTCGAGGACGACGGGCTGCTCCACAGCGTCCGTGTGGACGACTCGATCGACTTCCAGATCGAGGACATCGTCCCGTTCGGTGTGGAGACCGGCGAGCCGGTGAAGTTCTCCGGGATGTTCCACCCGGTCGGGTCGGATCTGACGATGGCCGAAGCGAAGCGGTCGCGGATCAGCGCCTTCGGCATCGAGTACGAGGGAAAGACGGGCCTGTCGAAGTCGGACTTCTCGTGGGCCGCCTGACGGAATGACCGACGTCGAGTCGGCGGCCGACTCAGGTCTTCGTCCCGCCTACGCGGCCACCCGCACCCAGCTCGGTCTTGTCGCCGTGCTCTTCGCGCTCGCCGCGGCCGGTTGGTGGTGGACGGTCGGGCAGATGCGCGGCATGGACGACGGCCCCTGGAGCAGTCTCGGGACGTTCGGCTGGTTCCTCGGTGTCTGGGTGGTGATGATGGCGGCGATGATGTTCCCGTCGGTCGCTCCGACGGTGGCGCTGTACTCGCGGATGAGCAGGACGAGGCTGCTGCCGCCGGTGTTCACCGCCGGCTACCTCGCCACGTGGGCCGGTGCCGGAGTCATCGCCTTCATCATCGGAGTGGCCGCGAGCCGGGTAGCAGGAGACAACCTGGCGTGGGACAACGCCGGGCGAGCCGTCGCCGGCACGACACTGATCGCCGCGGCTGTCTACGAGCTGACGCCCCTCAAGGACGTCTGCCTGGGCAAGTGCCGCAGCCCGCTCGGCACTCTGCTCGGGTCGTGGCGCGACGGCTGGTCGGGCGCGTTCCGGATGGGAGCGGGCAATGGTGCGTGGTGCGTGGGTTGTTGCTGGGCCCTGATGGCGTCACTCTTCGCGTTGGGCGTCATGAGTGTGACCTGGATGGCGGTCGTGGCCGGGATCATCGCGTTCGAGAAGACCATCCCGTGGCGCCGACTGGCGACCTACGGCACGACCGTCATCCTGTTCTCGCTCGGTGTGCTCGTCCTCGTCGCGCCGGGCGCGGTGCCCGGTCTCACGCAGCCAGGTCAGGGTCCGATGCCCTCGATGACACCGATGAGCTCCTGACCGGGATCGGCCGGCCATTTCCTCAAACCGGCCCGGAACGTGATGCTGGGCTCGTGGTGAGGGGATGACCGGGCGGCTCTTGGAGCGCAGCGAGCAGCTGCGCGTCCTGGCCGCGGCCGCTCGAGCGGCCGACCAGGGGCGCGGCTCCGTCGTACTCGTCTCCGGTGAGGCGGGTGTCGGCAAGACGTCGTTGGTACGGGCGTTCCACTCCTGGGTGCCTGCGGGGGCCCGCGTGCTCACCGGCTACTGCGACGCCCTGTCCACTCCGCGAGCACTCGGTCCGATGAAGGACATCGCACCGAGCCTCGGTCCGGAGTTCCGGACCGCCGTCCAGGCCGGCGACCGCGACCTGGTCATGTCGGCGCTGGTCGCGGCCCTCGACGACGGACCCACCACGGTGCTGGTCGTCGAGGACCTGCACTGGGCCGACGAGGGCACCCTCGACGTGCTCCGGCACGCCGCGCGTCGGCTCGCCGCGATCCGCACCCTCCTCGTCGTGACGTTCCGGGACGACGAGACGGCCCCGGCGGGACTCAGCGCCCTGGTGGCGGCCGCGTCCGCCACCACGACCACCCTCGCGCTGCCGTCGCTGTCGCCCGAGGCGGTCCGGGCGTTGTGCGACGGACACGAGGTGGACACCGACGCGGTCTTCCACCTCACCACCGGCAACCCCTACCTGGTCACCGAGATGCTGGCGAGCCCGTCGATGACGACCCCGGCGTCGGTGATGGGTGCCGCGGTCGAGCGCCTCACCCGCCTCTCTCCGGACACCCGCGACCTCGTCGAGCAGCTCGCGGTGGTCCCCGGCTCCGTCGAGCCTCGGCTCGCGACCGCTCTCGTGAACGATGCGTGGGACCGGCTGGCGGCGGCCGAGGAGTCCGGGCTGCTGAACGTCGTCAACGCCGAGGTCGCGTTCCGGCACGAGCTCACCCGGATGGCCGTGCTCGGGGCGGTCCCCGGGGCACGACAGATGATCCTCCACCGCCGTGTCCTGGATGCGCTCGTCGCGCTCGGCGACGCCGACCCGGGCCGCCTCGTGCACCACGCGGTCGCGTGCGGAGACCTCGAGACCGTGCTCGGCGAGGGGCCGCGGGCGGCCCGCGAGGCGGCCTCCTCGGGGTCGCACCGGGAGGCGGTCTCGCACTACCGGACGGTTCTCGAGCACGAGTCCCTGATCGGCGTCGAGGACCGGGCCGACCTGTGGGGCGAGCAGGCGTTCGAGCAGTACTTGTCCGGCGATGCGAGTGGGGTGACGGCAGCCGAGCGCGCCGTCGACCTGCGGCGTACGGATCCCGACGAACGGCGCCTGGTCCGGAGCCTGTGCTGGTTGAGCCGGCTCGCGTGGGTCGCCAGCCGCCCGGGACTGGCCCTCGAGGCCGCCGACGAGGCCGTGACCCGCGCGACGCACCTCGCCGAGCCCGAGATCCAGGCGCTGGCCCTCGGCAACCGGTCGCAGCTGGCGATGCTGCACGGACAGAACCAGACCGCCATCGAGCTCGGCGAGCAGGCGGTCGCCTTCGCCGCCGAGGCCGGGGACGTGCGGATCATGTCGCACGCCCTCAACAACGTCGGCTCGAGCCTGATGGTGTCCGGTGCGAACGGCGTCCCGGAGCTCCGCCGCTCCATCGAGCTCGCGCTCTCCGTGGGCGACGCCGAGGCCGCCTGCCGCGGCTACCTCAACCTGGCCTGGGGACTGGTGTCACGCCACGACATGACCGCCGCCGACGCAGCCGTGGCCGACGGGCTCGCCCTGGCGGTCGAGACGGAGCACCGGGTCTACGAGATCCACCTGACCGCGATCCGGTCGCGGATCGCGATGGCCGACTGTGACTGGCGTCGTGCCGGCGAGCTCGCTGCGGCTGTCCCGGGCTCGGCGTACGCGAGTCGTGGCATGACGCTGGTGGTCCGGGCCCTCGTCGCCGCGCGTACGGCGACGGCGAGCCCTTTCGACCTGCTGGAGGCGGCGTGGACCGATGCCGAGCGCGCGGACGAGCTCCAGCGTCGAGGACCGGCCGTGGCCGCGGCCCTCGAGGCGGCGTTCCTGGCCGGCACGGTGCCGCCGATCACCCGAGCCCTCTCGGTCTATCGGGAGGCCGAGCGGCTCGGCGACCGCTGGGTGCAGTCGGAGCTGGCCTATCGCCTGCGCGCGGTCGGACAGCCACGACCGGACGACGAGCTCGCCGGGCTGCAGGAGCAGACGCCCTCGCCCTTCGCGATGCAGGCCGCCGGTCGGTGGCAGGAGGCTGCGGAGGCGTGGCGGGCGATCGGCCGCCGCTACGAGGAGGCGCAGGCCCTGGCTGACGCGCCGGACGCGGCGACCCGGTTGCGGGCGCTGGAGCTGCTCGACCAGCTGGGAGCCGTGGGCCTCGCCCAGCGCGTGCGGCGACAGCTCCGCGACGAGGGCGCCGCCTCCGTGCCTCGCGGACCGATGGCGCGCACCCGCGGCAACCCGAGCGGACTCACCGATCGCCAGCTGGCCGTGCTCGCCCTGGTCGCGGAGGGCCTCACGAACGCGGAGATCGCCGACCGGCTGGTGCTGTCGCGACGCACGGTGGACACCCACGTCGCCGCGGTGCTGACGAAGCTCGACGTGAGGTCCCGGCGCGACGCGGCCGAGGCGTTCCGGGGCTTCGCAGATCTCGGCACCCCGCCTGCCTGAACTCGGTATCCAGCACCGAGGTCGGGAGGCTCGCACCGTCCGTAGAACTGCTTGGTCAGGCGCTCCTGCCTGCAGACCAAGGAGGAAACACCCAGATGGACGAGCAGAAGTTCCACGAGTTCTTGAACAGGTTCGTCGGCGATCTCGGAGCCACCGTGGCGGCCGGCGGAGTGGTCCTCGGTGACCAGCTCGGCCTCTACGCCGCGTTGGCCGAGGGCCCGCAGACCCCCGACGTGCTCGCCGCGAGCACCGGCACCGCCGCCCGGTACGTCGAGGAGTGGCTGCGCGGCCAGGCCGCCGGCGGGTACGTCGAGTACGACGCAGCGGCCGGCACCTACCACCTGACCGACGAGCAGGCCTTCGCGCTGACCAACCCGGACGGCCCGGTGTTCCTGCCGGGCGCCTTCCAGCTCGCCCTCGGCGCCCTGCACGCCGTACCGCAGCTGGCGGAGGCGTTCCGCACCGGCGAGGGCATCGGCTGGCACGAGCACGACGAGGATGTCTTCGTCGGGTGCGAGCGGTTCTTCCGGCCCGGCTACTCCGCCCACCTGGTCGCCGAGTGGCTGCCCGCCCTGGACGGGGTCGTCGCCACGCTCGAGGCCGGCGGCAGGGTGGCCGACGTCGGTTGCGGCCTCGGTGCATCGACGCTCCTGATGGCGCAGGCCTACCCGAACAGCACCTTCACCGGCTCCGACTACCACGCCCACTCCATCGACCTCGCGCGCAAGAACGCCGCCGAGCTCGGCGTCGGGTCCCGTGTGGAGTTCGACGTGGCGGGCGCGACGACGTTCGACGCCGGGCCCTACGACCTGGTGACGACGTTCGACTGCCTGCACGACATGGGCGATCCGGTCGCCGCCGCGAGCCACATCCGCGAGCAGCTCGGCGACGACGGCACCTGGCTGATCGTCGAGCCGGCCGCGGCCGACTCCGTCGACGGGAACCTGAACCCGGTCGGCCGGGTGTTCTACGGGTTCAGCACGTTCCTGTGCGTCCCGAACGCGGTCTCGCAGGGCGGCGCGCACACCCTCGGTGCACAGGCCGGCGAGGGCGCGATCCGCCAGGTCGTCGAGAAGGCGGGGTTCACGTCGTTCCGTCGCGTCGCCGAGACGCCGTTCAACCTGGTCTACGAGGTGCGGCCCTGACGCGTCCCGGGTCGCCGACTCGGCGGCGGCCCGGGCCGGTCACGGCCCGAAGGCATTCCCATGACGCCCCCTCCCTCTGACCGGCATCGCTCGTTCGTCGCCGCGATGGCGATCGACTCCGTGGCGGCCGGTGTGTTCCAGCCGGCCACGATCATCTACCTGCTCGCGACCACCCGCCTCGGCCTGCCCGCCATCGGTACGTCGCTGACCGTCGCCGGCCTGCTCGCCCTCCCCGTCGGGCTGTGGTCGGGCCGCGTCGTCGACGAGGTGGGACCCAAGCCGGTCCTCATGCTCAGCAACGTCGCCCAGACCGTCGGCGTGGCCGGCTACCTCGTCCTGCACTCCTTCTGGGGCGTGGTGGCCTGCGCGTGGATCGCCAGCTCCGGACGCGGCGTCTTCTTCGGCACCTTCGGGGTGGCCGTGAGCGCGATCGCGGGCCCCGGTGAGCGCGAGCGCTGGTTCGGCCGCATCGGCGGCATCCGTAACCTCGGGCAGGCGGCCGGCGGTCTCGTCGCCGGTGCCGCCCTCGCCATCGGCACCCATGCGGCGTACACGACGCTGATCGTGCTGACCGCCGCCTCGTTCCTCGGCGCGGTCCCGTTCATGACGAAGGTCCCGCGCCCGGCCCGTGAGGCCGGGGCACCCGCGCAGGTCCAGCAGTCGTGGGCGACCGTCCTGCGGGACCGCCCGTACCGGATCGTCGTCGCGCACTGGATGACCTTCGCGTTCTCGGGCAGCGTGCTCACCATCGCGATCCCCGTCTACGCTGCGGTCGTGCTCGGCCTGCCCGGGTGGGTCGCCGGAGCGGCGTTCACGCTGAACACGCTGATGATCGGCTTCGGGCAGAACGGCGTCGTCCGGCGCCTCGACGGACGGGCACGCAGCCGGGTGATGGCGGCCAGCCACGTCGGGTACGCCGCGGGGTACGTCGTACTGCTCGGGGCGAGCCTCGTGCACGGGGCCGTCGCGATCGTGGTCCTGATGCTCGGCGTCGCGGTCTACACGTTCGGCGAGACGATCGGCTGGCCGGTCAGCTCGGCCTTGGCGGCCGAGGCCGCGCCCGCCGAGGTCCGCGGCCGCTACCTGGCGCTCTTCCAGCTCTCGGGCGGGAGCGTCGGCGCCGCCGCACCCGTGATCCTGTCGGGCCTACTGGCCATCGGTGCGGCCGCCACCTGGCTTCCGCTGCTGGTGGTCTGCGGCGCCGGCGCCGGGTTCGCGTCACTGGCCGGTCGGCACGTGCCCGCGGCCGCCTCCCGCATCGGACGACCTGCCCATCCACGCGACGAGTCCGAGCTGGTCGCGAGCGCCGGCCCGGGAGGTCTCGACGACTGACCTGCCTGCTCGACCGGAGCAGGCGAGCACGGCAGGCTGGTGCCGGATGACCGTTTGCGCGACCCGGATGAAGGCGCGCCGCGTGGCTCGGACGAGGTGCGCATCTGCTCCTCGCGGCCCGCCGGCGACCTCGTCATCGACCTCTGATCGATCAAGCGCCGGTTGTCCTCGACTCCCCGGTCCGCTACAGCTTCGACATCTTGTAGAACGGGCTCGGGATGCGAACGGTCTGGGAGCGGAAATCGACGGTCACCGCGGCTGCTTCCACCTGGATGACCCGGCCCATCCCATAGGAGTCGTGGGAGACCATGTCGTCGATCTCGTAGATCTCGATCGTTGGCTCGGGATCGGGTTTGAACGGGCTACTGGCCAGATGCCGCCGTGGCCCTGTCGGTGGTGTCATCGCCTCCAGTATCCCCCTCCGATGGCTGCGAGGGCCAACCCGGCGTCGGAAACGGCCTCGCGAGCCGATCAGCCGAGCTGTTCGCGCGCTGCCTGAAACGCGTCAGCCGGCCACGGCCGCGGGCGGCTCGAGCACGGCTGCATCGAGCAAGCTGAGCTGCTCGTTGAGGTGGTCTCGCAGCTGACTGCGGTGGTCGTGCTGGATCTGGCGAAGCGTGGCGATCTGCGCTTCGAGAGCGGCCTTCTCGTCGGCCAGCCCGGACAGCGCGGTGGTGCGCTCCCGTTCCAGCTCGGCGGTCTGCCGCTCCTTGGTCCGGGCCAGCTCGGCCGCGGCCTCCTGCGCCTCCGTGCGGCTGGCCTCCCCGATCGCGTCGGCACTCTCTCGCGCCGTGGTGACCAGCGACTCGGCCTCGGTCTCCGCGTCGGCGACCAGCCGGTCTGCGGTCACGGCCGCGAGCTCGAGCACCCGTGCAGCGGCGGTCGTGGGGCTCTCCTGGTCCGGGATCGGCTCCGTTGACGGGACTTCCACGTCGTCGACGGGCGTGTGCTCGTCCAGAGTGGGCGTGGTGATCTCGTCCAGCGTGGTTTCGAAGTTCATCATGTTTCCCCCATGGGAGTGACGTTTCACTGCCCGCCAGTGTGCGCGCTGAATCTCCGACGTGTTGCCGAAATGCACAATCCCGCACGGAGGTCAAGTCCGGGCGAGCGCCGATGAGACACGTCGACCGTCGTATCAGCGGGCGGTGGCGGTGCTCATGCCGTTGCGGAGGAGGTTGCCGCGTCCGGTGGGCCAGGGCAGGCACCCGGTGCCGGAGCCCGGGACGGTGTAGACGTCGACGCCGTGGTCGAAGGTGGTGAGGACGATCTCGAGAGTGCCGTTCCCGGTCAGGTCTCCGATCGACGGAGCGGCGGCCACACCGATGCCGTTGCCGTCTCGACCTTGGTGGCGCAATCGGGTGACCGAGAGCTTCTTCCCATGGGCCGAGAGCACGATCAGGCGTCCGGCGTTGCGATGCAGCGAGTAGGTGCCGAAGACCAGCTCCGGAGTGCCGTCCTTGTTCAGGTCGGCGGCAACCACTTCCGAGGCGAACGTCTTGGCACGCCGCGGTGCGTACCGGGTGGACCAGAGCCGGTGACCGCCAGGCCCCACCGCGTAGACCTTGCCGCCGGGAAGTGCGGCGACGATCTCGGGCCGAGCGTCGCCGACGAGGTCGACCACGGTCGGGGCGGGGATGCCGCTGGGCGGGTACCAGTCACCATCGGGTCGGTAGACCGGATGGTTGGACATCGGGAGCTTCTCGAAGCCATGGTGACGCCGCGCCGAGCGGTGCCCGTCGCCGTACGCCCCGTCGAGCACCATGAACGCGTAACCCTGGGTGCGGTAGGGGATGTGCCGTTCGACGTTGGGGATCCCGATCACCTCGTTGCGGCCGTCACCGTCCAGGTCGGCCACTGCGGGCGGCGATGCGGTCCACTGCAGCCAGGCCTGGTGTGCCGGGTTCGGCCAGGTCCCCTTGTGCAGGTGGTAGTGCCGCCGCTCGACGCGCGGGTCGGCCCACCTGATGAACTGCCCCCACCCCATCCTCCGGCCGAGAGCACCGGACTCCGGGTTGGTGAACCACTGGGACGCCAGGACCGAGGTGCCGTCGAGGTTGAAGGCGTTGATCTGGTGGTTGTCGAACGTGGTGATGATCTCCAGGGCGCGGTCGTTGTCGATGTTCCCGATGGCGACGTTCTCGCCGTACGCGCCGTAGCCGTGGTTGCCGACCTTGTTGAAGTGCCGGTCGTTGCCCTTTCCGCCGAGCCGGTTGTAGCGGGGCCAGGCGGGCCGGTGACCACCCTTGGGCTTGAACAGCCTGCCCTTGGCGTTGAACACGAAGACCTGCGAGCCCGTGGGTGAGGTGTTGGTCGTCGTGGCCACCACCTCGACCCGGCCGTCGCCGTTCAGGTCCGCCGCGGCGAGCCCACGCACCTCCGGGGTCTGGCCGCCGCTCCTGACGGACGCCGGCCAGCCCTTCTTGACGCGCAGCTTGCCGTGCCGGAGGTCGTACGCCGCCACGGTGCCCGAGCCGCCGACCGCGATCTCGGGCTTTCCGTCGCGGTCGAGGTCGGCGACCACCGACGGGGCATAGACCCGGCCGTCGGTTGCCGTGCCCCGCCCCAGCTGATGTCCCTTCGCATCGAACACGAACGTCGAGTAGAACGGGGCCACGATCTCCTTGCGGCCGTCGCCGTTCAGGTCGACCAGGCCGGGGGAGGAGAACCAGCCGGTCTCCCCCGTGGCGATCCTGCGGACGAACTTCGGCCGCCGCACCGCATGGGTGCCGGCCTGGTGGGTGCAGGACGTGGTGGCGGCTTGGAGCCGGCCGCTCGCCGACGCGTCGGTGGGACTCGCACCGGATGCGGCTCCACTGCCGATGCCCTGCTCGACCGCCGCGGCGCCCGGGACGGCCCCGGCGACCAAGAGTCCCCCGAGCCCGACGACGAGGGCGCGAGACAACCGCATGCCGGGGACCCTACTCACCCCGCTCTATCGAGGGGTCAACACGCAGAACTCATGGCCGTCGGGGTCGGCCATCACCACCCAGCTGACGTCGCCCTGGCCGATGTCGACGCGAGTCGCACCGAGGGAGACGAGACGGTCGACCTCGGCCTCTTGGTCACCGTCGGCGGGCGGAGCGAGGTCGAAGTGCAGCCGGTACTTGCCGGTCTTAGGCATCAGTGGCGGACCGCCCCACGTGATCTTCGGACCGCCGTACGGCGAGCGGATCGCGGTCTCCTGGTCCTGGTCCCACACCAGCGGCCACCCCAGCGCCTCGCTCCAGAAGTACCCGACCTCCTGCGAGCCGTCGCTCGCCAGCGCGCCGATGAGTCCACACTCGGCCAGGAAGTTGTTGCCCGGCTCGATGACGCAGAACTCGTTGCCCTCGGGGTCGGCGAGCACCACGTGCTCCTCCTCGGGGAGCTGACCGACGTCGATGTGCCGGGCGCCCAGCCCGAGCGCCCGCGCCACGGTCTCCTGCTGGTCCTCCAACGACGTGCTGGTGAGGTCGAAGTGCATCTGGTTCGGGCCGGCCTTCGGTTCCTGGGTCGGGAAGAACTCGATCCGGAACCCGGTGTCATCGCCCGGCAGGATCGCGACGCCGTCGTCGGGAAGGTCGGCGGTCGGCCACCCCAGGACGCCGGACCAGAAGCGGGCGAGACCGGGCGGGCCGTTGGCATCGAAGCAGAGCGCGATCAGCTGCAACGTCATCCCTCCGCGCATCTCCCATCTGCCAGTCGACCGGCGCTCCACACGCCTCACGGCACGCGCTCGGCAACGCTAGGCGCCACCGGAACCTTCGGCAACGCGATTCATTCGCGGGTCGCTCACCGTCCGCTCTCGGAGATGCGGCTTCCGCGGAGGACGACGAGAGTCGCGGCGGCGACCGCCAGGACGGCGCCGAGGATGCTGGCCGTGGTGTAGCCGCCCTGTGTCGGGAAGCCGCCGCGCAGGGTGTGGGCGGAGAGGATGAGACCGCCGAGAGCACTGCCCACGGAGAACCCGACGCTGCGCACGACCTGGTTGACGCTCATGGCGCTTGCGGTCTCGTCGGCCGGGGTCGCGGCGAGGATCATCGCCGGCATCGCCGCGGACGCCGCGCCCACGCCGACACCCAGCACGGCCACGGCGATCACCGGCCCGGCCAAGGTCGAGCGGCCGATGCAGAAGACGAGGAAGCCGAACGCGACCAGGCCCAGGCTGGCCGCCACCGTTCGTGCCGCACTCAAGCGACGTACCAGGGGCGGTGTCATCCGACCCGCGACGAACCCGGCGATCGAGAAGGGGACCAGGACGAGACCAGCCTGGAAGGTGTCCAGCCCGAACCCGTAGCCCGCGGTCCGAGGTGTCTGCAGGTAGCGCGTGGCCAGGGTCAGCAGCAGGTACATCGCCGCGCCGCCGACGAACATCGCGAGGTCGGCCCGCGCGACCATCGGGTGGCGCAGTGCCTGCAGATCCACCAGCGGCGATGCTGCGCGCCGTTCGACGAGCACCCAGGTCAGCAACAGGACCAGCCCTGCGCCCAGAAGGAGTCCCGCGACCGGCGCATGCCGTGCCCAGAGGTCGTCGTCGCCCAGCGGGATCAGTACGGCGACGAGGGCACCGCCGAGCAGTACCGCGCCTACCCAGTCCAGACCGTGAGTGCGCCTCGACCCCACTCTCGGGTGCGGCAGCGCTCGCGCGGCGATGAGCAGGGCAGCGGCCGTGGCGACCAGGCCCGCGACGTACGCCGCCCGGACGCCGCCCAGGTCGGCCAGCAGTCCGGACAGTGGGTAGCCGACGCCGATCGCGGCGGTGGTGGCGACCGACAGCATCGCGATGACACTCGCTGCGCGACGTCGGTCGAACACGTCCCGGGCAGTGGCCATCAGCAGCGGGCCGAGCCCCAGGCCGACACCCTGTGCGGCGCGACCCACGATCAGGAGCGCGAAGGGGCCGGGGAGCACCGTGCACACGCTGCCCGCGGTCACCACTGTCATGGTGGCGAGCGTGGCGGTACGTCGCCGGGGTCCGGCGCCGAGCCGGCCGATCAGCGGGGTGGTCACCGCACCGGAGAGCAACGTGACGGTGAGAGTCCACTGCGCCGCGGCCAGCGACACGTGGTAGCTCGCGGCGACGCTGGTGATCAGGGGAGCGCCCAGGCTGCCGACCGCGGCCACGAGCAGCGCGATCACGATCAACGCCATCGGCAGCGACCGCTGCACCGATGACGCCGGGTCGAGGCGATGGGTGAGGTCGGGCCGGCTCATCGGTTCGTGCGGCTGGTGATGTGGCGGAACAGGCCCGCCTTGATCCGGGTGCGGATGCCACGGGCCCACCGGGTGTCGACCTCGGCCAGCCCCAGCGCGGCGTTCGTGTTCAGGAGCATGCCGTAGGCGAGGAACGTCTTGACGGTGACCGCGTCCAGACCGGTGGTCCCCGCCACGGTGTTCCACAGGTGCGCCAGGTGGTCCCGCACCGCCTCGCGGACCTCGGGGTCGCCGCACGCGGCGTACGCCTGCAGCTGCAGCTGCAGTGCCGTACGGTCCGCGAGCAGGGCGTTGTACCGCGCACCCATCGCGGACAACGCGTCCAGACCGGTGGCGCCCTCGGCGGCCGCCTGCATGCTGCCGACGAGCTGGTCGAACGAGTCCGCCACCACCTCGAGGAAGAGCGCCTTCTTGCTTCCGAAGATGCGGAACACGTAGGGCTGGGTGATGCCGGCCGCGCGAGCGATCGCCTCGATCGACGCGCCCCGAAGGCCACCGTCGGCGAACTCCCGGGCCGCGACGGCCAGGACCTGGGTGCGGCGATCAGTGGAGCTCATGCGGGTCGGTGTCGCACTGGCCATGCTTGTAAGTTACTGGTAACTAACTACGGCGGCCACGAGATCCGCCTCACAGGTCCTCGGATGCCGGGCCACCCGATGGGTGACAACGCGTGTGCCCAGGGTGCACTGTGGCCGGCATCAGCCTGACCAGGGGGATGGCATGGGTGTGTACGCCGAACGCGTGCTCCCGCGGATCATGAACGTCGCCTGCGGGGCAAAGCAGTCGCGCCCGCTGCGCGAACGCGTGTGTGCCGGACTGCACGGCCAGGTGGTCGAGATCGGGTTCGGCTCCGGGCACAACGTTCCGTTCTATCCCGACACAGTCGAGCGGCTCGCCGCGATCGAGCCGTCCGAGCTCAGCTGGAAGCTCGCACAGGACCGGGTGTCGGCGTCATCCATCGCGGTCGAGCGGTCCGGGCTGGACGGTCAGTCGTTGCCCTTCGCGGACCACACGTTCGACACGGCCCTGTCGTCCTGGACGCTGTGCACGATCCCGGACCCGGTCCTCGCCCTGACCGAGGTCCGTCGTGTGCTCCGACCGGGCGGCACCCTCCACTTCCTCGAGCACGGGCTGGCGCCTGACGCGAACGTCGAGCGCTGGCAGCGCCGGCTCGAGCCGCTCCAGAAGCGCGTGGTCGGGGGCTGTCACCTGACCCGCCCCATCGTCCACCTGCTCGAGACCGCAGGCTTCGCAGTCGAGGACGTCGACGTGTTCTACGAGAAGGGTGCCCCCAAGCCCCTGGCCGCCGACTCCCTGGGGGTCGCCGTCGCGCCCTGACTCGACAGCCGCGGGCGGTGGGTCTGGCAGCATCGAGCGGGTGTTGTCCGAGGAGTTCGCGTGGCGTGGCCGTTCGGTGCGGTGGGGACGCGCTGGGTCCGGGCCTCCGGTGGTCTTCTGTCACGGCACGCCGTGGTCGTCCGAGCTCTGGCGGCCGGTCGCGGAGGCTCTTGCTCCGCACTTCACCGTCTACCTCTGGGACATGCCCGGGTACGGCGAGTCGTCGAAGCACCCCGAGCATCGGGTCTCCCTCGACGTGCAGGGTGAGCTGTTCGGCGATCTGCTGACGTTCTGGGGGTTGCGGTCGCCGCACGTGGTGGCGCACGACTACGGCGGCGCCGTGGCTCTCCGCGGGCATCTGTTGCACGGGAGTGCGTGTGCGTCGTTGGCGCTGGTCGACGTGGTCGCGCTGCGACCGTGGGGTTCGGACTTCTTCCGTCTCGTGCGCGATCACGCCGAGGTGTTCGCCGCGCTCCCGCCGGCCGTCCACGAAGGAGCGTTGCGGGCCTACGTCAGCGGTGCCAGCCACCGGGGACTGACGCCGAGCGCCCTCGACGCGTTGATCCGCCCGTGGCTCGACGCCGCAGGGCAGGCCGCGTTCTACCGGCAGATCGCGGAAGCCGATGAGGTCTACACCGACCAGGTCGAGCCGTTGTACCCGGCGATCGACGTACCGGTTCTCGTGGTGTGGGGCCGGGAGGACGCCTGGATCCCGATCGCCCGCGCCCATCGCCTGCACGAGCTGATTCCCGGCGCGCGGCTGACGGTCATCGAGCAAGCGGGGCACCTGATCCAGCTCGATCAGCCCGAGGCAGTCACCGCGGCGCTCACGCATTGGCTCCTCGGCCGGAACGACGCAGAGGCCCCTCACCCGACGTGACGGAGCGCGGTCAGCACCGCGAGAACGCGACGGTGTCAGCTGCGCGTCGCCACGAACACGTAGCGGTTGATGCTGAAGAAGTAGTCGTCGCCGAGGCTGCGCAGGTCGTCCGCCCATGCTGTGGCCTCGTCGGCCGTGATGCCGCCCCGGCCGGCGACGTACTCCGCCAGGAGCCCGAGCATGCCGGCGCTGTACGTGTTGCGGTCGGCGCCCACGTTCAGGATCGGGATGATCGCCGCATCGGCCGGCTCGAGGCCGGCGGCGCGCATCAGTGCCGGGAGCCGCCGCGGCAGGTAGGGGTCGGCGAGGTGCTCGTTCCAGGCCGAGAGCACGCGCGCCATCCGCTCACGGTCGCTCGAGTGCCAGACGATCGAGTCCCAATCGGTGTCCAGCACGAGCAACCGGCCGCCGGGGCGCAGCACACGCCGCGCCTCGGCCAGGGCCCCCTCGATGTCGTCGACGTACTCGTAGACCTGGGTGGAGACCGCGACGTCGAACTCTTCGTCAGCGAACGGCAGCGTCAGCGCGTCGCCGAGGCCGTAGTCGACCGGCGTCTCGCTGTGGCGGGCGATCTCGAGCATGCTGTCGCTCGGGTCGATCCCGTGGACGCGGCCGTCGGCGCCCACCTCCTCGGCCATCTCGGTGGCCAGGAGCCCGGGCCCGGAGCCGATGTCGAGCACGTGCTCGCCGGGCTGGAGCGCGAGCACGGCGCGGATCGCGCGTCGCTGGTCGACCACGTCGGGCGTCGTGTAGACGGCGACGAGGCGGCGGGCATTCTCCTCGTCGAACTCGAGCATGACCTCAACTCTCTCACCTCGGGAGAGGTTCGGGTCTGCCTCGACCGACACAGCCTCGCCGGAGGCGGGTGTGGCGCTCAGCCCGGTGAGCGGAGCAGCGCGCGTCCGGTGTGGAGGTACTGCGCGTGGCCGGCGCCGTCGTCGTCGATGAACGCGTAGAGGCGGTGGAGGCCGCGGTCGCGCTCGCGGGTGGTCAGGGTGTCGCCCGCGTAGTGGACGAGCTCCCAGCGTTCGGGTTGCTCGCCGAGCTCCTCGGAGAGCGCGTCGGTGGGAATCGCGTCCATCCAGACGCTTCCGTCGTCCTCCTCGCTGATGATCACCGTGGCCGAGGAGCAGGCGTAGGTGCCGACGAACCGACCGGCGTCGAGGTGCGTGGCGTCGGTCGGCGGCACCGGCTCGGCGGGGAGCGGGATCCCGGTCAGCTCCTCGAGGGCGTGGCCCACGACGTCGCGGAACAGCGGGCCGGCGTTGCCGCCGTTCGTGAGCAGGGTGACCGCCACGCCCGCCTCCGGCACGGTGCGGAGGAACGCCGCCTGGCCGATCGTGTTCCCGTCGTGACCGACGAGGTCGCCGTCAAGGGTGTCGAACCGCTCGAAGCCGAGGCCCCACGACGTGCCGAGGTGGCCGAGATAGGGCAGCTCGACCTGGCGGCCTTGCATCTGCGCCGCGGTGCCGGGGCCGAGCACCTGGGTGCCGTCGGCGGCCTTGCCGTCCTCGAGGTGCATGCGGGCAAAGGCGAGGAGGGCGCACGGGCTCATCGCGAGCATCGACCCGGCCGAGATGTTCGAGCGGACCAGCGCCCAGACCGGGGCCGGGTGGAACCCGGCACCCGGCTCGGTCTCGAGGTGACCGACGGCCGCTCGGAACAGGACCGCCTCGTAGGGGCTGGTGGCGGCGTGGGTGATGCCGAGCGGCTTGATCAGGCGCTCCCGCAGGCACACGTCGTACGGCGCGCCACGCAGCACCTCGACCAGTCGGCCGAGGACGCAGAAGCCGGCGTTGTTGTAGGACCACATCGAGCCGGGCGGGAAGAGCTGCGGTACGTCGTGGAGCACACCGAGGTACTTCTCGACGCAGTCGTCGCCCATGCCGGTGTCGGTGAAGATGTCGCCCTCGAAACCGGCCGTGTGGGTGAGCAGCTGGCGCACCGTGATCCGGCTCGCGGCCTCCTCATCGGCGATCCGGAACTCGGGCAGGTAGGTACGGACCGCGGCGTCGAGGTCGACCGCACCCTCGTCGACCAGCTGAAGGACAAGGGAGCTTGTCCAGAGCTTGGTGATCGACCCGATCTGGAAGACCGAGTCGGTCGTCGCCTCGACCCCCGTCGCCGTGCTCAGCACGCCGGCCGCGTGCTCGACGACCTCACCGTCGGCGAGCACGCCCACCGCCGCGGCGGGTACGTCGTACTGCTCGATCAGGGCGGGTAGGTGCGTGGCGATCCACTCCGACACCTGGTCCAGGTTCGTCATGCCGGGATCGTAGGCCCCGGAGCGGTTCAAGTTCCCGGCCCGGGCCGCCTCGGCAGAGCCATCTCGAACGCGGCCGGCCCGTCGTCCGAGGGCGGGTGGTAGGTGACGTCTCCGCCGTGTCGCCGCACGATCTCCCGGACGAGGTAGAGCCCGAGGCCGGTCCCGTCGGAGTCCCCGGAGACGGCGAACCGCTCGAACAGTCGCGGGGCCAGCTCGAACGACACCCCGGGGCCGGCGTCGGTGACCCGGAGGCACACGTGGTCGCTCGCCGTACCGATGAGACCGATCGGAGGTCTGCCGTGGCGCACCGCGTTGTCGAGCAGGTTGTCGAGCGCCTGCGCCAGGCGCCCGGGATCGGCGAGGAACACGGTCTCGTGCGGCACCTCGATCACGATCTCGACGTCGGTCCCGGCAGCCTGGACCCGGGCAGCGGCACTTCGCAGCACGTCGGTGAGCGACACCTCCTCCAGCCGTTGCGGGAGCGTGTCGCCGGTCGACCGCGAGGCCAGGGACAGGTCGGCGGCCAGCCGGCGGAGGCGATCCGCGCTGCTCCGGATGCCGTACAGCAGCTCGTCACGGTCATCGACGGCCATCGCGTCCTGAGCCGCCAGCAGCGCGCCCGCGGACCCGTCGATCACGGCCGTCGGGTTGCGCAGCTCGTGCGCGGTCACGGCGAGCAGGTGGACCCGCTGCTCGATGAACCTCCTGCGTTCCTCCTCGTGGTCCCGTTGCTGGGTCTGGTCACGGGTGACCTTGGCGTACCCGACATGGTGTCCGGCGTCGTCGTACACCGGGGTGATCACGACGCTCGCCCAGAAGCGGCTCCCGTCCTTGCGCACCCGCCACCCCTCTTCGGCGAAGCTGCCCTGGAAGAGGGCGATCTCCAGGTTCTCCTCGGGGTGCCCGGACTCCTGGTCCTCGGGCACGTAGAAGACCCGGAAGTGTCGGCCCACGATTTCGCTCGCGAGGTACCCCTTGATCCGCTGCGCCCCGGAGTTCCAGCTGACCACGACGCCGTCGACGTCCAGCATGAAGATGGCGTACTCCCTGACGGCCGTCACCAGGCGCCGGAAGTTCCCCTCGCTGCGTCGCAGGTCGCTCTCGATCGCGCGCTGGGCGGTGACGTCCTGGACCTGCGCAAACACGTAGAGCACGTGCTGTCGGGAGTCACGGATCGGGGCGAGGGTGACCCGGACGACCCGGGAGCTCTGCTGCCCCAGGGGCGCCGGGAGGTCGTGCTCGAACGACGTGAGGTCCTCGCCCAGGGACGAGATGTCCTCGAGTCGGCGGTCCAGGTCGTCCCCCTGCCCGAGGGTCAGCCGGCCGTAGTCCACGCCCACGAGGTCGTCGGGGCTGCACGACATCAGCGCGGCGAGCGCGCGGTTGGCGCGGACGATGGTGCCGCTGGAGGTCAGCGTGGCCATCCCCAGCTCCGCGCGGTCGAACAGCTCGCGGAACTGCTGGACGTGCTCGCTCAGGACCGCCTGCTCCCGAGCGGGTGGGGCCGGCCCGCGCGCGACGCCGGGACGCTCGCCGTACGACGTGTCGCCGGGGGTGGATCCAGCTGGTGCCGATGCTCCCTGCTCATCCACGCCGAGGCTCCGCATCAGGCGCCCCGCCAGGTCCTCCAGGCGGAGCGACTTCTCGACGAAGTCGACCGCGCCCAGCTCGCGGGCCCTCGCGGCCAGCCCCGGTTCCTCGAACCCGGTGAACATCACCACCTTGGTCTCGGGACTGAGGGCGAGGATGGCGGGTAATGCCTCGATCCCGTCCACCTTCGGCATCGACGTGTCGAGGAGCAGGAGCGCCGGCTCGTGGCGGAACGCCAGGACGATCGCCTCGTCGCCGTCCCCGCCCTCTCCGACGACGTCGAACCCGGAGGACTGGAGCAGACGACGTACGACCGCGCGGACCTCCTTCGAGTCGTCCACCAGGACGACCGTCGGCCGGGCTCCGCGGGGGGTACCGCTCACACCCTCCCCGTGCCCATCTGCCGCCCGACCATGTCGTCCGGCCCGTGCGAACCGATCAGCAGCCGTTGACACGAAGCCCACTCGAGGTTGTGGACTGGTCGCCGTGCCAAGCCACGAGGTCTGCTACCTCACCACCACCGGCCGGCGGACGGGTCGCCCGCACCGCATCGAGATCTGGTTCCTCCAGGCCGACGGCGCGGTGTATCTGTTCTCGGGCGGCGGTGAGGCCAGCGACTGGGTCCGCAACCTGCGCCAGGAGCCGCGGGTGTCGCTCGAGCTACCCGGCCGTCCGGCACGGGCGTACGCCGCCTCGATCGTGGATGCTCCCGCCGACCTGCGGCGCCGGATGGATGTCCGGTACCACGGGACGGGCGCCGAGGAGGAGCTGACGAACTGGGCGCGACGCGCGACCGTCGTCTGCCTGATGCCGACAGCCTGACCGCATCACCCGCCGCGGTTCGCCGGTCCCCTCCGGTTGGCCGCGACGAGGACGGCCACCCCGACCAGGGCGATGATCGGCCCGAGGATCGCCCACAGCGTCTTGCCGCTCATGCCCGATCCGCCGAGCACGTCGATGCCCTGCAGGAAGAACACGACACCGAAGATCACCAGGACGGCGCCGATCGCCAGCAGCATGGGGCGGGTCACGCCTGCCACGGTACGCCGCGCGCAAACCTCCGTGAGTGCGTCAGAGCTGCTGTGCGAGCCCGACCACGTGACCCTGCGGGTCGGCGATCAGTGCGAACTGGACGCCCGGCACCGTGACCGGCTCCTGGACGAGGCGGCCGCCGAGGCGGGTCGCGTCCGCGATGCTCGTCGCCATGTCGTCGACGCCGACGAAGAACGTGACCAGGTCACCGTCGCCCTGGAGCGGGCTGATCGCGGTGTAGAGCGCATCCGGCACGCCGGTGTCGACGAACGTGTAGCCGGGGTAGGCGCCCTCGGCGGGGTAGGTCCAGCCGAACAGCTCGCCGAAGAACGAGCGCGTGCCGTCCGGGTCGCTGGAACGGATCTCTGCATGCACGACGGGGTGGGCCATGACGGGCCTCCTGCTCTGTGGCCACCCGGGCGGGCCGGCCTCCTATCCGGATGACGCGCGAGCACGACCGGAATCGACTGCGGACGTTGTCGAAAGGGGCCCGGCCCGTTCGGTGGGTGTGCAGAGTCAGCCCAACCGCTCGGCGAGGGGGACGGATCCGAAGACGCCAGGCAGCCCGCCGGTGTGCAGGAACACGGTCCGCTCACCCGTGCGCACGTCGCCGTCGCGAACCGCGGCGATGAGACCCGCGAGCGCGCGCCCCGTGTAGACCGGGTCGAGCACGATCCCCTCCGTCCGGGCAGCCAGCAGCAGCGCCTCGGCCACCGGCTCCGGCAGCGTGCTGTAGCCGGCGCCGACCATGTCTTCGCGGATCCGGAGACCGCTGGGGTCGCCACCCAGACCGTCGATCAGGCGGGCGGTGCGCTCCCGCGGGTCGGCGGTGGCACCGGTGTCGACGGCGAGGACTCGCTCCGTCCCGAGGGCCGCCACCAACCCGGCCGCCGTACCGCCCGAGCCGAGCGCAACCACCACGTGGCGCACCCCCGGGACCTGCTCGAGGAGCTCCAGGCCGGCCTCCACATAGCCCCGTGCACCGACCACACTCGACCCGCCGTAGGGGACTTGGTACGCCGGGGTGCCGCTGTCCTCGAGGTCCGCCACTCGGTCCGCCGCGACCTGCTCGAGGGCCTCGTGCGGCACGTCTCCGGCCCAGATCAGGCGGGCGCCGAGCATCCGATCCAGCATGAGGTTGCCGGTCGTCGGCGCCGCGTCGTTCCCGGCCAGCACGAGCTCGACCTCCAACCCGAGCCGCGCACCGGCGGCCGCAGTGAGCCGTGCATGGTTGCTCTGCGCAGCCCCGGTCGTCACCAGGACGCGTGCCCCGCGATCGAGCGCCTCGGCACAGGTGTGCCGAAGCTTGCGGACCTTGTTGCCGCCGCCGCCGAGACCGAGCAGGTCGTCGTGCTTGACCCAGAGATCGTCGGGCTCGAGCCCGAGCATCCGCGCCAGCCGTGGCGCGGGCTCGACCGGCGTGGGCAGAGTGGCGAGGTCCAGCGGCTGCATGAGCAACATCCTGCCGCGGATCGTCTGGTTTCCTCCCGAGGCGGCGAATCGCCGTCCGACCTCGTACACTGGTCCCATCGGCACCGGCGGGTGGCCGACCGATCCGGTCCCCCACTCAGCAGCCGGGTGTCCGCCGTCCAGGCGCGACACGGCCGAGGGGGCTCGATCCGGGAACGGATGGGGCTGTCGAGATCAGACCCCGCCTTGGGACGGCGGGACGCCGCGAGGAGGGCACCGGCCCGCCAGCGGCAGGGATTCGCGCTTGAGGAAGAGAGCGGCTGGTTGGCCACACAGCGTCGAGGCCGATCCGGGGGCACCCGGACGGGTCAGCGATCGGGGAACCGCGTCCGGAACCGCGACAACGAGGGCATCATCCCGGTGCTCGCGATGGCGGTACGCGAGGTCGAGCGCGCCGTCGCGGGACGGCAGCTGACCTCCGGCCAGCGCGCCAGGTTCCAGGCCGCGGCCCTGCTGGCGCGCGCCGAGCGGGCCAACGTCCGCAACGACGTGTCGCTCACGCCGGCGCAGCGCGACACGCAGCTCAAGCGGCTCGAGGGCCTGGCCACGATCCTCGCTCAGATCGCCACGCGTGAGCCGTCGCTCTTCACGCTGCTGCAGGAGGACGCCGAGGTCTCGGAGGCGACGCGTCGGCTCGAGCGCGAGATGCAGCGGCAGGCCGGGCTCGAGGTCGAGGAGGAGCCGGAGCCCGAGCAGACGTTCTCGAACGTCGTACGCGACCGCACGGCGCTGCCGCAGTCCGTCGTACAGGCGCAGCTGGCCAACCCGTTCCTGGTGCCCGACTTCAGCCAGAGCGCCCCGAAGGTGCACGGGTACCTCGCCGGGTGGGAGCTGATCGAGCCTCTGCTGAACTCCTTCGAGCAAGCGGCACCCGGTGCGCCGGCGAGCATGGCGCTGCCCGAGCCGCGGCCGATCCTGCTGCCGGAGGGCCTCGACCTGATGCCTCACCAGGCACGGGTGCTGGCCGCGGTGGCCGAAGGACACCGGACGTTCCTGCTGGCCGACGAGCCCGGCCTCGGCAAGACCGCGCAGGCGCTGCTCGCCGCGCAGGCCGTCGACGCCTTCCCGCTGCTGGCGATCGTGCCGAACGTGGTGAAGACCAACTGGGCACGCGAGGCGCAGATGTGGACGCCGAGCCGCTCGGTCACCGTCGTGCACGGTGACGGGCTCGACGTCGACGGGTTCGCCGACATCGTGGTCGTGAACTACGAGGTGCTCGACCGGCACGTCGGGTGGATGGGCGAGCACGGCTTCCGCGGCCTGGTCGTCGACGAGGCGCACTACATCAAGAACAAGAAGTCGCAGCGCTCGCAGAACGTCCTCGAGGTCTCCGACCGCGTCCGGCAGCGGGTCGCGAGGCCCCTGCTGATGGCGCTGACCGGTACGCCGCTGATCAACGACATCGACGACTTCCGCGCGATCTGGCAGATGCTCGGCTGGATCGAGGACAAGAAGCCCGGCATCAGCCTGATGGCCGCGCTGGAGCAGAACGGATTCACGCCGGCCGACCACGCGTTCTACCCGGCCGCGCGGCAGGCCGTCGTCGACATGGGCATCGTCCGCCGACGCAAGGTCGACGTCGCCGCCGACATCCCGGCGCGTCGGATCGCCGACCTGCCGGTCGAGCTCGAGGGCGCGATGGGCCGGTCGATCCGCGAGGCCGAGCAGCAGCTGGCCAAGCGACTCGTCGGTCGCTACGAGGCCGCACTGGAGCATCGCCGGGCCGGCGCCTCCATCCTGGACGAGAACGGCATCGACCGCGAGCTGGTACGCCGCG
Organism: Nocardioides sp.; assembly: GCF_036493135.1. Taxonomy (GTDB): domain Bacteria; phylum Actinomycetota; class Actinomycetes; order Propionibacteriales; family Nocardioidaceae; genus Nocardioides. The sequence goes on along the minus strand of NZ_DASXQG010000017.1, from coordinate 6,281 downwards.
TGGCCGAGCGCGAGGTCGCCGAGGGGTCCGAGTCGAAGACCGGCGACAACGTGTTCACGATGGTACGGAAGATCGGCCAGGCCAAGGCCGAGCTCGCCACCGACTACGCCGTACAGCTGGCGCGGAGCGCGGGCAAGGTCGTGTTCTTCGCCAAGCACCTCGACGTCATGGACACCGCGGAGGAGATCTTCGCCCGCCGCGGCGTCGGCGCGACGTCCATCCGCGGTGACCAGACCCGCAAGGCGCGCGACGAGGCGATCGACTCGTTCGTGAACGACCCCGACGTCCACGTCATCGTCTGCTCGCTGACCGCCGCCGGTGTCGGCATCAACCTCCAGGTCGCTTCCAACGTCGTGCTCGCCGAGCTCTCCTGGACCAACGCCGAGCAGACGCAGGCGATCGACCGCGTCCACCGGATCGGCCAGACCGAGCCGGTGACCGCGTGGCGGATCATCGCCGCCCAGACCATCGACGCGAAGATCGCCGAGCTGATCGACAGCAAGGCCGGGCTCGCGGCGCGGGCCCTCGACGGAGCCGACGAGGAGTCGTCGTCGACGGTCGACGTCCAGGTCGAGACCCTGATGGCGATCCTCACCGAGGCGCTGACGGACCCGACCGACCTCTGAGTCCTCGCCCGTCCAGCCGACGGGCGGGTCGCGAGCCTTCAGTCGCGAGGTCAGCGTGACCGGCATCGTGATCTGGCGCCGGCTCGAGCACAGGTCACCCGCGGCGGTCGGGGCCGCCACGTCGTGGACCCCGCCGAGGCCCGAGCGTAGGTTCGGCCGATGCAGTCCTGTCGGGTCGCGGACGTGGACCTGCGCTACGTCGAGCACGGCTCGGGCACTCCGGTGGTCGTGCTGCACGGAGCCGGTGTCGACCATCGCGAGCCGGAGGCGTGCTTCGAGCCCACCCTCGATCGGTACGGCGGGCTCCGGCGGATCTACCCGGACCTACCGGGGATGGGTCAGACGCGGGCACCCGAGTCGGTCCGGGGCGCGGACGACGTCCTCGGTGTCCTGCTCGGTCTCGTCGACGACGTCGCCGGTGACGGGCCGGGCCTGGTCGCGGGTCACTCGGCCGGTGCGTACTACGCCCAGGCCATCGCCGCGCGACGACCGGCACAGGTGGCCGGGCTGGCGCTGATCTGCCCGCTCCTGCCTCAGACGCGCGACGTACCGCCACACCGCGTGATCATCGGGAACGGCGACCTCGGCGACGACGACTTCCGCTCCTACTTCGTCGTGCAGACCCAGGAGATGCTCGACCGGTACCAGCAGTACGTCGCGCCCGGCGCCGAGATGGCCGACCACGAGGCGATGGAGCGCATCGGCGAGCGCTGGCGGCTCACCGATCCCCCGGCGGACCTCCCGACGTACCCCGGTCCCACGCTCCTCGTCGCCGGCCGGCTGGACTCGACGGTCGGGTACGCCGCGACCGCGGACCTGCACGACCACTACTCCGCCGCCACCCTCGCGATCCTCGACGCCGCCGGGCACGCCCTTCCCCACGAGCAGCCGGCGCTCCTCGGCGGGCTGGTGGTGGAGTGGCTGGACCGATGCACGGGCCGGTGACGCGGGCCTAGAGTCGCGAACGTGACCACGACGTCGTCCCGCCCGACCCTGCTCCCGACCTCGTTGGTCGGCAGCTACGCCCAGCCCGAGTGGCTGATCGACCGGGCCAAGCTGGCCGGCCGGTTCCCACCGCGAGTCCGGGCCCAGGAGCTCTGGCGGGTCGACCCGGCGTACCTCGAGCAGGCGCAGGACGACGCGACCCTGCTGGCCATCCGGGCCCAGGAGCAGGCCGGGCTCGACATCGTCACCGACGGCGAGATGCGGCGAGAGTCCTACTCCAACCACTTCGCGACCGCCCTCGACGGCATCGACATCGACAACCCCGGCACGGCGCTCGACCGCAGCGGACACCCCAACCCGGTGCCGCGCATCGTCGGGCCGATCGAGAGGCCGCGGCCGATCGAGGTCGGCGACCTCACGTTCCTCCGGCAGCACACCGACCACACGATCAAGATGACGGTGCCCGGGCCGTTCACGATGTCGCAGCAGGCCCAGAACGACCACTACCCCGACGCGGAGTCGGCCGCGATGGCGTACGCCGCGGCGGTCAACGCAGAGATCAAGGACCTGCATTCCGCCGGCGCCGACATCGTCCAGATCGACGAGCCCTACCTGCAGGCACGGCCCGACGCCGCCCGTGCCTACGGGCTCGCCGCTGTCCAACGAGCCCTCGAGGGGGTCACCGGCACCACCGCGGTCCACCTCTGCTTCGGGTACGCCGCGATCATCCATGAACGCCCGGAGGGCTACTCGTTCCTCCCCGAGCTGGCCGGCTGCTCGGCCGATCAGATCTCGATCGAGACCGCGCAGTCGGGCCTCGACCTCGGGGTCCTGAAGGACCTCAGCGAGAAGACGATCATCCTCGGGGTGATCGACCTGTCCGACCACGCGGTCGAGTCTGTGGACACCGTCGCCGACCGGGTACGTCGCGCGTTCGACCACACCACGCCCGAAAGGATCACCATCGCCACCGACTGCGGCATGAAGTACCTGCCGCGCGCCAGCGCCGAGGGCAAGATGCGCGCCATGGCCGGTGCCGCGGGCATCCTCCGGGAAGAGCTCTAGCGGGCTCTCGTCAGCGACGGCCGGAGCTGAAGGTGGCGGCGCTGTGGTTGCCGCGCGAGGAGGTCCGGGACGAGTCGTGACGCGGGCGTCGCCGACCGGACGACTTCGACCGCGCGGCGCCCCCCGACGCCGCGCCGTTTCGCTGGCCACCCCCGCCGGAGCGTCGGCGTCGGTTGCGCCCGCCGCCTCCGCCGCCGCCACCAGAGCGTGTCTGGGGCGACGACGCGGCAGCTGTCACCAGGCCCGCGGTCAGCCTGCGCTCGCCCGGGGCGAGCTCGAGCAGGACCGGGTGGGTGGAGCCCTGGATGCGAGTCGTGGTCGGCTTGATGCCGGCGGCTCGCGTCAGGTCACGGACGTCGCGCACCTGCTCGGTGGTCATCAGGGTGACGACGGTGCCGGCGTTGCCGGCGCGCGCCGTACGACCGGAGCGATGGAGGTAGGCCTTGTGCTCGGCCGGCGGGTCGGCGTGCACGACGAGCGTGACGTCGTCGACGTGGATGCCGCGGGCGGCGATGTCGGTGGCCACGAGAGCGGCGGCCTTGCCGGCGTGGAAGGCGTCGAGGTTGCGCGTGCGGGCGCCCTGGCCGAGGTTGCCGTGCAGCTCCACGGTCGGGACGCCGCTCTTGTTGAGCTGGCGCGCGAGCGCCTTGGCGCCGTACTTGGTGCGCGTGAAGAACAGGGTGCGGCCCGGGGCGCTGGCGAGGTCGACGAGCACCGGCAGGCGGTGCTCGCGGTCGACGTGCAGCACGTGGTGGGACATCTCGGCGATCGGCGACTGCACCGAGTCGGCCTCGTGCGTCACCGGGTTGTCCAGGAACTGACGGACCAGGGTGTCGATCGCCTTGTCGAGGGTGGCGGAGAACAGCAGGCGCTGCGTGCCCTTCGGCGTCCGGCCGAGGATCCGGCGTACGGACGGGAGGAAGCCGAGGTCGGCCATGTGGTCGGCCTCGTCGAGGACGGTGACCTGGATGTCGTCGAGGGTGCAGTGACCCTGACCGATCAGGTCCTCGAGTCGGCCGGGGCAGGCGACGACGATGTCGACGCCGCGCTTGAGAGCGGCGACCTGCGGCCCCTGGCCGACACCGCCGAAGACGGTCCGGGTGGTCAGGCCGGCGGCCCGCGCGAGCGGGGCCAGGGCGGCGTCGATCTGGCCGACGAGCTCGCGGGTCGGGGCGAGGATCAATGCGCGAGGGGCGCCACGTCGTGGGCGCCGACCGTCGGCCAGGCGCGCGACGAGCGGGAGCAGGAAGGCGTAGGTCTTGCCGGAGCCGGTGCGTCCGCGGCCGAGCACGTCGCGCCCGGCGAGGGAGTCCGGCAGCGTCGCGGCCTGGATCGGGGTCGGGGTCTCGATGCCCTGGCGGGCCAGGACGTCGGACAGGCGTGCGGGCACGCCGAGGTTGCTGAAGGAAGTCAAGTGAGTGCCATCTGTGCGGTGTCTCGCCGACAGCCGGGATCCGAGGTTTTCGGGCGGCTTCGCACGGAGCAGCGTCAGCTGCTACAACGTGCGGACAGTCCGCGGTGAGAGCTCGACGGGCTGATGCAGCCAGGCTACCGGAGTGCTGGCTGAATACTCGCATCGTCGGCGGTCCTCGGGCGGGGCGTCGGCCGGTGAGTCAGGGAGCGGGGGCGAGCACCAGGTCGACGTCGATCCGGGCCCAGGGGCCGGTGACCACGCGCCCGTCGGGGGTCGGCGTCGTCGGGATCTGCTGGTCGACGTCGACGATCAGCGAGTCGCGGACCCCGAAGACGCTGTCGGAGTCGAGATGGGCGTCGCCACTCGGGAAGACGTGGGTGACCAGGGTGCGGCAGCCCTCCGCCTCGACCATGAGGTGGAGGTGTGAGGCACGCATCGGGGAGCGGGCGGTGGCCCGGAGGAGCTCGCCAACGGGCCCGTCGTCCGGGATCGGGTACGGCGTAGGGGTCACCGCCCAGAAGTGGTAGCGGCCCTGGTCATCGGTGTGGAGGTGGCCGCGACCGGTGACCCGGTCGTCGCCGTACTGCACGTCGTACAACCCGTCGGCGTCGGCCTCCCAGACCTCGATCCTGGCTCCCACGACCGGAGTCCCGTCGGTGTCGGTGACCGTGCCCTCGACCCAGAGTGGCTCCCCTGGCGCGCCGCCCGCGACGTCGCCACCGAGGCCGACGTGCGGCGAGCCCTCGACGAAGAAAGGCCCGAAGACCGTGGCCTCGGTGGCGTTCGCGTACGCCTCGTTGTTGATCGTGATCGTCTGCATCGAGGCGCCGAGCACATCGGACAGCAGGATGAACTCCTGCCGCCGGTCGTCGGTGATGTGGCCGACGGCGGTGAGGAAGTCGATCGCGCGCTTCCACTCATTTTCGGTCAGTCGCGTCTCGCGGAGGAACGCGTGCAGGTGCCGCGTCAGCGCCTCGACCAGCTCCCTCGTACGCGGGTCGGGCGTGCCGGCGAACGACGCCACCACACGCTCGACCAGGGCGGCCTCGCGCTCCCGCTGCTCGGCGGAGATCTCGCTCATCCCGGCTCCTTCCCTTCCCAGGCCGCGCGCAGCAGGGCCGCGATGCTCTCGGCCGTGACCGGCGTCGGGTTGCTCTCCGGCGACGCATCGAGGATCGGCTGAACGGCCTTGGGTACGTCGTCCTCGCTCAGGCCGAGGTCGCGCAGGCTGCGCGGGGCGCCGGTCTCGTCGCGAAGGGCGAGGAGTCCGGCCAGCGCCGAGTCGGCAGCGAACGCCTCGGCCATGCGCTGGTCGAGGACGGGGACGGCCGGGGCGTTGAGGGCGAGCACGTAGGGCAGCACGACCGCGTGCGTCTCGGCGTGAGGCAGGTTGAACATCCCGCCGAGCACGTGGCAGATCTTGTGGTGCAGCCCCGAGCCGGCCGAGGCGAACGCGAGGGCCGAGAGATAGGCGCCGTACAGGGTCTGCTCGCGGCCGGCCAGCTCCATCGGATCCTCGACGACGCCTGGGAGGCCGGTACGCAGGGCTCGGATGCCTTCCAGGGCCAGGGACTGGTCGATCGGGTCGGTGCGCGGTCCCCACATCGAGTCGACGCAGTGGGCCAGCGCGTTCAGTCCGGACGCGACGCTGGTCGGCACCGGCAGGCCGAGCATCAGGCTCGCGTCGTACACGACCGCGCGCGGCAGCACGACCCGGTCGACACCGGTCGTCTTGCGGCCGTCGTCGGTCAGCCCCCAGACGTCGGTGGCCTCGGAGCCGGCGTACGTCGTGGGGACGGCGACGATCGGCAGCCCCGTGTTGAGTGCGACGGCCTTGGCGAGCCCGGTGGTGGAGCCACCGCCCACGCAGACGAGGGCGTCGGCGTCGTGGTCGGCGGCGACGGCGCGCGCCCGCTCGGCCACCTCGAGCGGCACGTGCATCACGACGTCGGTGTGGAGCACGGCGACCGGTACGCCGGTGAGCACCGGCTCGGCCCGGGTCGCCTCGGCTGCGATCGCCATCACCCGGGCCGCGCCGAGGCGCCGTACCTCCTCGGCGACCGCCTCCGCCGCCCCGCCGGACGCGAACCGGACCCGCTGCGGGAGCCAGTCGTGGGTGAACTGCACAAGGCCTTGCTACCGCACAGCACCGGTGGTTGAGGAGGGCCCCACGGGTCCGTCTCGCAGAGCTCGCTCCTCCACCACCGAGTCAAGCCGCGGCGGGCTCCTCG
>NZ_DASXQG010000016.1:0-18329 GCF_036493135.1 Nocardioides sp. | reverse complement strand
GATGTCGACTGGAGCCGGATCTCCTTCTACTGGGGCGACGAGCGCTTCGTCGCCGCCGACTCCGACGAGCGCAACGCCACGCAGGCCCGCCAGGCGTTCCTGAACGTGGTCGGGGTCGATCCTGCTCGGGTGCACGAGATCCCGTCCACCGACGACGCGGACTCGGTCGGGGCCGCGGCCGCGGCGTACTCCGACACCCTGAGGTCGGAGGCGACCGGCACCTTCGACCTCCTCATGCTGGGAGTGGGCCCCGACGGTCACATCGCCTCGTTGTTCCCCGGCTTCCCGCAGCTGGAGGTCGACGACGCGATCGCCGTCGGCGTCACCGGGTCACCCAAACCGCCGCCGGAGCGGGTCAGCCTCACCTTCGCGGCCCTGAACCGCTCCGACGAGGTGTGGTTCATCGTCAGCGGCGCGGACAAGGCCGAGGCCGTCGGCCGTGCCCTCGCCGCCCAGCCCCCCGGCGTACAGGAGATCCCGGCGACCGGCGTGCGTGGTCGGATGCAGACGATCTGGTTCCTCGACCGCGACGCCGCCTCCCAGGTCCCGTAGCCGAGCGCGCGATAGTACGTATCAATCGGCCGCGAATTCCCTGCCTGGACGCGGCCGATTGATACGTACTATCGCTCGGGATCTGGCCACATGGTCCAGAGTGGACCTCGCGGAGCGGGTGCAGCTCCTCGTCGGTCTCGGGGCTGGAACAACGGGTCCAGCAGCGCGTTGTCTTAGAAGGCCTGTTCCAGCCGGGGCAGGCCGTCCCACCCGCCGGCCAGGTCGTACAGGATGGGTCCGCCGCTCCCGGGCGCGTCGTCACTCATGCGCCCAGCCGATCACCTCAGGCCAGGGCGGTCAGAAGATGATGTCGCCTGACTTGCGGCGACTGCGGAGCAGCTGGATCGCCTCATCGAGGATCGTCTCGGCCTCGGCGTCGGAACGGCGCTCCTTCACGTAGGCCAGGTGCGTCTTGTACGGCTCGATCTTGGGAGCCGGAGGTGGGTTCTCGGAGTCGAGGCTGGCGGGAAGCCCGCACTTGGGGCAGTCCCACGAGTCGGGCACGACCGCGTCGACCGCGAACGTGACGACCGAACGATGCTCGTGGGAGCAGAAATAGGTGACCGCCTGACGCGGCGCGGCCTCACCGCGCTCGGCCTCTCCCATGGGACCGGCGCCGACCCGGCTCCCCCGGATCGCGTTTCCTCCACCTGGCACGTCTAGCGGACCTTTCTCACTAGGAGTAGGCCTGCAACAGGCCCAGGGCGATGACGCAGGCGAACCAGATGGACCCGACACCGATGGTGAACCGATCCAGGTTGCGCTCCGCCACAGACGATCCCCCGAGCGAGCTCGACACACCGCCGCCGAACATGTCGGACAGCCCTCCGCCGCGGCCCTTGTGGAGCAGCACGAGAACCACCAGCAGACAGCTGGTGATCACGAGCAGAATGGTGAAGACGGTGGTCACGAGGACATAGCCTACGTCACGCTTCGGACCATCCCGAACCGGCCCGCGGAGCGGTCTGGACCAGGTTCCCGCAGCTCGCCGACCGGGTCACAGGGTGGGCATGTCGTAGAACCGGCAGATCCCGCCGAACTCCTCGGCCTGCAGGCTGGCCCCTCCGACGAGGGCCCCGTCGATGTCGCGCTGGGCCATGATCCCGGCGATGTTCGTGGCCTTCACCGAGCCGCCGTACAGGATCCGGCAGCCATCGGCGGCGTCGTCCCCGGCGGTCTCGCGGATGCGTCCGCGGATCGCCGCACACACCTCCTGGGCGTCGTCCGGGGTCGCCACCTGCCCCGTGCCGATCGCCCAGACCGGCTCGTACGCCACCACCAGCGAGCCGATCTCCGTCGGCTCGAACCCGGCCAGGGATCCGTCGAGCTGGGCGAGCGTGTACGGCACCTGCTCGCCGGCCTTGCGTACGTCGAGCCCCTCGCCGACGCAGACGATCGGCGTCATCCCTGCCGAGACGGCCCGGCGCGCCTTCGCGTTGACGGTGTCGTCGGTCTCCCCGTGGTACTGCCGGCGCTCGGAGTGCCCGACCACGACGTAGGAGCAGCCGAGCTTGGCGAGCATGGTCGCCGAGATCTCGCCCGTGTAGGCGCCGGAGTCGTGGACCGACACGTCCTGTGCGCCGTACCGGATCGAGAGCCGGTCGCCGTCCACCATCGTCTGCACGGAGCGCAGGTCGGTGAACGGCGGGATCACCGCGACCTCGGTGCGGGCGTAGTCGTGCTTCTTGTCGGTGAGGATCCAGGCGAGCTTCTGGACCAGCGCCACCGCCTCGGGGTGGGTCAGGTTCATCTTCCAGTTGCCCGCCATCAGCGGGATGCGCGTGGTCATGAGTTCCTTCCGGTCAGCGCTCGAGGACGGCGATGCCCGGGAGCTCCTTGCCCTCGAGGAGCTCGAGGCTGGCACCACCACCGGTGGAGATGTGGCCGAACGCGCCCTCGTCGAAGCCGAGCTTCCGGACGGCGGCGGCCGAGTCCCCGCCGCCGACCACGGTGAGGCCGTCGACCTCGGTCAGCGCCTGCGCGACCGCCCTGGTGCCGTCGGCGAAGGCGGGGGTCTCGAACACGCCCATCGGGCCGTTCCAGAACACCGTCCTGGCATCGGTGATCTCGGACGCGAACGCCCGGGCGGAGTCGGGCCCGATGTCGAGCCCGAGGCCGTCGGACGGGATCTCCCCCGCCGGTACGACGCGAGGTTGCGGCTCGCGGTCGCCCGAAGGGAACTCGTTGTCGACCACGATGTCGGTCGGCAGCACGATCCGGACACCCGACTCCTCGGCGCGGCTCAGGTAGCCGCGGACAGTGTCGAGCTGGTCATCCTCGAGGAGGCTCCGGCCGACCTCGTGACCCTGCGCGGCGAGGAACGTGAACACCATGCCTCCGCCGATCAGCAGCCGGTCGGCCTTGCCGAGCAGGTGGTCGATCACCCCGAGCTTGTCGGAGACCTTCGAGCCGCCGAGGACGACGACGAACGGACGCTCCGGGTCGACGGTCAGCTTGCGCAGCACCTCGATCTCGGTCGCCACGAGCTGCCCCATCGCGTGTGGGAGGCGCAGGGCGACGTCGTAGACGCTGGCCTGCTTGCGGTGCACGACCCCGAAGCCGTCGGACACGAAGCAGTCCGCCAGCTGAGCCAGCTGGTCGGCGAACGCGCCCCGCACGTCGTCGTCCTTGCTGGTCTCGCCGGGGTCGAAGCGCACGTTCTCCAGGACGGCGACGTCACCGTCCTGGAGGGCATCGACGGTCTTCTGGGCCGAAGGACCGATCGTGTCCGAGGCGAAGGCGACGTGCTGTCCGAGCAGCTCACCGAGTCGCCTCGCCACGGGCTCCAGCGAGTACCGCGCCTCGGGCTCACCCTTCGGTCGGCCGAGGTGCGAGACCACGATCACCCGGGCACCGGCTTCGGAGAGCTCACGGATCGTCGGCACGCTGGCGCGCACCCGGCCGTCGTCGGTGATGGTGCTGTGCCCGTCTTCGTGGCGGTCCAGCGGGACGTTGAGGTCCGAGCGGACCAGGACCCGCTTTCCGCGGAGCTCGCCGAGGGACTCGAAGCGGGACGCCACGGTCAGAGCGAGCCGCCGACGAGCGCCGACAGGTCGATCAGCCGGTTGGAGTAGCCCCACTCGTTGTCGTACCAGCCGACCACCTTGACCTCGTTGCCGTTGGCCAACGTCAGGCCGGCGTCGAGGGTGCACGACGCGGGCCAGGTCACGATGTCGGCGCTGACGATCTCGTCCTCGGTGTACACGAGGTACTTCGACAGCGGTCCGGACTCGGAGGCCGCCTTGAACGCGGCGTTCACCTCGTCCTTGGTGACCTCGGAGTTCAGGGTCACGGTGAGGTCCGTGATCGAGCCGGTGGGCACGGGGACCCGCAGTGCGTAGCCGTCGAGCTTGCCCTTGAGCTCCGGCAGGACGAGCGAGATCGCCTTGGCGGCACCCGTCGTGGTCGGGATGATGCTCGTGGCGGCGCCTCGGGCGCGGCGCAGGTTGATCTCCCCCTTGCGGTTGAGCGCGATCTGGTCGAGCAGCTGCTGCTCGGTGGTGTAGGCGTGCACCGTGGTCATGAAGCCCTTGTCGATGCCCCAGTTGTCGAGCAGGACCTTGGCCATCGGGCCGAGACAGTTCGTCGTACAGCTGGCGTTGGAGATGATGTGGTGCTTCGAGGCGTCGTAGACGTCGTCGTTGACGCCCATCACGATCGTGACGTCCTCATCGGTGGCGGGCGCCGAGATGATCACCTTCTTGGCGCCGGCGTCGAGGTGCTTGTGCGCGTCGGCTGCCTTGGTGAAGAAACCCGTCGACTCGATCACGACGTCGGCGCCGATGTCACCCCACGCGAGGGCGGCCGGGTCTCGCTCGGCGCTGGCGTGGATCTTGGTGCCGTCGACGGTCAGGGAGGTGTCGTCGGAGTCGATGTGTCCCGGGTATCGCCCCAGGATCGAGTCGTAACGGAGGAAGTGGGCGAGGACGTCGTTGGCCGCGAGGTCGTTGACGCCCACGACCTCGACGTCCGCGTCGGACGCCTGGACGGCGCGGAAGAAGTTACGGCCGATCCGGCCGAAGCCGTTGATGCCTACTCGAACGGTCACTGGATGCTCCTCGTGTCGCGGTCGGGCCGTGTCGGTACGTCGAGCCTATCGTTCGGCGATCGACCCGCCGCCGGGGCGTGGTCAGTCTTCTTCGGCGAGCATCTCGGGCGTCAGCGATGACTCGGTGTCGGGGACCCCGAGCTCCTCGGCGCGCTTGTCCGCCATCGCCAGGAGGCGGCGGATTCGGCCGGCGATCGCGTCCTTGGTCAGCACCGGGTCGTGGAGCTGACCGAGCTCCTCGAGGCTGGCCTGCTTGTGCTCGAGGCGCAGGCCCCCCGCCAGCTTCAGGTGGTCGGGCATCTCGTCGCCGAGGATCTCCAGCGCGCGCTGGACCCGGGCCCCCGCGGCGACGGCCGCCCGCGCCGAGCGCCGGAGGTTGGCGTCGTCGAAGTTGGCGAGCCGGTTGGCGGTGGCGCGCACCTCGCGCCGCATCCGGCGCTCCTCCCAGGCCATCAGGGCCTCGTGGGCGCCGAGCCGGGTGAGCAGCTGCGAGATCGCGTCTCCGTCGCGGATCACGACCCGGTCGATGCCGCGCACCTCGCGAGCCTTGGCCGGGATGCCGAGCCGCCGGGCGACGCCGACGAGTGCGAGTGCCGCCTCCGGGCCGGGGCAGGTGACCTCGAGGGACGACGAGCGCCCCGGCTCGGTGAGCGAGCCGTGGGCCAGGAAGGCGCCCCGCCAGGCAGCGACCGCGTCGCAGGCGCCGCCGGAGACGACGGCCGGCGGGAGGCCGCGGACGGGCCGGCCGCGGTTGTCGAGCAGGCCGGTCTGCCGGGCGAGGGCCTCGCCATCCTTGACGACGCGCACCAGGTAGCGGCTGCCCTTCCGGATGCCGTTCCCCTGGACCATGGCGACGTCGCTCTGGTGCCCGAAGACCTCGGCGATGTCCTTACGGAGCCGGCGGGCCGCCGCTCCGGTGTCGAGCTCAGCCTCGACGACGATCTTGCCGCTGACGATGTGGAGACCTCCGGCGAAGCGGAGCATCGTCGACACCTCGGCCTTGCGGCAGCAGGTCTTGGTGATGGTGGTGTTGGCGATCTCCGCCTTCACCTGCGCCGTCATCGCCATGGCGCCGATCCTGCCACGTCCGTCAACGACCGTTCCCGCGAAGGTTCACAGTGCGGCCAGGATCTCGGCGTACGCCGTCACCAGCTTCTCCGGGTCGTGCCTCGGGGACCCGTCCTCGCGGGCGACGTCGGCGGCGAGCAGCCGTGCGCCGCACTTGGCCGCCAGGGCCTCGAGCTCGGCCAGGTCGGCGGCACCGGAGGTGTCGACGAGCACGGTGCCCAGGGTCAGGTCGGGCGCGTGGTCGAGCAGCACCCGCAGGTGGTCGACGGCACCGAAGCCGGTGGTCTCGCCGGCCTGGGGTGCCAGGTTGAGGACGACCACGCGGTGGGCGTCGGTGTCGGTCAGCGCCTCGGCCAGGGCGGGAACCATCAGGTGCGGGAGCACGGAGGTGAACCACGATCCGGGGCCCAGCACGACCAGGTCCGCCTCGCGCACGGCCGCGACGGCCTGCGGGCAGGGTCGCAGGTCCGGCGGGAGCAACGAGATCGCCTCGATCGTGCCGTGCGAGCTCGCCACGGCCACCTGTCCACGGACCGTGCTCACCCGCTCGGGGTCGTCGGCGTCCAGGCCACTGACCCGGGCCGAGATCTGCAGCGGGGTCAGGGCCATCGGCAGGACCCGTCCGCGGGCGCCGAGCAGCCGGCCGACCCAGTCCAGCGCCTCGACGTGGTCGCCCAGGAGCTCCCAGAGGCTCACGATCAGCAGGTTGCCGGTGACGTGACCGCGCATCTCGCCGGTGCCGGCGAAGCGGTGCTGGAGCACCTGGGCCCAGGTCTCGCCCCACTCGTCGTCGCCGCACAGGGCGGCCAGCGCCATCCGCAGGTCGCCGGGAGGCAGCACGCCGAACTCCGACCGCAGCCGCCCGGACGAGCCGCCGTCGTCGGCGACGGTCACCACCGCGGTGATGTCCAGGGGGAGGTGGCGGAGCGCGGACAGCGAGGCGTGCAGGCCATGGCCGCCACCGAGGGCGGTGACCCGCCGACGGGAAGGGCCCACGTCACTCCCGCCCGAGGTCACGATGGACCGTGCCGACGTCGTAGCCGGCCTCACGCATCTGCCGGGCGATCTCCTCGGTCATCGCGACGCTGCGGTGCTTGCCACCGGTACACCCCAGCGCGATGGACATGAAGCGCTTGCCCTCGCGCAGGTAACCCTTGGCAACGCCGGCGAGCAGCTCGACGTAGCGGTCGACGAACTCTTGGGCGCCGTCCTGCTCGAGGACGTAGCCACTGACCTCGGCGGACCGGCCGGTCTGCCCGCGGAGGTGCGGCACCCAGTACGGGTTGGGCAGGAAGCGCATGTCGGCCACGAAGTCGGCGTCGACGGGGATGCCGTACTTGAAGCCGAAGCTCATCACGGTGACCTTGAGCCGCATCGTGTCGGGCGTGCCGAACGACTCCGAGATCCGCTCGGTGAGCTGATGGACGTTCATGTCGGAGGTGTCGATCACGAGGTCGGCGTTCGCCCGGAGGTTGGCCAGGGCGGTGCGCTCGCGGCGTAGCCCCTCGAGGAGCCGGCCGCTGGCCTGGAGCGGGTGGGGACGACGGGCCGCCTCCTGGCGGCGGACCAGCACCTCGTCGGTCGCGTCGAGGAACAGCAACGTCGTGTCGCGGTTCACGGCGTGCTGCGCGAGGTTGGCCTGCAGAGAGTCGAAGAACGCTCCCGACCGGACGTCGACCACGACCGCGATCGGCTGGCTGGTGCCGCGGCTCTCGTCGACCAGGCGGACGACGTCGCGCAGGAGGGACGGCGGAAGGTTGTCGACGACGTAGAACCCGAGGTCCTCCAGCTCCTTGGCCGCGGTGCTGCGCCCGGCGCCGGTCATCCCGGTGACGACGACGACCTCGCCGGCGTGCTCGACGGGCAGCTCGGTCGACGGCGGGGCCATCAGTCCTCCTCGAGGATTTCGCCGGTGGCGGTGTTCACGGTCTGACGGCCAGTGTGACCGCCGGTCCGGTCGACCGCATCCTTGATGGCCAGGGCGGTGCGCGGCCCGATGCCCGGAACCTGCGCGATCTCGCCGACCTCGGCGGCCCGCAGCTTCTTCAGGGAGCCGAAGTGCTTGACCAGCGTGCGGCGGCGGACCTCACCGAGACCCGGGACGTCGTCGAGCAGGCTCTCGACCATCGACTTGGAGCGCCGCGAGCGGTGGTGGGTGATCGCGAAGCGGTGCGCCTCGTCACGGACCCGCTGGAGGAGGTAGAGCCCCTCCGACGTGCGCGCGAAGATCACAGGGTCCTCCTGATCCGGCAGCCAGACCTCCTCGAGACGCTTGGCCAGGCCGCAGACCGGGATGTCGACGACGCCGAGCTCTCGCATGGCGGCCTGTGCGGCCGCGACCTGCGGCGGGCCGCCGTCGACGACCACGAGCCCCGGCGCATAGGCGAACTTGCGGGGCCGTCCGGTCTCCGGGTCCACCAGCATCGGACCTGAGCCGGTGTCGACCTCGGTGGAGCGGGCCTGCTCGTCGAGGAGCCGACGGAAGCGACGGGTGATCACCTCGTGCATGGAGGCCACGTCGTTCTGGCCCTCGACGCCCTTGATCACGAACCGGCGGTACTCGCTCTTGCGCGGCAGGCCGTCCTCGAAGACGACCATGCTGGCCACCACCTCGGTGCCCTGGAGGTTGGAGATGTCGTAGCACTCGATGCGCAGCGGCGCCTCGTCGAGGCCGAGCGCCCGCTGGATCTCCTCCAGCGCCTGGTTGCGCGCGGTCAGGTCGGTGCCGCGCTTGGTCTTGTGCATCATCAGCGCCTGGCCGGCGTTGCGCGCCACCGTCTCCTGCAGCGTTCGCTTGTCGCCGCGCTGCGGAACGCGGATGCGGACCCGGCTCCCCCGCCGCTCGGTGAGCAGCTCCTCGAACACCTCGTGCTCGGGCGGCAGTGCCGGCACCAGGATCTCGCGGGGTACGGCGGCGTCGTCGGCGTCGTCGTCGGCGCCGGCGTACAGCTGGAGGAGGAACTGCTCGACGAGCTCGGCCGTGCCACCCTCCTCGACGCGATCGGCGACCCAGCCGCGCTGCCCGCGGATGCGGCCGCCCCGCACGTAGAAGATCTGCACCGCGACCTCGAGTGGGTCCTCCGCGAGGGCGATCACGTCAGCGTCGGTGCCGTCGCCGAGGACGACCGCCTGCTTCTCGAGCGCCTTCTCGATGGCGCCGAGGTCGTCGCGCAGCCGCGCTGCCCGCTCGAAGTCGAGCTCTTCGGAGGCGGCGTACATCTCCTCGCGGATGCGCTTGACGAACGCGTTGGTGTGGCCGCCCATGAAGTCGCAGAAGTCATCGACGATCGCGCGGTGGTCGTCGGCGGAGATGTTGCCGACGCACGGTGCCGAGCACTTGTCGATGTAGCCGAGCAGACACGGCCTGCCGATCTGACCGGAGCGCTTGAAGACGCCGTTCGAGCACGAGCGCATCGGGAAGACGCGGAGGAGCTGGTCGACGGTCTCGCGGATCGCCCAGGCGTGGCTGTAGGGGCCGAAGTACTTCGTGCCCCTCTTCTTGGCGCCACGGCCGACCATCACCCGCGGGAACTCCTCGCCGACGGTCACGGCCAGCCAGGGATAGGACTTGTCGTCGCGGTACTTGACGTTGTAGCGCGGGTCGAACTCCTTGATCCAGCTGTACTCCAGCTGGAGCGCCTCGACCTCGGTGTTGACGACCGTCCACTCGACGCCGGCCGCGGAGGTGACCATCGCGGCGGTGCGGGAGTGGAGGTTGCCGATGTCCTGGAAGTACGACGTCAGCCGGGAGCGCAGGTTCTTCGCCTTGCCGACATAGATCACGCGCCCGCGAGCGTCGCGGAACTTGTAGACCCCCGGCTGGGTCGGGATCTCCCCCGTCTTGGGACGGTAGGACGCCGGATTCGCCACGCCCTCAAGCCTACGGGCCGCCCCCGACATCGGAACGGACAGCGAGGACCGTCGCCAGCGTCGGGTCGGCGGCGTACGCGATCCGTGAGCCGTCCTCCTGTGCGCGGCGCAACCCGTCGAGGGCCCGACCGGTGATGCGTTCGCCGGGCGAGAGCACGGGGATGCCGGGCGGGTACGGCGCGACGACCTCGGCACACACCCGCCCGGCGGCCTCGTCCCAGGGCACCGCCTCCCGTACGGCGAAGAACGCCTCGCGCGGGGTGAGCACCTGCTCGGCCTCGACGGTCCAGGCGGCGTGGGCCACCACCGGGCGGGGCACCGCGCGGTGGTCCTCGACCATCACGGCGACGGCCTCGGCGAGGTCGGCGACCGCCTCGTCGCCGTCGGCCAGGGTCACCATCGGCACCAGGAGGTCGCGGTCGGCCATCTCCAGCGCGAAGCCGGCCGCAGCCAGGCCCCGGTCCACCGCCATCCCGTCGCTTCCCGTCCCGGGCAGGAGCACGACCAGCTTGGCGTCGTCGAAGGCATCGGTCCCGAAGGTGGTCGAGTCCGGCGTCACCAGACCGGGCACCCCGCGCAGGACGTCGCGCGCGCGTCGTACCCGGTCGAGCAGGGCGCCCGACAGCTCGACCCCGCGGACCGCCATCAGCTCCAGCGCGCCGTCGACGCCCGCCAGGATCGAGCCCGAGGGAGAGGTCGTGGCGGCGGCGTCCATGGCTCGGTCGAGACGGTCGGCGTCCAGGAGTCCGCCACCTGCTCGGGTGCGGGCGAGCACGACGGCACCCTGGTTCAGCGCCGGCAAGGTCTTGTGAGCGCTGGTGACGACGGCGTCCGCGCCGGCCGAGAAGGGGTGCGGCGGCAGATCTGGATGGCTGCCGAGGTGCGCACCCCACGCCGCGTCGACGACGAGGGGGACGCCGGCACGACGGGTCACCTCAGCGATCGCGGCGACGTCCGCGCAGGTCCCGACGTAGGACGGGGTGGTCACCAGGACCGCGCACGCCTCGGGGTGTCTGCCCAGGGCATCGGCGACGGTTGCCGAACCGAGCCCGAGCGGAAGCCCGGTCGCGTCGTGAACGGGCGGGTGCACCCACACCGGCCGCAGTCCCGCCAGCACCAGCCCGAGAAGGACCGAGCGGTGCGACGTCCGGTCCACGATCACCGTGTCCCCCGGTGAGCCGACCGCGAGCGCCACGGCCTGGTTGCCATGGGTCGAGCCGCCGACGGAGTATCGGCACCAGTCGGCCCCGAACCGCTCTGCGGTCCGTGTCTCGGCGCGACGTAGCAGCGCATCCGCGTCGCGGACCGCGGCCAGCCCGCCGTACAGGGGTACGTCGCGGGCGACGACCTCGCCGATCAGGCCGACATCGTGCTTGTGCCCGGGGATCGTGAACGGCCGCAGCTCGCCCTGATCGAGCCGGCGCCGAGCGTCGACCCAGGCCGCCAGCAGCGGGGCGTCCTCGAGCCGGTCGCCGTCCACGCCGTCATCAGCCCTGGACGACGTCGGCGCCCTTGACCCGCACCGAGACCTTCGGCAGCGCCGCCACGGACCCGGCCGGGGACCCGCTCGGTCCGGCGACGTTGCTGCCGTCGGTGATGGAGAACTGGCTGCCGTGACAGCCGCAGTTGATGGTGCCGCCGGCCACGCTGGCGAGGATGCAGCCCTGGTGGGTGCAGGTCGCGGAGAAGCCCTCGAACGTGCCCTTCTGGGGCTGGGTCACGGTGACGTTCTGATCGCCGAGGATCACACCGCCCCCGACGGGGACGTCGCTCGCGGCGACGAGGACCACGGCCTGGCTCTTCGCAGTGGTCCCGTTGTTTCCGTTGTTCCCATTGCCGCCGGTGGCAGCGGAGGGGTCCTGCGCGGTGGCGTTCGACGAGCCGCCGCTCCCGCAGGCGGCCAGCAACGGCAGGCTGAGGCCACCCACGGCGGCTCCGGCCAGGGCGCGGCGTCGGGTGAGTGCAGGGTCGGTCACGGGGACGCTCCTCGTGCTCGGGGTCGGGTTTTCGACGCTAGCCCGGACGTCTGAGTTTTCGCTGTGGGCCGGCGTACCCGGACCTACGAGACAGCCCGTCAGGACGTTCGACCGTAGGCCAACAAAGGCGCCAGGAACTGCCCGGTGTAGCTGTCGGGGTCGGCCGCGACCTGCTCCGGCGTTCCCTCGGCGATCACCGTGCCGCCCCGGGACCCGCCCTCGGGACCCATGTCGATGATCCAGTCGGAGGTCTTGATCACGTCGAGGTTGTGCTCGATCACCAGCACGGTGTTGCCCTTGTCCACCAGGCTGGACAACACGCCGAGGAGCTTGCGGATGTCCTCGAAGTGCAGGCCGGTGGTCGGCTCGTCGAGCACGTAGACGGTCCGTCCGGTCGACCGCTTCTGCAGCTCGCTGGACAGCTTGACCCGCTGTGCCTCCCCGCCCGACAGAGTCGTCGCCGGCTGGCCGAGCCGGACGTAGCCGAGCCCCACCTCACACAAGGTCTCCATGTGCCGCGAGATCGCCGGCACCGCCTTGAAGAACTCGGCTGCCTCCTCGATCGGCATGTCGAGGACCTCGGCGATGGTCTTGCCCTTGTAGTGGACCTCGAGCGTCTCGCGGTTGTAGCGGGCACCGTGGCAGACCTCGCACGGGACGTAGACGTCCGGCAGGAAGTTCATCTCGATCTTGATCGTGCCGTCGCCCGAGCACGCCTCACACCGCCCGCCCTTGACGTTGAACGAGAACCGCCCCTGGAGGTAGCCCCGCACCTTCGCCTCGGGCGTCGAGGCGAACAGCTTGCGGATGTGGTCGAAGACCCCGGTGTACGTCGCGGGGTTGCTGCGCGGCGTACGGCCGATCGGCGACTGGTCCACGTGGATGACCTTGTCGACGTGGTCGAGCCCGTTGATGCGCTTGTGGCGCCCCGGCACCGCGCGGGCGTTGTAGATCTGCTTGGCCAGGCTGGTGTAGAGGATGTCGTTGACCAGCGTGGACTTGCCGGACCCGGACACCCCGGTCACGGAGACGAACAGACCCAGCGGGAACGAGACGTCGATGTCCTGGAGGTTGTGCTCGTGCGCCCCGACCACCTTGAGCTCACGGCCCTTGGTGCGGGGGCGACGCACCTCGGGGATCGGGATCTCTCGGCGGCCGGACAGGTAGAGCCCGGTCAGGGAGTCGCGGTGCTTGAGCAGACCCTTGACCGGCCCGGAGTGGACGACCTGCCCACCGTGCTCACCCGCGCCGGGGCCGATGTCGACGACCCAGTCGGCGGTGCGGATCGTCTCCTCGTCGTGCTCGACGACGATCAGGGTGTTGCCGAGGTCCTTGAGCCGGACCAGCGTCTCGATCAGCCGCTTGTTGTCACGCTGGTGGAGGCCGATCGAGGGCTCGTCGAGGACGTAGAGGACGCCCACCAGGCCGGCGCCGATCTGGGTGGCCAGCCGGATGCGCTGCGCCTCGCCGCCCGAGAGCGACCCGCTCGGGCGGTTCAGGGAGAGGTAGTCGAGGCCCACGTCGAGCAGGAAGTTCAGCCGCTCCTGGATCTCCTTGAGCACCCGCTCCGCGATCTGCCGCTCACGAGCGGACAGGTCGAGGTCGCGCAGGAAGTCGGCGGTCTCGTTGATCGGGAGGGCACACACGTCGGCGATCGACTTGCCGCCGATCGTCACCGCCAGGCTGACCGGCTTCAGCCGGCTCCCCTGGCAGGTCGGGCACGGCACCTCGCGCATGAAGCCCTCGAAGCGCTCGCGGCTGGTGTCGGACTCCGCCTCGCCGTGCCGGCGCTCGACGTACGTGCGGACGCCCTCGAACTCGGCGTAGTAGGCGCGCTGGCGCCCGTAGCGGTTGGTGGTGACCACGTGGACCTTGGTCGGGTGGCCGTCGAGCAGGCTCTTCCGGGCCTTGGTCGGCAACTTCTCCCAGGGGGTGTTGAGGTCGAAGCCGACCTCCTCCCCCAGCGCTCCCATCAGCCGCAGGAAGTAGTCGGCGACGTGGGCCTGGCTCCACGGCTGGATCGCGCCCTCGCCCAGGGTGGCCTGGGTGTCGGGCACGACCAGGTCGGGGTCGACCTCCATCCGCGTGCCGAGGCCGTGGCACGCGGGACACGCGCCGAAGGGGCTGTTGAACGAGAACGACCGCGGCTCGAGCTCGTCGGTGTCGAGGTCGTGGTCGTTGGGACAGGCCATCCGCTCGGAGAACTTCATCTCCCGGCCCGCGTCCTTGACCGGCAGGTCGACGAAGTCGAGCACCACCAGCCCGTTGGCCAGCCGGAGCGCGGTCTCGACCGAGTCGGTGAGCCGGCGCTTGGACGACGCCTTGACGGCGAGCCGGTCGACGACCACCTCGATGGTGTGCTTCTTCTGCTTGTCGAGCTTCGGCGGGTCGTCGAGGGTGTGGGTGTCACCGTCGACCCGGACCCGCGAGAAACCGTCGGTCTGCAGCTGGCGGAAGAGCTCGATGTACTCCCCCTTGCGGCCGCGGATCACCGGTGCGAGCACCTGGAACCGCCGACCCTCCTCGAGCCCGAGCACGCGGTCGACGATCTGCTGCGGCGTCTGCCGCTCGATCGGTGCGCCGCAGACGGGGCAGTGGGGCCGGCCCGCCCGCGCATAGAGCAGTCGGAGGTAGTCGTAGACCTCGGTGATCGTGCCGACGGTGGACCGAGGGTTCTTCGACGTGGACTTCTGGTCGATCGAGACGGCCGGCGACAGCCCCTCGATGAAGTCGACGTCGGGCTTGTCCATCTGGCCGAGGAACTGCCGGGCGTACGCCGACAGCGACTCGACGTAGCGCCGCTGGCCCTCGGCGAAGATCGTGTCGAACGCCAGGCTCGACTTGCCAGATCCGGACAGCCCGGTGAACACGATCAAGGAGTCGCGCGGCAGGTCGAGCGAGATGTCCTTGAGGTTGTGCTCGCGGGCACCCCGGATGATGAGCTGGTCGGCCACTACTGTCCTCAGGCTGGATCGTCTGGTCACGCAATCGGTACGGCGCGCATGGGTGGTGTTCGAACACATGTTCGCCTGTCACCCGCTGTCGGCGCAAGCCTGACACGGCCCACCGACAGTCCCGATCCTAAGAGATCACGCCAGCGCCGACCTCATCCTCCTTGCTGACCGTCCGGCGGGCGTCCGGTCGGCGGCGGTGGTGTTGGATGGAGCGCATGAGCACCGAACGCGAGCTCGCCTCGCGACTGCTCGCCGGTGCGTCGTCCCGCGTCGTCCGCACGGTCGACAGCCTCCACGGGGACGACTGGAGCGACCCGTCGCTCCTGCCCCACTGGACGCGCGCCCACGTGGTGGCGCACCTCGCGCTCAACGCCGAGGGCATGGCCCGGGCCCTCCACGGCGTCGTGGCGGACGACGCGGACGACGGCCCGCACCCGATGTACGACTCCGACGAGAAGCGGGACCGTGACATCGCCGACCTGGCGACGGCCCACCCGGCCGAGCTCCGCAACCGCCTGCTGGCCGGTACGACGATGCTGAACCAGGCGATCGCGGCGATCCCCGACGACCAGTGGGAGACCAGGATCGAGCGCACCCCGGGCGGACGGGAGATCCGTGCCGGGGCGTTCCCCGGGATGCGGCTCCGCGAGCTCGAGATCCATCACGTCGACCTCGGCGCGGGCTATACGAGGTCGGACTGGAGCGAGACCTTCGCGATCCACCTGCTGAACGCGATGACCAAGCGACTCGACCCGCCCCAGCGGTTCGAGGTGCGGCCGCTCGACGTCGACCGGGTGTGGATCTTCGGCCCGAACGGTGACGACGCCGCGGTCGTGACCGGCCCGGCCGCCGACATCGGCTGGTGGCTCACCGGACGTCATACGCCCGACACCGTGTCCTGCTCGCGCGGCGAGCTCCCGTCCATCGAAGGTTGGTGAACCCGTGATCGATCGTCCTGAACAGAACGACTACACCGGCGAGGTCTCCCCCGGCGGCGAGCCGCAGCGGCGTACCGCGGGCGCCCTGGAGATCACCAAGCTCGCCGTCGACCCTCAGATGTCCAACAACTGCTATCTCCTGCGCTGCACCGACACCGGCGACCAGGTCCTGATCGACGCCGCGGACGACGCACCGCGGCTGCTCGAGCTGATCGGCGAAGGCGGGCTGGCCGCGGTCGTCACCACCCACCAGCACTGGGACCACCACCGCGCCCTCGCCGAGGTCGTGCAGGCCACCGGGGCGACGGTCATCGCCGGCGAGCCCGACGCCGACGCGATCACCGAGCAGACCGGTGTCGCCGTCGACCAACGCGTCGGCGAGGGCGACCGCATCCCGGTGGGCACCTGCTCGCTCGCCGTCATTCCGGTCGCCGGCCACACCCCCGGCTCGATCTGCCTGGTGTACGACGGCTCCGACCGGCCCCACCTGTTCACCGGCGACTCGCTCTTCCCCGGCGGCGTCGGCAACACCCAGGGCGACTCCGACCGCTTCCACCAGCTGATCGACGACGTGTCGAGCCGCATCTTCGACGCCCTGCCCGACGAGACCTGGTTCTACCCCGGTCACGGCAACGACTCGACCGTCGGCGTCGAGCGGCCCCACCTCGAGGAGTGGCGCGAGCGCGGGTGGTAGCCCGCCGCGGCGCGAGGTCAGGTGCGCGCCCGCCACTCCTCGGCACTGATCGCGAAGCGGCGGTAGAAGGTGGGCACGCCGAGGAACTGGCCTGCGGCGCCCCTCCCGGTCTCCCGCATGCCCAGCCCCTGCAGGATCCGCACTGAGCGCTGGTGGGCGTCGTACGCCTCGGCCAAGACCTGGTCGAGCCCCAGCTCCCCGAAGGCCAGGTCGAGGCCGGCGGCCGCGGCGGCTCGCCCGAGTCCATGACCCCACCGGCTGCTCGCACCGATCAGGAATCCCAGCTCACGACGCTCCGGCTCGTCGCCGCGGAGGTTCACGAAGCCGACCAGCGAGCCCTCCTGCACCACGCCCCACCTGAGCAGGTCGGGAGGCGGGGTCACGATCAGGCGCTCCTGGAAGCGCAAGCGCTCGGCGAACGTGCGGTCCGGGGACCAGTCGGCGACCTCGGCGAGCGTGCGGTCCGCCCCCCACCTGGCGATCACCGCGGCGTCGTCGCGGGCCAGGGGCCTGAGCGTCACGATCGGCCGCCGTTCGTCCACACGTCGAGCCTACGTAGGCTGGCCGCCATGACCGGTGCCCATCCGACGAGACACCGATGAGCGGGTTCCGGCCGACGCGGGGGTTCACCGGGCGACCGCGGGGGCGGCCGGGCCGGCTGCCCCCGGGTCAGTACGACACGGGCGCCGACTGGCCGACGCTGACCGCCGAAGTCACGCCACACCTCGTCCCCGACCACTGGACGATGACGGTCGACGGCCTTGTCGAGTCGCCCACGACCTGGACCTGGCGGGAGATCCACGCGCTGCCGGGATCGACGTACTTCGGGGACATCCACTGCGTGACGACCTGGTCAAAGCTCGACACGACGTTCACCGGCGTCAGCGTCGACACTTTGCTGGCGATCGCGCGCCCGCGCCCCGAGGCGACGTACCTGATGGCGCACTCGACCACCGGCTACACCACCAACCTCCCCCTCGCCGACGTGACCGGCGGCAAGGCCTGGGTCGTCTGGGAGTACGACGGTCGACCCCTGCCGGTCGAGCACGGCGGCCCGGTGCGGCTGCTGGTGCCACACCTCTACTTCTGGAAGTCGGCGAAGTGGGTGACCCGCCTGGAGCTGATGGCACACGACCGACCGGGCTTCTGGGAGCAGAACGGCTACCACGACCGCGGCGACCCGTGGATGGAGCAGCGTTACCAGGGAGACCCGTGAGCACCACCACGGTCGAGTCACTGGCCACCAGCTGGACCACGGCGCGGGTCGCCGAGGTCGAGCGGATCGAGGACCGGCTGGTCCGGCTGCGACTCGAACCGGCCGCCTGGACGCCCGGGCTGCCCGGGCAGCACGCGGTCATCCGACTGCGTGCGGAGGACGGCTACACGGCCCAGCGCTCCTACTCGATCGCCTCCGACCCGGGCGACCCGCTGGTGGAGCTGATGGCCGAGTGCCTGCCGGGTGGTGAGGTGTCCGGGTTCCTGCACGACGAGGTGCGCGTCGATGACGTGCTGGAGTTGCGCGGGCCGATCGGCGGCTGGTTCACCTGGACCGGCGACGTCACCGCGGTCGCGATCGGCGGCGGCACCGGCGTCGTCCCCCTCGTCTCGATGATCCGGTACGCCGTGCGCCACGGCGTCACCGGGCGCATCCGGGTCGTCGCCGTCGGCCGCACCTTCTCCGAGCTGCCCTACGCCCAGGCGCTGCGCGACGCCGGTGCCTTGGTGGCACTGACCCGCGAGAACCTCGGGTCCCGCGTCGCCGCCCCGCCGTACCCGTCCGAGCTCGAGCCGCTGGTCACCGGCGTCGAACGCGCCTATGTCTGCGGCTCGGTCGGCTTCGCGTCGTACGCCACCCGGCTCCTCGGTGAGGTCGGCGTCCGCTCGGACGTGATCCGGGTCGAGCAGTTCGGCGCGACGGGGTAGTCAGCGCGCGATCGCCCGCACCACCGCGTCGACGCCGGTACCCGCCGCAGCCCTGGGCCTCTCCTCGGCGACGACGACCTCCCAGTGACGGGCGTCGAGAGCCCCGACCGCCTCCGCGACGGTCACCTGTACCTGCCCCGCGGCAGGCGTCGGCTCACCGGTGGCGGGATCCACCGGAAGGTGGCCGACCAGGAACAGGGTCCCGCCCGGCGCGACGCCGTTGCCGAGTCTGGTCACCATCTCTGCGACCGACCCGTTGACGTGCACGTAGAGGCAGCTGACGAGGTCGAAGTGCCGGGGCGCCGG
>NZ_DASXQG010000015.1:0-18913 GCF_036493135.1 Nocardioides sp. | reverse complement strand
GCGCAGGCGCGGCGTCCGCCGGATCTCGTCACCGCCTGCGGCGCCGTGCGGACGACGCGCGGCCGCCGGCGACGTAGGGCTCCGGCCTGGGGCCCGGCGATCCCCGCTGGTTGCGAGACGGTCGCAGCGCGACCCCTCGATCACCGGACTGACCGGGGCCCGGCGACAACCGACGGCTGGATGGCTACGGTTCGAACATGAGCACCACCGGTCGGAAGCGGGTCCTGGCCATCGTGCTGGCCGGCGGCGAGGGGAAGCGGCTGATGCCGCTGACCGCCGACCGGGCGAAGCCGGCGGTGCCGTTCGCGGGGATCTACCGGCTGATCGACTTCGCGCTCTCGAACGTCGTCAACAGCGGCTATCTGCGGGTCGTCGTCCTGACCCAGTACAAGTCCCACTCCCTCGACCGCCACGTCACCACGACCTGGCGGATGTCGACGTTGCTCGGCAACTACGTCGCGCCGGTGCCGGCCCAGCAGCGGCTGGGCAAGCACTGGTACCTCGGCAGCGCCGACGCGATCTACCAGTCGCTGAACCTGGTGCATGACGACCGGCCGGACATCGTCGTCGTCGTAGGCGCCGACCACGTCTACCGGATGGACTTCGCGCAGATGGTCGACCAGCACGTCGCCAGCGGCGCGTCGTGCACGGTCGCGGCGATCCGGCAGCCGATCTCGCTGGCCGACCAGTTCGGTGTCATCGACGTGAACCCCGACGACCCGCGCACGATCCGCGAGTTCCTCGAGAAGCCGAAGAGTCCCGACGGTCTGCCCGACAACCCCGACGAGGTGCTGGCCAGCATGGGCAACTACGTCTTCGACGCCCGCGCCCTGGCCGAGGCGGTCGCCCGCGACTCCGACATGCAGGGGTCCAAGCACGACATGGGCGGCGACATCGTGCCGGCGTTCGTCCGGCGCAACGAGGGCGGCGTCTACGACTTCAAGGACAACCAGGTGCCGGGCGCGACCGACCGCGACCGCGGCTACTGGCGCGACGTCGGGACCATGCGCTCCTTCTACGACGCCCACATGGACGTGGTGACCCCGCTCCCGGTCTTCAACCTCTACAACACCGCGTGGCCGATCTTCACCGACTACGGGCCGCAGCCGCCCGCCAAGCTCACCAAGGGCGCGGACGGCACAGCGCCGGTCGCCGAGGAGGCGTTGTTGTCTCCCGGCGTCGTGGTCTCCGGAGGGCAGGTACGTCGGTCCGTGCTCTCGCCCGCGGTCCGGGTGGAGCAAGGGGCGGTCGTCGAGGGCTCGGTGCTCATGAACGGCGTGAAGGTCGGTGCCGGCGCCGTCGTACGCAACGCGATCCTCGACAAGTCGGTCGTCGTGCCGCCGGACGCCGAGCTCGGCGTCGACCAGGAGCTCGACGCGAAGCGGGGGTTCATCATCGACGACGGCCTCACCGTCCTCGGCAAGGGTCAGAAGTTCCCCGACGACTGACCCCACCATCCGCACCACCCCCGGCCCTCGGGCCCTCTCGGAAGGACACGCATGACGACCACCGCCGAACCCCGCCGCTCCGCCGTCGAGGTCCGCTCCATCGACTACGTCCCGCTCGCCGAGCGACATGGCAAGCTCTGGCACCTCGGCCCGCTGTGGTTCATGAGCAACGCCCAGATCGCCACCCTCGCGGTGGGTGTGCTCGGCGTCGGCGCCGGCGGCAACCTGATCTGGTCGCTGGTCGCGATCCTGCTCGGGGTCGTGGTCGGTACCTTCTTCATGGCCGCCCACTGCTCCCAGGGCCCGCAGCTCGGGCTCCCGCAGATGATCCAGTCCCGGCCGCAGTTCGGTTACGTGGGCGCGATCCTGGTCTGGCTCTTCGCCTACCTCCAGTACGCCGGCTTCAACGTCTTCAACACCCTGCTCGCCTCGGAGTCCGTCACCACTGTCACGGGCGGCGGGATCGGCCAGGTGAGGTTCTGGCTCATCGTGGGCACGGCCCT
The DNA here is from genome assembly GCF_036493135.1 of Nocardioides sp. Taxonomy (GTDB): domain Bacteria; phylum Actinomycetota; class Actinomycetes; order Propionibacteriales; family Nocardioidaceae; genus Nocardioides. Next base: position 16,962 of record NZ_DASXQG010000015.1, on the reverse strand, counting down.
CGCGGCGGCGGCGGCGATCTTCGGGTACGACCTCATCCATCGGATGGAGCAGGCGCTGACCTATGGCTTCCTTCTGCTGTTCGGGATTCTCACGATCATCGTGCTCACGCTCCACTACCCGGCCGGGTCCTTCTCTCTGAGCAACTTCGACCTGACGCCGTTCCTGCTCCAGTTCTCGGTGGTGGCCGGCTACCAGATCAGCTGGGCGATCTACGTGTCGGACTACTCGCGCTACCTGCCGCCCGAGGTGACGATCCGCAAGACCTTCCTGTGGACCTACGGCGGCTCGGCGCTGGGCGCCGTGTGGATCATGTTCATCGGCTCGGCGCTCGCGGCGTGGGCGGGCCTGAGCTTCAGCGGCACCGGCATCGCCGAGCTCCACGATGTCGGTAACGAGTTCTTCAACGGCTTCGGCGGGATCATCCTGCTCTACGCAGCAGCCGGGTTGCTCTCGGTGACCGCCCTCAACATGTACGGCGGCTCGCTCACTCTGATCAGCGCGCTCGACTCCTTCAAGAAGGTGCGCCCGACCCTGGCGGTCCGCCTGTCGATGATCGCCTTCACGGCCGCGCTCTCGCTGGTGGTCGCCCTGGCGGTGGCCAACAACGACTCCTTCCAGGCGAACTTCTCGAACTTCCTGCTGCTCGTCCTCTACTTCTTCATCCCCTGGACGGCGGTGAACCTGGTCGACTTCTTCATCGTCCGCAAGGGCCACTACGCGATCGCGGAGATCTTCAAGCCCGACGGGATCTACGGCCGGTGGGGCTGGCGCGGGATCATCTCCTACCTCGTCGGGTTCGTCGCGATGACGCCGTTCTTCAGCACCGAGCACTACTCCGGCTGGGTGGCGAACGCCGCGCACGGCGCGGACTACTCGCTGTTCGTCGGGCTGCCGGTGTCCGGGCTCCTCTACTGGTGGCTGTGCCGTTCGGTCGACACCGAGGCCGAGGCGCGGCTGGCCGAGGAGCAGGCCGACATCCTCGAGCGCGAGGCGATGGCGCACGAGCGCACCGAAGGATGACCCGGCTCGACGCTTCTGCAATGGCGGGCGCCGTCCGTCGAGGTACGACGAGCGCCGAGGAGCTCGTGACCGAGGCGTTGGCGCGCATCGACGTGTGGGACGGCGTCGTCAACGCGTTCACGGTCGTGCTGCACGACGAGGCGTTGGCGCGGGCGCGCGAGATCGACGCCGCTGAGCGGTCGACGCTCGGGCCGCTGGCCGGCGTACCCGTGTCGATCAAGGACCACATCTGGATGGCCGGGCAGCCCGCCACCAACGGCTCGCTCGCGCTGCGCGACTTCGTCCCGGACGTCGACGCCGTCCCGGTGGCGCGGCTGCGGGACGCCGGCGCGGTCATCGTCGGCAAGACCAACAACCCGGAGTTCTGCTACCGCGGCATCACCGAGAACGCCGTCTACGGCGTGACCCGCAACCCGTGGACGCTCGACCGGACGCCCGGCGGCTCGAGCGGCGGCGCCGGCGCGTCCGTGGCGTACGGCGCCACCCCGCTGGCCCTGGGCACCGACGGCGGCGGGTCCATCCGGATCCCGTCGGCCTTCTGTGGACTGGCCGGCCACAAGCCGTCGTTCGGGCTCGTCCCGAAGCTGCCGGGCTTCCGCGGCTGGCCGACCCTGTCGGTCGACGGACCGCTGGGCACGTCGGTACGCGACCTCGTGCTCGCGTTGCGGGTGATGGCCGGCGCCCTCCCGGCCGACCCGCTGACCTGGCCGGTGCCGCTGGGTGACGACGTCGAGGTCGACTGGTCACGGCTGCGTGTCGCCGTCTCGGAGGATCTCGGCTGGGCGCCGGTCGACCGAGAGGTGCGGTCGGCGTTCCGGCGAGCCGTCGACCGGCTCAGCGACGACGGCGCCCGAGTCGTCGAGGCACACCCGGATGCGGGCTACCCGACCCGGCTCTGGAACGACATCGCTCTGCCCGAGGGGTTCGCCTCGGAGGGGCCGCTGCTCGGGCACGAGGGCATCGATCCGGTGACCCGGGAGATCACCGAGTCCGGGCGGTCCGCCACGGCGGCGGACTATCTCGACGCCCAGGAGCGACGGATCGCGTTCACCGAGACCTGGGAGTCGTTCTTCCGACCCGGCCAGAGCGGGTACGACGTACTGCTGGCGCCGTCGATGCCGGTCCCCGCGTTCTCGACCGACGTGACCGGGCCGGCCGAGATCGACGGCACTCCGGTCGACCCCTTCTTCGACGACTGGTGCGTGCTCGCGCTGCCTCCCAACCTCACCGGCCAGCCCGCGACCGCCGTCCCCACCGGTCTGAGCGCCGACGGCCTGCCGGTCGGGCTCCAGGTGATCGGTCCGCGCTGGGCCGACCTGCGCACCCTCGCCGTCGCGGCCCGGATCGAGACACTCCTGGCCTTCGACCTCGCCCCGGCCGGGGCGGAGGGGCCGCCGGCATGAGGGAACCGGGCCGACGCTCCGACCGTCCTATCGCCATGCCACGCACCCTCGGGACCCTGACCGCCGCCCTGGTGACGGGCACCGCGCTGGCGCTGACCGCCGGCTGCGGGTCCTCGTCGTCCTCGATCGCCATGGACCCCGCGTCCGACCCGGCTGGGAACCCGTCCTCGACACCGGGGCCGGTCGAGGGCGCGCAGGTGCTGCCGCTGATCTCGATGACCGGCATCGGCGGGCAGGCCTCGACGACCGCGGCGCCGTTGAACAGTGCCGGCGACATCACCAGGTTTGTCCGTCAGTTCCCGTCTCCACTGACGCAGAAACGTCTCCGCAGCGCGATCGTCGCTGCGCCGAGCACGCCGGGCCACGACCTCGTCGGCCAGGTCGTGGCGATCGGCTGCGACCGGCCCCCGGGCGTCACCGTGATGGTGAACAAGGACGGCCGGGTGGAGCTGGTGCCGCACGAGGTGGCCAGCCCGCTGCCGGAGTGTCTCGCGGCAGTCACGACGATCGCGATCGCGCTGCTCCCGAGGAGCTGAGTCCGGCCCGCCTCACGCACGCCGTACGCGACGACGGTTAGCGTGAGGCGCGTGCAGCCGTGGAACACGTTCGTCGAGGGCGACAACCTCGACGTGCTCCCGCGGCTGGCTGCGACGTACGGCCCGTTCGACGTGGTCTACCTCGATCCGCCGTACAACACCGGCAACCCGTTCGTGTACGACGACAAGGTCGACGGCCGGCGGGCGGACCGGCACCACGTCTGGGCCGCGATGATGCGGCCGCGTCTCGAGTGCGTGCGTGCGGTCATGGGCGCACGTGGGGCGGTCTTCGTCAGCATCGACGACAACGAGGTGGCCCACCTGCGCCTCCTGATGGACGAGCTGTTCGGCGAGGACGCCTTCGTCGCCCAGATCGTGGTCAACCTCAATCCGAAGGGCCGCCAGCTGGGTCGCGGCTTCGCGACGTCTCACGAGTACCTGCTCGTCTACGCGCGCTCGATGCCGGACTGTGCGCTCGACGCGTCGAGCCCGTCGCAGGTCGACCCTCGCGACTTCCCGTTGACGACCGACGACGGACGGCGCCACCGCCGACTTCCGCTGCGCAACACCAACAAGAAGTTCAACCCGGTGACCGCGCCGACCATGCACTTCGCGATCTACGGCGATCCAGAGACCGGGCGGGTCTCGACCGCGCCGTTCTCCGGGTCGCTCGAGATCAAGCCGGTGTTCGGGGACGGCGCTCCCGCGGTCTGGCGGTGGTCGGCCACCAAGATCGACGCCCAACCCGACGACCTGGTCTGCCGCTGGGTCGGCTCGGGGGAGCGGCGCCGGGCCGACGTCTTCCAGCGCGACTGGCTGCACGAGGGCCGGCGCAAGAAGCTCCGCACGATCTGGCTCGCCGAGGAGATCGGCTCGACCGACACCGCGGTGATGGAGCTCAAGGCGCTGGTCGGCCACCTCTTCGACTCCCCGAAACCGACCGGCCTGCTGCGCCGGATCCTGGAGACGATGCCGGACGACGCGCGCGTGCTCGATCCGTTCGCCGGCAGTGGCGCGACCGGCCACGCGGTCGCCCTCCAGAACACCGCCGACGGCGGACGGCGTACCTGCGTCTCGGTCAACCTGCCGGAGCCGGTGCGCCCGGGGTCGAACGCCGACCTGGCCGGCCTGGCGAAGGTCTCCGACGTGACCCGAGCCCGCTTGCGGGCGGTGGACGACGTGTGCGGCGGTGGCTTCCAGGAGTTCACGCCCGATTCTTGACTCGTTCAAGAAAAGGGGCCAGGATCGAACGATGCCCCGAGCCCCCGACTTCCAGCAGCTGCTGCGGGACTCCGGGCTGCGCGTCACCCGGCAGCGGCTGGCCGTGCTGGACGCGCTCGTGGAGCTGGCGCACGCCGACACCGAGTCGGTGATCGCCGCCGTACGCCGTGACCTCCCGGAGGTCTCGCACCAGGCGGTCTACGACTCGCTGCGCACCCTGACCACGGCCGGGCTGGCCCGCCGTATCCAGCCGACCGGCTCGGTCGCCCGCTACGAGGCCCGGGTGGGCGACAACCATCACCACCTGGTGTGCCGCTCCTGCGGTGCCATCACCGACGTCGACTGCGCGGTCGGCCAGGTGCCGTGCCTGACCGCTGCCGACGACCACGGCTACGTCGTCGACGAGGCCGAGGTCATCTTCTGGGGCCGGTGCCCCCGCTGCGCCGCATCCCCCGGCCCCACCAGCACCGACCCCACCAGCACTGACCACACCCGCACCACCCACGCCTGACCACCCGAGATCGGAAGGAACCCCCATGGCCGAGAACCAGAACCAGCAGGACTCCACGCTCGCCGACGTCAACGTCGAGTCCGCAGACGGACCGGTCCCGACCGAGGACCTCGCCGCCGGCGGTTGCCCGGTCGCCCACGCGACGTACCCGGCCGAGGGCGGCAACGCCAACCAGGGCTGGTGGCCGAGTCGCCTCAACCTCAAGATCCTGGCCAAGCACACGCCCGTGTCCAATCCGATGGGGGCGGACTTCGACTACCGCGCGGCGTTCACCAGCCTCGATCTGGCCGCGGTGAAGAGCGACCTCACGGAGCTGCTGACGACCTCGCAGGACTGGTGGCCGGCCGACTTCGGGAACTACGGCCCGTTCTTCGTCCGGATGGCCTGGCACAGCGCCGGCACCTACCGGATCGACGACGGCCGGGGTGGAGCCGGCGGCGGCCAGCAGCGGTTCGCACCGATCAACTCCTGGCCGGACAACGTGCTCCTCGACCGGGCTCGGCGTCTGCTGTGGCCGGTGAAGAAGAAGTACGGGAGCCGGCTCTCGTGGGCCGACCTGTTCGTGCTGGCCGGCAACGTCGCCATGGAGTCCATGGGCTTCCAGACGTTCGGCTATGCCGGCGGTCGCGAGGACGTTTACGAGCCGGACGAGGACGTCTACTGGGGTCCCGAGCAGACCTGGCTCGGCGACGAGCGCTACACCGGCGATCGCGATCTCGAGAAGCCCCTGGCCGCGGTCCAGATGGGACTGATCTACGTCAACCCCGAGGGTCCCAACGGCACCCCCGATCCGCTGGCGGCCGCGCGCGACGTACGCGAGACGTTCCGCCGGATGGCGATGAACGACGAGGAGACCATCGCCCTGATCGCGGGCGGCCACACCTTCGGCAAGACCCATGGCGCCGCCGACCCCGAGAAGTACGTCGGCCCGGAGCCCGAGGGCGCCCCGCTCGAGCAGCTGGGCCTGGGGTGGAAGGGCACCTACGGCAGCGGGCACGGCGACGACACCATCGGCTCGGGCCTGGAGGTCACCTGGACCTACCACCCGACCCGGTGGGACAACGAGTTCTTCCACATCCTGTTCGCCTATGAGTGGGAGCTGATGAAGTCCCCGGCCGGGGCGCACCAGTGGCGCCCCAAGAACGGCGCCGGGGCCGACCTGGTCCCGATGGCTCACGACCCGTCCAAGCGCCGTGAGCCGCGGATGCTGACGACCGACCTCGCGCTCCGCTTCGACCCGGTCTACGGGCCGATCTCGCAGCGATTCCACGACCACCCCGACGAGTTCGCCGATGCGTTCGCCCGGGCCTGGTTCAAGCTGACCCACCGCGACATGGGTCCGATCCAGCGGTACCTCGGCCCCGAGGTCCCCTCCGAGACGCTGATCTGGCAGGACCCCGTCCCGGAGGCGACGTACGACGCGATCGACGACACCGACGTGGCCTCGCTCAAGCAGCAGGTGCTCGACGCCGGCATCCCGATCGGGCAGCTCGTCGCCACCGCGTGGGCGTCGGCGTCGACGTTCCGTGGCAGCGACAAGCGCGGCGGCGCCAACGGCGCTCGCATCCGGCTCGAGCCGCAGAACGGCTGGGAGGCGAACGACCCCGACCAGCTCGCGACCGTGCTCCGGACCCTCGAGGGGATCGCCCAGACCTTCAACCAGACGCTCAACGACGCCCAGGACGGCAAGCGGGTCTCTCTGGCCGACCTGATCGTGATCGCAGGCTCGGCGGCGGTCGAGAAGGCCGCGCAGGAGGCCGGGGTGTCCGTCTCGGTGCCGGTCAGCATCGGCCGCACCGACGCCACCCAGGAGCAGACCGACGTCGAGGCCTTCGCACCGCTCGAGCCGAGCGCCGACGGTTTCCGCAACTACCTCGGCAAGGGCCACCGGCTGCCTGCGGAGTACCTCCTCGTCGACCGGGCGAACCTGCTCACGCTGAGCGCCCCGGAGATGACCGTCCTCGTCGGGGGCCTGCGGGTCCTGGGCGCGAACCAGGGCGGTTCAGCGCTCGGCGTCCTCACCGACCGGCCCGGCGTGCTCACCAACGACTTCTTCGTGAACCTGCTGGACCTCGGCACCACCTGGGAGCCGACGTCCGACGACGCCGAGACCTTCGAGGGCCGCGACGCGTCCGGCTCGGTGACGTGGACCGGCAGCCGGGTCGACCTGGTCTTCGGCTCGAACTCCGAGCTCCGGGCGCTCGCCGAGGTGTACGCCGCCGACGACGCCGGCGAGAAGTTCGTCCGCGACTTCGTCGACGCCTGGGTCAAGGTGATGGATCTCGACCGCTACGACCTGCGCTGACCCGCCGGAAGTTCACGCCGTACGACGCTGACCCGCCGGAAGTTGACGCCGTACGACGCTGACCCGCCGGAAGTGCACGCCAACTTCTGCCGGGTCGATGCGCTTCTGCCGCCATGTTCTGGCGGGTCAGCGCCTCCATACCGCATGTTTCGGGCGGGTCAGCGCCTCCGGACCGCACGCTTCGGGCGGGTCAACGCCTACGGGTGTGCTTGGACTGCACCCGCGACTCGCGGACGCCGCCGGAGCCGTCGCTGCGCCACGACGGGCCGAGGCCGATGTCGTCGAGATGGTCCTGCCACGAGCCGAACTGACCCGGGTCGGTGCCTCGGCCCCGCAGCATCGCCCGAATCACCCGCGAGTGGAACAGCCACCACATCAGCTCCAGGGCGACGAGCACGACGATGACGTAGACGATCACGACGCCCTCCCGACCGACGAGAACTTCCGATCACGGTAGGCCCATCCGTGCGGCGTGACCACGGATGACACGTACCGATCCGATCACGACTTCCCGGGGTGAGGGAGTCCATCGGGGGCAGCTGAGCTACGCGCGATGATGGTCCTCATGACGGATCGCGTGGCGCTGGTGACCGGGGGTTCGAGCGGGATCGGGGAGCAGACCGCGCTGAGGTTGCAGGCCGCCGGCCTCACGACGTACGCCGTGGCGCGCCGGGTCGACCGGATGACCCGGCTCGCGGAGTCCGGCGTCACCACGTTCGCGATGGATGTCACCGACGACGCCTCGATGGCCGGTGGCATCGGACGGATCCTGGACGAGCACGGGCGCGTCGACGTGCTGGTCAACAACGCCGGGTACGGCTCGTACGGCGCGGTCGAGAACGTCCCGATCGACGAGGCCAGGCGCCAGTTCGAGGTCAACGTCTTCGGCCTGGCCCGGCTGGTCCAGCTCGTGACGCCTCGGATGAGGGAGCAGAGGAGCGGTCGGATCATCAACATCAGCAGCGTCGGTGGGAAGTTCTACGAGCCGCTCGGCGCGTGGTACCACGCGACCAAGTTCGCGGTCGAGGGCTTCAGCGACAGCCTGCGACTCGAGCTCGCGCCGTACGGCATCCGGGTGGTGATCGTCGAGCCCGGCCCGATCCGCACCGAGTGGAACACCATCGCCCGCGACGGACTGGTCGCCAGCAGTGCCGGCACGGCGTACGAGCGGCACGCCGAGGGCGTGCGCGCACGGATCGAGTCCGGCGAGGCGCCGGCGGTCTCCAGCGGCCCCGACGTGGTCGCGAAGGCGATCACGAAGGCCGCCACGGCTCGCCGTCCGAAGACGCGCTACCCCGTCGGGCGGGGGGCCCGGTCGATCGTCACCGCGCGACGCCTCCTCCCCGACCGGGCGCTGGACGCCGTGATCGGGCGCCTCTACTCCTGACCCACGACGATGTGGGGCGGGTCCACCAGGACCCGCCCCACAGAGGTCGACCGAAGCCTGCCTCAGGCGGCATCGAGCGCCGGCTCAGCCAGCGGCTCGGACACCAGCTCCACCGCCAGCTCGTCGCGCCGGATCAGGGTCAGGCTCGCGACGACGCCGACGGCGGCGACGATGGCGCCGACCAGGAACGCCGACTGGAACCCGTCGACCAACGCCGAGGGCAGGGCCGACCCGCTGCCGAGGGAGTCCCCGGTGCGCGACGTGGCGATCGAGGACAGCGCGGCGATGCCGAGCGCGCCACCGATCTGCTGTGAGGTGTTGATCAGGCCCGATGCCAGCCCGGCCTCGGAGGGCGTCACTCCCGCCAGCGCCGCGATCGAGATCGGCACGAAGGAGAAGCCGATTCCCACGCCGATGATCAGGAAGCCGGGCAGCAGGTCGCGGACGTAGCTGCCGCCGACCGACACCTGGGTGAACCACAGCAGGCCTGCGGTCAGCATCGTCATCCCGATCACCAGCACCGGCTTCACCCCGACCCGGGTCACCAGCTGACCGGCGACACCCGACCACACGATCGCCGTACCGGCGACCGCCAGGTAGGCAAGGCCCGTCTTCATCGCGGAGTAGCCCAGGACCTGCTGCATGTAGAGCGTCAGCATCAGGAACATCGAGAACAACGCGGTCCCCAGGATGAACCCGGCGACATTCGCCCCGCTCACGGTGCGCGTCCGGAGGATCCCGAAGCGCATCAACGGCTCCGGGTGGCGGAGCTCCCAGGCGACGAAGGCGCCGAGCAACGCCAGAGAAGCTCCGAACACGCCGAGCGTCTCTGCCGCGAGCCAGCCCTTCTGGCCGGCCTGGGTGATCGCATAGACCAGGGACGAAAGCCCGCTGGTCACCAGGACGGCACCCGGCAGGTCGAACCTGTTGACGCGGGCGTCACGGCTCTCCCGCAGGAGCAGCGGCGCCAGGGCGAACCCGACGACGCCGACCGGCACGTTGACGAAGAAGATCCACTCCCAGCTGAGGGCGTCGGTGAGGACTCCGCCGAGGAGCACGCCCGCCACGGCACCGAAGCCTCCGACGGCGCCCCAGGCACCCAGCGCGATGTTGCGCTCGCGACCTTCGGCGAACGTCGTGGACAGGATCGAGAGGGCGGCCGGCGTGATGATCGCGGCTCCGAGGCCCTGGAACGCGCGTGCGCCGATCAGGGACGGCTCTGACCAGGCGAGGCCGGCCAACAGCGAGGCGACGGTGAAGACGGCGATGCCGCCCAGGAAGATGCGGCGCCGTCCCAGCATGTCGGCGGCGCGGCCACCCAGCAGGAGGAACCCGCCGAACACGAGCGCATAGGCACTGATCACCCACTGGAGGTCGGCCTGGGAGAACCCGAGGTCGATCTTGATGGAGGGAAGCGCGACGTTCACGATCGCGATGTCGAGCACCACCATGAACTGGACCACGCAGAGGAGGGCGAGAGCCAGCCACCTGCGGCGGTCGGTCGACACCTCAGGGGCTACTTGCGTTTCTGAAGTCATACGAGCGACCGTAACAGCGTCTACTTCACTTTCACAAGTAGATCCTTCTGAATTCTTATCGAGTGGTATCCTTTCGGCATGGTCAAGCGCTACGAGCAGTACTGTCCGATGGCACATGCCCTCGATCTCGTGGGCGACCGGTGGGCACTGCTCGTGATCCGCGAGCTGATGCACGGGCCGAAGCGCTACACCGACCTCGTCGAGCACCTGCCCGGCATCGGGACCAACATCCTCGCGGCGCGCCTTCGCGATCTCGAGGGCAACGGCGTCGTCGCACGACGTACTCTTCCGCGGCCTGCGGCGTCGAAGGTCTATGAGCTGACCGACTACGGTCGCGAGCTGCGGCCGGCCATGCGTGAGCTGGCGTTGTGGGGTGCCCGCTCCCTGGGCCCGCCCACGGAGAAGGACGAGCTGTTCGAGGGGTGGTTGGCGAACGCGATGGACATCGTGGCCCCCCTCGCGCCGGCCGGCCGCTTCGAGTTCCGGGCCGGCCCGGAGGTCGCCTCACTCGTCGACGGAGAGGTCCAGGACGGTTCGATCGACGACGCGGACGTCGTCGTGGAGGGCGATCCGGAGGGAATCTACTCGCTGTTCGTGGACCGGTGCCTCGACCGGGTCACGATCGAGGGTGACCAGCGTCTTCTCGAGGCGCTCCTCGATGTCGCGCCAGCACGCGTCGCGACTCCGGTGACGACCTAGACCTCGGGCCCAGCTGCCCATCGGCGCGTTCGACGGCTCAAGCCCCCGCAGCCCGCTCGAGGGCGGTGAGCTCGGTGTCAAGGTGGGTCAGCAGGCGCTGCAGGTGCGGCACCGTACGACGACAGCCGGTCAGCCCGAACGCCATCTGGTCGGCGTAGGAGTTGCAGGTGATGTTCAGCGCCATCCCGTCGATGGGGATCGACAGTGGATAGGTGCCAAGGAGCCGCATCCCGTTGAAGTACTGCGTCGACCGCGGGCCCGGCACGTTGCTGATGATCAGGTTGTACGGCGGCTTCACCAGGCCACTCATCCGCAGCATCGGGCCGAGGATCGCCGGCGCCTGGCCCAGCGCGCTCATCGCCAGGATCTGCACGGGCGTCATCTCGGCGAGCGCACGCTTCCCGTCGACCATCGACTCGTGGACCGCCTTCAGCCGATCGGCCGGGTCGGTCAGGTCGGTGCCGAGCCGCACCATCACCGACCCCAGGGCGTTGCCGCCGGACACGGAGGCGAGGTGCGACTCCTTCGCCTTGAGGCCGACCGGCACCATCGACACCAGCGTCGCGTCGGGCAGGGCGTCCAGCTCGATCAGGTAGGTGCGCATCGCGCCGCTGCACATCGCGAGCACCACGTCGTTCAACGTCGTGCCGCTCGCCTTGCTGATGGCGCGCAGTCGCTCGAGCGGCCAGTCCTGCGCCGCGAAGCGCCGGGCCGCGGTGATCGGCTGGTTGAGGATGGTGCGTGGGGCGTAGAGCGCGAGCGCCGAGGTCTCGTTGCGGACCGACTTGCGCAAGGTCTTGATCAGGGCGCTGGGCATCCCGACCGCCTCGGCGCTGATGCCGAGCGCGGTGCGCAGCGCCTGCAGCGGTACGTCGGACAACGAGTGCTCGGCCTCCCCCTGGGCCTCGCGGACCTTCGCCGTCGAGGGCTTGTTCTCCCACGGCGCCGGCATGTCGATGCGATCCGGGTCCGTGGTGAGGATGCTCTGGAGGAGGCGCATCGCCGAGATCCCGTCGACCAGCGCGTGGTGGAGCTTGGCGTACATCGCGACGCGGCCGTCCCGCAGCCCCTCGATCAGGTGCCACTCCCACAGGGGCCGCTCGGTGGCCAGGCGCGTCGAGTGCAGCCGTGAGCAGAGCTCGAGGAGCTCGCGGACGCGGCCCGGCTTCGGCAGTGCGCTGTGGCGCACGTGGTACTCGATGTCGAACTCGTCGTCCTCGCGCCAGACGTACTGACCTCCGGTCCGGACCGACCGCACCGGGTGCTTGAGGAAGAGCGGCGCGATGTCGTCCGACTCCCGCAGCTGTGCATACAGGTCGTGGACGTAGTTGCGGCCGACGCCCTCGGGCTTGCGGAACAGCTGCAGACCCCCGACGTGCATCGGCATCCGCCGGTTCTCCGCCATCAGGAACGCGGCAGCCGTCGGATCGAGGGGTTGCACCATGCGGTCGATCCTTGTCCCCGGGTCGATGGGGGACAAGTGACGTCCTCGGGACCTGGCACGATCGGGGCATGCAGGCCCACCCGCTCGAGGGCGCCCTGGTGCGGAGTCGGACGTCGCTGTCGACCCGACTCGACCGGTGGCGTGCCAAGCGGTGGGCGGTCGCACAGTGCGCGGTCGCGGCCGGGGTCGCGTGGTGGGTGGCTTCCGACGTCTTCGGGCACGCGGCGCCCTTCTTCGCCCCGGTGGCGGCCGTCGTCTCGTTGGGTACGTCGTACGGCCAGCGTCTGCGGCGGGTGGCGGAGGTGACCGTCGGGGTGGCGCTCGGTGTCTTCGGCGCCGACCTGCTCGTGCGGCTCCTCGGCTCCGAGGGCTGGGTCATCGCGCTGGTCGTCGGGCTCTCGATGAGTGCCGCGCTGCTGCTCGACAACGGCCAGGTCTTCGTGATCCAGGCGGCCGTGCAGTCGATCGTGATCACGGCGCTGAAACCGGCACCCGGGCAGGCCTTCACGCGCTGGACCGACGCACTGATCGGCGGCGCGGTCGCGCTCGTGGCGGCGACCGTCGTACCGGCGGCGCCGTTGCGCCGGCCGCGCGAGCAGGCCGCGAAGGTGGTGCGGAAGGTGCGCGACCTCCTCCATGCGTCGAGCGGCGTGATGGTCGACGGCGACGTCGACCGGGCGATGGCGCTGCTCGCCGAGGCCCGCGCCACCGACCCGCTGATCCGCGAGCTCCAGGATGCGGCCGACGAGGGGCTCGACGTGGTCGCGTCGTCGCCGTTCCGCATCCGGCACGGCCCGGGGCTGCGGAAGATGGCCGAGCTCGTCGAGCCGCTCGGCCGCGCCCTGCGCAGCACGCGGGTGCTGGTGCGGCAGTGCGCCGTCGCGGCGTACCGACACCAGCAGATCCCCCACTCCTATGCCCTGCTCACCTCCGAGCTGGCGGCGGCGGTGGAGGTGGTGGCGACCGAGCTCGACGCCGACCGGATGCCGTCGTCTGCGCAGCCGGCCCTGATCGCGGTGGGGATGGCGACCGGCGAGGTCGACCGCACCGATGACCTCTCCGGCGAGGTGGTCCTCGCCCAGATCCGGTCGGTGATCGCCGACCTGCTGCTGCTGACGGGGATGGACCCGATCGAGGCCACCGATGCACTGCCCCCGGTGAGGCGCTGATGGCCGACGTCTCGGAGGAGGAGTGGGTGCTGCACGTCGACCTCGACCAGTTCATCGCGGCGGTCGAGATGCTGCGCCGGCCAGAGCTGGCCGGCATGCCGGTCGTGGTGGGTGGTCGAGGCGACCCGACCGAGCGCGGCGTCGTGGCCACCGCGTCGTACGCCGCTCGCGAGCACGGCGTCGGGTCGGGCATGCCGCTGCGGATCGCGGCCCGGAAGCTCCCGGACGCGGTCTTCCTGCCGGTCGACAAGCCGGCGTACGACGAGGCCTCCGCGCGGGTGATGGAGACGTTGCGCTCGCTCGAGTGGGGCGGCGTCCCGGTCGTGGTCGAGGTGCTCGGCTGGGACGAGGCGTTCCTCGGGCCGGGTCCCGGTCATGCCGGGCTCGGCGATCCACGGGTCTTCGCGCAGCGCATCCGCGAGACCGTCCACCAGGCGACGGACCTGACCTGCGGTGTCGGCATCGGCGACAACAAGCTCCGCGCCAAGATCGCCACTGCCTTCGGCAAGAAGGGGGAGGGCGACGGGTCCGGCGTCGGCTACCTGACCGCCGCCGAGTGGTACGACGTGATGGGTGACCGGCCGACGACCGCCTTGTGGGGGATCGGCTCCAAGATCGGCAAGCGGCTGGCCGCGCTCGGCATCCACACGGTGCGCGAGCTGGCCGACTCTGACACCCAGATGCTCGCCGACGCGATCGGGCCGACGATGGGGCCGTGGTACCACCGCCTCGGTCGTGGCGCCGACACCAGTCCGGTCGACGCCACCCCGTGGACGCCGCGGGCGCACGGGCGCGAGGAGACCTACCAGACCGACCTGACCTGGGACGCCGTACCCGATGAGCTCCGGGCGCTGACGGCGCGGGTCGTGGAGGACATCGATCGCGAGGGACGGCCGGCGGCGAGGGTGGGGATCAAGGTGCGATACCGGCCGTTCATCACCGTCAGCCGGTCGCTGACGCTGCCCGATCCGTCGAACGATGTGACGGTGCTGGCCGATGCCGCGGTCTCCCTGCTCGACCGGGTCGAGCACGACCGGCCGGTGCGCCTGCTCGGCGTACGCCTGGAGATGGTGGAGCCCGAAGGGGGCTACGTCCGGTGATGCGCGACTGGCGAGAGTGGTACGAGGAGTACGACGACCCGGCGTCGTCGCTCTCGCGGCGCCTGGGTGACGTACGCCGACTGCTCGGTGCCGACCTCGACGCCCGCGCCGCTTCCGGTCAGAGCTCCGCGCGGCTGCTGAGCCTCTGTGCGGGCGACGGGCGCGACACGATTCCGGTGCTGGCCGCTCGGCCCGACCTCGACGTCGACGCGTGCCTGGTCGAGCTCGACCCGGTGCTGGCCGATGCGGCACGGGCCGCGGCCACCGCCGCCGGGGTGGAGGTCGACGTCCGCACGGCGGACGCGGGAGCGTTCACGTCCTTCCGTGACCGGCTGATGGGAGACGTCCTGATGCTGTGCGGGATCTTCGGCAACATCTCCGACACCGATGTGCAGCGTTGCGTCGACGCGTCGCGGGCGTTGGTCGGACCAGGGGGCACCGTCATCTGGACGCGCGGCAGCCGGGGGCCCGACGACCCGGCGGACTGGGTGCGTGGACTGTTCACGACGGCCGGCTTCGAGGAGGTGGCGTTCCTGGCGCCGGCGGATGCGACCTACCGCGTAGGTGTCTGCCGGCAGGCGGGAGCGAGGTCGGGATGGGCTCCGGAGTGGTCGTTCAGCTTCGTGCGATGAGGTCGCGGAGCGTCGCGAGCCAGGGCTCGTGGCTCCCGTCGTACGGCGGGTCCTGCGCGAGGATCGCGGCGTACACGCGGTCGCGGCTGGCCTCGGCCAACGCGATGATCTCGCGCGGGTAGCCCAGCTCGACCTGGTGCTCCGCGAACTCGTCCTCGTCGTCGACGACGACGTCACCCTCGCGCCCGCGGATCACGTCGAGGTCGAGGTCGACCGCCCGGACCGTCGTCCCGTCCCAGACAGGCGGAGTGGTCATGTCGACGTACACCCAGATGTGCCAGGGCGCGCGGTGGAACGTCGCCATCCACCCGCGCTCGACGTCGCCGCCGACGGCCGCCGGGATCAACCCGACCTGGTCGAGCTCCGACCGGACCTCGAGCCCCGGCCGCACCATCAGTGTGCCCGCGGGGATGCCCAGCCAGTCACCGTGCTCGTCACTCCCGAGCCACACCGCCGGGATCTGCCAATGGGGCCGACCCCCCCACTTCGTCATCGCGATCTGCACCGCATCACCGAGCTCGAGGGTCACACGGGCGACCCTACGTCCGGGCCGGCTCAGCGCTTGGCGGGCTTGGTACGACCGGCGACCGCGGCGATGACGTCCTGGTAGCGGGAGCCGCTGAGCCGGGCGAAGTGGTGGAGGGCGTGGGCGTCGAGGCCGACCAGCAGCCGGGCCTTGCCGCCGAGGACACCCTTCTCGACGACGATCCGGGCGGCCTCCGCGGGTTCCATCCTGGCCATCTTCTCGTCGAAGTAACGCGCGTTCCGATCGTGGTCCTCGCGCGCCGAGGTGCGAGCGTTGCGCGCGATCGCGGTCTTGATGCCGCCGGGGTGGACGACGGTCACGCCGACCGGGTAGCCGGCCATCAGGATCTCCTCGCGAAGTGCCTCGCTGAAGCCGCGTACGGCGTACTTGGCGGCGTTGTACATCGACTGGCCGGGCATCGAGAGCAAGCCGAAGAGCGACGACACGTTGACCAGGTGGCCGTCGCCCGAGGCGACCAGATGCGGCAGGAACTCCTTCGAGCCGTGTACGACGCCCCAGAAGTCGATCCCGATGATCCAGTCCATGTCGGAGTACTCGAGGTCCTCGACGTCACCGGCCAGCGCGACACCGGCGTTGTTGACGACGACGTTCACCCGGCCGAACTGCTCGGCGACCGCCGCGGCGTACGTCGTGAACGCGCTGCGGTCCGCGACGTCGAGCCGGTCACTGCGCACCTCGCGGGCGCCGGCGGACTTCACCAGCTCGACGGTCTCCGCGAGCCCCGGCCCGTCGATGTCCGAGACCGCGACGAGTGCGCCGCGACGGGCCACGTCGACGGCCAGTGCGCGGCCGATGCCGGAGGCGGCACCGGTGATCACGACGACCTTGTCGTCCAGGGACTTCATGGGCTGGTCTTCATGCGACCGCCTCGCGGTCGGGGTGCGCCGCCTGTACGTCGTACGCGTCGGCGTCGAAGCGGGCCAGGATCCGTCGCAGCGTGAACGTCGAGCGCGGCCACAGGGTCGTGATCCGGCCGTGGGTGTCCTGGTACCACGACATGCAGCCGCCTCGGGTCCACACGGTGCGCCTCATCCTCCGCTGCAGGCTGGCGTTGAACCGCCGCTGGGCATCCGCGCGCGGCTCCAGCGCGCCGTACCTCTTGCTACGCAGCGTGCGCAGCGCGTCGCGGATGTAGGCGACCTGCGACTCGACCACGAAGACCACGCTGGTGTGGCCCTGGGCGGTGTTCGGACCGGTCAGCATGAAGAGGTTGGGAAAGCCGTGCACCGTCGTTCCCTTGTACGCCGACATCCCGCCGGCCGCCCATGCCTCGGCCAACGTGCTGCCCGCGCGGCCGACGACGCGCTTCGCGATCGGCTGCTCGGTGGTCCAGAAGCCGGTGGCCACGACGATCACGTCGGCCGGGTGCTCGCCCCCGTCACCGGTGACGATCCCGGTCGGGGTGACCCGGGCGATCGGGTCGGTGACGAGGTCGACGTTCTCGCTGGC
>NZ_DASXQG010000014.1:0-48824 GCF_036493135.1 Nocardioides sp. | reverse complement strand
GGGATGTGGGTGAGCCGGACCGCGGAGTCGGTGGTGTTGACGCTCTGGCCGCCGGGGCCGCTGGAGCGGTAGACGTCGACCCGGATCTCCTCCTCGGGGATCTCGATCTCGTCGGTCTGCTCCAGCACCGGGACCACCTCGACCGCCGCGAACGACGTCTGCCGGCGGCCCTGGTTGTCGAAGGGACTGATCCGCACCAGTCGGTGGGTGCCGGCCTCGACGCTCAGCGTCCCGTAGGCGTACGGCGCGTGGATGGCGAAGGTGGCCGACTTGAGGCCGGCCTCCTCGGCGTAGGAGGTGTCGTAGACCTCGACGGGGTACTTGTTGCGCTCCGCCCAGCGCGTGTACATGCGCATCAGCATCTCGGCGAAGTCGGCCGCGTCGACGCCGCCGGCGCCGGAACGGATCGTGAGCAGCGCCTCGCGCTCGTCGTACTCGCCGGACAGGAGGGTGCGCACCTCGAGCGCCTCGACGGAGGAGTGGATCTTGCCCAGCTCGGCCTCGGCATCGGCCAGCGAGCTCGCGTCGTTCTCCTCCTGCGAGAGCTGGACCATGATCTCGACGTCGTCGATGCGGCCGTCGAGCTCGGTGAAGCGGTCGAGCTGGCTCTGGAGGGCCGAGAGCCGACCGGTGACCCGCGTGGCGTTGGCCTGGTCGTCCCACAGGTCGGGGGCGGCGACCTGCTCGCCGAGGTCGGCGATCTCGGCGCGCATGCGGTCCAGGTCGAGCACCTGGCCGACGGTCTTCATCGTCGCGCGGAGCTGCTTGATCTCCACGTCGAAATCGATACCGGCCACGAGGAGCAAGGTTACGGCACCCCTCGTGGCCGGATCGCATCGCCGGACGCCGCCCCCAGGACGGCGCCAGACATGTGTCTACTCCTCGCAGTACACCTGCGGCGTCCCGACAGCCCCGAGTCCGTCGAACCCGGCGACCAGCGAGGTCGTGTCGAAGCGCACCTTCAGCGGCGGCGTCGCGAACGTGAACGAGTTCGGCTGCGACTGCCCGACGGCGAAGGTGTGGTCGTACCACGACGTCCCGTCGGCGGACGCCCGCACCGAGGCCTGGCTGCCGCTCTCCGAGTCGTCCGAGATGCCGAACGTGCCGCGGAACCTGGTGCACGCGTGGTCGAGGTTGAACTCGATCGACTGCGTCGTCGGGGAGCCGTCGTACATCCACGCCTCGAGTGACGACGGGAACGCCATGCCGTTGAACGCCACGGAGGTCACCGCATAGAGGGACTCGGCGTTGACCGACGGGATCGTCGTCAAAGGCGTCCACTTGTAGACGTCGACGACCGCCTTGGCGCTCACCCCGCGCTGGTGGTTCTTGCTGGCGGGCATGACCACTCGGTAGGCGTGCCGGCGGTTGACCCTCGGCGCGTCGTACGTCGTGTAGGTGCCGTCGCGGTGGACCAATGCGTTGCGCTGGGTCTTCCAGGTGCTGCCGGACAGGCGCTCCTGGAGCGTGACCAGCTTGCCGGCGGCAGACTTCGCGACCTTGCCGTGGAACCAGACCTTGTTCCCGGCCTTCACCGTGGTGTGGTTCGCGTGGATGGTGACCCGCCAGTTCGGCTTCGCCGCCTGGGCCGGGCTCGGGAGCGCGAGAGCGGCGCCGGCCAGGGCGGCCGCCACGACCACCGTACGGATGATCGTGCGCAGGTCCGTCACCCTCCTCATGGCGTGCCTCATCGCGTGACTCATCGCGTGCCTCATCGTGTGCACAGCGCGGTCGCATTGCCGAATGCGCCGAGACCGAACGGGCCGCCGGTGCTGGTCGAGGTCGCCTCGAGCCGCAGCTTGAGGGGCTCGTTCAGCGCGATGGTCTTGGTCTGGTGCTGGCCGACGTCGAAGGTGTGGGTGTACACCGGGGTGCCGTCGGCGAGAACGTCGACCTCCGCCTGACCGCCGGTCGAGGAGTCGTCGGAGATGCCGAAGGAGGCCTGGAGCTTCGTGCAGGTGTGGTTGACGTTGTACTCGATGTGCGTGTCGGACGACCAGCGCGCGAAGACCGAGTGCTGGTAGGCCTTGCCGTTGATGTTGACGTTGCCGGACACCATGCCCTGGTCGTTGACCGAGTCGAGGTCGGCCAGCCGGGTCCACTTGTAGACCTTGACCTTGACCGTGGGGCTGATGCCCTTGGCGTGCTTCGAGGTCCCCGGAACGACGACTCGGTAGGCATGGGTGAAGTTGGTGGTCGGGGTGTCGCTGACGCGATAGCTGCCGTCCCTCTGCACCGTGACCCTCTTCTGGTCGGCCCAGGGCTTCCCCGGCCTGAACTTCTCCTGCAGCACGACCTTCTCCCCCGCGGCCGCGGCGTGGGGTCGAACGGTTCCGTGGAACACGATCTTGTGGCCGGCCACGACCTGGACCTTGTTGGCCTTGATGCCGACCAGCCAGTTGGGACCCGCGTGCGCGGCCGTCAAGGGCAGCATTGCGAGTCCGAGTGCCATCGCGCCTGCGGCGGCGAGCTTGCGCATACGATTTCTCCTCGTTCGGGGACCGCTCGGTGGAGGTCCGTCGCAGTGTCCGATGCACAGGGCGGCCGATCCGTTCGGTCGCGGGGACGCCGTTCTTCCCGTTTTCTGGGTATCCCGGCGACTCACCCACGCGGAACCGCAAACCTTTACCCGACAGGTGGTGCGCGACCCTCTAGTCTGTGTCTTCTTCCCCCCTGTTGAGCTGCAGTTGGCAACCACCCGGAGGAGGGTCGGATGGCGGGCAAGCACCGCAGGGTCGTCCAGGTACACGGTGATGACACCTACGAGCGCATCTGGGACCTGGTTCGTCTCGGAGCAGTCGTGAGCGTCGAGTTCGTGCTGTCGGACGACCGTCAGATGCTCGCCACGACGACGATCGTCGACGACCACGGGGTCACGGTCGACCAGACCGTCGTCGAGGTCTGAGGGCCAGCCCGTCCGCTACTCGTCCACACCCACCGTCGCCGCGCTGGTCGCGCCGATGTCTGCGCGTTCGGGTGAGCCGGGCACGTGCAGCGGCAGGTGGATGGGCGCGTGCACCTCGACGATGACGCGCTGAGCCGACGAGTCGACCGACACCGTCGCGGTCAGGCCCGGGTAGCGAGTGAAGGCGCCGACGCGATGGAGGTAGCCGAGCGCTGCCGACCGTGCGACATCGGCGTCGAGGTGCAGGTCGGCGTCGAGCCCGACGCCGTACGCCTCGTCCCCGGACGCACCGGCGTCGGCCGCGGTGAGCGCGGCGCCGTCGGCGAGGGTGTCGAGGCCCTGGCGTTGCAGGTACGCCGCGGAGGCGTCGGTGACGACCGCCGCCATCATCAGCAGCACCAGGGCCAACCCCACGATCAGCAGCGTCACGGTGCCCTGCTCGCTCCCCCGCCTAGCCACCGGTGTCCTCCTGGAACTGCCCGATCGGCACCGTCTGGGTCGCGTCGAGGGCGAAGCTCGGGCGGTTGCCGCCCAGCGCGCTCGGCATCATCGGCAGCACGACCCGTGAGTGCACCGAGACGGTGATCACCGAGGTGCCCTGGTGGCAGTCGCCGGGGTACGGCGTACAGGTAACCCGCACGTCGGGCGTCACGCCGTGCACCCCTTGGTCGTCGAGGGCGACGCGAGCTGCGGTCCGGGCCCGGACGAGCCCGGACGCATCGTCGGGTGCCAAGGCGTAGGCGCGTGCGGCGGCCCGTGCGGCTGCCATGACGCCGAAGGCGCCGCGCTGGACCTGGAAGACCGATATCACGATCCAGAGCACCGGCACGACCAGGAGGATCCCGAGCCACGAGAGCTCGACCAGCGCGCTGCCTCGCTGGTCGCGACCACGCTTCATGGCTGCTCCTCGATCGCGTGCCCCGACACATCGAGCGAGACGGCAGGACCGCCGATGCCGAGCGCCGGGACGACGACGTGGACGGTCACCTCCACGGCCGGTGCGCCGTCAATGGTCACCTCGCGAGCCGTGACGTCGCGGGCATAGCGGCCGGCGAGGGCTCCCTCGATCTGGCTGCGGGTGCGGGCCGCCCCGTCGGCGGGGTCACGGTCGAGGGTCGCGGCGTACCTTGCTCCCTCAGACGCGGCGGCGGCCAGGGTGTTCCGGACGAACAGCACCAACGCCACCTGGAGCACACCGAGGAACACCGGCACCAGGATGACGAGCACCAGCACGAAGTCGACCACCGCGGCACCACGCTGGTCGCGCCGGGCAGACACGGCTCAGTGCACGCTGTTGAGAGCGGTCGTGAGCATGTCGGTGAGCTGGGGCTTGGCCAGCGAGTACAACGCACCGACCAGCCCGGCCGTCATCACGGTGACCAGCACCCAGCCGGGAACGTCGCCTCGCTCGTCGCGCGGCCGCGGCGCGGTGAGGTGGAGCAGACAGCGGACCAGGAGGCTGGTGAGCGAGTTCATCGTTCCTCTTCTCTGCGGGTGACGGTGGTCAGGGGGTCGTCAGGTGGAGGCCGATCACGCCGGGCCAGAAGGCGACCAGCACGGTGACCGGGAGGACGAGGAACACGACCGGGACCATCATGAAGATCTCCTTCCGGGCGGCGACCTCGATCAGCTCTCGGCGACCGGCCTCGCGGACGTCGGCTGCCTGGGCGTGCAGGACGTCGGCCAGTGGGGTGCCGCGTTCGACCGCGACGGCGACACCCTGGGCGAAGCGCGCCACTGACGGGACTCCGGTGGTCGCGGCCATCCGGTCGAAGGCCTGGGCCACCGGCTCGCCGGTACGGACGGCGGCCAGCACCGAAGCGAGGTCGCGCGAGAGCTCTCCGCCGCTACGACGTACGACGCGGTCGAGCGCCGCGACCGGGCTCTCGCCCGCGGCGACGGCGAGGGCGAGCAGCTCTGCCAGCACCGGGAACTCGGCGAGCACCTTGCGCTCACGGACGGTGACCTGCGAGCTCAGGTAGGTGTCGCGGGCGAGTACGCCGGTCGCGACGCCGGCCGTGGAGAGGAGCAGCGAGCCGACGGTGTCGCCGTGGCCGCCGAGCGTGGTGAGCAGGCAGTACGCCGCGACCACCGCGAACCCGCCGACGCCCCAGAGCACCTGCTCGACCCGGAAGTCGTGCACGGTCTTGTCCAGCCCGGCCCGCATCAGCCGACGTCGTACGGAGGCGGCGCCACCGAGGATCCGCTCGACGGCGTCGGCCGCCGCTCGGAGCACCGGACCGAACACCCCCGCCGCAGCTGACACCGGAGACGACGTCGGCTCGTCCATGCGCGCGGGCCGACCCAGTCGGGGGACGTCGCGGACGTAGGGCAGCACGCGAAGCGCGAGCGTCGGTCGGTGGAGGGCATGCAGGCGCGCGAGGACCAGCACCAGTCCGAACCCGGTCGTGGCACCGAGCAGGACGCCGACGAGGAGCGGACTCACGACAGGATCCGGCGGTCGTGCGGCAGTCGACCGATGCGCATCATCAGCCGGTAGGCGACGACGCAGGCGCCCGCAGCGAACAGCAGCACGATCGTGCCCGTGGGCGAGGCGTAGCGCCGGATCACGCTGGGCTGGAAGCTCATCATCAGCAGGACCAACCAGGGCGCCGCCACCGCGAGTCGGGCGCCGTTGACGGTCCAGGCCTGGCGTGCCTCGAGCTCGGAGCGGGTGCGGGCCTCGTCGCGGAGGTACCCGGAGAGGTTGCGCAGCAGACGTCCGAGCTCGCCGCCCCCCACCTCGCGAGCGACGCGCAAACCTTCGATCACCCGGTCGCCGACGGGATCGGCCAGGCGGTTCTTGAGCCGGTCGAGGCACTCCCCGAAGCGGCCGGTCACCTGGTAGTCCAGCGCGAACGCCTCGAACGACGAGCGCAGCGGCCCAGGTCCGCGCACCGAGAGCTGGGCCAGGGCGTCGGGCAGGGAAAGACCCGCCCGGACGGCACTGGCGAGGTTGTCGACGGCTTCCGGCCAGACCTCCGCGAAGTCGCGTCGGCGACGCCGCGCCCGGCTCGCCACGACGAGGACCGGCAGGTACCCACCCATCGCACCGAACACCAGCGCCACGGGCGGAGTGCGCGTCAGCACCTGCACCAACAGCGCCGCCGAGCAGCCGGTGACGACGCAGAGGGTGAGGAACGCCGACGACGAGATATGGCCGAGACCGGCTCTGGCCAGCAGGTCCGCGACGCGCGACCGGTGGCGACGTACTCGAGGTGTCGGACGCGGCAGGGCGAAGGCGGACCAGATCAGCAGCAGGCCGACACCCAGGCCGAGGCCCGCGAGGACGCCCATCAGTCGGCTCCCCGCAGGACGGAGTGGATGTCGATGCCGATCCGCTCGAAGTTGCCCGGACGAGGCGGCATCCCGCCGGCGCGCCGTAGGTCCCCGGAGCGACGCTCGAAGATCGGCTCGATCTCGATCACGTCATGCTCCACCCGGCCGGGCACCCCCATGATCTCGTTGACGCGGCGTACGCCGTGCTGGTCGATGCCGAGGTGGACCACCAGATCGACGCTGGCCGCCACCGTCGGGATCACGAAACGAGCCGAGATGTTCTCCCCCGCCAGCAGCGGCAGCGTGCACATCTTGACCAGAGCCTCGCGGGCGGAGTTCGCGTGAAGCGTGCACATTCCCGGGACCCCGGCGTTGAGGGCGAGCAACAGGTCGAGGCACTCCTCGGCGCGGACCTCACCGACGAGCATCCTGCTCGGGCGCATGCGGAGGGTCTCCTTCACCAGGTCGCGCAGCCTGATCTCACCGGTGCCCTCCAGCCCACTCTGCCGCGTCTGCATCGCGACCCAGTCGGGGTGCGGGAAACGGAGCTCGAACACCTCCTCGGCACTCACCACCCGGTCGCCGCCGGGGATCGCCGCAGCGAGGCAGTTGAGGAACGTGGTCTTGCCGGCTTGCGTGCCGCCGGCGACGAGGATGTTGAGGCCGGCCCTGACCGACGCCTCGAGGAACGCCGCGGCGGGTGCGGTCAGGGTCCCGAGCTCGACCAGCTCGGGGAGTCGAGCGGCGGTGAGAATGAACTTCCGGATGTTCACCGCGGTCCAGCCGCGACTGATCCCTTCGAGCACGACATGGAGGCGATGGCCCTCGGGGAGCATCGCGTCGACGAACGGTCGGGAGATGTCGATGCGCCGACCCGACGCCTTGAGCATGCGTTCGACCAGCTCCTGCACCTGGGCGCTGGTGAGCATCAGATTGGTCAGCTCGTGCCGCCCGCGGCGCGCCACGAAGACGCGGGAGGGGTCGTTGATCCAGATCTCCTCGACGGCCGGGTCGTCGAGGAACTGCTGGAGCGGGCCGAAGCCGGACACCCGGGCCACCAGCTCGCCGACCATCGAGTCCACGTCGCTGACCGGAGCGACGACCCCGGTCAGGCTGCGCTCGTCGTGGGCGAGCACCACGGCCTCGGCCAGACGACGTACGACGAGCGCGTCGCGCTGCGGGTCGACACCCTCGCGGCGCACGGCCTCGCGCACCCGCTGGTCGAGCGACTCGACCAGGTCGGCGTGCGCGTCCGCGGCGACGACAGACAACGGCGATCCCTCCCGAGTAAGAGATCCGTGTCAGAAACCTACGACCGCGGCGGTCTGCTCGGGAAGGGGCCAGCGCGAATCTGTGGATGATCCGAGACGAAAGATGCGACGGGCCGCCTCAGATCAGAGCCCGGCGAGCACCCGCCCCAGGTCTTCCCCCTGGGCGGCGAGGTCGAAGGCGAAGGAGGAGCGGTCGGATGCCTTGGTCCGCCTGACCTTGGGCGGCGGCTCGATGTCCGCCTTCTGCCAGAAGTAGTGCAGCTGGGAGCCGAGCACCGAGGCGAACAGATGCTCGTTGCGGGCGACGTACGCGTTGTGGCTGATCACGACGACGGCCTCGAGCCGCCGGCAGTGCATCAGGTTGGTCATCGCCGATCCGGCGAACCCGGCCACCACCCGCGCGCCCGCGAACAGCGCGACCTGCTCGGCCAGCCGAAGCTCCTCCGGGTAGAAGACGTGGTACCCACGGGCGGCGAAGAAGCTCTCGACCTCCCCCTGGTTGCGGCAACCTCGGCGCAGGCGCAGGGCGGCACCCCGGGAGACGAAGATCCGCTCGTAGGGAGCGGGCTCGGCGCCGGCGAGCAACCCGGCGGTCATCCTGGCCCAGGTCTCCCGGAGGTCCGGGTGCGCGTAGTACGGCTCGCGGTTGTGCCACATCGGTGAGGCAGCCACCACGCTCCGCAGCTGTACGGGCCGGTCCGACCAGGTCAGGTCCGACTCCGGGATCCCGTAGGCGGTGAACAGGCGGCGCTCCAGCGATCCGTCGCGTCCATGGGCGGGATTGGTGTGGAAGAGCACCCGGAGCCCCGGAATCTCGCGCTTCGCTCGCTCCCAGCCCCACAGCCGGCACAGCACCTCGGTGGTGAGGTGCCCGAAGTGGCTCGGGAACACGCAGTCGAGGAAGTAGAAGTCCCCGTGGAGGACGTCGGTGGGGGTCGGTCGATCGAGGCGCGCGAACAACGGCGTCACCGACTGGAGCTTCGGATGGGTGAGGTAGCTCGCCCGAGGCCATCGGAACGACTCGGGCAGGATCGTGTTGCCGGTGTAGAGGCGCATCGAGCCGAGACTGACGACGTCCCCCTCGTAGTGCCGCACGGTCATCTCCGGGTACTCCAGGGTCCCGGGCCACGCGTCGGCGCGGCTGGGTCCGTACGACGCCTCGTTGATCGTGGCGATCAGCCGGCCCGCGGGGCGCGTCTCCAGGACCGACACCTCGATCTGGGGCTCCCGCGCCGCGATGAGAGCTCCGACGTGGTTCTCCCCGAGCTTCAGGGGGTTGCGCCCGAGCTTGGTGGCCACGACGAGCTTCTGGTTCACCAGCACACGCTCGACGTGGTGCGCGACCTCGAGCTCGCGACGGCCGAGCCCGATGTCGAGGTCGTGATCCCGGCCGGCAGCGAGCACCTGGAGGAAGCGGTCCGGTGCACCGCCGGTCGGACCGCCCGGAGCGCCGACCCCCTCGACGGTCCGGTCGACGACGTAGGCGCCGCCACGTCGCAGGTGCAGGAAGAGGCGCGTGAACAGACCGGCGTGGTCCCCGGCCAACGAGGACAGCGCCGCCGGGCCGAGGACGACCAGGACCACGTCCTGGGCGTTGAGCCGGGTCAGGTGGGCGACCACGTCGTCGAGGTCGGCCACCTCGACGGAGGTCGGGCGCCTCACCTCCTGCACAGAGTCCTGCCCAGGGTCCTGCCCAGAGTCCTGCCCAGAGTCGTGCTCAGAGTCGTGCTCAGAGTCCTTCTCAGAGTCGAGGCCGCGGTGGGACGGGCCGTCGACGACGAGCATGGTGACGTGGTCGCGGGAGAAGTGCTGGAGCCAGCTCCGGACGGCGTCCCGACAGGCCGGGTCAGCCAGGACGACGACCGCGCGGTCGCCGGCCCTGCCCATCATCTCGGCCGCCGTTCCGCGCAGACGCCCGGTGATGGCACCCGCCTGGGATGCCCGATCCGCACGCTTCTGCGCGACGCGTGCCGTGACCGATCTCCCCGATCGGCGCAGTCGTGCCCATGACCGGTCCACACGCTTCCCGAGCAGATGGTCCACGCGCGAAGACTATGCGGTGGGGCGCTATCTGCCTCGCATGGACCGCGGCGACTCGCGGGGGGATCGACCCCAGGCGAGAACTCCTCCGGATGGGGTATGGCCGACCAGGATCCCGACGCCCTAGCGTCGATCTGGCTCGCCCCGTCGGTCTCCCCCGTGGCCGGCGGGGCGTCCTTGGACTCGCGGTCCTTCCGCGAGAGGGAGCGGCGATGAGTGAGAACGACGTGCCGACCGGCCGATGCCTGTGCGGGGGTGTCTCGTTCACGGTCGCCGGGCCACTCCGCGGCGTCGTCAACTGCCACTGCCACCGGTGTCGCCGCTGGACCGGACACCACATGGCGGCGACCTCGGCCGCGGTGGACGACATCGAGCTCGAGGGCCAAGGACTGCTCGTGTGGTACCGCCCGGTCGAGCACGCGTCGTACGGGTTCTGCCGGGAGTGTGGCTCGAGCCTGTTCTGGCGGGCCGGCGACCAGCCCGAGCGGTGGTCGATCTGCGCGGGCACCCTCGACCCGCCGACCCATCTCGCCACCACTGAGGCCTGGTGGGTTAGTGAGGCCAGTGACTACCACGTGCGACCGGACCTGCCCGAGTACGAGACGGAGTGACGCGGGCTCGCACCACCGTTGTACCATTTGGTACATGAGGTATGAGACGAGTACGACGACGGCCGCCGAGCCGTCGCGGTTGTGGGCCGTGGTCTCCGACGTGGAGAGGTGGCCGGAGTGGATCGAGGTCTACGAGGAGGTACGGCGTGCCCAGCACGGCGATCTCGCGCTCGGGGACTCCGCCCACGTCAAGCAGAAGGGTCTGGCCGCCGGCGACTGGACCGTGACCGAGCTCGAGGACGGCCAGGTGTTCGCCTGGCAGAGTCGGCAGCCCGGCGTACGCATCACCGGGCGGCACGTCGTCAGCGCGGAGGCCGGGGGCGGCAGCCGGCTGACCCTTCAGCTGGAGATGACCGGCTGGGCCTCCGGGGTCGTGAACGCGCTGATGGGCCGGAAGTCGCGCTCCTACGTCGACCTCGAGTGCGCCCGGCTGGCCGAGGTCGCCGCGGAGCCGAGCACCGCGTGACGGAGGGTCCGAGACCAGCCGGCGCGACCGGGCGCGACGCGCTGCTGGGCCGGGCGATCGGACACTTCGCCGAGAACGGGGTCGGCGACACCAGCCTGCGGGCGCTCGCCGAGGCGATCGGCACCAGCCACCGGATGCTGATCTACCACTTCGGCTCGCGCGACGGCCTGCTCGCGGCCGTCGTCGACACCGTCGAGCAGGGCGCGCGCGACACGCTCGCCCGGATGGTCGAGGAGGCGAAGGCCGACTCCGACCCGCTCGAGGCCGGCCTGCGCTACTGGCACCTCGTCACCGACGACGCCCTGGTCTACGGGCCACTGTTCTTCGAGCTGTCCAGCCACGCGATGCTCGGGCTCCCCCACGCCGCCGAGCTGCGCGAGCGCCTGGTCACGACCTGGCTGGACGCGCTCGAGGCGATGTGGAGGGCGCGCGGCGTACCCAGGCTCGCCGCCCGGCAGCAGGCGCGGCTCGACCTCGCGGTCGCGCGCGGACTCCTCCACGACCTGCTCCTCACCGGCGAGCGGCGTGCGGTCGACCGGGCCATGCAGCGGTACGCCGTGGACGCGGTCGAGCGCCTGCTGGGGCCGGCTCCGGTCAGGTGATGAGGAGGCGTCACCGCTCATCCGCGCTCAGCTCGGCAAGACGAGCAAGGCCCGGGCCCGCGTGCGCCTGCAGCCTCTCGAGCGCGTCGTCCAGCGCTGCTGACCCGCCGTGCTCGGGCGGGATCCGTGCCGGGTTGAGGGCGACCGTGTCGGCCCAGGCCTTGATGTCGGGCTCGGCTCCGAACGACATCGCCGCCCGCATGCCCAGGACGTTCATGGTCGCCCACCCGGCCAGGCTGTCGGGGAACGGCGAGGGCGGGCAGAGGCGGTTCTTCTCCACGTCGTCCTGGCGCGTGGCCTCCACGTAGCCGGCGATGGCCGCGCCGAAGCACGGGAAGCCGGCCCGGACCGGCTGCAGCGTGATCGCGGAGGGTCCCCAGATGGGCACGCTCGGTGGGTACTTCAGGCCGGAGGCGGCGCAGTGCACGAGGAGCGCGTCGCGCGCGATGTCCACCGAGCCGTGGTCGAACGCGATCAGTCTCGGCCGCACCGACCGGATGTGCCCGAGACGTACGACGTGCTCGATGCTGCGGAGCTGCTCCAGCTCCCAGACGGCCAGGGTGGGGGTCTTCGCCATCGTGGGCGTGACCGAGCGGTCGATGCGCAGCATGATGTCCGCGCTCTCCATCCGCAGGAACAGGTCGTCCAACGACGCCGCAGCCTCTCCGGCCGCCATGGTGTCGGCGACCATGCCCAGGTACACCGCCGGATCCGGTTGCACCAGCGCTCGGTTCAGCATCCACGGGTCGCGGGGCCGCACCCAGCAGATGGCATCCGGGTCCACGCCCCGCCGCAACAGCCAGATGCACGCGTCGGTCGCGGTCTTGCCCGACCCCACGACGACGAACTGACTCGGCGCCTCGGTCAGGCGGGCGAGGTCGTTGACCGGGACCACCCGGACGCCGTCGGCGACATCGAACGGTGGCGGAGTCTCCTCGGGGATGTCGGGGGCGAGGTAGCGGGCGTCGACGATCCGGCAGGCCTGCGGCACGTCGTACCGCTGGCCGGAGATGCGCGAGACGATCGTGCGGTCGACGTACTCGCAGTTCGGGAAGAACTCGACCTTGCCCGACTCCAGCATCCCGGCCAGGACCTTGTCGTAGTAGGCACAGATCTCGGGCGCGGTCGCGCGCTCCTGGAGGCCCGTCTCCGGCCCGTGCTGCTGCAGGCGGCCGCCTCCCAGCAGCGTCGACGGGACTCCGTAGAACGCCGAGGCCTGGTGCAGGCGGACGAACGGGTACGCCGCGAGCCAGTGCCCACCGACACCGTGCCGGCGGTCGACCAGGGCCACGCGGACGTCGGCGCGGTCGATCAGCGCATCGGTGAACGCCATGCCCATGGCGCCAGCGCCCACCACGAGATAGTCCGCCTCGACGGTGCGCGCCACGGGTCACACACAACCACGCCACCGGCGGCCGGTCCACGGTCTACGTCTCCGAGGCCGTCTGTTGAGTGAGCGCCTCGATCTCGGCCTCGGCCCAGGCACCCCGGATCCCGGGGGCAGCGCCGAGGTACCGGGCGATCCGGGCGCCGTCGTACCCGTGCGACTCGCGCAGCCCGATCGAGATCCACTGCAGGTACGCCGCAGCCGGCGCCGCGAGCCGCAGGCTTCCGACGTCGTGGTGGGTGATCGTGAACATCGGCGCGCCCTCGAGCTCGCCGAGCCGGACCACCGTCTCGTAGCGACCCGGTCCGATGGTGACCAGGGACTCCACGTCCGGGAGGAGTCCCGCCAGGTCCTCGGCGAACTCACCCCCGGGAGGAAGCCGACGCTCCTGCGCCGCGACGTCGCCGAACTGCTCCGTGGTCACCAGATAGGCGCGAGCGGCCACGACGCCCGGTGCCGCGCGATCGTAGAACGCCATCCCACCACCCCACACGCGGGACTCCTCCGCGAACACCAGGCCACCCGGCACCTCGACACCCCGCGCTCTCGCGGGATCGCTCGGGTCTCGGCAGCCCGTGTAGTCGCGTGAGCCACCCGCCGGACGCCCGCCGGACAGGTAGCAGCGGAACCGGGCCATGGCCAGGTTCGAGGCGTACGCCACGTACCAGATCTGCGGCAGCCCCATCTCAGACCGGTAGCGGAGCTTCCTCGAGGGCCAGCCGCGCCTCCTCGAGGAGGACACGCTCGGCCTCCCGATAGCGTCGGTCCGCCTCGGTCGGGGTGTCGCCGACGGCGGTCAGGCCGATCCGGCCGTGCTCGGTGAGGCAGCTGATCATGTGGAACACGATCCCGACCTGCCGCGACTGGTCGAAGTGCAACCCGTGCCGGGCCACGATGTCGAAGAGGTCGGACGACGTCAGCCCGCACAGCATCTCGGACTCGAGATGGTCCGTGGCGACCAGGTGCTTCTCGTGGCCGCGAGGCGTCATGAAGAGCGCCGTCGTGGGGTCGTAGCGACCGTCGGTGAGGAACTGAAGGGTGAGGAACGGGTGGGTCGTCCCGCCCTTGCGCAAGTTGAGCTCGATGGCGTACGGCGTCCACTCGCCGTTGGTGCCGCGGACCACGACGAAGTCGACCGCGAAGCGGCCCAGTGCACCCTGCTTCGCCAGCCACAGCCCGATGGTCTCGGCATGCTCGGTGATGGCGCGCGCGTAGCCGGGTGCTGCCGGGAACTTGCAGCCGAGGTAGCTCTGCCCACTCGCGCCTCCGAGCAGCTGGTCATGGGTCGACAACAGCTCGACGGCGCCACCGGGCAGTACTCGTAGCTGGACGCTGGGGCTCTCGATCTCCTCCCCGACGATGCGCTCCTCGACGATGCCCGCGCCTTCCGCGAACTTGGCGAGATAGACGTCGAGAGGCGTCGTCAGCGACTCCAGCTCCATGCTCCGCAGGCGCCCCATGACGGCAGCGCGCTCGTCCGAGGCGCCGGGCGCCGGCAGGCCCGACAGGCGGACGAGTGCGTTGCCGGCCCCGGACACGCCCTCGTTCAGCTTGATGATGACGCTGTCCATCGATGGCCGCTCGGCCCGCATCCCGACCACCGCATCTGCCACGTCGTCGAGCGTGCGCAGATTCTCCACACCGAGCGGATAGGGGACGCCGACCTCGGCGAACATCCTGCGGCAGCCCGACTTGGAGCCGAAAGGCGCGAGCCGCGGGTCGGCGCCGTACATCGGGATCCCGAGGCTCAGCGCGACGTCGCGCTCGAGCTCGGTGGTGTTGTAGGGCACCAGGTGTGAGCGTGTGCGGTTCGGGATCAGCGCGGCGATCCGCGCCAGGACGTGCGGCCGGTCCAGGAGCTTCTCGCTCAGCGAGCGCGGCGAGGCGTCGTCGACGTGGACGAGCGACAGACGGGAGCGTGCGTGGCTGGGGATCACGCCGGGGAGCAGGGCGAGGTAGTACTCGATGATCTCGGGAGCGATCGGCAGCGAGGTGACGTAGACCATGCGAAGCCTCGGCTGGCGCAGCAGCATGAGCAGGAACAGGAACCGCTCCTCCATCGACTGGGTCATGCTGCCGCTCGACGCCACCGCCTTGTCCAGGGTGATCGAGGGAATCACGACCACCGACTCGTCATCGTGGTTGAGACGCATCGCGTCCCAGACCTCGCCCATGCGGCCCTGCAGCTGGTCGAAGCGCCGGTATCGCTCCTGCTCGTCCAGCTTCGAGAGCACGTCCGCCGACGTGGCCGGCGGGGTCCAGAGATCACCGCTCATGACACGATCCGGGCGTTGTCGATGCCCTTGACGTCGTACGCGTGGACGCTCCGGCTGAAGCCGCGCAGCTCGCGGATGCCCGCGTCCTCACCCACGACGAGTGGGCCGGCCACCGAGAACACCCGCTCGGTGACCAGGATCTGCCACGGCTCGGCGTCGGCGCAGAGCCTCGAGGCGAGGTTCGTGACACTGCCGATCGCCGCGTAGTCGTGCCGTCCGTCGAAGCCGATGCGCCCCAAGGTGGCGTAGCCCTGGGCGATCCCGATGCCGAGGGCGAGGTCATGTCCCTGCCGGGCCCAGGACTCGGCCAGCCCGCGGACCCGGGTGCGCATCGCGACGCTCATCCGGATCGCGCGCGCCGGACCGTCGTCGCAGAGCACCGGGTCGTTGAAGAAGACCATCAGGCCGTCGCCGGCGAAGCGCTCGAGGGTGCCCTCGAACCGGAAGATCAGGTCGCCGAGCGCGGCGTGGTACTCCTCGAGGACGCCCATCACCTCCTCGGGCTCGCTCGCCTCCGCGAACGGGGTGAACCCGCGCAGGTCGCAGAACACGACGACGATCTCGCGCCGGTGACTCTGGAGGAACGACTCGTCGCCGGAGTCGACGATCAGCTCGGCCAGCTGGGGTGAGAGGAAGCGCCGCAGCCGCCCCATCCGCTCGATCTGGGACACCTGTTCCGCCACCCGGCCCTCGAGCTCCTGGTTCCACGAGGAGAGCTCGTCGGACTGGCGCTTGATGGTGTCCTGGTACCGCTTGATCCTCGCCAGCGACGCCACGCGGGCGAGGAGCTCGCTGGTGTCGATCGGCTTGGTCACGAAGTCGTCGGCACCCGCCTCGAGGGCCTTGATCTTCTGCTCGTCGCCGCTCGCCGTGACCATCACGACCGGCAGGTACGCCGTGGCCGGCCGCCCCCGGATCTCGCGGCACACCTCGTAGCCGTCCATGCCCGGCATCACGATGTCGAGGAGCACGAGGTCGACGTCGCCCTCGTCGATGGCGGCCAGCGCCTCCTTGCCCGACGACGCGGCGCGGACGTCGTACCCACGCGGCGTGAGGATCGCCTCGAGGAGCCTGATGTTCGGAGGCTGGTCGTCGACGACGAGGACGCGCGCGTTCGCGGGGGCTGTGTCGTTCATCCGGCGCCTCTCAGTCGAAGGAAGTCGCGCACCTGCTGGGGGAGGGCCCGCACACTGATCGGCTTCTCGACGTACCCGTCGAAGCCCGATGCGAACGCCCGCTCCCGGTCGTCGTTCATCGCGAACGCCGTCACCGCGACCACGGGGACCTGGGTCTCCTCGGCCGCTCGGATCTGCCGCAGCGCCTCGGCGCCGTCGATCCCCGGGAGCTGCAGGTCCATCAGGATCAGGTCCGGCGAGCTCTCGTGAGCCAGCCGTACGCCGTCCTCGCCCGTCGTCGCCTCGATCACCACGTAGCCGGAGTACGTCAGCACGTCTCTGACCAGCTTCAGGTTCTTCGGGTTGTCCTCGACCACCAGGATGCGGTTCGGGTCCATCTCCTCACCTCGCCTCCGTGCTCGGTCCGGTGCGCGTCGCCACCGGGACGCCGACGCCTGCGAGCGCGGAAAGCAGATCCTCGCGGCGGATCGGCTTCACGAGGTACGCCGCTGCACCGAGCTCGACCCCGCGCGTCCGCTCGTCCACGATCGACACGACGATCACCGGGATGCCGGACGTCTCCGGATCGGCTTTCAGCGCCTTCAGAACAGCCCAGCCGTCGATGCCGGGCAACCGGATGTCCAGCAGGACGGCATCCGGGCGCGACCGCCGTACGGCGGCGAGCCCCGACTGACCGTCCCGCGCGGTGACGACGTCCAGCGCTGCCCCCGTCAGGTAGGCGTCGAACAGGGCCAGGGACGGCCGGTCGTCCTCGATCACCACGACCCGACCGCCCGGTCCGGCCTCACCGGCCGTCGAGGCTGCGCTCCGCCCACGGTCGCCGCTCGGGATCGAGAACCCGAAGGTACTCCCGCGGCCGACCTCGGTCTCCAGCCACATGCGGCCCCCGAGAAGCTCCACGATGCGACGCGACAACGTCAGGCCGAGCCCGGTGCCCTCCTCGCGCGAGCTACCCCGCCCACCTTGCTGGAAGGACTCGAAGATCCGCTCCCGATCCTTCTCGGGCACGCCGATCCCAGTGTCCGTCACGGTGATGTTGATGTCGCCGCCGTCGCGGTCCGCTCGGACCGTCACGGTCCCGCCGTCACCGGTGAACTTGACCGCGTTGGTGACCAGGTTGAGCAGGACCTGCTTGAGGCGGAGCTCGTCGGCGTACACCTCGCCGACGCCATCTCCCACCTCGACGTCCATCGTGATGCCGTGAAGGGCGGCCCGTTCTCGCAGCATCGACAGGGAGCCGCTGAGCATCTGGGGCAGGTCGAACGAGGCGTACTCGAGCTCCATGCGGCCGGCCTCGACCTTGGACAGGTCCAGGATCTCGTTGAGCAGCTCCAGCAGGTGCTTGCCGGACCCGTGGATGTCGCGGAGGTACTCCTCCTGGCGCTCGTTGATCTCGCCGAACATCTGCTCGAGCAGGACCTCCGAGAACCCGAGGATGGCGTTCAGCGGCGTCCGGAGCTCGTGGGACATGCTGGCCAGGAACTCCGACTTGTGCCGACTGGCGAGCTCCAGCTCGACACTCTGAGCCTTGAGCTCCTGGAACAGCTGGGCGTTGAGCAGGGCGAGCGCCGACTGGCTCGCGAAGGTCTCCAGGAGGTCCACGTTCTCCTCGGTGAAGTCCCCCGTCTCCTTGCGGCGGACGATCAACGACCCGACGATCTGGTCCTCGCGCAGCATCGGTACGGCGACCAGCGACCGCCATCCGGCGTCGTGGAGGATCCGTAGATGCGGATCGAGGTCGACCGTGCGCAGGTCGGAGATCGAGATCGGACGTCGCTCCCGGGCGGCGCGGCCGACCAACGTCTCGTCGAGGTCGATCCGGATCTCGCGCAGCCGCGCCACCACCTCGGGCTGGGTGCGGTAGACGCTGCGTACCCGGAAGCAGCGGTCGCGCTCGGAGTACTCCATGATCGAGCCGCCGTCGGTGCCGGAGAGCTCGACGGCGTGCATGGCGATGGTGGAGAGCACGCGGTCCACGTCCAGGCTCGAGCTGACGGCCTCGCCGACCTCGCGCAACGCCTCGAGCTCGTCGACGCGCTTCGCGAGCTCGGTGCCGCGCGTCTCCAGCTCTTGCACGAGCTTCACGCCGTTGACCGCCATCGCGGCCTGCCCGGCGAACGCCGTGACGATCGCCATCTCCCGCTCGTCGAACGGGTCGACCTCGGTGCGCCAGAGGTTGAGCGTGCCGACGACCTCGTCGTCGAGCAGCATCGGCGCCCCGATCGTGGTGCGGTAGCCGCCGACCCGCTGGAGGTCGAACGCGCCGTAGTCCGGGTCGGTCAGCACGTCCGGGATCTGCTGGGCCCTGCGCTCGAGGCCGACCCGGCCGATCAGGGTGTCTCGGTCGAGCGCCATCGGGTGCTCGTTGATGAACCGGATCGCCGCCTCACTGACTCCGGTCGACATGATCAACTCGTAGTAGCCGTCCTCCTGGAGGAGGTAGAGGAAGGCCGACTGTGACCGGCAGAGGCGGCGGGCGCTCTCGACGATCGCGTTGAGGACGGTCTCGGGATCGGCGGCGGAGCGGCCCATGGCCGACAGGACCTCGTCGGCGGCCTCGAACTGCTCCTGGAGGGCGACAAAGTCTCGTCGGAGCTGCTCGTGCTGCTCGACGCTGACATGCTCTCGGCGATCGCTCATCGCCCGCCTCCCCCGTCGCCCGAGGCACCGGGCGCCGCGACGACGTCCCTTCGAGTGTCCTCAGGTTCGGCGCCCGCGGCAATCGTCCGCTGGGCTGACGTGCTAGCCCTCGAGCCGGAAGCCCACTCCGCGGACCGTGACGACCCGCTCGACCGGGCCGGCCTTCTCCAGCTTCTGACGCAGTCGGCCGATGGTGACGTCGAGGGTCTTGGTCGAGCCGTACCAGGCCTCGCTCCACACCTCCGACATCAGCTGCGAGCGCGAGACGACCTTGTCGCGGTTGGCAGCCAGCACGGCCAGCACGTCGAACTCCTTGCCAGTCAGTGCGACCTCGTGGTCGCCGACGTACACGCGGTGGGCGTCGACGTCCACCTGGAGGCGGTGGTCGCCCGCCGACGCCCCGGACGCGCGGACCGACGTACGCCGGAGCAGCGCGCGGAGGCGCGCCAGGAGCTCGGCCAGTCCGAACGGCTTCGCGAGGTAGTCGTCGGCGCCCGCGTCGAGCCCGACCACGCGGTCGATCTCCTGGCTCCGGGCGCTGAGGATCAGGACCGCGCCCTTGTAGCCGGCCGCGCGGAGCCGTCGGCACACCTCCAGCCCGTCGATGTCGGGCAGCCCGAGGTCGAGGATCACGATGTCGTACGTCGCGCGCGAGGCCGCCGCGATCGCGTCTCGGCCGCTCGAGGCCTGGTCGACGACGTAGCCCTCGCGCCCCAACGTCTGCACGAGGGGCGAGACGATGTCGCTCTCGTCCTCCACGAGCAGAACGCGGTGTGACATGGCTCGGAGCATAAGTGGCGGCGATCAACTAGTCCGGTGTTCGAACCGGCCCGGTGGGGCGTGGTTCCGCCCGCAGCGGGGACTACGGGCGGATCCACGGGCTCAGCCGACCCCACCCCCCGGCAGTCGGCGGCCACCGGCACCGTGCGGGTTGGAGCTCGCTGGGACCGGGCACCGCAACCGTACGTAAGACAATGCAACGATTGACACACAGCCGATCCACGGAATGGTAACGACGCGCTCCGGCTCCACCGGTCTGTGGCCACTGGTGGTGTAGGGGCATCAGTCGGTGAACAGATCGCCCTTCTCGGCGACCCGGGCGAGCACCTCGTCGTACCGGAACTGCTCGAGCCCGAGCGGGTCCTCGGCCCCCTCGTCGACCTCGTCCCACGAGACAGGAGTGGCGACCCACGGACGCTCCACGCCGCGCAGGGAGTACGGCGAGACGGTGGTCTTGGAGCCGGCGTTCTGCGACCAGTCGAGGAAGACCTTTCCCGAGCGTCTGGCCTTGGTCATGGTCGCGGTGACCAGCTTCGGGTGCTCGGTCTGGAGCTGCTCGGCGATCTCCTTGGCCACGGCCGAGGCATCGTCGGGGTCGCGGCGGCGAGGCAGCTGGGCGTAGAGGTGCATCCCCTTGCTGCCACTGGTCACCGGGCGGGTGTCGAGCTTGCGCTCGGCCAGCTTGTCGCGGACCAGGAGCGCGACCCGGCAGCACTCGTGGAGCCCGGCTCCTTCGCCGGGGTCGAGGTCGATCACGATCCGGTCGGCACCTCGCGGCTTGCCCTGCCTGGTGACCGTCCACTGGTGGACGTGGAGCTCGAGGGCGGCGAGGTTGGCGGCCCAGGTGAGGGTCGCGAGGTCGTCGATGATCGGGAACACCAGGCGGTCGCCGTGCCGGCTCTCGCCGCGGGAGCCGGTCGTCGGGACGTCGGCGGTGCGGACCCAGCGCGGCGTCCCGGCCGGTGCGTTCTTCTCGAAGAAGCGGGCCTTCTCGACGCCGTTCGGCCACCGGACGCGGGTGACCGGCCGATCCTTCAGCAGCGGCAGGAGCACCGGTGCGACCTGGGCGTAGTAGTTGAGCACCTCGCCCTTGGTGGTGCCGGTGCGGGGATACAGGACCTTGTCGAGGTTGGACAGCTTGAGGGTGCGGCCCTCGACCTCGACCCGGACCTCCTCTCCGCTGCCGGGACTCATCTGCCGACCGCCATGACCGGCACCTTGTCCGGGTCGAGACGCCACATCAGCTTCCTCAGGAAGGAGCGCGGCGCGCTGACGCATCCCGCGGTGGCGCCGCTGCCGTTGACGTGCAGGAAGATCCCGGCGCCGCGGTGGCGCACCTGGGCGCGGTTGTAGCTGGTGACGATCGAGTACTCGTACTGCACCGGGAAGTCGCGCAGCCGCTCGGAGCTGTTGTCGTTGCTGGCCGGCAGCCACCAGCGGAACCCGCCCTGCGACCTGTTGCGGTAACGGTTGTAGTAGCGCGAGCCGTTGTCCTCGACCCAGTAGTCGCCCTTCTGGATCCGTCGGTAGGGCAGGCTCCAGGAGTCGCCGCGTGGGTGGCTGCCGAACGCCGAGATCAGTCGCGTCGTGCCGAGCGGGGTGGTGCCGGTGCCCTGGTGGCGCTTGCGGGGCGCGACCAGCCCGCCGTACCCGATGCGGCCGTCGCGTACGGCGTACAGGCGCTGCCAGTGGTCCTGGCGAAGCACCCAGTAGGCGACCCGTGCGCGGTAGCCGCGGGTGTGGTCGACGGTGACGACCTGGTGGGTGTGGTCGGGCAGGGCGACCCGGACGCCACCGAGGGTGACGTGGCGCGTCTCGGCGCTGGCGGGTGACGACGTGGCCGCCAGCGTGACGGCGGTCAGCGTGATCACGAGCGGCAGGAGCCCGAGCTTCCTCATGTCAGATCCTCCGGGGTCAGGTCGGCGCGGGTGCCGACGTACGACGGTTGGCGGATGCGGCCCTGTGCGGACGGGCCGAGCGACTCGACGTCCACCACGAGCACCGGCTCGACCCAGGTCGCGCCGACGGCGTCGAGCCGCGGCACCTCGTCGGCGAACGGGGTGGAGTCGCGGGTGAGCCGTGCGAGCAGCTCGCGCAGCACCGCGGCCTTGCGACCGGCGATGCCACTGCCGACCCGGCCACGGTAGAGCAGCCCGTCGGCGGTCGGTTGTCCGACCAGCACCGCGCCGAGCCGGTCCCGCGAGTCCGTCTCGAGGCGCCAGCCGCCCACGACGTACGACTCGCGGCGGCGGTGGGCGAACTTCAGCCAGTCCTTGCTGCGCAGCCCGGGCCGGTACCGGCTCGACAGCCGCTTGCTGACGATCCCCTCGAGGCCCTGCTGGTACGTCGCGTCGAACAGCATCGGGCCGTCGGCGTACACGGGTGGCGTCTGCCAGCGGTCGTCGTTCAGGTCGAGGCCCTCGAGGATCTCGCGACGCGCGCTTAGCGACTGGTCCATCAGGTCGCGTTCGCCGAGGCGGAGCAGATCGAAGACCAGCAGGGTGACCGGGATCCGCTCGGCCAGCCGGTGCGCCCGATCGGCGCGCGAGACGTGCATCCGCTCGGCCAGCACCGCGAAGCTGGGCGTCCCGTCGGCGAACGCGACCACCTCGCCGTCGAGCAGCGCGTCGTCCGTCGGCACGTCGGCCAGCTCGGGGAAGGAGACGGTCGCGTCGTTCTCGTTGCGGCTGAACAGGCGTGCCGCGCCACGGCGTACGTCGACGAGCACGCGCATGCCGTCCCACTTCACCTCGTGCTGCCACTCGTCACCGGCCGGCACGCGCGTGCCGCGGGTCGCGAGCATGGGACGCATGCAACTCATCTTCGCAGGGGCCGATAGTACGTATCATCCGGCCGCATTCGCCCGAGTCGGTCCCGGCTGTTTGATACGTACTATCGAACCGGGGCTCGTGAGGGCGACCCCGTGGGGCACGTGCGTTCGGGCGCGCACTCCCTGATACTGGACGCACACGACGAGCTCACGGAGGTATGGGATGCGTGCGATCTGGAAGGGTGCGGTGTCGTTCGGGCTCGTCAGCGTGCCGGTGAAGCTGTACGCCGCGACCGAGTCGCACGACGTCTCGTTCCGCCAGGTGCACGCCAAGGACGGCGGCCGGATCAAGTACCAGCGCGTGTGCGCGATCGACGGCGAGGAGGTCGAGTACGCCGACATCGCCAAGGGCTACGAGACCGAGGACGGCGAGATGGTCATCCTCACCGACGACGACATGGCCGCGCTGCCCAGCGAGTCGTCGCGCGAGATAGCGGTCGAGAAGTTCGTGCCCAGCGACCAGATCGACCCGATGCTCTTCGAGAAGAGCTACTACCTCGAGCCGGAGAAGACCGGTGCCAAGCCCTACGCCCTCCTGCGCCAGGCGTTGCTCGACGCCGACCGGATGGCGGTGGTGACGGTGGCACTGCGACAACGGACGACCGTCGGCGTGCTGCGGGTGAAGGACGACGTGATCGTGCTCCAGACGATGATGTGGCCCGACGAGATCCGCACCCCCGACTTCTCCGTCGACACCGGCGAGGTCAAGGACGCCGAGGTCTCGATGGCCAACATGCTGGTCGAGACCCTGGCCGGCGACTTCGACGCCAGCGAGTACGAGGACGACTACGCCGGGGCGGTCGAGGAGCTGGTCAAGAACAAGATCGAGGGCGGAGAGGTCAAGAAGACCCCGACCACGACCAAGTCCTCCGGCGAGGTCGTCGACCTGCTGGCCGCGCTGCAGCGCTCCGTCGACGCCGCCAAGACCGCGCGAGGCGAGTCCGACGACAAGGACGAGAAGAAGCCGGCCAAGAAGGCCGCGAAGAAGGCGACCGCCAAGAAGGCTGCCAAGAAGAAGGCCAGCTGAGCGGAATCCGGCCGAGCTGGATCAGGGGGCCTGGTCCCAGTGCTGGATCCCCCGGACGGTCTGCTCGTGGTGGGTGTAGTTGACGTTCGAGTCCGACTCGCTGCCGTCGCGGGCCCGGACCAGCATCCGACCCTTGACCCGACCTGCGGTGAACCAGTCGACCGCGAGAAGCGCTCCGACGATCACCACCAGAGCTCCGACCACCCAGACGATCGCGGGCATGGCCCCTCCTCCTGGTCGCACCACGGCGATACGTGTCGAGACTGTACGCCGCGCAGGCGCCATGCGAGGAGACAAAATCCTCGGCCCACGGACCGCCCTCGCAACCCCGTCGAGCGGTCGCCCCGGCAGGTGCCCTGAAAATGGCTCAGCCGGTGCCCAGGCTCTTGCAGAGCACGGCCGTGGCGTCGTACCCCGGCTGGTCGCTCTCGGCCCAACCGCACTGTCGGTAGAACTCGAGGTCCTCGTCGCGCGACGCCACCCAGACGCGGTCGTAGCCACGCTCCCGGGCGAGATCCTCGGCGGCCGAGACCATGAGCCGCCCGA
Source organism: Nocardioides sp. (assembly GCF_036493135.1). Taxonomy (GTDB): domain Bacteria; phylum Actinomycetota; class Actinomycetes; order Propionibacteriales; family Nocardioidaceae; genus Nocardioides. The sequence goes on along the minus strand of NZ_DASXQG010000014.1, from coordinate 25,028 downwards.
TGCCGCACCGGCGTGACTCCGGGCGCACCACCATCCGTACCAGCCACGGAGCCAGCCCCTCGCAGCCGGTGACGTCGTCGTCGCGGTGCCCCAGGGTCAGGGCCCCGATCGCCTGCCCCTCGATGCCCATCGCGACCAGCGTCAGTGGGAGCCCGTCCTGTCCGGCGTCCCGGGCGGTCGACTCGATCCACGGGCCGGCGGTGCCGCCCTGCCCCGACGCACGCCAGCGGAGGACGCCGACCTCGGCGATGAGTTCTGGTTGGTCCGCGAGCAGCCCGAGAAACAGCGCGGGGCGCTCCCGCATGGCGGAACGGTAGCCCGCGGTCGCCTCCGGGCACAGCACATCGGCCCGCCAGACGTGCGTCGCCCTGGCTGACGCGGCCATGGCGACGTTAGGTTTCGCCTCGTGACGGGGGAGGGATGGCGCCGGCGACTCCGTGTTGCCGGAGACTCGTTCGTCGCGAGCGCGCGCAACCCCGACGTACGCCGGCTCCAGCTCGGGTTCGCCGGCGCCTGCACCGCCGAGTGGACCTTCACCGTGGTGCTCTCGGTGTACGCGTTCAACGAGGGCGGCGCCAAGGCGGTCGGCCTGGTGTCGTTGCTGCGGATGGTGCCGTCGGCGATCCTCGCGCCGTTCGCTTCGGCCCTCGCCGACCGCTGGCGACGCGACCTGGCGCTCACCGTCGTCTCGGTAACGCGGTGTGCGACCGCTGCCGGCATCGCCCTGATCGTCGCCGCCGGTGGCTCCCAGGTGGCGGTGTACGCCCTGGCGATCTTCTCGACCGCCGCCGCGTTGCTCTACCGCCCGGTGAACTCCGCCCTGCTCCCCCTGCTGTGTCATACGCCGTCGGAGCTCGCGTCGGCGAACGTCGTCCGCGGGCTCCTCGACTCCATCTCGACCCTGGTCGGTCCGGCGCTGGCCGCCGCACTCCTGGTCGGCGGCAGTACGTCGTCGGGCTTCCTCGCGGTCGCAGTCGTCTCGGGACTCTCGGCGGCCGTGACGCTCGGCCTCACCGTCGAGGAGCCCGAGCACCAGGCCAGTCGCGGCTCGGTCCTCTCCGGCCTCCTGCTGGGCGCCAAGGTCTCGGCCCGTTCGCCCCAGCTCCGGGTGCTGCTGACGCTCCTGGCCGCCCAGGTCCTCACCCGTGGCGCCCTGTCGGTGTTCAGCGTCCTCGTGGCCGTCGACCTCCTTGGCCTCGGCGAGCCGGGTGTCGGCACGCTGACCGCGGCGATCGGCGCGGGCGCGATCGTCGGGTCGCTGTTCGCCTCGTTGTTCGTGGGCAACCGCAGGCTGGCCGTCTGGTTCGGCACGGGCGTGGCCATGTGGGGCGCACCCCTGGTCGTTCTCGCCGCCTACCCCAGCAGACCGGCGGCCCTGGCGTTGTTCGCGCTGATCGGGGTCGGCAACGCACTGGTCGACGTCGGCCTCTTCACGCTCGTCGCCCGGCTCGCTCCCGAGCGCGTGCTGGCCCGGGTCTACGGGCTGCTCGAATGCATCGGCGGGCTGTTCGTCGGCGGCGGGTCGGTGCTGGCCGCCTGGCTCGCGACGTCGACCGATCTGCGCCAGGCACTGTGGATCGTCGGCGCGGTCGGACCCGTGCTGGTCCTGGTCTTCTGGTTCCAGTTGCGTCGGATCGACGACGCGATGGTGGCCCGCGACGAGGATCTCAGCCTGCTCCGCCGCGTGGCCGTCTTCGACCCGCTGCCCCTGCCTGCCCTCGAGCAGCTCGCCGCCGGGCTCCGCCCGTGCCACGTACCCGCCGGCGAGATCGTCTACCGACAGGGCGATGCGGGAGACGGCTGCTTCATCATCGAGAGCGGGAACGCCGACGTGCTCGGTGACGGTCAGCCGATCGCGACCGTCGGACCGGGTGAGCTGGTCGGCGAGATCGCGCTGCTGCGACAGGTCCCGCGTACGGCGACCGTCCGGGCCACGACCGCGATGGACGTGCGGCTGCTCGACGGCGACCGCTTCGTGGGAGTGGTCACCGGATGGGAGACCAGTCGCGAGGTGACCAGCGGCCACGTCGACGAGCTGCTCGAGCGCTTCTCGCCGGGCGACCCCACGCAGGAGCCCGAATGAGCGGGGCTCGCCTGATCCACCTCAACGGGCCGCCCGGGATCGGCAAGACCACCCTGGCTCGTCGGTACGCCGTCGAGCACCCGGGCGTCCTCCTCTGCGACATCGACGTGCTCCGCACCATGATCGGCGGCTGGCAGGACGACGACGGTGCCGCCGGGCGAGTCCGCACCGCGGCGCTCGCCCTGGTCACCGGCTACCTGACCACCGGGTACGACGTCGTGCTGCCCCAGCTGGTCGCTCGCCACGACCAGCTGGGCCGGTTCGCGGCCGCAGCGCGCGAAGCCGGCGCCGAGCACATCCACGTGATGTTGACGACCGATCCCGAGACCGTGGTCCGGCGCTTCCACGCCCGGGACGATGCCGCGTACGACGAGTGGACGTCGTACGCCACGGGGTTCTGGGTCGCGGAGGGCGGCGATGCGGCGCTGCTGACGGTGTCGGCACGGCTCGATGCACTCCCGGCGGTGCGCGTCCCGAGCACCGACCCTGAGACGACCTATCGCGCGCTGCTGGTGGCGCTCGGCGAGCACGTATGAGAGAAAGTTCTGAGTCCATGTCGAAACCGGGATCGGTCGTGCGACGTACGGGCGAACGATCACCCACCGAGAGGACACACCGATGCGTTACCTGTGCTTCGTGAAGATGGACGAGTCCCAGGCCAACCCGCCTCAGGCGCTCATGGATGCCATGGACGTGCACGTCGGCGCGGCCATCGCCGACGGCTCCTTCGTCGACGGCGGCGGGCTGTACGGCAAGGCCGATGCCGTCGAGTTCCGCGTCCGCGGCGGCAACGTCACCGTCACCGACGGCCCGTACGCCGAGGCCAAGGAGGTCATCGGCGGCTGGGCCATCGTCAAGTTCGACTCCGAGGAGGAAGCCCGCAGCGAGGGTCAGGCGATGGCCGACCTGCACCTGAAGCACTGGCCGGGCTGGGAGGGCGCGATCGAGATCCGGCGGATCGCCGAGCCCGACGAGGCGCCGACCGGGTCCTGACGTCCGGGGGCGGTCCCGAAGCGCGTCCCTCCCCATCCATGGCCCGCTGCGCGACGCCGGGCGATGGGGGAGCGACGCCCTAGGCTCCTCGTGTGAGCGAGGCCGGGACCGCCCAGGACCCCCAGGAGGTCGTCCAGCGGGTGTGGCGCGACGAGTCGGCACGACTCGTGGGCGCCCTCACCCGGATGACCCGCGACCTGGCCCTCGCCGAGGACCTCGCCCAAGACGCGCTGGTCGCCGCCCTCCAGCAGTGGCCGGAGTCCGGGGTCCCCGACAACCCTGCGGCCTGGCTCATGCAGACCGCGAAACGCCGCGCCGTCGACCAGTTCCGGCGCGCCGACACCCTGCGCCGTCGTACGACGGAGCTCGGTCACGCCCTGGAACGGGAGGAGGTGGAGATGCCCGACCTCGACACCTTCGTCGACCACATCGAGGACGACGTGCTGCGACTGATCTTCCTCACCTGCCATCCGGCCCTGTCCCCCGAGAGCCGCGCGGCGCTCACGCTCCGGCTCGTCGGCGGCCTGACCGTGCCCGAGATCGCCCGCGCCTTCCTCACCAAGGACGCCACCGTCGGGCAGCGCATCTCGCGGGCGAAGACGTCCCTCGAGGGCGAGTCGATCGAGCTCCCTGTCGGGCCGGAGCGCGAACGCCGGCTCGACGACGTGACGGGGGTGCTCTACCTGATCTTCAACGAGGGGTACGCCGCCACCACCGGCGACGACTGGACGCGGCCCGACCTCTGTGCCGAGGCGATCCGGGTCACTCGGATGCTCGTCGACGTAGCACCGGGCGAACCCGACGTCCACGGGCTGCTCGCGCTGATGGAGCTGCAGGCATCGCGGTTGCACGCACGCACCGACGCGGAGGGGCGACCGGTCCTGCTCGAGGACCAGGACCGCTCGCGCTGGGACGAGCTGATGATCCGTCGCGGGCTCGCCGCCCTCGACCGAGCGATGACCGTCAGCTCGTCGGGACGCCCGTTCGGGCCGTACGTCGTACAGGCCCAGATCGCGGCCTGCCACGCCCGCGCCACGACCGCGGAGGAGACCGACTGGCGTGGCATCGCCGACTGGTACGACCTGCTGGCACATCTCGGAGACAACCCCGTGGTCGAGGTCAACCGCGCGGTCGCCCATGGACGAGCGTTCGGACCCGAGGCCGGGCTGGCGGTGCTGGACGCCGTGGCCGGTCATCGGTCCCTGACCGGATCTCACCTGGCCCCGGCCGTGCGCGGCGACCTGCTCGAGCGAGCGGGTCACCGCGCCGAGGCGGCAGCGGCGTTCACCGAGGCTGCCGGCCTGACCGGCAACGCCGGCGAACGCGCGCTGCTCCTCCAACGGGCCGCGGCGTGCGCGACGTGATCGCGCCCTAGCCTGGTCTCAGGTCAGCGCGCCACCGGCTCGGGCGCCATGCCGCTCACGAGTCCGGCCGTTGGCATGTAGAACCAGTGCCGCCGCACACAACGGATGCGCGCGTGCTCCACCGGTCCATCGGTGCTGTCGAGCATCACCCGGTCGGTCACCTCGGCGGTCGCCGTGCACTCCGGACAGGCCGTCAGCCCGCCCATCGTGTCCCCGGTCATGGCTTCAGACGCCGCAGCGGTCCGTGCCGGTCACCGAACTGGTCGGTGTTCAGCACCTGGACGCCGGCGTTGTGCTCGCCGTTGAACGGGGTCGTGGCGCCGGGACAGCCGGCCTTGACGGCGTCCTCCGGCGAGTTGAACCACAGCCCCAGGTGGAACGTGTGGACGGGGCCGAAGGCCGGGTTGCTGGTCGCGTCGGGGATCGGCGACGAGTGCACCGAAGGCGCCGGTGCGGTGCCCGGTGCGATCGCGAACGTCTCCTCGTTGAAGCGGCCGACGAACGTGCCGTTCGCAACACCGTGCTGGTCGGTCTCGAGGTCGCCCTGGTACCACGACACCCCGAACGGTGCGTTGGGCACCTGGATCACGAAGAGGTCGAAGTCGGTGCGGTGCGGCAGTCCGGTGGCGTGGACCTTCATCTCCTCGACCGGTCCGCGATTGCGGACGCTGACCTTCGCCTTCGCGTCGGGCAGGCAGCCCGCGGCCACGATGCCCGGTGATCGGTGCATCTGGAAGTTGTTCGTCTTGCTGGCGGCGTCCGCGTGCGAGGTCGCCACGATCGCGGCCCCGGACGCGATCACTGCGGCGACCCCTACGGTCGCCCTGCGTGTGTTGGTCATCTCTGTTCTGCTTTCTGGTGTGGACACCAGACCCCCGTGGTCTGTTGCGCGGGGAACCCTCCCGGATCGGGAGCCTCCGGACGTGGCGACGAGGTGGCGATCGTCCCGAGAAGTTGTGGAGACGGCCGGGTCGCGGTGATGCGCCTCCAGCACGTCTGGAGGAAACTGGCGTCACGGAATCCCCATGAGGAGCAGCCATGGACACCATCGGAGAACCCTGCTGGATCCAGCTGACCACCGACGACGTCGACACCGCGATCTCGTTCTACGGCGAGCTGTTCGAGTGGTCGGCCGGCGCGCCGAGCGAGGAGTACCAGGGCTACCGGATGTTCTTCCGGGGCGACCAGCCGATCGCCGGCCTCGTGCCGACGCCCGACGATCTCCCCAGCACGTGGTCGGTCTTCCTCTCGACGTCCGACCTGGCCGGCACGGTGGAGCGGGCGAAGACGGCCGGCGGCCGCGTTCTGATCGAGCCGATGCCGGTCGGCGACCTCGGCTCCTTCGCCGAGCTCGCCGACCCCTCCGGGGCGGCCATCGGCGCCTGGCAGGCCGACACCTTCCCCGGCTTCGCGACCCGGAACGAGGAGAACGCGCCTGCGTGGTTCGAGACGCTGACGACGCGGTACGACGAGGCGGTCGCGTTCTACCAGGACGCGTTCGGCTGGGAGACCCACGTCATGGGCGACACCCCGGAGTTCCGGTACACGACGCTCGGACTCAACGAGAACGCCCGCGCCGGCATCATGGACGCCAGCGGCTTCCTGGGTGACGAGCCGGCCCGCTGGCAGTTCTACCTGCAGGTCGCCGACACCGACGAGACGACCGCGAAGGCGGTGTCGATCGGCGCCGAGGTCGTCTCGGCGGCCGCGGACACGCCGTACGGCCGGATCGCGACGATGATCGACCCCGCGGGCATCTCGTTCTGCGTGCTCGGCCCCAACCTCGAGGCCTCCTGAACCGGTCAGTCCGGCGCGACCCGCGGCCAGGGGCGTGCGGTCTCGAGCTGAGCGGCGAGGCTGAGGAGGACCTCCTCACCGTCGGTCGGGCCGACCAGTTGCACGCCGACCGGGAGCCCGTCGCTGCCCGTGCGCGACGGGACCGAGCAGGCGGGGTTTCCGGCGACGTTCCAGAGCACGGCGTACGCGACCGCCGGCAGCGACCTGAGCGAGGCGCGGACGGTGCCGGTCCGGTCGAGGATCCCGACCCGGGGCGGCCGGTGGGCGATCGACGGAGTGAGCAGGACGTCCACGTCTTGGAAGATCCGGTTGGCCTTCTCGGAGACACGCTCCGTGGCCCGGAGGGCGGCGTTCATGACCGTGGGCGTCACCCAGGCGCCCAGGCGGCAGGTCTCGCGGGTACGCCGCTCGAGTCGCTCGAAATGCTCGACCTGCTCGGCCTCGGAGCGGATGCCGCCGAAGAACTGCGGGACGAAGGCGGCGGTCGGGTCGGGGTAGTGCGGGTCGACCTCGCGCACCCGGTGGCCGAGGTCGGAGAGCAGGCGTGCGGTCTCACGGACCACAGCGACGGCATCGGCGTGCGGGCGGACTCCTCTGGCCACCGGCTTCACCGACCAGCCGACCCGGAGCCGACCCGGCTCGCGCCGTGCGGCATCGGTGAACGAGCCGACCTCTCCCGCTTGCCACCGGTCGCTCGGCAGGTGGCCGCGGATCACGTCGTAGACGATCGCCGAGTCGAGGACCGTGCGCGTCAGCGGGCCGGCGGTGCCGAGCGCCCACCAGAGGTGCTCGTGGGGGGCGCTGGTGACCCGGCCGCGCTGCGGCTTCAGCCCGAACAGCCCGCAGCAGGCCGACGGGATCCGGATCGAGCCACCGCCGTCGCCACCCATCGCGACCGGCACCATGCCCGACGCAACCGCCGCCGCGGAGCCGCCGCTGGAGCCGCCCGGGGAGAACGCCGTACGCCACGGGTTGCGGGTGTAGCCGTGCGCGACCGACTCCGTGTACGGGTACGCACCGAACTCCGGCATGTTCGTCTTGCCGACGACGAGCGCGCCGGCCGCGCGGAGCCGCCGTACCACCTCGCCGTCCTCGGCCGCGGGCGTGCTGTTGCCCCTGCCGCCGTACGTCGTCACGCAGCCGGCGACGTCGAGCTCCTCCTTGATCGCCACCGGTACGCCGTACAGCGGGCCACGGGTCTCGCCGTGCCCGAGGGCGAGGTACCGCGCCTGCTCTCGCGCCTCGTCCGCGAGCACGACGGAGAACGCGTTGAGCCGCCCGTCGCGCGCGCCGATCGCGGACAGCGCGCGTGCCACCTCGGCCTCGGGCGTGGTGGTCCCGGCCGTGATCCGGTCGACGATCTCGGCGGCGGTCGGCGCAGGATCGGTCTCAGGCGGTGCCACGTGCGAAGCCTAGAGTCAAGTTTTCCTCGTTCGCGCCCGCCCGCGACCCGGAAGGGGTGAAGATCCTCGCGGTGACCGAACCGGCAGGGGGTCGGAGCCGTGTCACCGGTGGGCCGCCCGACGGGCGGCGAAGGGGACACACATCATGACCTTGCGATATGTGGCGGCCGTGGCCGTCCTGGCTTCCGTGGCGATCCACCTCGCCCTCTGGTTCCAGGGGATGCGGTCCGTGCACGTGATCGGCCCGGCGTTCCTGCTGAACGTCACCGGTGGGCTGGTCATCGCCGCACTGCTCGTGCGCTGGCGCCACCCGGGCGCGGGCGTCCTGGCCGCGTGCTTCGGGATGTCGACACTCGGCGCCTTCACCCTGGCCAGCACGATCGGTCTGTTCGGCACCCACGAGAAGTGGGCGGGGCTCTCGGTGTTCGGCGCTGCCACGGTCGAGATCATCGCGATCGTGATGGGTCTGGCGATCATGCTCGAGGACCCGGAGCCCGAGGTGGTGGTGCCGGTGCGGGCTCAGTCCGTCGGCGCGCACCGGTCGGACAGGGCGTAGCGCAGCAGCACCACGTCACCCAGCTGCCGGGTCTCGGCCAGGACAGCGCGGCGGCCGGGGTGCCACGGGAAGTGGCCCTCGCCCACGAACCGGCGTGCCCCGGGCTCGCCGACGAAGAACGGTGCCACCACCAGCTGCAGCTCGTCGACGAGGTCGTCGGCCAGGAACTGGGTGTGCACCGCTCCCCCACCCTCGACCATGAGCCGGCGTACGCCGCGCGCGTGCAGGTCACCGACGAGGTCGGCCATCCGCACCGGGTCACCCGCGTCGACGACCTCGCTGACCCGACCGAGCCGGTCGTCGAGAGCCCCGGCGACCCGGCTGCCGGCGTAGACCAGCTTCCGGCTGCCGTCGTCGGCGAAGAAGCGCTGCGAGGGGTCGAGCCGGCCCCGCTGCGTGACCGTCACCTTGACCGGGTGCTCGGTGAGCCCGCGGTCGAGCCGGGCCCGCCGGCGGGCGGGGTCGCGGACGAGCAGGCGCGGGTTGTCGTTGCGGACCGTGGTGGCGCCGACCAGGATCGCGTCGACGCCCGCGCGCACCTCGTCGACCCGGTCGAAGTCGAGGTCGTTGGACAGGAGGAGGCGAGTCTCCTTGGCGCCGTCGATGTAGCCGTCGATCGACATGCTGCAGCTGAGCAGGGTGTACGGCCGGTCAGCCACGACGGGCCTCCTCGAGGGCGGGGGCCTGCTCCTCCATGGTCGGCCGAGGACGACGTACGACGGCATCGGCGAGCAGCACGAGCACCCCGGGCACGGTCGCGACGCCGGCTAGGACGCCGAAGACGACGCTGACCGTCAGCCCGGTCGTGGAGCCCAACCCGGCCAGGGCGAACACGCCGGCGGTGACGCCCTCGCGGGGACCCCAGCCGGCGACGCTCAGCGGCACCGCCGAGCCGACCAGCACGGCCAGCGCGATCGCGACGAGCAGCGCGGGGGTGGCGTCGACGCCCACGACGGCCACGGCCACCAGGAAGACGGCCACGTGGCCCGCGGTGGAGGCACAGGAGCCGGCGACCACCCGGACGGCGACGCCCGGCCGGAGGAGCGCCCGCAGGTCGTGTCCGACGAACGCGACCGCGCCCTGCCGGCGCCCGAGCCACCAGGCGAACAACGCGACGGCCCCGAGGCCGGCGAACGCGACCGGCGCATAGGGGCGCAACGGCGTGGGGAGGAGGGCCAGCGCGACGACCAGCAACCCGGCCTGCACCACCTGGCCGGTGACCCGGTCCCACACCGTGCCCCGGAGGCCCACGCCGAGGTCGCCCGCGTCGCGGCCGTGCCGGACGCCCCGGTGGGCGTCACCGAGGACACCTCCGGGCAGGGCGGCGTTGAGGAACTGCGAGCGGTAGTACGCCGCGACCGAGCCGAACGGCGTGAGCGGTGCGCCGAGGGCGCGCGCGACCACCCGCCAGCGCCAGGCGTTGGCGAGGGTGGCCAGGCCGGTCAGGGCCAGAGCGGCCGCGACCGAGCCCCAGGTCGTGACCCGCCACGCGGCCGCGAACGGGCCGGTGCCGAACCGCCAGACCAGGACGACCATCACGAGGGCGCCGCCGGCCAGCCGCAGGGCCGGCCGGATCCGACGTACGCCGTGGGGGAGGGCAGAGCTCACGACCGGCCTCCCGTCCGGGCGCGCGCCGGTCCGGCCGGCACGGCCGTGGCCACCCGATCGAGGACGGCCTCGAGGTCGTCGACGGTCGCTTCCCAGCGGCGCAGGGCGGGGCGGCGGCGTGCCGTGGCGTACCCGAGGCGTTCACGCAGACCCGGGTCGTCGAGCCAGGCGCGCAGGGCGCCGGCCAGGCCGAGCGGGTCCTCGGGGGGCACGAGCAGCCCCGGGAGCGCGCCGACCGGCGCGTGCCCGAGTGCCTCCGGCACACCGCCGACCGACGTGGCGACGACCGGCAGACCGTGCGCCAGAGCCTCCACGACGACCATCCCGTAGCTCTCCGAGCGGGACGGCAGCACGAGCAGGTCGGCTACGCCGTACGCCGCACCGAGGGCGGGGCCGGTCAGCGGCCCAGTGAAGATCACCCGGCGCTCCCAGGATCGCGCGTAGACCTGGGTCTGGAGCGCCGCGACGTAGTCGGGATCGACCTCGAGGGAGCCGACGCAGGTGAGGGTCCAGGCCCGGTCGCCGAGCGCGGCCAGCGCCTCGAACAGCAGGTCGTGCCCCTTGCCGGGGTGGACCGCGGCGACGCAGAGGAACGACGTGCCCCCGGCCGCGCTGCGGTGAGGCGGGGCCGGGTCGACCGGATCGACCCCCGGCAGGGCGACGTGGACCGGGCGCACGCCGTACCAGCCGCGCAGGCGTTCGCGCGACCAGACGCTGGTCGTCACCACGGCGGCGGCCGAGCCGAGCACCTGCGCCTCGCCGGCGTCGGGCCCGATCGGCATGTGCAGGAGGACGACCAGGCGCAACCGAACGGCGTAGCGCGGGAGCACCGAAGCCGCACCCGACGCGATGAGCCCGTCGACCAGGACGAGCGAGCCCTCGGGGATGCCGACCAGGAGCGCGTCGAGCTCGTGGAGGTCGGCGGGTCCGGGTGCCGGCCAGCTGCCCGCGATCGGCAGCTCGACCACCGGCCGGCCCCGGTGGACCAGCCCGTCGAGGACCCGACGGTCGTAGCTGTTGCCGCCGCTGGGCCGACCTGGGTCGTCGAGGCCGGCGGGAAGCACGGCGTACAGAGGGACCGTCATGGCGCCCTCTCGTAGCTCGCCCAGGCGACCGGCGTCTCGCGGAGCGTCACCCGGATGCGGGCCAGGTCGCCGGACGCGACGCCGAGGGAGCCGTCATGGACGCGGGCGGCGAGCCGGTCCGCGATCTCGCGGCAGAGCACCTCGGTGGTCGTGTTGAGCCCCGCCAGGGACTCGACCTCGTCGAGGTTGCGGTAGGTGAGGTCGGCCAGGACCGCCTTCAGCGCGTCGCCGGCTCGGCCGATGTCGAGCACGATGCCGTCCGCATCGAGCTGCTGACGGGCGAACGCCGCCTCCACGACGTACGTCGCGCCGTGCAGCGCCCGGGCCGGACCGAAGACGTCGCCGCGCAGGCTGTGCGCGATCATCATGTGGTCGCTGACGGTCACCTCGAACATCAGCGCTCCCCTGCGTCATCGGCAGAGTCGGCCGGGTAGGTGATGGTGTGGCACAGAGCCGGGATGGAGCCCGAGGCGAGCTTGCCCATCACCTGCGGCAGCTCGTCGAACCCCGACTCGCCGGTCAGCAGCGCGTCGAACGCGGGGTCGGCCAGCATCCGAAGGGCGAGCGCCATCCGGTCGGCGTGGGTGCGCCGGCCGCGTCGCGGCTGCGCGATCTCGCCGACCTGGCTGGCCCGGATGCCGAGCCTCGCCGAGTGGAACCGACCGCCGAGGTTCAGCTCGACGGGCATGTCGCCGTACCAGCTGAGGTCCGTGACCACGCCGTCGGCCGCGAGCAGGTCGAGGGCGACCTGGAGGCCTGCGGCGGTGCCGCTGGCATGGAAGACGAGATCGAGGTCGTCGGGAGCCTCACCGGGCCGGGCGAAGCTCGCACCGAACGCCTCGGCCAGCTCGGCGCGGGTCACGTCGGTGTCGACGACCGTCACTTTCGCCCCGGGCAGCCCCGTGAGCAGCCGGGCGACGCTGAGGCCGACCATGCCGGCGCCGACGACCGCGACCCGGTCGCCCAGCAGCGGGCGGGCGTCCCACAGCGCGTTGACAGCGGTCTCCACCGCTCCGGCCAGCACCGCGCGGCGAGCGGGAACGTCGTCGGGGACGACCGTGACCGCCTCGGCCGGCACGACGTACGCCGTCTGGTGTGGGTAGAGGCAGAAGACGGTCCGGCCGATCAGGTCGACCGGTCCGGCCTCGACGAGGCCGACGTTGAGGTAGCCGTACTTCACCGGGCCGGGGAAGTCGCCCTCCTGGAACGGCGCGCGCATCGTGGCGTGCTGGCTCTCGGGAACGCCGCCACGGAAGACGAGGGCCTCGGTGCCGCGACTGACACCCGACACGAGGGTCCGGACCAGCACCTCCCCCGGACCCGGATCCGGAAGATCCGCGGAACGGATCTCACCGAACCCGGGCTCACGCAGCCAGTAAGCGCGGGCCGTTCGTGACACGTCGGCTCCCTCCACGTCCGGCGTTGGGTCCTGAACCGACGCCGACCCGCCCTCGTATGACTGGTAACCGAAAATACGGAGGCAGGGTGCGAACGGTTCATTTCGGTCCACTGACCGTACTGCCGGCTGCCGCCGCCTTGCTCCTGGCACTGGCGGCGGCCCCCGGCCTGGGCGCCGGAGCGGCCGTGGTGGGTGCGACCGTCGCGCTCGCCACCTGGCTGCTCGTCGACCGCGGCGTACGCCGAGAAGGTCTGGTCCGGCTCGGCGCGGCCAACCTGGTCACGCTCCTCCGCGCCGCGCTGACCGCCGGCGTGACGGCGCTCGTCGTCCAGTCCTGGCACGCCCCTGTGCCGCGCGCCCCGGTCGTGGTCCTCGCGACGATCGCGCTCCTCACCGATCTGATCGACGGGCGTCTGGCCCGGATGCGCAGCCAGGTGACCCGCTTCGGCGCGGCGTTCGACATGGAGGTCGACGCCTTCCTGATCCTCGTGCTGAGCGTGTACGCCGTCCCGGTCGTCGGGGCGTGGGTGCTGCTGATCGGGCTCGCCCGCTACCTTCTGCTGCTCGCGGGCCTGGTCTGGCCCTGGCTGACCGCGCCGGCACCGCCGCGCCGCTGGGCCAAGGTGGTCGCCGCCGTACAGGGCATCGTGCTGACCGCCGTCGGGGCGGACGTCCTCCCCCGCGGTCTCGCCACCGCGCTGGCGCTCGGGTCCCTGGCCCTGCTCGTCGAGTCGTTCGGGCACCAGGTCGTGGTGCTGTGGCGCATGCGCAAGGAGCAGGTGGTCGCCCGGGCGGCCTGGGTGCGTCCGGTGGTCGATCTGGTCGCGGTCGCGGTGGTGTGGCTGGCCCTGGTGGTGCCCCGTCATCCGGACCAGCTCTCCTGGGGGGCCCTGCTCGCGATCCCGCTCGAGCTGTTGGTGTTCGCCGCTCTCGCGGTCGTCCTGCCGTCGCGTGGAGGCAGGGTGCTGGCGGTGGTCGCCGGCATCCTGCTCACCGCGACCCTCGTGCTCACCGCCCTCGACCTGGGGTTCTACGAGGCGTTCGACCGTCCGTTCAACCCGCTCAGCGACCCCGGGTACGTCGGCTCCGGGCTCGACCTGGTGCATCGGTCGGCCGGGCGCGGTGGCGAGGTGTTGGCCGCCGGCGGAGTCCTGCTCGGGCTCGTGCTCGCGCTGGCCCTGTGCGTCTGGGCGACGGTGCGGGTACGTCGCGCGGTGCATGGTGCCCCGCAGGCGTGGTCCCGCGTGGTGGTGGTGCTGGCCGTGGTCTGGGCCGTCGCCGCGACCGGCGGCGCACAGGTCTCCGGCATCCCCGTGGCGTCGGCGCCGGCCGCCTCGCTGGTGGGCTCCCAGGTCCACGGCGTGCGCGCAGAGCTGCACGACCGTGCGGTCTTCGAGCACGCGCTCGCCCACGACGACCACGCCTCGACGCCCAGCGCCGACCTGCTCACCGGACTTCGCGGCAAGGACGTGCTCCTGGTCTTCGTGGAGAGCTACGGACGGGTGGCCGTCGACGGGTCGTGGTTCTCGCCCATGGTCGACCGGACCCTGGGGGTCTCGACCGACCAGCTGACGATGGAGGGGTTCCACGCGCGGAGCGGGTGGATGCGCTCCCCGACGTTCGGCGGCATCAGCTGGCTGGCGCACTCGACCCTGCAGACCGGGCTCTGGATCGACTCCCAGCAGCGCTATGACCAGGTGCTCTCCGGTGACCGGTTCACCCTGTCCCGGGCGTTCGGAAACGCGGGCTGGCGCACCGTCAGCGACATCCCGTCCGATGACGGCGAGTGGGAGCAGGGCCGCCGCTTCTACGGGTTCGACCAGATGTACGACTCCCATAACGTCGGTTACCAGGGGCCGCGCTTCAGCTACGCGCGGATCCCCGACCAGTACACGTTCCGCGCGTTCACGCAGCGCGAGCTGGACCGCCCCGACCGAGGTCCGGTGATGGGTGAGATCGACCTGGTCTCCAGCCACACACCGTGGACGCCGCTCCCGCGGATGGTGCCGTGGTCCCGGCTCGGGAACGGCTCGGTGTACGACGGGATGCACGCCTCGCACACGTCGTTCTTCCAGCTGCTCGGCGGTCCCGACCAGCAGCGCGACTACGCCCGCTCGATCCAGTACTCCCTGCGCTCCCTGGTCTCCTTCGTCCGTCACGCGCACGACAAGAAGCTGGTGATGATCGTGCTCGGCGACCACCAGCCCAACACCAACGTCAGCGGCACAGGTGTCTCCCACGACGTCCCGATCTCGCTGATCGCCCACGACCCGAAGGTCCTGGACCGGATCAGGAGCTGGGGCTGGGCCGCCGGGCTGCGCCCGGACAGCAACGGCCCGGTGATGCCCATGGACGACTTCCGCGACCGCTTCCTCGACGCGTTCGACGCGAACCCGGCGATACGCTGATCGAACCGACCGGCTCGCTGGTCCGTGTCTCCTGGGTGAGAGGGCCGTCCGGGCCCGGATCGGAGTTGAAAGCCCCATGACCGCACGAATCATTGCCGCGCTCGCCGTCCTGGTGTCGGCGTACGTCCACCTCTATGAGTGGCTCAACGGCATGCGCCACGTCCACGTGATCGGTCCGCTGTTCGTGGTCAACATCGTGGCCGGCGTCGTGATCGCCGTGCTGCTGGTCACCTGGAAGCACTGGTTCGCGCCGTTCCTCGCGTTCGGCTTCGGTGCGAGCACCCTCGCCGGGTTCGCGATCGCGACGACGACTGCCGGCCTCTTCGGCGACCACGAGAAGTGGCAGGGCAACTACGTCTGGGCGGCCGCGATCGCGGAGTCCGTGGCGATCCTCGCCTCCCTGTACTCGCTGTCGCGTGAGCTGCTGACCGAGCCCGCGCCCGAGCACAGCACCGTCGCCGCTGAGTGAGGACGGAGACAGAAAGTACGCCGAGTCGTCCTAGGACGACTCGGCGTTCTTCGTGCCGGTGAACGGGTCGGAGCGGGCTCAGAGGGTGAGCCGGGCGACCGGGCGGCCGTCGAGCTTGGTCACCTCGACCGAGGCGATGTCCGTCTTCCACGAGGCGGTCGCGCCGCTGACCTGCATCGACTTGCCGGGCAGGCCGTTCCAGGTGGCGATCCGCTCGCTGCGGCCGTCCTTGGTGTGCACGACCAGCGCGTAGGCGCCGCGCTCGTACCGGAGGGTCCCGGGCGGGTAGCTGCAGGTGAGCTCGAGCTTGGTGCCCCACGCGACCGGCGTGAGCGCCACGCTCGCGATCATGGGATCGCGGGACTCCTGGGTCATCGGCTGCCTGGACGGCTGCACGACCGACGGGGTGGTCGGACCGGCGGTCGGTGACGACGTCGAGTGGTCGAGGGCGAGCACGCCACCGGCGGTCACCGCGACCGCGGCGGCCGCGGCGATGCCCGCGGTGAGCCAGGTACGGCGGTGCTGGCGGCGACGTACGGCCCGGGACAGCCGCGGCAGCAGCGTCTCGGGGACCGGCTCGGGCTCGAGCTCGTCGAAGACCTCCGGGCCGATCCGGCCCAGCAGGCCGGGCAGCCCGGCCAGGTCTCGTACGGCGCGCGAGCACGGCCGGCATCCGTCGAGGTGAGCCTCGTACTCCCGGCGCTCGGCCGGGGACAGCGAGCCGAGGACGTAGGAGCCGCCCCACATCTCGTACGGACAGTCGATCGATGAGCCGTGCGGCGTACTCATGCGACCACCCCCATCTCTTCCAGTGCGAGCCGGAGGGCGTGGAGGGCGTAGTGCGTGCGGGACTTCACGGTGCCTTCGGGGATGCCGAGGCGACGTGCGGCCTCGGCGACCGGGCGACCCTTGAAGTAGGTCTGTTGGAGCACCGCGCGGTGCTCGGGTGAGAGCCGGGTGACCGCGTCCGCGACCACCCAGGTCATCAGCAGCTCGTCGCTGGCGTCTCCGGTCGACACCGGCTCCGGGAGGTCACCCATGGGGATCTCGGAGCGGGCGCGCCGGGTGCGCGACTCGTCGATGACGATGTTGCGAGCCACGGTGAACAGCCACGCGCGGACCGACCCCTGGGTCTCGTCCAGGAGCGAGGCGTTGCGCCAGGCGCGCAGGAGCGTCTCCTGGCACACGTCCTCGGCGCGGGCACGGTCGTGGTTGGTGAGGCGGAGGCAATGACCCCACAGCGCGCCCGCGTGGTCATCGTGCAGGCGTTGCATCACGACGTCAGGGCTGTCCGTCATCACACCTCCTCACACCCGGTATACGGAGCCGTGGTCCGATCGGTTCAATGATGCAGGTGGGCACCACACTCCTGGGTCAGAGAGTGGCTGACCCACCGACGCTTCACGCGAGGGAGGCGAGCCAGGCCCGGTGCAGGTCGGAGAAGCGCCCGTCGCCGCCGGCGATCAGGTCCGACGGGGTTCCGTCCTCGACGATGTGCCCGTGCTCGAGCACCAGCACGCGGTCGGCGATCTCCACCGTCGACAACCGGTGGGCGATGATCACCGCGGTGCGGCCCTTGAGGATCGTGCGCAGTGCGCGCTGGACCAGCCGCTCGGACGGTACGTCGAGCGACGACGTCGCCTCGTCGAGGATCAGCAGGGCGGGGTCGGCCAGGAACGCCCGCGAGAACGCGATCAGCTGACGCTGCCCGGCACTGAGCAGGCCGCCGCGGTTGGAGACCCGCGTGTCGTAGCCGTCGGGCAGGGTCGCGATGAACCCGTGGGCGCCCAACGCGCGGGTCGCCTGCTCGACGTCCTCCTGGGTGGCGTCGGGCCGTCCGAAGCGGATGTTGTCGGAGATGGAGCCCGAGAAGAGGTAGTTCTCCTGCGTCACCATCACCGCGGACCGGTGCAGGTCCACCGACGTGAGCGACCTCAGGTCGACGCCGTCGAGCGTGACCGCCCCGCCGGCGGGGTCGTAGAAGCGGGTCGCGAGCTTGGCGATCGTGGTCTTGCCGGCACCGGTCGTGCCCACCAGCGCCACCGTCTGGCCGGAGGGCACGGTGAGGTCGAGATCGGGCAGCACCGGAACGCCCTCGACGTACTCGAACCGGACATGGTCGAACCGGAGGTCGCCCCGCGCGTCGGACAGTGCGATCGGGTCGGTCGGCTCGGGGACTCCCGGCTCTTCCTCGAGGACGCCGGAGATCTTCTCCAGCGCGGCGTTGGCGGACTGGAAGGTGTTGTAGAACTGCGAGATGTCCATCATCGGCTCGAAGAACTGGCGCAGGTAGAGCAGGAAGGCGGCCAGGACGCCGACGGTCACCTGACCGTCGAAGGCGAGATAGCTGCCGTAGATCAGGACGACGGCGATGGTGACGTTGCCGATGAGACGGATCTCGGGCATGAACCAGGCCACCAGTCGGAACGCCACCAGGTTGGCCGCGCGGTACTGGTCGTTGACGTCGTCGAAGATCTCCTGGTTGCGGGGCTCGCGGCGGAACGCCTGGACGGCGCGGATGCCGTTCATCGACTCCACGAAGTGGACGATGACGAGGGCGACCTTCTCCCGGGTCACCCGGTAGCTCTTGGCGGACTCCTTGCGGAACCAGTTGGTCGCCCAGGCGAGGAACGGCCCGCACAGCAGGGCGACCAGGCCCAGCTTGACGTCGAGGTAGAGCAGCAGGACGGCCGTGCCGACCAGGGTCAGGGCCGCGGTGATCAGCCCGTCGAACCCGGTCTCGAGCATCTCGTAGATGGCGTCGACGTCGGAGGTCTGGCGCGAGATCACGCGGCCGGACGTGTACGAGTCGTGGAACGCCGGGCTCAGGCGCTGGAACTGCCGGTAGATCCGTTGCCGGATCTCGAAGAGGATGTCCTGCCCGATCTGGCCCGAGCGCACCAGGAAGATGTTGCGCGAGACCGCCTGGATCAGGGTGGCGGCCAGGACGCAGCCCACGACCACGAACAGCGGCTGGAGGTTGTTGTCCTGCGCGATCGGCGGGATGCCCTTGTCGATGCCCAGGGCCACGAGCAGGGGGATGGACAAACGCGCGGCGTTCTCGATCAGCACCGCGACCGCCAGGAGCTTGACCTCGCTGCGGTAGGGGGTCAACAGGTTCTTCAGCAGTCGACGGGACCGGTCGGCGAGCCGCGCGGTGGTCTCGGCCGTGAGGTCGTCGCGGCCGTCGGCGGCGACGCCACGCCAGTCCTGGCCCTCGGGCACCTGCTCGGCCGGCGGGGTCTGCGTGGGGGCACTCATGCTGACTGCTCCTCGAGCTCCTCGGCATCGGCGGCGAGGAGCTCGCGGTACGCCGGGACGGTGGCCAGCAGATGTCGGTGCTCGCCGACGTGGGTGATCGTGCCGCCCTCGAGCAGGGCGACCCTGTCGGCGAGCAGCACGGTGGAGGCCCGGTGCGCGACGACCAAGCCCGTGGTGGACGCCAGGACGCGCTGGAGTGCCTCCTCCACGAGCTTCTCGGTGTGGATGTCGAGCGCCGAGAGCGTGTCGTCGAGCACCAGCACCTTGGGTCGGGCGAGTACGGCGCGCGCCAGCGCCAGCCGCTGACGCTGGCCACCCGACAGCGACATCCCCTGCTCACCGATGCGCGTGTCGAGCCCCCAGGGGAGGTCGTGGACGAAGCCGGCCTGGGCGATCTCGAGCGCCTCTGCGATCTCGTCCTCGGTGGCGTCGGCGCGCCCCAGCGTGAGGTTCTCGCGGGCGCTCATCGAGAACAGCGTGGGCTCCTCGAACGCCGTCGCCACCAGCGAGCGGAGCTCGACGAGGGAGTAGTCGCGGACGTCGACCCCGTCGATGGTCACCCGCCCGCCGCTGACGTCGTAGAGCCGCGGGACCAGCGCCGTGAGCGAGGTCTTGCCCGAGCCGGTCGAGCCGACCAGGGCCAGCGTCTCGCCGGGCGCCAGGTCGAGGTTGACGTCACGGAGGACGGGGGTGTCGGAGCCGGGGTAGGTGAAGTCGACGTGCTCGAAGCGCAGGTGGCCCAGCGCGTGCGGAGCCGTGGCCGTGCCGGAGACGATGTCGGGCCTCATGTCGTAGATCTCGAGCACCCGCGCTGCAGCGGTCATCGCCTCCTGGGCCATCGCCAGGATCACGCCGAGGGAGGCGACCGGCCAGACCAGCGACAGCATCAGGGTGATGAAGGCGACCAGCTCGCCGGGCGTCAGCGCACCGCGACCCACGCCGATCGCGCCGAGGAGCAGGACGACGACGACCGCGAGGTTGGGGATCATCTCGAGGAAGGTCCAGAACTTCGCCGACAGGCGGACCTTCAGCACGCTGGTCTCCAGCAGGGTGCGCGCCGCTGCGTCGTACTGGGCGGAGACGTGGGGCGAGCGACCGAAGGACTTGATCACCCGGATGCCGACCGCGCCCTCCTCGGCCAGCGTGGCGAGGTCGCCCTGCTGGTCCTGGACGTCGCGGGAGATCACGACGTAGCGCTTCTCGAACCGCATGGACAGCCACACGATCGGCGCGGAGGTCGCCGCCACCACGAGCCCGAGCGGCCAGTACATGTGGAGGAGCACCAGCGTCGTCACCACGACCTGGGTGATGTTGACCAGCAGGAACAACATGCCGAAGCCGAAGAACCGGCGGATCGCCGAAAGGTCCGTGGTGGCCCGCGAGAGCAGCTGCCCGGACTGCCACCGGCTGTGGAAGCTCATCGGGAGCTCCTGCAGCCGCTGGTAGAGGTCGCGGCGCATCGAGGTCTCGACCGCGAGCACCGCCTTGTTCTGCACCCAGCGGCGCCACCAGATCAGGAACGCCTCCAGGACGCCGAGGCCGAGCACGAGCAGACCCAGCGGCAGGATGCCGCTGGCCTGGTGGTCCTCGATCGGGCCGTCGATGAGCGCCTTGATCACCAGCGGGATCGCGATCGCCACGCCGACGCCCGTCATGGAGGTCATCAGCATGATGACCAGCGCGGGGACGTGTGGCCGGAGGTAGCCGCGCAGGCGCCAGAGCGACTTCACGCTGGCGGGCGGATGGCTGTGCGGGACGGTGGGGTCGGCGAGATCGGCAGGCATCGTTGCTCGACTCTAATCCGTCGCGCCGACATCCGCCGAATCATTTGGTACGACGCGAACGCCGTGAGTGCCCCTTACAGTCAGGTTCCGGCCAGGCGGTCTCTCCTAGGCTCCGGATGTGCCTCTCGTCGGAGTCTGCGAGGACGAGCCCGCCCTGCGCTCGGTCCTCACGCGCGCGCTGCGGGCGATGGGTCACGAGCCGCTGGTCGTGGCGACCGCGGCCGAGGCGCTGCGGGCCTTCGCCAGGCAGCGGCCGGCCGTGATGATCCTCGACATCGGGCTCCCGGACGCCGACGGGCGCGACCTCTGCCTGGCCCTTCGGGCATCCGGGGTGGACGCACCCGTCCTGTTCCTGACCGCACGCGACGGACTCCACGACAAGATCGCCGGCTTCGAGGCGGGAGGTGACGACTACCTGACCAAGCCCTTCGACCTCGACGAGGTGAGGGTGCGCCTCGACGCGCTGCTGCGTCGTACGCCGGCACCCGCGGCGGCCGATCCCGGAGGTGCCGTCCTGGACCCGGCGCGTCATGCCCTCGTGCTGGACGAGACCGAGGTGTCGCTGACGCCCACGGAGTTCCGGCTCCTCGGGCGGCTGATGGCCGAGCCGACCACCGTCGTACGCCGTCACGCGCTGGTGGCCGCCGCCTGGCCGCACGGCGCGATGGTCAGCGACAACACCCTCGACTCCTACGTCCGCCGGATCCGCAAGAAGCTGGAGCCGCTGGACCTGGCGGCGATCAGCACCGTCCGCGGGGTCGGCTACCGGTGGCGGTGAGGCCACCCTCGCTGCGCGCCCGGATGGCCGCGACGGCGCTGCTCGTCTCGACCCTCACCGCGGCGGTGCTGGTGGTCGGTCTTCAGGTCATCCTCGGACGCAGCAACGACGCGACCGCGGTCTCCCGGGCCCAGTCGCGTGCGGTGGCGGCGGGCGCGACGGTCGAGGTATCCGGCGGACGGGTCCGGGTGCTGGAGGAGCGCTCAGCGGTCCTGGACCAGAACGTGTGGACCTTCGACTCCCGGCGGAAGCTCCTGGAGGGCCGGCTGCCGCAGTCCGCGCTCGCTCGCACCGTCGGCTCCCTGTCCGGCGCGACCACGGCCCAGCAGCGCACCGTCGACGAGGTCGTGTACGTCGCCCAGCCGGTCACCCGCGCCGGGAGGCAGGTCGCCACCGTCGTCGCCGCCGAGGACCTCGAGCCGTACGAGAAGGCGGAGCGGCACTCGCTGTGGCTCTCCGTCGTGCTCGGGCTGGTCACCGTGGTCTTCGCCACCGCCGCGGCCTGGGTCGCGGCCACCCGGTCGTTGCGGCGGGTGCAGGCGATGGCGGACCTGGCCGACGACTGGCGCGAGCACGACGTCGGCCGCCGCTTCGACCCGGGCGAGGGCGGCGACGAGATCGCGCACCTCGGCCGCACCCTGGACCAGATGCTCGACCGCATCGTCGACTCGCTCTCCGCCGAACGGCGACTGACCGACGAGATCGCCCACGAGATGCGGACCCCCCTCGCGGTGGTGCTCGCCGAGGCCGACCTGGCACGCCAGCACGCCACGGATGCGCAACGCGAGGGCCTCGACAACATCCACGCCGCCGCGGTGCGGATGCGCGACTCGATCGACACGATGCTCTCGGTGGCTCGCGCGCACTCCTCCGGCGGGGACCGGACCACGATCGGACAGCTGATGGGCGCCCTCGACCTCCCGCGCACGGCGTACGACGAGGTCGTGCTGGCCGCGCCGGTCGCGCCGCTGGCCGCCGCCGTACGCCCGCTCCTCGAGAACGCCGGCCGCCACGGGGCGGGCGAGCCCCGGATAGAGGTCGGCCGAGACGGGCGGACCGTGGTGATCTCGGTCGTCGACGACGGACCCGGCGTCGCCGCGGAGGACCTCGAGCGGGTCTTCGAGCCCGGCCACACCACGCACGGAGACGGGTCGGGGCTCGGCCTGTCCCTGGCACGGCGGATGGTGCGCGCGATCGGCGGCGACGTGGTCGCCCGACCAGGCCCGGGCGGCCGGTTCGAGGTGCGGGTGCCCGCCCGCTGAAGCCGTACCGATCAGGAGCGTGGCAGGAACCCGGACCCACTCTGGAGGCGTGTCGCCGGCACAGAGCCTCCCAAGACCTGGGCCGGCGACACCCGGACGGGCCCCGGGCCGGCCCGGACCCCGAGGCCGCCGGGTCCCGTCTCCTCGACGGGGCCCGGTGGTGCGTCGTGGATCAAGGGTGGCGCGATCATCACCCTGACCCTGACCCTGACCCTGACTCTGACCGTGGCTGTCGTGACCGTCGTGTGGTCGGTGATGGGGGGCCGCCGGGTGGGCCCGCTCCGGCCGGCCCGAGGCGGAGCCTCGGCGAGGCAACCGGCCGGACGGGCGTCAGTTGGCCAGCAGCCCGCGGACGACCCGCAGACCGACCGACATCCGGGCCAGCTCGGCGTTCTCGTCCGCGCAGATCTCCTCCAGCGTCGTGGCCGCACGCGAGACCACGACGGCGTCGCCGTCCTCCCACTCCTGGATGCGTACGGGCACCGTGTCCGATCCGTCGGTGTCGCGCAGCACCTGCGCACTGAGCTGGGCGTGCACGGCGTACACGTCGTCGCGGAGCGCGGCTCGCGCCATGGTCTGCCACCGGTCGTCGCGCGGCAGGGCCAGGATGCGCGCGACCAGGTCGGGCAGCCCGAGGCGCTCGCCGAGCGCGAAGTGCAACCGGGTGACCTCGACCGGGTCGAGCTCCATGCGGTCGGCGATCTCGCGGATGCCGAGCAGCTGGTAGGCCGGGTGCAGCACCGCGACCCGGGACGCGAGGTCCTCGGGAACGCCTTCATCGACGAGCCGGGACATCCGGCCCTCGTAGGCCCGCAGCTCGCGGCCGGTCAGCAGCGACGGCAGCTCGGCCATCAGCCGTTGCACCGGCCCCCTGAAGTAGTCGACCGTGCCCTGGCTGTCCAGCGGGGGACGCCGGTTGTTGACCAGCCACCGCGACGCCCGCTCGACCAAGGTGCGCATCTCGACGCGCATCCGCGTCTGGCAGCCGGCGTCCAGCGCGTTGTCGTAGTTGTGCAGCTCCTCGCGCAACGGCAGCGAGCCGAAGATCTCGCGAGCCACGAAGTTCGCCCGCGTCAGCTCCTCCGGCGTCGCGCCGGTCTCGCCCGCGAGGCGCGGCCAGAACGTCATCCCGGCACCGTTGACCAGGTCGTTGACGACCTGGGTCACGATGATCTCCCGGCGGAGCGGATGGGCGGCGATGGAGGACTCGAAGCCCTCCTTGAGCTGGGTCGGGAAGTAGGCGACCAGGTCGACGTGGCAGTAGGGGTCGTCGGGCAGGTCGGACTCGATCAGCTCGTCGGCGAGCACGATCTTCGTCCATGCCAGCAGCACCGACAGCTCGGGCGTGGTGAGTCCTTCCCCGCGCTCGATCCGGCGGCGCACCTCGCGCGAGGGCGGCAGCCCCTCGATCTCACGGTTGAGCACGCCCCTCTTCTCCAGGGTCCGCATCCAGTCCTCGTGGACGTGGAGCAGGGACGTCGCGTGCGCGGATGCGTTGGCCAGGGCGAGGTTCTGCTCGTAGTTGTCGCGCAACACCAGCGAGGCGACCTCGTCGGTCATCTCGGCGAGCAGGTGGTTGCGCTGCTTCTCGGTGAGGTCGCCGTCGGCCACCACCCGGTCGAGCAGGATCTTGATGTTCACCTCGTGGTCGGAGGTGTCGACCCCGGCGGAGTTGTCGATGAAGTCGGTGTTGATCGCACCGCCAGGTCGAACGGCACCGCGAGCCGCGCCGGACTCGGCGTACTCGATCCGGCCGAGCTGGGTGAGGCCGAGGTTGCCGCCCTCCCCCACGCACCGGGCCCGGAGCTCGCGCCCGTCGGTGCGGATCGCGTCGTTGGCCTTGTCGCCGGCGTCGGCGTGGGTCTCGGCGGAGGACTTCACGTACGTACCGATGCCACCGTTCCAGAGCAGGTCGACCGGCGCCTGGAGGATCGCCTTCATCAGCTCGGCCGGGGTCAGCTTGGTCACCG
Organism: Nocardioides sp.; assembly: GCF_036493135.1. Lineage (GTDB taxonomy): Bacteria > Actinomycetota > Actinomycetes > Propionibacteriales > Nocardioidaceae > Nocardioides. Next base: position 808 of record NZ_DASXQG010000014.1, on the reverse strand, counting down.
ACTCGTCGAGCCCGAGCGCTCGGCGTACCTGCGAGCTGATCGGGATCGACTTCAGCGAGCGGGGGTAGATGCCGCCACCCTCGGAGATCAGTGAGGCGTCGTAGTCCTGCCAGCTCGAGCGCGGGAGGTCGAACATCCGCTTCCGCTCGGCGAACGACTTCGCCGGGTCGGGGTCGGGATCGAGGAACACGTCGCGGTGGTCGAACGCCGCTACCAGCCGGATGTGCTCCGAGCAGAGCATGCCGTTGCCGAACACGTCGCCGGACATGTCGCCGATGCCGACGCAGGTGAAGTCCTCGGCCTGGCAGTCGATGCCGCGCTCGCGGAAGTGGCGCTGCACCGAGACCCAGGCGCCGCGGGCGGTGATGCCCATGGCCTTGTGGTCGTAGCCGACCGAGCCGCCCGAGGCGAACGCGTCGCCGAGCCAGAAGCCGTAGTCCTTCGCGACGCCGTTGGCGATGTCGGAGAACGTCGCGGTGCCCTTGTCGGCGGCGACGACCAGGTAGGAGTCGTCGGAGTCGTGGCGCACGACGTCGCTCGGCGGGACGGTCGCGCCCTCGACGAGGTTGTCGGTGATGTCGAGCAGGCCGCAGATGAACGTCTTGTAGCAGGCGATGCCCTCGGCGAGCCACGCGTCGCGGTCCGCCGGGTCGGGCAGCTGCTTGCAGAAGAAGCCGCCTTTCGAGCCGACCGGCACGATGACGGCGTTCTTGACCATCTGCGCCTTCATCAGCCCGAGAATCTCGGTGCGGAAATCCTCCTTGCGGTCGGACCAGCGGATGCCGCCGCGCGCCACCTTGCCGCCGCG
>NZ_DASXQG010000013.1:0-49339 GCF_036493135.1 Nocardioides sp. | reverse complement strand
CACGTGCAGTCACAGGCTCAACCTACTGGGCCGAACTACTGGGCCGACTCACAGCACCGGCAGCATCCGGTCGCGCTCGAAGGTGGAGACCTCGGTGCGGTACTCCTGCCACTCCGTCCGCTTGTTGCGCAGGAAGAAGTCGAAGACGTGCTCGCCCAGCGTCTCGGCGAGGAGCTCGGAGTCCTCCGCGACCCGGATCGCGTCCGACAGGCTGGTCGGCAGCGGCTCGATCCCGAGTGACTTGCGCTCTCGTTCGGTCAGCAACCACACGTCGTCCTCGGCCTCGCGGGGGAGCTCGTAGTCCTCCTCGATCCCCTTCATGCCGGCGGCGAGCACCACGGCGTACGCCAGGTAGGGGTTGCACGCCGAGTCGATCGTGCGCACCTCGATCCGGGTGGAGACGCCCTTCTGCGGCTTGTACATCGGGACCCGCACCATGGCGGAGCGGTTGTTGTGCCCCCAACAGATGTACGACGGAGCCTCACCGCCACCGAGCAGGCGCTTGTAGCTGTTCACCCACGGGTTGGTGACCACCGCGATCTCGCTGGCGTGGCGAAGGACGCCGGCGATGAACTGGCGGCCGGTCTTGGACAGCTGGTACTCCGCACCCGCCTCGAAGAACGCGTTGCGGTCGCCCTCGAAGAGGGACACGTGCGTGTGCATCGCCGAGCCGGGGTGGGCGGTGAACGGCTTGGGCATGAACGTCGCCCAGATGCCCTGGCTCAGCGCGACCTCACGGATGACGGTGCGGAAGGTCATGATGTTGTCGGCGGTCGACAACGCGTCGGCGTACCGCAGGTCGATCTCCTGCTGGCCCGGCCCACCCTCGTGATGGCTGAACTCCACCGAGATGCCCATCGACTCGAGCATCGTGATCGCCTCGCGCCGGAAGTCGGCTCCCTGCGACTGGGCGGTGTGGTCGAAGTAGCCGGAGCGGTCGACCGGCACGGGTTCGCCGCCGGGTGTGGGGCTGTCCTTGAACAGGTAGAACTCGATCTCGGGGTGCGTGTAGAAGGTGAAGCCCTGCTCGGCCGCGTTGCCGAGAGTGCGCTTCAGCACGTGCCGGGGATCGGCGTACGACGGCGACCCGTCGGGCATCACGATGTCGCAGAACATCCGCGCCGTGCTCGGCCCGTCGCCGCTGCGCCACGGCAGGATCTGGAACGTCGCGGGGTCGGGCTTGGCCAGCATGTCGGCCTCGTACACCCGCGCGAAGCCCTCGATCGCCGAGCCGTCGAAGCCGATCCCCTCGGCGAACGCGCCCTCGAGCTCGGCCGGCGCGACCGCGACCGACTTCAAGAACCCGAGCACGTCGGTGAACCACAGCCGCACGAACCGGACGTCACGCTCCTCGAGCGCCCGCAGCACGAAGTCTTCCTGCTTGCCCATGCCGCGCAGTCTGTCTCAGCCGTGTTACGGCGATGTTGCGCCGCGGCCGCCGGGCCCGCCGTCGGTCGAGCGTGACGAGACCACGACGCCCCGCCGGGTCCGGTTCCGGCGGGGCATCGGGCCAGGGTCACTTCTGGCAGGCGATGACCTCCTGCGTGCCGAGGATGCCCCGGTCGGCCTGCATGCGAGGCTTCAGCCACGCCTGGGTGACCTGCGCGTAGGCGAGGGTCCCGTTCGTGGGGCCGGTGTTGCCGCCGGTGCGCACCTTGCGGATCGTCAGCGGGATCGTCAGCGACTTCGCGTCCGTCCCGCCCCAGCAGGCCGAGCCGTGTCCGGCCGCGCGGGCGGTCTTGAACGAGACGGCGTCGCCGACGTTCTCTCCGGCGTACCTCCAGGCGACCAGGGCCGTGTAGCCGGTGTTGCCCTCCCAAGGTCCGTAGACCGTGGTGGTGATGCCACGGGTCAGGTTGCGTGGCACCCGGAACGTCACCTGTCCGTTGTTCATCGTCTTCGGCTCGGCCGACCAGGTGTTCTCGACCCGCGTCGCCCCGTTCATCACGCCGACCTGGCAGCCCGTGCAGTTCGCGGCGGTCAGAGTCAGCTTCGTGGTCGGCGGCTTGCTGCAGTAGAACGCGTCCTGGTTGCCGATCGTGCCCTTGTAGGTCTTCACGGTCGGCTTCCAGCTCGACATCGTGTGCGTGGCGTAGGCCAGCGGGATCTGGGTCGGGTGGCCGTCCAGGGTCTTGGCTGCCACCCGCGCGACGTGGAAGTCGAGGCGGACGTCGTCGAGCCTCGTCCCGGCCCAGCACCCCTGGGCCTTCTGCGCATGGCGGGCGGAGTGGCGACCGACACCCGAGTCGACCGCCTGGCCGGCATACCGGGTGACGATGTTCTCCACTGCTCCGGTGTTGCCTTCCCACGGCGCCCGCACCACGAAGGACAACCCGTGCGTACGTGAGGTGCGGAGGTGGAAGACCGCGTTGTGGTCCGAGCCGATGCGTTGCTCCTTGGACGTCCAGACGTTCAGCTTGCCGTTCACCGCGTGCTGGAGCTGGACGGAGCAGCGGTCGCAACCGGTCACGTGGATGTGCAGTCTCGTCTTCGCCGGCTTCTGAGCGGCCGCATCGCCGGAACCGGTGGCTGCGTGTGCGTCGTTCTGGGCCGTGGTGGCCAGGGTGGCCGCCACGATGGTCGCCAGGACCGCTGCGATCCCGCGCGTCCGTCGTACTCCAGTCATGTGGTCTCTCCCGAAAGTCGTGGCGGCCCCCCGTCCGTGCCGCCGATGTCCACTACGACTCAGCAGGAGTGGGGAATGTTGCATGCCGGACGGACGATCGGGTCACGATCGGGTCACGAGGTCGGGACGCGCTCCAGGTCGGCGAGCCAGGCCGTGGCTGCGGCGTCGCTCGGCATCCGCCAGTCACCGCGCGGGCTCATCGTGCCGCCGGCGGAGACCTTCGGCCCGTTCGGCAGGGCGCTGCGCTTGAACTGGCTGGCGAAGAACCGGCGGCAGAACACCTCGAGCCAGTGCCGGATCTCCCTCAGCTGGTAGGCCGGCCGACGGTCGTCCGGGAAGCCCGGCGGCCACTCCCCCGCCGCCGCGTCGTGCCAGGCATGCCAGGCCAGGAACGCGATCTTGGTCGGTCGGTAGCCGCGCCGGAGCACGTGGTAGAGCGTGAAGTCCTGGAGCGCGTAGGGGCCGACGGTGTCCTCGGTCGCCTGCGTCCGCTGCCCCTCGACGGTGGGGATCAGCTCGGGGGTGATCTCCTGCTCGAGGATCTCGCCGAGCACCTCGTTGGCCGCGTCGTCGAACTGTCCGCTGTCGATCGACCAGCGGATGAGGTGCTGGATCAGCGTCTTCGGGACACCGGCGTTCACGTTGTAGTGCGACATCTGGTCGCCCACGCCGTACGTGCACCAGCCGAGGGCGAGCTCACTGAGGTCGCCCGTGCCGACGACGATGCCGCCGCGCTGGTTGGCCAGCCGGAAGAGATAGTCCGTGCGCAGCCCGGCCTGGACGTTCTCGTAGGTGACGTCGTACGTCGCGCCGCCGCCGGCCGCTGGGTGGTCGAGGTCCTTCAGCAGCTGCTCGGCCGCCGGCTTGATGTCGATCTCCTCGAACGTCACGCCGAGCGACGTCGCGAGCCGCGTCGCCAGGGACTTCGTCGTGTCTCCGGTCGCGAACCCCGGCATGGTGAAGGCCAGCACGTCACTGCGCGGCCGGCCCAGCGCGTCCATGGCGCGGGTCGCGACGATCAGCGCGTGGGTCGAGTCGAGCCCGCCGCTGATGCCGATCACCGCCTTGGGCGCACCGATCGCCTCGAACCGCTGCATCAGGCCGGCGACCTGGATGTGATAGGCCTCGTAGCAGTCCAGCGCCAGGCGTTCGGGGTCGTCGGGGACGAACGGGTACCGGTCGAGCTTGCGGCGCAGCCCGATGTCACCGGTCGGGGGTGCCAGCTCGAAACCGACCTCGTGGACCTGCGACCGCGCGGGCCTACCGGTGTCGAGGCCACGACGGTTGTCGTCGAACGTGCCCTGACGGAGTCGCTCCTGGCGGATCCGGTCGAGGTCGACGTCGACGACCGTCCGGCGCGGTCCGACCGGGAAGCGCTCGGTCTCCCCCAGCAGGTCACCGCACTCGTAGACCATGGTCTGGCCGTCCCAGGCCAGGTCGGTCGTCGACTCGCCCTGACCCGCCGCCGCGAAGACGTACGCCGCGTTGTTCCGGAAGCTGGCGCTGCGCACCAGCAGCCGGCGGTCCTCGGCCCGGGCGATGGTGATCGGGCTGCCCGACAGGTTGGCGAGCACAGTCGCTCCGGCCAGCGCGGCCTCGGCGCTCGGCGGCACCGGTACCCACATGTCCTCGCAGATCTCCACGTGGAGCCGCAGGTCGGGCAGGTCGGACGCGACGAAGATCAGGTCGGGCCCCAGGGGTACGTCGCTGCCGGCGACGCGGATCGTCGTACCCCGCAGGTCGTCTCCGGCGGCGAAGTGGCGGCGCTCGTAGAACTCACGGTAGTTCGGCAGGTAGGACTTCGGCGCGACGCCGAGGACGCGCCCGCCCTTGATCACGACCGCGCAGTTGAGGAGGCGGGTGCCGTGCCGGAGTGGGGCACCGACCACGAGCATCGGCACCAGGTCTGCCGACGCCTCGACCACCGTCGCGATCGCCGTCTGCACGGCGTTCAGCAGGACGTCCTGGAGCAGGAGGTCGTCGATGGAGTAGCCGCTCAGGCAGAGCTCGGGGAACACCGCGACCGCGACGCCGTCCTCGTGGCACTCACGCGCGATCTCGAGAACCGTCCGCGCATTCGCCTCGGGGTCGGCCAGCGCCACGGGCATCGTGCACGCCGCGACCCGCGCGAACCCCTGCGCGTACGCCGAGTAGAACTCCACCTTCCCAGTCTAGGGACGAGCCTTCCCCCGAAGCCGGGTTAGGGTGCCGCATGGCGCTCGATCTCGGTGATCCCCCTTCGCCCACCGATCATCAGTGGTACCGGTTCTGGGCCGAGTACACGGCTGCCCAAGCCCGCAACACCCGTCAGCCGACCAAGGTGATCGACCTGCGGGTGCGGCGGATGTTCCACGATCTGTGTCGCATGCTCGAGCCCACCGTGGTGCTCGAGCTGGGTGCCCACGAGGGCCGGTTCTCCAAGTGGGCCAAGCGAACGTTCCCCGACGCCCGGTGCCTGGCCCTGGAGGCGAACCCGTACGTCCACCGCGAGCACAGGGAGGACATGGACGAGATCGGTGTGGAGTATCGCCACCTGGCGGCTGCGGCCACGAACGCCACGGTGACGATCAACATCCCCACGCGGATCGGGAACAAGGTCAAGGACCGCGCGAACCGGATGGCCAGCCTCGGCGTCCATCACCGCGCCGTCGGCCACGAGTCCGTGGACGTCGAGGCCGTGCGTGTCGACGACATCGTCGACCTGACCGACGACGACCGGGTCGTGGCATGGATCGACGTCGAGGGGGCGTCCGACGCCGTGCTAGGCGGGAGCGAAGAGCTGATGGCTCGTGCCGATGCCGTCTACATCGAGGTCGAGGACAGGGAGGTGTGGGAGGGCCAGTGGCTCGACGTCGACGTCGCTGCGTTCTTCCGGACGCTCGGCAAGTTCCCCGCGATGCGGGACATCCAACGCCTCCACAGCTACAACGTCGTGTTCATCAGTCCGGACCTGGCGGGACGGGACGGCGTCGCCGAGCGCGCGGCCCGGGTCCTGCGCCCGCCGCGCGGGGGCAAGAGCGAGGACGAGAAGGCCGACTGACGCGGCCGAGTGCCTGCAGTCGACGAGATCTGCTGAGGCGCGGCGCCTTTCCTCGATAGCGTCAGCGGCATGGCGTCGGGTCGGATCGTGCTCCTCAACGGGCCGTCGAGCGCCGGCAAGACGACACTCGCCCAGGCCGTCGCCCGCCGGCTGGCCACGCCTTGGCTGGTGCTGCCGGTGGATCTGTTCCACCAGATCCGCACCCGGCCCGACGCAGATCTGACCGACCGGCAGTGGCACGACGTCTTCCACCGCACACGCGCGGCGTACCACCGCGCCCTGGTCGGCGCCGCGTCGTCCGGCATGCCCGTGCTCGCCGACCACGTGCTCAACGAGCCGTGGCGCCTCGACGACCTGCTCCGACTGACCGCCGGCCTCGACGTGCTGCTGGTGCACGTCACCTGCTCGCAGAAGGAGCTGCGACGGCGCGAGAAGCAACGAGGCGACCGCGACCCGGGCACGGCGCTGCACCAACAGCGCCTGGTATTCCTGCACGGCGACTGCGACCTGACCGTGGACACGACGTACGGTCCCGACGAGCCGACCGCCGCCCTCCTCGAGCTCATCCGCAACCCACCCAAGGAGCGCGCCTTCGACCGGCTCCGGGCCAGGCGGGCCGCCCGTGCTTGAGCCGCCACCCGGCGTCGACGACGCCGACGTCCTCGCGGAGCTACGGCGTGCCTGGGACGGCGACGTCGACCGGCTCGCCTACCAGCAGGTCGGCTTCGGCGCCCACCACTGGGCGGCCTACGTCGGCGCCGAGCCCCGGCTCTTCGTGACCTACGACGAGCCGCAGGGCGCGGAGGCCGCGGCCGACCTCGAAGCGGCGTACGCCGGTGCCGTCGCGCTGCGCGCCGGCGGACTGGAGTTCGTGCTCGCGCCGCTGGCCACGGCCATCGGGCGGCTGACCGTGCCGTTCGCCCGCGGTTCCCTCAGCTGCTCGCCATGGCGTGACGGCACCTCGGAACCGCCCCTGGACGTCTCGTGGACGACGGCCGTCCTCCGCCGCCTGCACGACGCCCCACCTCCTCCGGGTCTCCCGAGGTGGCGACCCAAGGTCGACCCCGACTTCGCGGAGACCACGACCCGGTTGACCCGGCAGGAGTGGGGACCGGGTCCCTTCGCGGACACCGCCCGCGGAGCCGTCCGCGGACGGCTCCGCGAGATCGAGCGCTGGACCGAGCGCTACCACCACCTCGGCGACGTGGCTCGCGGCCGTCCCTGGGTGGCCGCGCACGGCGAGCCGCACGACGGCAACCAGCTGCTGACGGCGGAGGGCCGCTTCCTGGTCGACTGGGACACGCTCCGCCTCGCCCCGGCGGAGCTCGACCTGCGCACCCTCGTCGAGAACGGGGTGCCGCCCGCCGAGATCGGCGCGGATCCGGAGATGGTCGAGCTCTTCGACCTCGAGTGGCGGCTCGACGAGATCAGTCAGTACGCCGCGTGGTTCGCCGCCCCGCACACCGGCACCCGCGACGACGAGATCGCCTTCGGCGGACTGCGGGACGAGCTGGCTCGCCCGTGACGAGCGACACAGGTCGCATCCGGTGGACACGTCACTAGCCTGGAAGACGTTGCGTGGACTCCACCAGGGAGCCGCGATGACAGCCCACTCTCGGCACTGAGGAGCACCGATGAACGACGAGGTCGCCGCGCCGTACGGCACCGGTCCCGCGAAGACCAGCACCCCCGTGCGGCGGGTCCGCACGCACCACCTCCGCCAGTTCAAGGAGCAGGGCGAGCGGTTCTCGATGCTCACCGCCTACGACCAGTACACGGCCGCCACCTTCGACGAGGCCGGCATCGACGTGCTCCTGGTCGGGGACTCGGCGGCCAACAACGTCTACGCCTACGAGACCACGGTCCCGATCAGCGTCGACGAGCTGCTCCCGCTGACCCGCGCCGTGAGCCGGTCGGTCCACCGCTCGCTCGTCGTCGGCGACCTCCCGTTCGGCTCCTACCAGGCCTCGCCCGAGCAGGCCTACGGCACCGCCGCGCGGTTCATGAAGGAGGGCCTCGCCCACTGCGTGAAGCTCGAGGGCGGCGTCGAGATGACCCCGCAGATCACCCGGCTCAGCCAGGGCGGGATCCCGGTGATGGCCCACATCGGGTTCACGCCGCAGAGCGAGCACGCGCTCGGCGGTTACCGGGTCCAGGGCCGCGGCGACGCGGCCGAACGGGTCCTCGCGGATGCGCACGCCGTCGAGGACGCCGGCGCGTTCGCCGTCGTCATGGAGATGGTGCCCGGCGACGTGGCCGCGCAGATCACCAAGGAGCTGGTGATCCCGACGATCGGCATCGGCGCCGGCGTCGAGTGCGACGGCCAGGTCCTGGTCTGGACCGACGCCTTCGGGGTGCGCTCGGGGAGGATGGCCACCTTCGTCAAGCAGTACGCCGACCTCCACGGCGAGCTGCTCAGGGCGGCCAAGGCGTACGACGAGGATGTCAAGAACCGCACCTTCCCCGGCCCGGAGCACACGTTCTAGGAGCTCCATCGACCGGCGTACCCTGGGGCATGCGCCGCGCGATCCTGGCCACCCTCCCCCTCACGCTGGCCGGCGCTCTCACGGCCTGTGACGACAACGACCGGGCCGACTCGATCGGCCCCGCGGCACCGGCGCGCGGCGTCCCGGACCTCCGGGTGAAGACCGTCGTCGGCGGTCTCGACCATCCGTGGGACGTCGCGTCGATCGGCCACGGCCGACTGCTGGTGACCGAGCGCGACCGGGCGCGTCTCTCCCTGGTCAAGAACGGACGACGCCACACCATCGACTTCCCGAGTCGCAGGGTCTGGGTGTCCGGTGAGACCGGCCTGCTCGGCATGGCGGTCGACCCCGACTTCTCCCAGAACCACCGCCTCTACATCTGCCAGGGCGGCACGCTGGCGAGCGGCGGCCACGACGTACACGTCACCGCCTGGCGGCTGAACGTCGCCGACCGGAAGGTGAAGCGGATCAAGACTCTCGTCGGCGGTTTCCCCACCAGCAGCGGCCGGCACGGCGGCTGCCGCCTGCTGGTCACCCGGAGTGGCGCTCTCCTCGTCGGCACCGGCGACGCCGCCATCGGTACGAACCCACGCAACCTCGGGTCGTTCGGCGGCAAGACCCTCCGGCTCGACCGGTTCAGCGGCAAGCCGTGGCCCGGCAACCGCTGGGGTCACGCGCACAACCAGGCCAAGCGCTACATCCACACGTGGGGCCACCGGAACGTCCAGGGGTTGAGCCAGCGGACCGACGGCACGTTGTGGTCGGTCGAGCACGGCCCGGACCGCGACGACGAGGTCAACCTCCTGCGCAACGGCGCGGACTACGGCTGGAACCCGGTGCCCGGCTACAACGAGTCGGTCCCGATGACCGACCGGTCGCTGCCGGGCCCCCAGGTAGCGGCGCGGTGGTCGTCCGGCTTCCCCACCCTGGCCACGAGCGGCGCCGACTGGGTGCCTACGGGGCGCGCCTCGGGATGGGGCTCCTACCGTGGCGCCTTGGCCGTGGCGGCGCTCAAGGCGTCGCGACTGCTGTTCCTGTGGTTCGACCACTCGGGTCACCTCCGGTGGGTGAGGGTGCCGAGCGCACTGACCCACGCCGGCCGGCTTCGTGCGGTCACCACCGCCCCCAACGGCGACCTGCTGGTGACCACCGACAACGGCAGTGGTCGGGACAAGGTGCTCAGGATCAGTCCCCACGCCTAGGTTCGAGACCTGACAAACGTCACGGCCAAGTCGTGATGGCTGTGTGAGGGCTCGCGGCGCCCGCTCGGCCAGTCTTGAGCCATGACACAGACCAGCCTCTCGGGAACGCCCGGCACCACCGCCGAGGACGTGCCCGCCGTCCAGATCGCCGGGGTCACCAAGGACTTCGGCTCCGTCCACGCCGTCCGCGGGATCGACCTGACTCTCGAGCAGGGCGAGATCGTGGCCTTCCTCGGCCCGAACGGCGCCGGCAAGACCAGCACCATCGACATGGTCCTCGGGCTCTCGCACCCGACCACCGGTTCGGTCGAGGTGCTCGGCCTCCAGCCGCGCCAGGCCATCGCCCGCGGCCTCGTCTCGGCCGTCATGCAGACCGGTGGCCTGTTGAAGGACCTCACCGTCCGCGAGACCGTGCAGTACACCGCGAGCCTGTTCGCCGACACGACGCCCGTCGAAGAGGTCCTCCGGCGGGCCGGCATCGAGCACATCGCGGACCGCAAGGTCGGCAAGTCCTCCGGCGGCGAGCAGCAACGGCTGCGGTTCGCGATGGCCCTGCTGCCGGACCCGGCCCTGCTCCTGCTCGACGAGCCGACCACCGGCATGGACGTCGAGGGCCGGCGCGCCTTCTGGTCGGCCATCCGCAGCGATGCCGAGAAGGGCCGCACCGTCCTCTTCGCGACGCACTACCTCGAGGAGGCCGACCAGTACGCCGACCGGATCGTGCTGATCAGCCACGGCCGGATCGTCGCGGACGGAACCGGCAGCCAGATCAAGGCCCTGGCCGCGGGCCGCACCGTGCGGGCCACGCTCCCGGGTGCCGATCCGCGCCGTCTCTCCGGGCTGGCCGGGGTCGAGAGCGTCGACGTGCGCGGCGACGCCGTCTACATCCACGCGAAGGACACCGACGAGATCGCGCGCTACCTCCTCACCGAGACCGGCGCGCACGACCTCGAGATCACCGCCCGGGGGCTCGAGGACGCGTTCCTCAGCCTCACCGGCGACGACCGCGACACCACTCCCACCGCGACCGCCACAGCTGACCAAGGAGTCTCGGCATGACCACGCAGACCATCGACCCGACCGTCCGCCGGGTCCCGCCCCTCGGTGGCTTCAACCTGACCGTGCTCGGGATCGAGCTCAGGCGGATGCTCCGCAACCGGCGGACCATCATCTTCACGCTGATCCTGCCCGCGGCGCTGCTGCTCAGCTTCGGCGGCCAGAAGGGATGGGACGACCCGTCCGGCTCGGGCAACGTGGCGGCGTACATCCTGATCTCGATGGCCCTGTACGGCGCGGCCCTCACGGCAGCCGCGGGCGGCTCGATGGTCGCCCTGGAGCGGTCGCTCGGGTGGTCGCGGCAGCTGCGGCTGACGCCGCTCAACCCTGTCGTCTACATCGTGACGAAGGCCCTGGTCGCCCTCGTCATGGGTGCCCTCGCGATCACGGCGGTCAACGTCGTCGGCGTCCTGCAGGGCAAGGCCGAGATGCCCACGTACGTCTGGATCCTCACGCCGTTGCTGACCCTGGCGTGCACCCTCACCTTCGCCGCGCTCGGCGTCTTCATCGGGTACGTCGTGCCCGGCGAGAACGCGATGCAGATCCTCGGCCCCGGGCTTGCGTTGCTGTCCTTCCTGGGGGGCGTGTTCATCCCGCTCGACCAGTACAGCGACGTGGTGCGCCACATCGCCTACTGGACCCCGATGTACGGCGTCGCCGAGATCGCCCGCTCGCTACTGACGCAGGAGCTGCCCTGGTACGCCGTCGTCAACGCGGTCGGCTGGTTCGCGATCTTCGTGGCGGGCGCCGCCTGGCGGATGAGCAAGGACACGGCCCGCGTGTGACTAGCCTGACTGGCGTGTCGGCCATGAGCACCACCCCCGTCGACGCGGACCGGCCCACCGGTCCGCGTCGGTGGGGGCTGATGTTCGCCGCGATCTGGCTGTTCTACCTGCTCTCCCCCCTGGCCGCGGCGTGGGACCGGCAGGACCTACGCGGCTGGATCGGGGTCGTGGCCACGCTGGTGTTCGCCGCGATCTACCTGACGGTCTTCGTGGCGATGCGCTGGCGGCGTACCGGGATGCCGTTCCGGTCACCGCTGCGCGCCTCACAGGGACTCGCGGTCGTGCTCGCGTTGATCGTCCTGGCGGTCATCATGAGCGCGACGATCGGGCAGAAGGGCGATGCCGCGGCCGTCTACATCGCGGTGGCCTGCGTGATGTGCCTACAGACCCGCTGGGCGTGGCTGGTGTCGATCGTCGTGGCGCTCTCGGCGTACGCCGCGACCGTGTGGGTGCCCGGTTGGCACCGCGACGAGGGCATCCTCTTTGGCACGCTGGTCGCGACCCTGGCTATCTGGGGCATCTCGCAGTCCATCAACCGCAACACCGAGGTGCTGGCCGTCCGCGAGGAGAACGCCCGGCTGGCCCTGGACGACGAGCGCAACCGGTTCGCCCGCGACCTGCACGACATCCTCGGCCACTCCCTGACCGTGATCACGGTGAAGGCCGAGCTGGCCAACCGGCTCATCGACGTGGACGCCGACCGCGCACGGGCCGAGCTGGCCGACCTCGAGCGGCTCTCGCGCGACGCGCTGTCCGACGTACGACGCGCGGTCGAGGGGTACCGCGAGCTGACGCTCCCCGGCGAGCTCTCCCGCGCGCGGGTGGCTCTGTCCGCGGCCGAGATCACCGCCGAGCTCCCGAACACGACGGACGACATCCCGAGTGACCGGCGCGAGCTCTTCGCGTGGGCGGTGCGCGAGGGCATCACCAACGTCATCCGGCACAGCGGCGCCCGACGTTGCACCGTGGTCCTCCGCGAGCACGAGGTCGAGGTCCGCGACGACGGACGCGGCGCGGAGGCCGCCGGTGTCGGCAACGGCCTGACCGGTCTCCGCGAACGCGCGGCCGCCCTCGGTGGCACGGTCGTCACCCAGTCGCTGAGCCCGGGCTTCTCGCTCAGGGTCGTCGTCCCGTGACGATCCGGATCCTCCTGGCCGATGACCAGGCGCTCGTGCGCGGCGCCCTCTCGGCCTTGCTGAGCCTCGAGCCCGACCTCGAGGTCGTCGCCGAGGTCGCCTCCGGCGACGCGGTCGTCCCGGCCGTGCTCGAACACCGGCCCGACGTCGCGCTCCTCGACGTTGAGATGCCGGGCCTCGACGGGATCAGCGCGGCCGCCGAGGTACGACGGGTCTCACCGTCCACGCGGGTGCTGATCGTCACGACGTTCGGCCGCCCCGGGTTCCTGCGTCGGGCGATGCAGTCCGGTGCGGACGGGTTCATCGTGAAGGACACACCTGCGGCCCAGCTCGCCGACGCCGTACGCCGGGTGCACCAAGGGTTGCGCGTCGTCGACCCGGCGTTGGCCATGGACAGCCTCACCATCGGTGATTCGCCCCTGACCGAGCGCGAGACCGACGTCCTCCGGGCCGCCGCCGACGGCGCCGCCGTGGCCACGATCGCCGGTCGGGTCCATCTCTCCCAGGGGACCGTCCGCAACCACCTGTCCTCGGCCATCGGCAAGACCGGCGCCGCGAACCGCTCCGAGGCCGTCCAGATCGCCACCTCCCACGGGTGGCTCTAGGCGATAGTACGTATCAATCCGCGGGTGGCCCGGGTGCGGCGACCGGCCTTTTGATACGTACTATCCGAGGCTCACCGGGTCGCGAGGTTGACGCCGACGACGACCACGATCCAGAGCACGACCCCGACGACAGCCAGCCACGGGAGCCGGCGCGGGTGCGGCGTCCACCAGGCGCACGCCACGACGAAGAGCGCCACCCAGGCCAGCACGAGCAGGGCGACCCCCCACCACGGCAGCACGACCGTGCTGCCGAGATCGAGGAACAGCACGCATGCCAGGCCGATCATCCCGGCGAACGGCAGCGGCGAGAGCCGTGGCGGAGCGGGCGGCTGGGTGGGGCGCGACGGCTGCCGCGGAGCTGCCGGCGTCACTCCGGGCGACGGCGCTTCGGGAGCCCGGCCCAGTCGGTCTCGTCGCTCCACTCCGGGTCGTTGTCCCACTCCTCGTTGCGCTCCTGCGCCTTCTCCAGCGCCCGCTCCGCCTCGGCCACGGAGTCGTAGGGCCCCAATCGATCGATCGGCGGGCAGATGTCGGGGCCCGTCTCGACCGCATGGTGCTTGACGCAGAACCAGTACTTGGCCATGGACAGGAGCCTACGACCGACTGGTCGAGCGTCCGTAGACTCGACCCATGTCCACGACCGCGATCGCCCCGGCCACGATCTCGCCGCGTCGCTCCGTGCCGGAGTCCATCGCCCGACCGGAGTACGTCGACAAGCCCGCGCCCGCGCCGTTCACCGGCAACGAGGTCAAGGACGCCGAGACGATCGAGAAGATCCGGATCGCCTGCCGGCTGGCCGCGCAGGCACGCGACGTGGTCGGCGAGCACGTCGCTCCCGGCGTCACTACCGACGAGCTCGACCGGGTCGGCCACGAGTACCTCTGCGACCACGGCGCCTACCCGTCGACCCTCGGCTACAAGGGCTTCCCGAAGTCGCTGTGTACGAGCGTCAACGAGGTCGTCTGCCATGGCATCCCGGACGCCCGCGTGCTCGAGGACGGCGACATCGTCAACATCGACATCACCGCCTATCTCAACGGCGTGCACGGAGACACCAACGCCACGTTCCTCGCCGGCGACGTCGACGAGGAGACCCGCCTGCTCGTCGAGCGCACCCGCGAGGCGCTCGAGCGGGCGATCAGGGCCGTCAAGCCCGGACGCCGTGTCAACGTCGTCGGTCGCGTGATCGAGGCCTACGCCAGGAGGTTCGGGTACGGCGTGGTGCGCGAGTTCACCGGCCACGGCATCGGCACGTCGTTCCACAGCGGCCTGGTCATCCCCCACTACGACGACCCCCGCTTCGACGACGAGATCCGGCCGGGGATGACCTTCACGATCGAGCCGATGCTCAACCTGGGCACGCACGAGTGGGTGATGTGGGACGACGGCTGGACCGTCGTCACCGCCGACGGGCGGCCCAGCGCCCAGTTCGAACACACCCTGCTGGTGACCAACGACGGCGCCGAGATCCTGACCCTGCCGTAGCTTTTCCGTCGGCCCTGGGTCGCCCCGCGGACTCTTTCGTCGTCGCCCGGTCCCTTGGACCGTTCATCCCGCGCCGTACGGCGCAGACCCGAGGCGCGGCGGCTTCCTGCTCATCTTCGTGCAATGCACAAACCTGCAGATCGGGACTCGTTGACCCCCCTCCCGGCGAGGGCCACTGTTCGCAACGGTCGCCCCGCACCCCGGGGCGACCGTGGGCCCGGCCGTCACCCGGTCGAGCCATCGCTGACGGCATCCGCCCCCCGAGCGGAACCGTCCGGAAGGGCCACGGCCCGGATCCAGGAGACAGCATGAGCAGGAGTCATCTCGGCGGGCTCGCGGCCGCTGCGTTGGTGGGGGCGGCACTCGCCGCGGTCCCCCACGGCGCGAACGCTGCCGCCCCGACGCACGGGCAGAGCGCGCGTGCTCTGGCGGCCCAGTCGGCACGCCAGCTGGTGGCCAGCAAGCCGCCGGCACTCAAGGTCAGCGCGCACGACGCGTTCCAGGCCAAGCCCGTCGTGTCCTCGCACGGCATCCAGTACGCGCCGTACGACCGCACCTATCGCGGCCTGCCGGTCGTGGGCGGCGACTTCGTCGTCGTCACGAACTCCGACGGCCAGATCCTCGGCACCTCCGTGGCTCAGTCCCACCAGGTCCACCTCCGCTCCGTCGAGCCCACCCTCGGCAAGGCCGCGGCGGTGCGCACGGCGCGGCGCCAGGTCCCGAACGTCACCGGCAACACCCCGGCCCACCTCGTCGTCTGGCAGCACAACGCCACGTCCCGGCTCGGCTGGGAGACGCGGGTCACCGGGCACCGAGGCGTTGAGCCCTCGATCAAGGACGTCGTCGTCAACGCCCGCAGCGGCAAGGTCCTGCAGGCCCGTGAGCGCGTCGCCGACGGCACCGGAAACTCCGCCTGGGACGGCAGCAGCCTGACGATCCCGACGACGCACTCGGGATCGACGTACTCCATGACCGACCCGAACCACCCGTCGATCTCGTGCCAGAACGCGTCGAACAACACGACGTTCACTGGCCCGGACGACAACTGGGGCACCGGCGTCAAGACCGACCGCGAGACGGCATGTGTGGATGCGATGTACGTCGAGAACGTCGAGAACAACATGCTCTCGACGTGGGACGGCCGCAACGGCCTGAACGGTTCCGGCGGCGGCTGGCCGATCCGCATCGGCCTCGACGACGAGAACGCCTACTACGACGGCACCCAGGTCCAGATCGGCCACAACACCCAGGGCCAGTGGATCCCGGTGCTCGACGTGCTCGGCCATGAGCAGGGTCACGGCGTCGACGACCACACCCCGGGCGGCATCTCGGGCAACGGCACCCAGGAGTTCGTCGCCGACACGTTCGGCGCCGCGACCGAGTGGTACGCCAACAACCCGATCGACACCCCGGACTTCACGGTCGGCGAGACGGTCAACCTGGTCGGCTCGGGCCCGATCCGCTACATGTACAACCCCTCGCTCGCCGGTGACGACAACTGCTACTCGTCGTCCATCCCGAACGAGGAGGTCCACGCGGCGGCCGGTCCGGGCAACCACTGGTTCTACCTGCTGGCCGAGGGCACCAGCCCGACCAACGGGCAGCCGACCAGCCCGACCTGCAACAGCTCGTCAGTGACCGGGGTCGGCATCCAGAAGGCCGAGCAGATCATGTACAACGCGATGCAGATGAAGACCAGCTCGTCGTCGTACCTGAAGTACCGCACCTGGACGCTGACCGCGGCGAAGAACCTCGACGCGACCTGCGGGCTGTTCAACGCCACCAAGGCCGCGTGGAACGCCGTGTCGGTGCCGGCCCAGTCCGGCGACCCGACCTGCACCGGTGGTGGCGGCACCAACACCGTCACCGTGAACAACCCGGGCAACCAGGCCGGCACGGTCGGCACGGCCGCGTCTCTGCAGATGACCGGCACCGACTCGCAGTCCGGCCAGACGCTGACCTGGTCGGCGACCGGTCTGCCCGCGGGTCTGTCGATCAACTCCTCGACCGGCCTGATCACCGGGACGCCCACCACGGCTGCGACGTACAACCCGACGGTCAAGGCGACGGACACGACCGGCGCCTTCGGGTCGATCGGGTTCACGTGGACGATCGGCGGCGGTGGTGGCGGTGGCTGCTCCGGCCAGAGGCTGGGCAACCCCGGCTTCGAGTCCGGCAACACCGTGTGGGCCACGACGTCCGGTGTCATCGACAGCTCGACCGGTGAGCCGGCTCGCTCCGGCAGCTGGAAGGCCTGGCTGGACGGCTACGGGACCACCCACACCGACACGCTGTCGCAGTCGGTGGCGATCCCGGCGGGCTGTCACGCATCGCTGTCGTTCTACCTGCACGTCGACACCGCGGAGACGACGGGCACCACGGCGTACGACAAGCTGACGCTCACCACGAACGGCGCCTCCAAGGCGACGTTCAGCAACCTCAACCACAACACGGGGTACGCCGTGCACACCTACGACCTGTCGTCGTACGCGGGCACGACGGTGACGATCAAGTGGACCGGGACCGAGGACGTCTCGCTGGCCAGCAACTTCGTCATCGACGACACCTCGCTGAACCTCAGCTGATGCTCGGGATCGGCTGACCCGACGCCCTCGGGCGTCACATCTGGAACGCCGGGTCGACCACCCTCACCGGGTCGGCCCGGCGTTCCGCCATTTCCCGGGCACATCCCGATGGCCCTACGATGTCGGCGCGGAGGGGTTGGTCGGGCGGCCGCGGCGTACTGCTTACGTCGAGGAAGGTCCGGGCTCCCCAGGGCAGGGCGGTGGGCAACACCCACCCGGAGCAATCCGCGGGACAGTGCCACAGAGAACAGACCGCCGTGGTCTTCGGACCGCGGTAAGGGTGAAACGGTGGTGCAAGAGACCACCAGCGGCCCGGGCGACCGGACCGGCTTGGCAAACCCCGCCCGGAGCAAGGTCGAACAGCGCACGTCCGAGGGCTGCCCGCCCGAGTGCGCGGGTGGACCGCACGAGACCATCGGCAACGGTGGTCCGAGATGGATGGCCGCCGAACGGGACGCCGCGAGGCACCCGGGAACAGAACCCGGCCTACAGACCAGCCCCTCCGCCATCGCGGCGTCCCCGGCACCGTTCAGATGCCGATGCCGCCGCGAGCCGCAACTGGTCGCGCACGGCTCGGGTGAGGCCGGCGACCACGAGGTCGTAGGAGTCCTCGATCAGGCCGCGGACCACGTCGTCCTCCATGGATCCGTCGAGGTCGACCGAGTTCCAGTGCCGCTTGTCCTGGTGGTATCCCGGGCGGATGCCGGGGTACGCCGTGCGCAGCTCGAGAGCGCGGGCCGGATCGCACTTGAGGTTGACGACGGGGTCGTCCTCGAGGTTCACCAGGGCGAACATCTTCCCGCCGACCTTGCAGACGGCCACGCCGTCTCCGAAGGGATAGGTCTCCTGTGCCCCGGGAAGACCGAGACAGAAGGCGAGGACGTCGTCGCGGTTCATGGTGTCGACGACCCTAGGCCGGGAAATCCCGGCCCCGTCACCTGCGGCCCACGTGGTCTCAGACCGCGACGCTCACCGGGAGGGTCGCGACCCAGGTGAGAGCGGCGACCAGGACGGCACATCCCGCCACCGTCAGCACCCAGCGCAGGCGACGGTTCCGCAGCCTCGTGCTCATCCCGGCGAAGAACAGCACCACAGCGTAGAGCACGACGGTCAGCACGTAGTTGCTGGACCGCTGGATGTCGAGACGCACCTCCGCAGCCGACGCCTCGGCGGAGGCGTCGAGCCGCGCCGCCTCGTCTCGGGAGGCGACCTGGTACTCGTCCATGGCGAACGGCGTCGGCGGCGCATCGGCGTTCGTGAACGGCCTGGTCGCCATCCACGCCTCGAACGCCGGCCGGAACTCGTCGCGGAAGCGCTCCACGAAGAAGTCGGCGCGCTTGCGGTCCCCCTGCCCGTGCGCGTCGGCCCACGCGATGAAGGTGGCGACATCGACCTGCGTCTGGGACTGGGACAGGCCCTGGGCCCGCGCGGCATCGATCCGGATGGCGTTGGTGCGCCCCGCCGCGGCCGCCTGCTCGCCGTTCCACCGGGTGGCCTGGTAGCTGCTCCACGACGTGCCAAGCGCGGCCACCACCAGCAGCACGGTGACCAGTAGCTCCTGCCAGGACCGGCTCTCGGTCACCGGTTCGCTAGCGGACATTCCCGTCCTCGTCACAGGGAGGCGTCACCGTGAGTCCGGCCACCCCGACCTCCGTGTCGATCAGTCGGATGGTTCGCTCCATCGCCGTGGGCTGAAGCCTGCCCACCCCTGCGCCGTGCGGGTGGTTGAAGAACACCAGGAGCATCAGGAGGAGCGTGATCACGACCGTCACGCTGCCGATGAGCATGCCCTGCGTGACGGCGCCCTCTGCCGGGTCGGCGAAGAACAACAGATAGCCGAAGATGACACCGGAGATCACGAAGAGGACCACCCACAGGGGCGCCGGGATGATCCCTTCCGCGCCGTGCACCCGCGCGATCCGCGCCTGCTCACGATCCGAGGTCTGGTCCATCCAGCGGTCGTAGGCGGACTGCTCCGTCGCCGTCCGTGGGTGGACCTGCGAGATCGTCTTGAACATCGCGGCACCCCACGGGTTGATCTGGTCGCCCAGGGTTCCGTCGCCTTGGGCGTTCCACTCCGTCCCCGCCACCGAACGGGCGTAGCAGGTCAGCTCCCCGGTGAGCCTCGTCGGTGAGTCCCCGGGGAGGAACTGAGCCGTCTGGACCTGTTGCGCCACGATGGTCGCCTCCTCCTCGGCGCCCGACCGCGAGGCGTCGTACGACGTGAACCCCAGGAAGATGATGAACCCGAGCAGCACCGAGAAACCCGTGGCCAGAACCCCGAACACTCCCGAGGCACGATCACCGTCGGTGAAGTAGCTGCCCTCCGGTGCGCGTCGACGCACCAACAGCATCGATGAGACGGTCAGGGCGGTGACGACGATCATCACGGCAAGGCCGACGAGAAGGTTCACGCGGGCCCTATCCCCTCGCTCCGGCGTTGTCGGAACCCAACCCTCCGGCGATCTGGACGACCTAGCGTCATCCTGGTCGGATGAGTGTCATCGCGCAGCAGGCGCTTCCGACGTGGGAGACCCGCTAGATCGACACGGTCCGCACGAGCACGCCGATCTTGTCGAGGCGGTGCTCGGGGTTGTGGAGCTCGTCGACCCAGTAGTTGCCAGCGGCATGGTCCTCCCACGTCGCGCAGGTGGACAGGGTGAGGAACGCCCGCCTGGGCGGCGCACCCGGACGGCCCGGCACCGCGGCAGTGATCTGGTAGTTGCCGAGCCCACCCGGGCCGACGCCTCCGTGGGCACCGAACGGACTCGCTGCCGCGCCGCCGTCCTGGATGAGGGTGCCGTGCGCGTCGTCGGTCCGGCCGCGATAGGGCACGACAGCCAGGTCATGGAGTCCCAGGGCAGGGATGGTCAGCGTCGCCGGCCGTGGTCGCCCGTCGCTGACCGTGACCCGAGAGACCTTCGTCTCGACGGCATCGCGCACCGACGGAGGTGCGGACGGCGCACGCGGCGACGACTGTGCCGGCCGCTGTGCCGGCCGCTGTGCCGGCTGTGGGGCCGACTCCTTCGACCGGCTGGAGGCTTCACCACAGGAGACCAGCAACGCCGCCGCCATCACCAGGGCGGCGGTCGTCGGGAGCGCGCCGGCTGCCATCTCCCCACCGTACGACGGTCACGGTACGACGACGCGACCCTGTCGACGAGCCCTGGCGAGACCGGCACTCACGGCGAGCTGGACGCGAGCGACGAGGGCGGTGCGGACGACGAGGGCGGTGCGGACGACGACGGCGGTGCGGACGACGACGGCGGGGCGGACGACGACGGCGGGGCGGACGACGACGACGGCGGGGACGAGTACGGCAGCCCAGAGGGGAAGGGCAGCCCGGACGGGAAGGGCAGCTCGGACGGGGATGGACTTGTGGACGTGGATGGCGCCGCGGACGTGGAGGGAGCCGCGGACGGGAAGGGCATCAGGGACTGGAAGGGCACGAGGGACGAGAAGGGCGCCGTCGACGACGGCCCCGCGGACGACAAGGGCACCGCGGAGGCGCACCAGGGCACGCCGTACGCCAGCCAGATCCGGCTCGCGGGCAGCGACATCTTGCCCATCCGGAACATGCTCGTGGAGTGCCCGTGCGGGCGCCGTGCCTGGTCCGGTTCGATGCAGCGCCGCACCTGGTCCGGCTGAACCTGCTGCTGCAGGGAGGGGGTAGCGGAGGACAGCGCACCGCTGAGACCTGCCTGATCGGGGCCGCTGCTCGGGCCGGAAGCCCGCACCACCAGCAGCCAGCCGATGACCATCAGCATGGTCACGATCGCGATACCGCCTACCAACGACGCCACATCTCGGTCATCCACGCGTTCATCCCCCCGGAGAACGTCAAAGGGTCGCGCCCCAGTGTGCCCCTGTTGGGCCCGGGCGGCCACCCAGAGAAACCAACGTTTCGCCGACGGACCCGTCAGTAGCTGGCCGGGGTGATGATCCAGAGCACCCGCGACGGCTCGGTGGACGGGTTGCGCCAACGATGGGGGGTACGGCAGTCGAAGGTGGCGGAGTCGCCGACGTCCAGGTGGTGGCGGTCGGTAGCGAGCCAGAGCTCGAGCTCGCCCTCGAGCACGAGCACGCACTCCTCCTCGCCGGCGTGGGTGTGCAGCCGGCCGCTGCTCCCCCCGCCGGGCTCGACGAGTGACTCGAGGATCTCCAGCCGGGTCGCCCAGCCCGGCGTCACCTGCGAGTCGAAGACGCCGCGGCTGCGCATCAGGTGGCGCTGGGCGCGGCGTACGACGGGGGTCGCGACGCCCGGGGCGTCCTGGAAGAGCGTCGCCATCGTCTCCCCCATCGCCGAGACCAGGCGGGCGAGGGTGGCGACGGTCGGGCTGATCCGGCCGTTCTCGAGGCGGCTGAGGTACGCCGCGGACACCCCGGCGCGCTCTGCCACCTGGCGCGCCGACAGCGCCTTCAGCTCCCGGAGCTGACGCAGTCGCGGGCCCACCTCACCGTCGGGCGGCGCGGACTGCGGCTCGACCGACATGACCATCCTCCCCGGGACCGGCAGATCGGCACGGCGCACGGACGTGACGACGTTGACTGATGCGACAACATACCTTGACAGATGATGCAAGGCGGGAATTGACTGCCCGGCAGCCGAACACCCGTCAGACCCGGAGGAACCGTGTCGATCAACGCCGATGAGCTCGGTGTCACCGAAGCCGTCGAACACACCCTCGTCCCCATCCCGGAGAACGCTCGGACCTCCACCGTCGCCCACCAGTTCTGGATCTGGATGGGCGCCAACATCGCCCCGATCAACTGGGTGCTCGGCGCCCTGGGCATCTACCTCGGCCTGAGCCTGTGGCAGACGGTCGGGGTCCTGGTCATCGGCAACCTGATCGGGATGGCGGTCTTCGGCTTCTTCGTGCTGATGGGCCAGCAGACCGCGGTCAGCCAGATGGTGCTCTCGCGCGCGGCGTTCGGCAGGCGCGGCGCCTACCTTCCCGCCGCCCTCCAGGGCCTGCTGGCCATCGGCTGGTGCGCCATCAACACCTGGATCATCCTCGACCTGGTCGTCGCGCTCTTCGACAAGATCGGCATCCACGGCGGCGACGGGCTCAAGATCACGGTCGCGATCGTGATCATGGCGATCCAGGTCTGGCTGGCCGCGATCGGCTTCCGGGCGATCGCCCGCTTCGAGCGCTGGACGGTGCCGATCACGATCCTCGTGCTGCTGGCGATGACGATCGTGGCCTGGACGTCCGACACGACCAACGTCGACTGGGGCTACGCCGGCGCCGGGCTGCACGGCAAGGCGCTGTGGAGCTCGCTGACCACCCTGATGACCGCGATCGGCATCGGGTGGGGCATCACCTGGTTCGCGTACGCGTCGGACTACTCGCGCTTCGTCTCGCGGAGTGTGTCGCGCCGCAAGCTCTACCTCGGCAGCGTGCTCGGCCAGTTCATCCCGACCGTCTGGCTCGGCATCTTCGGCGCCACCCTGGCCACCGTCTCGCAGGACATCGACCCCGGTCAGCTCGTCGTCAATGCGTTCGGCGGCCTGGCGATCCCCGTGCTCCTGCTGGTGCTCCACGGGCCGATCGCCACGAACGTGCTCAACATCTACTCGTGCGGCCTGTGCGCGCAGACCCTCGACTGGAACATCGACCGACGTCGGCTGTCGTACGGCGTGGGCGTCCTCGCCACGATCTTCACGATCTACCTGATCCTCAACGGCGACTTCGCGACGAACCTCGACGGCTGGCTCGCCGGGCTTGTCACCTGGGTGGCGCCGTGGGGCGCGATCATGCTCGTGTACTACTACGGCATCGCCAAGCAGCAGATCGACGTCAACGCCCTCTTCGAGCCACCGGGCTCTCCCCACGTCCCGGACGTGATCTGGGAGGCGATCATCCCGTTCCTGCTCGGCATGGTGGCGACCTGGATGTTCGAGTACGGCATCCCGTCCTATCTCCAGGGTCCGGCCGCCAAGCACCTCGGTGGCATCGACCTGTCCTGGCTGGCGGGTGCGATCGTGGCCGGCTTCCTCTCCTACGTCGCACTGTCGCGTCGTACTGCCCCCGCGACGCCCGCCCTCGGCGCCGAAAGCGCGTGATGCCGGGTCCCGACGAGGAGCAGACCCACGACGTGACCCAGCCGGCCGGACCGGTCGCCTGGCCGGACGGCGGACGCGCCGCGGCGTTCCTCGGCTTCGACATGGACGCCGAGGACGTCGCGCTCACCGTCGACCCCGAGAGCCGAAACCGGCTCTCGGCGATGTCTCACCAGGCGTACGGGCCGTTGACCGGGATGCCGCGAGTCCTCGACCTGTTGACGCGGCACGACCTGCGCGCGACGTTCTTCTGCCCGGGCTACACCGCCGAGCGCTACCCCGACCTGCTCCGGCGGGTGCGCGACGAGGGCCACGAGATCGCCCACCACGGCTACCTCCACGAGGCCATCGCCGGGATGACCCGGCAGCAGGAGGCCGACGTGCTCGACCGCGGCCTCGACGCGCTCGAGCGGGTCGTCGGGGTCAGGCCGGTGGGGTACCGCGCCCCCATGTGGGAGACGACGTACGCCAGCGCCGAGCTGCTGCTCGACCGCGGGTTCGTCTACGACTCCAGCCTGATGGACTCCGACCTTCCCTACGAGTTGGCCGAGCGCCCGGGCGCCGGCGCGAGGAGCATCGTCGAGATCCCGGTCGCGTGGGCGCTCGACGACTGGGAGCAGTTCGCGTTCGTGCCCGACCTGTTCGGCCCCGGAGTCATCGAGGACCCCGCGAAGGCGCTCGCGTTGTGGACCGGCGAGCTGACCGAGGCACACCGGCACGGCTCGTGCTTCACTTTGACCATCCACCCCTTCCTGAGCGGGCGCCTCGGCCGCCTCCGGGCGCTCGAGACCCTGATCGAGACCATGGCCGGCCTGTCCGGACTCTGGTTCGCCACCGGCCGCGAGATCGCCGAGCACGTCCGCTCGCTCGCGCTGACCCCCCGCGTCTTCCCCCAGCCGGAGATCCGATGAGCACCCCATGACCGACACACCTCTCGGACCCGTCGACGGCACCCAGGTGCCGCGGTACGCCGGTGCCTCGACGTTCGCCCGCCTCCCCCGGATCGACGAGGTCGGCCGCTTCGACGTCGCGCTGCTCGGCGCGCCGTTCGACGGCGGCGTCTCGTTCCGCCCCGGCGCCCGCTTCGGTCCGAGCGCGATCCGACAGGCGTCCCGGCACCTCCGGCCGGCGTACAACCCGGCCCAGGACGTCTCGCCGTACGCCGTGCTGCAGGCGGTCGATGCCGGGGACGTGCCGTGCAACCCGTTCGACATCGACGCCGCCCTCCAACAGGTCGACGACGGCGTCCACGAGCTGCTCGCGTCCGAGGGGCGCCCGGTCATGCTGGGCGGCGACCACACCATCGCCCTCGGTGGCCTGCGCGCCGTCGCCCGCAAGCACGGTCCGGTCGCGCTGATCCACTTCGACGCGCACCTCGACACCTGGAACAGCTACTTCGGGGCGGACCGCACCCACGGCACGATCTTCCGGCGCGCGCACGAGGAGGGACTGCTGATCCAGGACGCCGGCAGCCATGTCGGCATCCGCGGCCCGCTCTACAGTGCGCAGGACCTCGTCGACGACGCCCGGTTCGGCTTCGAGATCATCCGGGCCGACGACATCGACCGGCTCGGCGTGGCCGAGGTCGCCGAGCGGGTACGACGTCGCGTCGGAGACAACCCGATCTACCTCTCCATCGACATCGACGTCCTGGATCCGGCGTTCGCACCCGGCACCGGAACGCCGGAGATGGGAGGTCTGACCTCGCGCGAGCTGCTTGCGCTGGTGCGCGCCCTGCCCCGCGAGCAGATCGTCGCCTCCGACCTGGTCGAGGTCAGCCCGGCCTACGACCACGCCGAGATCACGTCGCTGGCCGCGGCGACGCTCGGGTTCGAGATCTGTTGCCTCATGGCACGTCCGGAGAGCGGCTCGTGATCGACCTGCTGGTCCGAGACGTCCGGGTCCGCGACGAGGAGACCGGCGAGCTCTCGGCCGTCGACCTCCACGTCGACGGCGGCCGGATCGTCGGCGCTACCCCCGTCGCCGACGATCCGGTCGAGGCCCGGGAGGTCATCGCGGGCGGCGGCGCCTGGGCGACCCCGCCGTTCGTCGAGCCGCACGTGCACCTCGATGCGGCGCTCACCGCCGGTCAGCCGCGCTGGAACAAGAGCGGCACGCTATGGGAGGGCATCGCCTGCTGGGCCGAGCGCAAGCCGATGCTCACCCGCGAGGACGTGATCGAACGGGCCGAGCAGACCCTGCGCTGGTACGCCGCGAACGGCACCCTCCACGTCCGCAGCCACGTCGACGTCACCGACCCGTCACTGGTCGCGCTCGACGCACTCCTCGAGGTCCGCGACCGGGTCCGCGACGTGGTGAACCTGCAGCTGGTGGCCTTCCCCCAGGAGGGCATCTGCTCGTTCCCGGGCGGCGAGGAGCTGCTGACCGAGTCGGCCCGGCGTGGCGTCGACGTGATCGGTGCGATCCCGCACTTCGAGGACACCCGGGAGGACGGCGTGCGCTCGGTGGAGATCGCCGTCGACCTCGCCGACCGGCACGGCCTGCGCGTCGACGCCCACTGCGACGAGATCGATGACGAGCAGTCGCGGTTCGTCGAGGTGCTCGCCACGCGGGCGGCCAGGTCGGGCCTGCGCGAGCGGGTGACCGCCAGCCACACGACGGCCATGGGCTCGTACAACCCGGCGTACAGCTACAAGCTGCACCGGATCATCGCCCGGTCCGGCATCAACATGGTCTGCAACCCGATGGTGAGCCTGCACCTGCAGGGCCGCTTCGACGACTACCCGAAGCGCCGCGGGCTGACCCAGGTCAAGGAGCTGCTGGCCGCCGGGGTCAACGTCGCCTTCGGGCACGACGACGTGATGGACCCGTGGTACCCGCTCGGCACCGCCAACTCGCTCCAGGTCGCCCATGTCGGCACCCACGCCACGCAGCTGCTCTCGCGCGACGAGATCGAGGAGGCTTTCGGGATGGTCACCTCGCGCGCGGCCGCCGTGCTCGGGCTCGGCGATGCGTACGGCGTCCGCGCCGGCGCGCCGGCGAGCTTCCTGCTGCTGCCCGCGGTCGACGGGTACGACGCGGTGCGGCGCCAGGTGCGCCCCACCCACGTCGTCGCACACGGCCGGGTCGTCGCCACCACTCCGGCACCGGTCACCACCCTGAGCTGGCCCGGTGAGGAGCCGGCCGCGGTGACGTTCACACCCCGCCAGCCGCCTCCGAGCTGACCACCGACGGCTGGTCCGGCCACGCGACGGCGTACGACGGCGCGCCCCCGCGGCAGATCCGCGCGTCGCGCAGCAGCTCGCGCACGATGCCGGGGCAGCGGCCGTTGCCGCCACAGACAGACCGCCCCACCGGCAGCGCGAGGCGCGCGGGTGGGGCGGTCGTCTTGAGGGCCACAGTCTTGGGGGGTGTCTGGGCCCATCGTCGGGCGCTCCCGGTGGTCCGGCGAGGGGGGGATTGCCGGTCGGTCGCAACCCGACGAAGTCTCAACAGAAGGTTAAGCGCATTCGTCGCTCAGCGCGAAATCCTCGGCAACTTCGCGGTGTGGGACCTCGCTCACACGCGCCCGGGTCAGTCGATCTGGAAGACGACCGACCTGGAGTCGATGTCGGCCTGGGTCAGCCGCACCTCGGCCTCGGTGCCCAGGGGCAGCGCGGCGGAGGAGGTCACGCGCGCCTCGACGGCGGGGTCCTGGATCGTGATCCTGCCGCGGGTGTCGTCCTTCTCGTCGACGTCCGTGACGACCCCTTCGAAGGTCTCTCCCACCCGCTGATGCAGGATCCCGGCCTCGACCAGGCCGAGCACCATGGCTTCGTACTGGGCGGCTCGGCGTCCGGCGTCCTTCATCACGTCGGGGATCTCCGACAGCGTGGCGAGAACCCATGTCGGGACGTCGGTGCCGGCGCACAGCGCCACGCAGATCTCGCCGGCGTACCGATCACCGAGCCGGCGCAGGGGGGCGGTCACGTGGGCGTACTCCGAGGCGAGTGCCGCGTGGATCGGGTCGGCCGGCATCTCGCCGTCGAACGCGACGTACCCACTGCCGCGCAGGAGCCTGGCACAGGCCGTGATCATCGCGGCTTCGGCGGGCTTGCGGGAGTCGAGGTTGCGGATGAAGTCGGGGTACAGCTGCTCGGCGGGCCAGTCGATGTGGAGCGCCCGCGCGACGCGGTGCAGGCGCTGCAAGTCGTGCTGGCGCGGCGGAGGCAGCGTGCGCAGCAGGCCGACGCGTGCGTAGACCATCAGGGACGCCGCGGCGAAGCCGGTCAGCATCGAGATCTGGGCGTTCCACGTCTCGGCCGGGATCATCGAACGGAACTCCAGCGACCACCGGTCTCCGGTGATCTCGACCTCCTGCTCGGGCAGTGGCAGCGAGATGCCGCCGCGCGCCGCCTCACGTTGCAGCCGGAGCTCGCCGACCTCCTTGAGCAGCAGCAGCACCTCGTCGGCCGTGCCGTCGTCGATGGCCTGCTGGACACCGACGTAGTCGAGCTTCGCCCGCGACCTGACCTGCGCGCGGCCGACGTGGACGTCGGTGCCCTCGCCGGTGTCGTCCACGTGGATCGTCCAGAGCAGGGCCGGCCTCACCTGATCGGGCAGCAGAGAGGCGGCGCCCTCCGAGAGGGACGTCGGGTGGAGCGGGATCTTGGAGTCGGCGCCGTACAACGTCTCGCCGCGTGCGTGGGAGGCGACGTCGACGGCGTCGCCGGATCGCACGAACGCCGCGACGTCGGCGATCGCGTAGTGCACGACGTAGCCCGAGCCCTCACGCTCGATGTGGAGCGCCTGGTCGAGATCCATCGACGACGCCGGGTCGATCGTCACGAACGGGATGTCGGTGCGGTCGAGATCGGGCAGCCGCGGCGCCGCTGCGGCCCGGCTCGCCGCCTCCTCGACCTCGGCCGGGAACGCCGGCGTCACCTCGAGCTCCGACTGGATCCGTGCGATCCCGTCGCGCAACGACTGCGCGGCGACCTCGTCTCGGGCGTGGACACGCACGACTCGGCTCGAGGACATGCCCCCACCCTAGTGATGAGGTTCGGGCGCTAGCCTCGCCGCGTGCTGATCCTGCTGCCGCCCAGCGAGGGCAAGGCCGAGCCGCAGCGGGGGAAGCCGATCGACCTCGGCGCCGGAGTCCTGGCGGACGCGCGTCGGGAGGTGCTCGAGGCCCTGGTCGGATTGTGCCGGGGCCCCGAGGACGAGGCGATCCGGGTGCTGGGGCTCAGCCCCGGCCAGGTCGACGACGTACGACGTAACGCGCGGCTCGGGGCGCTGCCGGCGGCACCCGCGGAACGGATCTACACCGGCGTCCTCTACGACGCCCTCGGCCTCACGGCCCTCGACGCCTCGGCCCATCGACGGGCCCTGGCCCGGGTGGCGATCGTGTCGTCGCTGTACGGGCTGGTCCGCCCGGGTGAGCGGATCGCGCCGTACCGGCTCGGGGGCGGCGTCACGCTGCCCGGGCTCGGCGGCGTGGCGGCGCACTGGCGGACCCATCTCGACCCGGTCGTGCGAGGGCGAGCCGGCAGCGGGCTCGTCGTCGACCTGCGCTCGACGACGTACGCGGCGTTCTGGCGGCCCGCACCCGACCTGGCCCGCCGGGTGGTCAGACTCCGGGTGCTGCACGAGATGAACGGCAGCCGCCAGGTGGTCAGCCATTTCAACAAGGCCACCAAGGGACGGTTGGTCCGCACCGTCCTCGAGAACGGCCGCGACGCGCGCACGGCGACGGCGCTCGCGACCCTGCTGGCCGACCTCGGCTGGATCGTCGAGACCGGGCCGGCGACCAGGACCGGCATCCGGCTCGACGTCGTCGTCAGCGAGCTCTGACGGGTTCACCAGCGCTGCGGGTCGAGCATCTGGCCGGCACCGGGTGGCTGGGCGTTGTAGAGCCGCATCGAGCCGCGGACGCCGTCGCTGCTCGGCTCGGGGAAGAACGACACGACGCTGACCGACGCGGTCGAGAGCTCCATCCGGAACAGCGCGGACAGCGGGGCATCGACGGCGTGGGCGACCAGGATCTTGATCGGCGTCACGTGGCTGACCACGACGACGGTCTTGCCGACGTACGTCTCGAGCACGCGCGACAGCGCATCCTCCACCCGCTTCTCGACCTCGCGGAACGTCTCACCACCACCGGGAGCGACGTCGAGGTGGCCGAGCCAGGCATCGATCTCGTCCGGGCGCCGGTCGCGGACCTCGGCGAACGTCATCCCGTCCCAGCTGCCGAACTCCATCTCCGCGAACCCGGGCTCCTCGACCAGGGCCGCCTCGAGGCGTTCGGCCACGATCTCGGCTGACTCGCGGGTCCGGCGTACGGGCGAGGTGACCACGACGTCGACCGCCTCGCCGATCGGAGCGAGCCAGTCGGCGACCTCGCGGACCTGGGCTCGGCCTTCGTCGGTGAGTCCGGGATTGCTGCCGGCGAGCCCGCCGGAGAACCGCTTCTCGGCCGTCAGCGACGTGGCGCCGTGCCGCACCAGGATCAGCGTCGTCACCGGCCCGCCGGGCGGTGACCAGCCGCGGTAGCCGGACACCTCGGTCTGGATCGACCGCTGCCCCTCGGGGCTCTGCGCCTCCTCGACCGCGGAGTCCGCCTCCTCGTCGGCCCCCGGGCGCGCGTGCTCACCGATGTGCCAGGTGATCCCGGTCCGCTTGCCGTCGAGCGCCTCGTTGGCCAGCCGGTCGGCGTGCTTGTTCTGCTCGCGCGGCACCCAGGTGTACGTCGTGCCGCCTCGCCTGCTGCTCGTCAGGCGGTTGGCCTCCATGGCCAGCGGCCGCATGTCGGGGTGCTTGATCTTCCAGTTGCCGCTCATCTGCTCGACGACCAGCTTGGAGTCCATCCGGACCTCGATGTCGGCATCGGGGGCGATCTCGGCGGCCATGGTGAGTCCGGCGATCAGTCCGCGGTACTCCGCCACGTTGTTGCTGGCCACCCCGAGGGTGGTGCCCTCCTCCGCGAGCACCTCACCGGTGTCGGCGTCCTTGACCAGCGCGCCGTACGCCGCCCTGCCGGGGTTGCCACGCGAGCCGCCGTCGGCCTCCACGATGACGCGCTTGATCCGGTCCCGCATCACATCGCCAGGAGCCAAGCGGTGCTCATAGACCGCTCTCGGAGGTGCGGACCAGGATCCGGCTGCACTCCTCGCACCGGATCACGTCGTCGTCCGCGGCCGCCCGGATCGTGGCCAGCTCGGCGTTGTCGAGGTCGAGCATGCAGCCGCTGCAGCTGCCGGCGCGCAGCAGGGCCGCGCCCACGCCGCCCTTGCTCTCGCGGAGCCGGTCGTACAGGGCGATCAGGTCGGCCGGGAGCTCCGCCGCGATCGGACCGCGCTGTGCGTCGAGCTCGCCGAGTGAGCCGTCGATCTCGGCCAGCTGGGCGTCGCGGGCGGACGTGGCCTCGGTGATCTGGGCGTCGGTGTCGGTGAGCTCGCCGGACAGCTTGTCGAGGGCGACCTGAGCCTCCTCGAGCCGCTCCATCACCTCGATCTCGTCGTCCTCCAGGGAGGTGATCCGCCGCTCGAGCGAGACCATCTCCTGCTGCATCCGCTGGATGTCCTTGGGGTTGCTCACCAGACCCTGGTCGATCCGCTGCTGGTCGCGCTCGCGGCGCGACTTGACCTGCTCGACGTCCGCGTCGACCTTGGTCTGCTCGACGGTGAGGTCGTCGACGGCGATCCGCGCGTCCTGGGCCTGGCCGTCGATCCGGCTCCTGCTCGCCGCGAGCTCGGTGAGGCGTGCGTGCTCGGGGAGGGACCGGCGCCGGTGGCGGAGCTGGTCGGCGCGAGCGTCCAGGTCCTGCAGGTCCAGCAGTCTCACCTGGGCGGACGGGTCGGCCTTCACGCGGGCTCCTGTGCTGTGAGGGGGGACGGTCGGGGGTGTCTCACCTGCGGGCCTGCCACACGTCGGTGCAGATCGTGCTCACCCGGACCTCCACCGTATCGCCCCACTCCTCGCCCAGCCGCCTGGCCAGCTCCGGCAGCCACGTCCACTCGGCAGCCCAGTGGCTCACGTCGAGCAGCGAGGGCCCGCCCGTCTCGAGGAACTCCCCCGCGACGTGATGGCGCAGGTCACTGGTCAGGTACACGTCGGCCCCGCTGGCCAGTGCCTCGGTGAGCAGGAAGTCGCCGGCTCCTCCGCAGACGGCCACTCGGCGTACGACGCGGTCGGGGTCACCGCCGACCAGCACGCCGCGGGCGGTCGGAGGCAGGATCCGGGCGACGTGGTCGGCGAACTCCCCGAGCGTCGTCTCGTCGACCTCCCCGACGCGGCCCGCGCCCGTGCTCGCGGTGCCGGCGTCGGCCAGCTCGATCACGTCGAAGGCGACCTCCTCGTAGGGGTGGGCCGCGAGCATCGCGCGTACGACGGCCGCGCGACGTGCCCGCGGCAGCACGGCCTCGATGCGCACCTCGGCCAGCTGCTCGAGCTCGCCGACCCGGCCGATCGCCGGCTGCGCCCCCTCGAGCGGACGGAAGCGGCCCTCGCCGGTGACCATCCACGAGCAGCTGTCGTAGTCGCCGATCCGGCCCGCGCCCGCCTCGGCGATCGCCTCGCGGATCGGGTCGGCGTCACCGGGCGGCGCGAACACGACGAGCTTGTCGAGCGGTCGGCCGCTCGGGTCGACCGGCCGGGCGTCGCGCAGCCCGAGCGCGCGGGCCAGCGCGTCGGAGACGCCGGGGTCGGCGTGGTCGGCGTTGGTGTGGGCGGTGAGGAGACCGCAGTGCGCCCGCGTCAGCGTGGCCAGGGTCCGGCCCTTGGCGGTCGACTCGGCGACTCCGTGTACGCCGCGCAGGAAGAGCGGGTGATGGGTGAGCAGCAGATCGGCCCCCCAGTCGGCCGCCTCACGGGCCGTCGGCAGCGCCGGGTCGACCGCCAGCACGATGCGACGTACGTCGGCGTCGGGGTCACCGGCGGTCAGTCCCACGGCGTCCCAGTCGTCGGCGGTCTCGGGCGGGTACCACCCGTGGACCAGGTCCACCACCTCACCCAGCGTCGGCACGTAGCGACACTAGTTGACCTGGCGCTCGCGGCCCTCCCAGTACGGCGCACGCAGCTTGAACTTCTGCAGCTTCCCGGTGGCCGTCCGGGCAAGGACGTCGCGGAACTCCACCGACGTGGGCGCCTTGTAACGGGCGACCTTGCCCTTCACGAAGTCGATCAGCTCCTGCTCGGTGAGCGCCGACCCCTCGGCCTTCACCACGAGCGCCTTGATCGTCTCGCCCCACTTCTCGTCGGGAACGCCGATCACGGCGACCTCCGCGACGTCCGGATGGCTGAAGATCGCGTCCTCGACCTCGATCGACGAGACGTTCTCGCCGCCGGTGATGATCACGTCCTTCTTGCGGTCCGCGATCACGAGGTAGCCGTCGCCGTCGATGAAGCCGCCGTCGCCGGTGTGGAACCAGCCGTCCGCGAGCGCTCGGGCGGACTCCTCCGGCTGCCGCCAGTACCCCTCGAGGCAGACGTTGGAACGGGCGAGCACCTCACCCTCGTCGTCGACCTCCAGGCTCACGCCGATGGCGGGGGTCCCGGCCCGCACCAGCTTGCGCGCGCGTTCCTCCGGGTCGAGGTCGTCCCACTCCGACCGCGACCGGTTCACCGTCAGCAGCGGCGAGGTCTCGGTGAGCCCGTAGATCTGCACGAACTCCCAGCCCAGCTCGGCCTCGACCCGCGCCACGGTCTTCGTCGGCGGCGGCGCACCGGCGACGATGATCCGGGTCCGGTCGCGGCCGGGGATCTCACCGTCCCAGTCGGGTGCCGCGGCGAGCACCGCAGCGACGACCGCCGGGGCCGCGCACATGACGGTGACGCCGTACTTCTCGACACGGCGCAGGATCTCAATGCCGTCGACCTTCCGCAGCGCGACCTGGGGTACACCGCAGCCCGTCATCGCGAACGGCATCCCCCAGCCGTTGGCGTGGAACATCGGCAGCGTGTGCAGGTAGACGTCGCGGTCGGTGACGCCGGCGTGCAGCGCGAACGTCACGGCGTTGGTCCAGATGTTGCGATGCGTGATCTGCACGCCTTTCGGTCGGGCGGTGGTGCCGGAGGTGTAGTTGATCGTCGCGGTCGCGTTCTCGTCGGGCTCCCAGGCCCGCGGCTCCACCCCCTCCAGGAAGAGGTCGTCGTCGTCACCGAGCACGAACACGTGCTCCGCCTCGAGTCCGGAGAGCGCGTCCTTCAGCTCCGGGTCGACGTACACGACCCGAGAGCCGGAGTGCTGGACGATGTACTGCACCTCGTCGAAGGAGAGCCGGAAGTTCACTGGCACCAGCACGCGGCCATAGCCGCAGACGCCCCAGAACGCCGTGAACAACCGGGCGCTGTTGTGCGACACGAACGCGACCCGGTCGCCCACGTCGAGTCCGAGTTGGTCGTGCCTGGCCGCCATCGCGGCCGCCAGTGCCTGGACGCGGTCGTAGCTCAGGTCGCCGAGCGAGTCCGCCGGCTGGTCCGGCTCGTCTGCGATGCCGATGCGGTCGGCGAAGACCGCCGTCGCGCGGTCCAGGAAGTCGTTGACACTGAACGGGACGATCATGCGAAGGAATCTATCCCCGGTACGTCGGTCCATGGTTGGCCCCATTGCCGAGCCGAAAACCCCTAGGTTAGCTTTGCCTAAGTTTGCGCCCGCTCCCCGGAAGGACCCGCATGGGCCTCGGCAAGACCCTCCTCCTCGGCTTCATCGCCGGGGTGACGATTCTGATCGGGATGCCGCTTGGCCGCATGCGACGGCCGAGCGAAGCCCTGCGGGTGTCTCTCAACGCGCTGGCGATCGGCGTGCTGATCTTCCTGGTCTGGGACGTGCTGTCGGCGGCCTGGGAGCCGATCGACGAAGGCCTGGCCGCCCACCACGAGACCGGCGCCGGCCTCGGCCCGACGTTCGGGTACGGGCTCCTGTTCGCCGGCGGACTCACCGTCGGCCTGCTCGGACTCCAGCAGTACGAGGCCTGGATGGGCCGTCGGGTACGCCGGACCCGCCAGTCGATGGGGCCCGGCGCGATGGCCGGCCAGGAACTGCGCCCGCGCGGCATCGCGGCATGGTCACCGGGCAAGCAGCTGGCCCTGCTGATCGCCGTCGGGATCGGGCTGCACAACTTCGCCGAGGGCCTCGCGATCGGACAGGCAGCGGCGAGCAGCGAGATCGCGCTCGCGACCCTCCTGGTGATCGGCTTCGCGCTGCACAACGCCACCGAGGGTTTCGGCATCGTCGCGCCGCTGGCCGCCGAGGCGGAGGCCGACTCGGCCGCACGTCCGAGCTGGGGCCTCCTCCTGCTGCTGGCCACGATCGGTGGTGGCCCGACGTTCGTCGGCACCGCCGTGGGTCACTCGTTCACCAGTGAGCCGGTCTCGGTGATCTTCCTGACCCTGGCCGCCGGGTCGATCCTGTACGTCGTGATCCAGCTGCTCGCGATCGCCGGCCGCAGCTCCCGCCGGGACCTGATCTATGTGGGCGTGCTGATCGGCCTGCTCGCCGGCTTCCTCACCGACGCGATCGTCACCGCCGCCGGGGTCTGACCGCCGGCATCTCGGGGCGCCAAGGTGTGGGGTGCTCACCGATGCTCGGACCGGTTGACAGCTCCCGGCGCTGGCCGACCAACGGTTGGCTCCTGGGTGTGGGCGCAAAGGGACTCGAACCCCTGACATCCTCCTTGTAAGGGAGGCGCTCTACCAGCTGAGCTATGCGCCCTCAACTCGTGCACATGGACCGCCGAGCGCGGCACAGACTACGGGAGCAACGCCGCCTCGGCCGAACCGTCGCCGCCGCCGAGGCCCAGGGCCGCGCGAGCCTCGGCGACGACTTCCGCGAGCCCTTCGCGGCCGTCGAGGGTGACGCCCGGCTCGTCCTCGTCGAGCGGCTCCAGGCTCGACAGCTGGCTGGCGAGAAGGGACGCCGGCATGTAGTGACCGCGGCGGTGCGCGAGCCGTTCGCGCAGGTGGTCGGCGTCCACGGCAAGGTGGCAGAACTGCACCTCGGGCCGTCCCCGACGCAGGAGGTCGCGGTAGGAGCGGCGCAGGGCCGAGCAGGCGACGACCGCGCCGGCGCCCGCACTCCGCCGTACGTCGATCCACCGTCCGATCGTCTCCAGCCAGGGCCAGCGATCGTCGTCGGTCAACGGGACACCGGCGGCCATCTTCGACACGTTGGCGGGCGGATGCAGGTCGTCGCCGTCCACGAACTCCCAACCGAGGGAGTCGGCGAGAGCGATGCCGACGGTCGTCTTGCCCGAGCCTGAGACGCCCATGACCACGACGATCCGGGGCGACCTCACGCGGCGAACCTAGCGCTACGGAGCAGTCGGCGACCGTGGGCAGAAATGAGTCGAGCCGCTGGCGTCTCGGGTCACCAGCGGCTCGACGAGCAGAACAGTACCGACGAGATCGGGCAGTTCCAACATTCAAACGGCCATTTGATTGAAAATCATCCGGCTGGTCTAGGCCAGTTGATGAAGGTGGGCCAGGTGGTCCCCCAGGTCGCGGCCGTCGGGCAGCTGGTTGTGCACCACCCAGCGCACGATGCCGTCCTTGTCGAGCACGAACGACGAGCGCCGGGCGACCCCCAGGTCGTCATCGAAGACGCCGTACGCCGCGGCCACCTTGCCGTGCGGCCAGAAGTCGCTGAGCAGCGGGAAGTTGAGCCCGTCGGTGTCGGCGAAGACCCGCAGCGAGTACGTCGGATCGGTCGAGATCGCGAGCACCTCGGTGTCGAAGGTGAGGAACTCGTCGAGCCGGTCGCGGATCCCGTTCATCTCGCTCGTGCAGACGTTGGAGAACGCCCAGGGGAAGAAGATCAGCGCCACGGCCTTCTGGCCCACGAACGACGAGAGCGTCACGTCCTGTCCGAACTGGTCACGCAGGGTGAAGTCGGGCGCGGGAGAGCCCTCGCGCACCTCGGGCGCCGGCCCGTCAGTCGAGTTCAGCGAGCTCACGCTTGAGAATCTTGCCAGTCGCGTTGCGAGGCAGCTCATCCAGGAACACGATTTCGCGCGGAACCTTGTAGCGAGCGAGGTTCTGCTTCACCCAATCCTTGAGGTCGTCCTCGTTCGGTCTCGACTCACCCACCACCACGAAGGCCCGGAGCCGCTTGCCGAACTGGTCGTCGTCGACGCCGATCGCCGCCACCTCGACGACCGCCTCGTGCCGCGACAGACAATCCTCGACCTCCTGCGGGAACACGTTCTCCCCGCCGGAGACGATCATCTCGTCGTCGCGGCCCTCGACGTACAGGCGGCCGTTCTCGTCGAACCGTCCGACGTCACCGGAGGACATCAGCCCGTCGACGACCTCCTTGGACTCGGTGCTACCGGTGTAGCCCTCGAAGAGCATGCCGTTGCCGACGAAGATCCGGCCGGTCTCACCCGTCGGTCGCTCGTGCCCGTCCTCGTCGAGGATCTTCACCACGGTCGCCCAGGGCGGCTTGCCGGCGGAGGTCGGCGCCTCTCGCAGGTCGCGAGGGGTGGCGATCGAGGCGTAGGCGACCTCGGTCGAGCCGTAGATGTTGTAGAGGTTGTCGCCGAAGTTGTCCATCCACTCCCGCGCCAGGTCGCCGGGCAGCGCGGAGCCGGAGGCGGCGGTGACCTCGAGCGTCGGCAGCGGGTAGCGGTCGAGGGTCTCCTGGGGCAGCGTCAGGATCCGCTGCAGCATCACCGGGATCACGACCAGTGAGTCGCACCGCTCGTCGGCCACCGTCTTCAGACACTGCTCGGGGTCGAACCTGCGCCGGAGCACGACGGTCGAGCCGAGCAGCATCGACAGGGCCAGATGGGCGAATCCCCACGTGTGGAACAGCGGCGCGGCGATGTGGGTGCGCCAGCCGTAGCGCAGCGGCATCCGCGACATCAGGGAGACCGCGGCACCGATCCCGGCCTCGCTGCGCGGTGCACCCTTGGGGGCGCCCGTCGTGCCGGAGGTGAGGATCACGATGCGCGCGTGACGGCCGGGCGCGCTCAGATCGGCGTCGTCGTACGCCGGGATCAGCGACTCGATCGAGTCCGGTGCGGCGTCCTTGCTGTCGACCCACCCGAGGAGCCGCGTCTCGACGTCGGCCTTCTCGAGCAGACCGGTGAACTCCTCGTCGTGGATGACGACCCGCGGCCGCTCACGATCGAGGACGTCGACCAGCTGAGGGCCGGCGAACGCCGTGTTGAGCAGGAGGATGTCGGCCCCGCACTTCGCGGTCGCGATGATCGCGTCGACGAACCCCCGGTGGTTGCGGCACATCACCGCGACGCTGTCGCCCTCGCGCACGCCGTACTCGGCGAGCGCCCGGGCCAGGGCGTTGGAGCGGCGGTGCATCTCGTGGAAGGTCAGTGAACCGAGCTCGTCGACCAGGCCGACCCGGTCGGGGTCACGCAACGCCATCGCGATGAATCCGCCCGCCGGACCGGTCCCCCACTCCTTGACGGCCTTGCCGATGCGGGCGAGGACGGTCGGGGAGAGCGGTCGCAGGATCCCGGAACCGCCGAGGACCCGCACCGGCGTACCGACCGTGCCGGCCAGACCGAGGGTCCGTGACACGACCCGGTTGACGACCGGACGAGCCCCGAGAGAGGTGGGCGTCACCCGCGAGACTTCGGGGTGACGAGCCGCGTGGCGGCCCACTCCTTGCTCACCGCGGCTGTCGTGGTCAGGGCGAGCCCGGCGATCGGGGCCGCCTCGGTGATGTCCGCCGGGTCGACGGCGTTGGGCCGGCCGACCTTGGGCGTCATCAGCCAGATCGCCCCGCCGCCGACGAGGTCGGTCAACGAGTCGACGAGCCCGTCGACCAGGTCGCCGTCCTCGTCGCGCCACCAGAGCACGACGGCGTCCACGACGTTCCCGTAGTCGGCGTCGACCATGTCGGAGTCGAGCGCGTCCTCGATCGCGACGCGCAGGTCGTCATCGGTGTCGGAGTCCCAGCCGAGCTCTTGGACGACCATGCCCTTGCTGAACCCGAGCCGCGCGGCCGGACCAGCAAGTGCGTCGGTAGGGGTGGTACCGCCACCAGCGGTCGGGCTCAACGGTCTCCTCCATGCCTCTTCTCCGCCGCCGGTCCGCCTGACCGGCGGCGTGGTGGGCAGTAGTCCACCCGACTCCGTGCGAGTGCGCAAGCCGTCCCGACGGGTGGGCGTCGCCCGGCCTACCCGCCGGTAGCCGATGGCTCGGTTTCACGCGCGTGACCCGCGTGACACGATGAAGAGGTGAGTGAGACTTCCGCCGCCACCCCCGCGGCCAGCGCATCGACCGGCAGCGAGGCCGGCCAGACGCGTGCCGTGATCCACGAGGGCCTCCCGACGCAGCTCCCGGACATCGACCCCGAGGAGACGCAGGAGTGGCTCGACTCGTTCGACGACCTGACCGACGTCCACGGTCGTGAGCGTGCCCGCTACGTCATGCTGCGGCTGCTCGAACGGGCCCGCGAGAAGCAGGTCGGGGTCCCGGCGCTGCGCAGCACCGACTTCATCAACACGATCACGCCCGAGCGAGAGCCGTGGTTCCCCGGCGACGAGGAGATGGAGCGCCAGATCCGTCGGCTGATCCGCTGGAACGCCGCGGTGATGGTGTCGTCGGCGAACCGGAAGGGCCTCGAGGTCGGCGGCCACATCGCGACGTACGCCTCGGCCGCAAGCCTGTACGAGGTCGGCTACAACCACTTCTTCCGCGGCAAGGGCCACCCCGGCGGCGGCGACCAGCTGTTCATCCAGGGGCACGCGTCACCGGGCATCTACGCGCGCGCCTACCTGATGCAGCGCCTCACCGCCGAGCAGCTGGGCCGGTTCCGCCAGGAGGTGCAGCACGGTCCGGGCGCCGGGCTGTCGTCGTACCCCCACCCGCGGCTGATGCCGGAGTTCTGGGAGTTCCCCACGGTCTCGATGGGGCTGGCCGCGCTGAACTCGCTCTACCAGGCGCGCTTCAACCGCTACCTGCACAACCGCGGCATCAAGGACACCAGCGACCAGCACGTCTGGGCGTTCCTCGGCGACGGCGAGATGGGCGAGCCGGAGTCCCTCGGCGCGATCGGTCTGGCCGCCCGCGAGGAGCTCGACAACATCACCTTCGTCATCAACTGCAACCTCCAGCAGCTCGACGGCCCGGTCCGTGGCGACGGCAAGATCATCCAGGAGCTGGAGTCCTACTTCCGTGGCGCTGGGTGGAACGTGATCAAGGTCGTCTGGGGCCGCGAGTGGGACGCGCTGCTCGCCCAGGACGTCGACGGAGTCTTGGTCAACCAGATGAACAAGACCCCGGACGGACAGTTCCAGACCTACTCGGTCGAGACCGGGGCCTACATCCGCGAGCACTTCTTCGGCGGCGACGCGCGCCTGCGGAAGATGGTCGAGAACCTGACCGACCGCGACATCGAGCTGCTGCCGCGCGGCGGCCACGACTACCGCAAGGTGTACGCCGCGTTCGAGGCCGCCTCGAAGCACGTCGGCCAGCCGACGGTGATCCTGGCCCACACCATCAAGGGCTGGACGATCGACGCCCTCGAGGGCCGCAACGCCACCCACCAGATGAAGAAGCTGAACGCCGCGACCCTGAAGGCGTTCCGCGACCGGCTCGAGCTGCCGATCTCCGACCAGAAGATCGACGAGCACTACGAGTTCGACGGCTCGGCGCCGTTCTACCACCCAGGCGAGGGCTCCCCGGAGCTGGAGTACCTCCGTGACCGCCGGCGGTCCCTCGGCGGTGGCAACCCCATGCGCCGCGTCGACCCGGTGAAGATCACGCTGCCCGGCGACACGATGTACGACGAGCTGAAGCAGGGCTCCGGCAAGCAGAAGATCGCCACCACCATGGCGCTGGTCCGGCTGCTCAAGGACCTGATGAAGGACGACGAGATCGGCCGGCGGATCGTGCCGATCGCACCCGACGAGTACCGCACGTTCGGGATGGACTCGATGTTCAGCTCGGCCAAGATCTACAACCCGGCCGGGCAGCTCTACGAGTCGGTCGATCGCAAGCTCCTGCTGGCGTGGAAGGAGTCCCCGCAGGGCCAGATGCTCCACGAGGGCATCTCGGAGGCGGGCTGTGTCGCGTCCGCGACGGCCGCGGGCTCGGCGTACGCCACGCACGGCCAGCCGATGATCCCGTTCTACTTCTTCTACTCGATGTTCGGCTTCCAGCGCACCGGGGACTCGATCTGGGCGATGGCCGACCAACTGGCCCGTGGCTTCCTGATCGGCGCCACGGCCGGTCGTACGACGCTGACCGGCGAGGGTCTGCAGCACGCGGACGGGCACTCGCCTCTCCTCGCCCTGACCAACCCCGCCGTCGTGCACTACGACCCGGCGTTCGCCTACGAGATCGCGCACATCGTGCAGGACGGCCTGCACCGGATGTACGGCCCCACCGACGACCACCCGCACGGCGAGAACGTCATCTACTACCTCACCGTCTACAACGAGCCGATGTCGCAGCCGGTCGAGCCGCAGGGGCTCGACGTCGACGGCCTGCTGCGTGGTCTCTACCACCTCGCCGGACCGCTCGAGGGGCTGGCCGGCGAGGCGCCGCGGGTTCAGCTGCTGGCCAGCGGAGTCGGCCTGCCGTGGATCCAGCGGGCCCAGCAACTGCTGAACGACGACTGGGGAGTGGCGGCCGACCTCTGGTCGGTCACGTCGTGGAACGAGCTCTCACGCGACGCTCTCGCGGCCGAGGAGTGGAACCTCATGCACCCTCTGGAGGAGCCGCGAACGCCGTACGTCAGCTCGAAGCTGCACGGTGCGCCGGGCCCCGTGGTCGCCGTCAGTGACTACATGCGAGCCGTGCCGCAGACGATCTCGCGCTGGGTGCCGCAGCGATTCCACACTCTCGGCGCCGACGGCTTCGGCTTCGCCGACACGCGTCCGGCGGCACGACGCTTCTTCAAGATCGACGCGGAGTCGGTGGTCTGCCAGGCCCTGGCCGGGCTGGCCGAGGAGGGGAAGGTCGGTCGCGACACGGTGCAGAAGGCGCTCGATCACTACCGCATCGACGACCCGACCGCGGTGTCCGGCGTCAAGCAGGAGGGCGGCGACGCCTAGTCTCTCTGGAGCCGACGCGTAGTCAGGGGGACCACACATGAGCCGGCCGACGATCCTCACCGTGGACGACGATCCGCAGGTGTCGGCCGCGCTGACACGCGATCTCAAGCGCCAGTACGGCTCGGCGTACCGCGTGCTGTCGGCGACGTCGGCCGTCCAGGCGCTCGAGCTGCTCTCGGCCCTGGCGTTGCGCACCGACCCGGTCGCGCTGATCGTGAGCGACCAGCGGATGCCGGAGAAGACCGGGATCGAGCTGCTGGGCGAGTCGCAGAACGTCGCGCCCGAGGCCAAGCGCCTGCTGCTCACGGCGTACGCCGACACCGACGTCGCGATCGCCGCGATCAACGACATCGGCCTCGACTACTACCTGCTCAAGCCGTGGGACCCGCCGGAGGACCGGCTGTTCCCCGTCATCGACGACCTGCTCGACGACTGGCGACGGGGCCACCCGGAGGTCACCAACGACATCCAGGTGGTCGGCGACCGCTGGTCCGACCGCACCCACGAGCTGAAGACGTTCCTCGCCCGCAACCACGTCCCCTACCGCTGGTACGACGTGGAGCGCGACGAGGAGGGCGGGCGTCTGTTCGAGCTGGCCGGTGGCGTGCGCACGGACCTGCCCCTGGTGCTGGTGCCCGACCGCGAGCCGCTGCGGTCGCCGACGCTGCTCGAGGCCGCCGGCGCCCTCGGCCTCCACGTCGAGGCCCAGCAGCCGCTGTACGACGTCTGCATCGTCGGCGGCGGCCCGGCCGGGCTCGCGGCAGGGGTGTATGCCGCTTCCGAGGGGCTGAGCACGATCATCGTCGAGCGCGAGGCCCCGGGCGGGCAGGCCGGCCAGAGCTCGGCGATCGAGAACTACCTCGGCTTCCCCAAGGGACTGAGCGGCTCCGACCTCGCCCAGCGCGCACTCGCCCAGGTCTCGCGGTTCGGCGCCGAGCTGGTGCTCGCACGCGAGGTCATCGGGCTCGAGAAACGCGGCACGGTCCGGGCGGTGCTGCTCGCGGGCGGGGCCGAGGTGGAGGCGCGCTCGGTGGTCGTCTCGACCGG
Source organism: Nocardioides sp. (assembly GCF_036493135.1). Taxonomy (GTDB): domain Bacteria; phylum Actinomycetota; class Actinomycetes; order Propionibacteriales; family Nocardioidaceae; genus Nocardioides. The sequence goes on along the minus strand of NZ_DASXQG010000013.1, from coordinate 7,259 downwards.
CGTCTCCTACCGGCGGCTCGAGGCCGAGGGCGTCGAGGGGCTGACCGGCAAGGGCGTCTACTACGGGGCGACCGCGGCCGAGGCGGCCCAGACGGCCGGCGAGATGGTCTACATCGTCGGTGGCGCGAACTCCGCCGGCCAGGCCGCGCTGAACTTCGCCCGGCACGCCAAGCAGGTCACGCTCGTCGTCCGCGGGTCCGACCTGCTGGCCACCATGTCGACGTACCTCGTGGACCGGATCACCTCCGCCGCCAACATCACCGTCCGGTGCGCCACCGAGGTGGGCGGTGCCGACGGGGAGGACCACCTCGAGCGGCTGACGCTCGTCGAGCGCGGATCGGGGCAGCGCGAGGAGGTCGAAGCCTCGTGGCTGTTCGTCTTCATCGGCGCGTCGCCGCGCACCGACTGGCTCGGTGAGGTCGCCCGCGACTCGCACGGCTTCGTGCTCACCGGTCCCGAGGTGGCGACCTCGGACACGCCCTGGAACCTCGCCCGCGCGCCGTACGCCCTCGAGACCAGCATGCCGGGCGTCTTCGCTGCAGGCGACGTCCGGCAGGAGTCGATGAAGCGGGTCGCGTCGGCGGTCGGCGAGGGTGCCATGTCGATCTACCTGGTCCACCGCTATCTGGCGACGGTCTGAGAAGGGCCACCGATGGACATCGACGAGCTGCGCGACATCGAGCTGTTCACCGGGCTGACCGATGACCAGCTGGCGGAGCTCGCCACCGGTGGTGACGAGGTGCCGTTCGAGCCGGGCGACGTGCTGTTCACCGAGGGCGAGCACGCCGACGAGTGGTGGATGCTGCTCGAGGGGTCGCTCGACCTGGTCCGCAAGGTCGGCCGTGAGGACGTCGTGGTCGCCCGGATGGACGTCCCGGGCCGATGGGCCGGCGGCTTCCGGGCCTGGGACGACAACGGGATCTACCTGGCCACCGGTCGCGGCGCGACGCCCGGTCGGGTGCTCCGGCTCGATGCGCCTCGGCTACGCGAGCTGGTCAACCACTGGTTCCCGCTCGCCGGGCACCTGATCGGCGGCCTCCACCACACGGCCCGCTCGATCGAGTCCACCGTGCGGCAGCGCGATGCGCTGGTCACGCTCGGCACGCTGGCGGCCGGCCTGGCCCACGAGATCAACAACCCGGCGGCCGCGGCGAGCCGCACCGTCGACGAGCTCGGGCAGTGCTGCACCGCCCTGCTCGAGGCGCTGACCCGGCTGGCCCGCGACGACATCACGGCAGCCCAGTTCACCGCCCTCGACGGGCTCCGTCGCGAGACGACCGAGCCCGGTCCCATGGACTCCCTGGCACTCGCCGACCGCGAGAGCGACCTCGCCGGCTGGCTGGAGCGACATCGAGTGGCCGACCCGTGGGGGCTCGCGACGCAGCTGGCCGCCGGCGGCATCGACGACGACTGGTGCGAGCGCGCCCGCGAGGCGCTCGGTGACCGGTCGCTGACCCTCGGGCTGGAGTGGGTGTCGGCCACGATCGCCTCCAAGACCCTGCTCGGCGACCTGAAGGACGCCGTCCACCGGATCTCCGACCTCGTCGCAGCCGTGCGCTCCTACTCCCAGCTCGACCGGGCGTCCCGGCAACGCACCGACGTCCGCGACGGGCTCGAGAGCACGCTGACGATGCTCGGCCACAAGCTCAAGGGCGGCGTCACGGTGGTCCGTGAGTACGCCGACCTCCCGCCGATCGACGCCTACGCCGGCGAGCTGAACCAGGTCTGGACCAACGTGATCGACAACGCCGTCGACGCGATGGACGGCGCGGGCACCCTCACGGTGCGCACCAGGGTCGAGGGCGACCGGGTCGTGGTGGAGATCGCCGACACCGGATCGGGCATGCCACCGGAGGTCATCGCCCGCGCGTTCGAGCCGTTCTTCACGACCAAGGACGTCGGCAAGGGGACCGGGCTCGGCCTCGACATCGCCCGACGGATCGTGGTCGAGCGCCACGCCGGCCTGATCGACATCGACTCCCCCGGGCCTGAGGGCAAGGGCACGGTGATCCGCGTCAGCCTGCCGGTGAAGGCCCGCGACTAGGGGCGCGCTGCCTACCGGAGAGCGCCGTACGCCCGGGTCGGGGTCAGCCGGGCGACGACGCGGTGGTCGGCCACCATCGAGCGCCGGTAGTCGTCCCAGTCCGGGTGCTCGCCGCTGATCGACCGGTAGTACTCGACCAGCTCGTCGGCCGCGGCATCGTCCGGGGCCGTCGCCACCTCGGAGAACGTCACGTCGGCCTCGATCACGGCGTACGACCAGAAGCTGTCGCCGTCGACCTTGAGCGCCGCCCAGGGCTCGCGCCGGAGGTTGTGGTACTTCGCCCGGTCGGTGGTCGTGCTCACCCGGATCACGCCGTCGGCGTCCGCCGTATGCAGCACGTTCGAGAGCTGTGGCTTCCCGTCCCGACGCAGCGTGGTCAGCACCGACTGGTGCGTGGCGCGGGCGGCTTCGAGCGCATCGGCGAGTTCCATGTGAGGAGAAGGTCGATCGCTACGCGATGATTCCCCGATCAGGCGGTCGGAGCCTCGACCGCCCGGAGCGGCACGGCCGACGCCGCCCCCTGCTGGAGCAGGCGGCGCCACCGGGCGCGGGAGTACGTCGCGGGGCTCGTGCTCCGGACGAAGTCGTTGAGGATCCTCACGAACCGCTCGGGGTGGTCCTTGTGCGGGAAGTGCCCCGCATTCGGCATCACCTCCACCCGGGCCTTCGGCGCGAGCTCGGCCGCGCGTGCCGCATGGCTGACCGGGATCACGCGGTCCTGGTCGCCCCACACCACGCACATCGGCATCGCCTCCGTCAGGTAGGCGCGGTCGGCCATGCTCACGATCTGGCCCTGCCAGTCGACGACCGCGCGTACGACGTGCCTGGTCGCGGCCCTCGCGGCCGGGTCGCGCAAGGACTGGTAGATCTCGGCGACTTCGTCGAAGTCGCGGAACTCCTTGATCCCAGTGCGGGACAGACCCTTGAGACCGGCGGTGCCGAGATGGCGTACGCCGGGCATGGTGAGCGCACCCATCACCTGGTAGAAGCCCGTGGTCGTGATGGCGCGGATCGCGGCGGACACCTCGGGGCCCAGGCCCCCAGAACCGACCAGCACCATCCGCTCGGTGCGCTCCGGGAACTGATAGGCGAACTGCATGGCCACGCCCCCACCGAAGCTGTGGCCGACCACCGTGACCTTGTCGATCCCGAGCACCGTCAGCAGGTCGCGCATCCCGTTGGCGAAGGCGCCGATGCTGTAGTCGGCCCGCGGCTTGTCGGACTGCCCGTGCCCGAGCAGGTCGGGCGCGATCACCGTGTAGCGACGGGCCAGGGAGTCAAGCACCGGTAGCCAGGTGCGGTGCGTGCAGCCGAGGCCGTGCAGCAGCAGCAGGGTCGGCCCCTTCCCCGCCTTCACGTACGCACGCCGATGCCCGTGGATGGTCACGTGCTGCACGCGGTGCTGGCGCATCGGCGGGTCGGCCTCCTGGTCGAGGACAGGTGTTCGGGCGCGGGTCCTGCGAGATTCAACCAGACGTACCCGCTGGTCGGGCTCAGGAAACCCGGCGTTCATGGCGGGTTTCTCCGACGTCGGTCCGTCGTGACTCCGTCGGAGGCCTACCTCTAGGGTCGGCACGTGAGCGTGCGCGTCGTACCCACGAGCCCGGGCGACGGGAGCTCGCGCGAACGTGCCGCCGCGGCGCTGCGCCGTTCGACCGGCGCCCTCAGCTCCGCCGCGATGTCGCGGATGCTCACCGACGTGCCGTGGTTCGCCGAGCTGTCGGCCGAGAGCCGGTCCTGGGTCGGCCAGATCCTCCACGCCGGCATCCAGGGGTTCGTCGACTGGTTCCGGCTGGGCGACGACAACGCGTTCCCGGGCGACACCGCGACCGCGGTCTTCGGAGCCGCACCACGCAGCATGACCGGGGTCATCACCCTGGGTCAGACCGTCGACCTGGTGCGGTTGGGCATCGAGGTCGTCGAGGCCCACGTCGACGAGGTCGTCGACGTGGCCGACGCGCCGGCCGTCCATGCCGCCGTGCTCCGGTTCGCCCGCGAGGTCGCCTTCGCCACCGCCGAGGTCTACGCCCGGGCCGCCGAGGCGCGCGGCGCATGGGACGCCCGCCTCGAGGCGCTCGTCGTGGACTCCGTGATCCGCGCCGAGGCCGACGAGGCCGTCACCTCGCGGGCCAGCGCGCTCGGCTGGGCCCAACGCGAAGGCGTCACGGTCGTCCTCGGGCCGGTGCCCTCTCCCCGCATCGAGGACCTCTTCGACCAGGTACGCCGGGTTGCTCGCGGCGCCGGCCTGGACGCGCTGTGCGCCGTCCAGGGCGACCGGCTCGTGGTCATCCTCGGTGGCGTCACCGACGCCGACAAGGCCGCCCACACCGTCGTCCGGTTCTTCGGCGACGGGCCGGTGGTCGTGGGGCCACGCGCCGACGACCTCGCCTCGGCCCACGCCTCCGCGAGGGCCGCGTTGTCCGGGCTGCGGGCCGCGGTCGGCTGGCCCGATGCGCCTCGGCCGGTCGCCAGCGACGACCTGCTCCCGGAGCGGGTGCTCGCCGGTGACGGGCACGCCCGGCGCCACCTCGTGGAGGCGGTGTTCGTGCCGCTGAGCGGCGCCAAGGACACGCTCATCGACACGCTGACGGCGTACTTCCAGAACGGCCAGTCGCTCGAGGCGGCCGCCCGTGCGTTGTTCGTCCACCCCAACACCGTGCGCTACCGGCTCCGCCAGTCCGCCGAGCTGACCGGCCTCTCCGCGACAGATCCGCGGGAGGGGCTGACGCTGCAGCTCGCCCTTGTGCTCGGCCGCCAGGCGCACCCTCGTACGCTGGACGAAACGTTGTAGGAAACCTACAAAGTTCGTGTGGTCAGTTTCGTGCGCGCCCGACGCGCACGGGACACCCCCGACCCGGAAGGGTGGAGCCGTGCTCGTCATCGTCGCTCCCGGCCAGGGAGCCCAGACCCCCGGCTTCCTCTCCCCTTGGCTCGAGGATCCGACGTTCGCCTCCCGGTTCCAGTGGTTGTCGACCGTCGCAGGCATCGATCTGGCGCACTACGGGACCGAGGCGGACGCCGAGACGATCCGCGACACCCAGATCGCCCAGCCACTGCTGGTCGCCACCGGGCTGATCGCGGCACTCGAGGTGTTTCCGCACCCGGCCGACGTGTTCCGCCAGATCGGGGCCGTCGCCGGGCACAGCGTCGGCGAGCTCGCCGCGGCCGCCGGTGCCCGGGCCATCACCGCCGAGCAGGCGATGGTCCTCGTGCGCGAGCGCGGCAAGGCGATGGCCGAGGCTGCCGCCGCGACCGCGACCGGCATGACCGCCGTCCTCGGCGGCGACCCCGACGAGGTGCTGGCCGCCATCGAGGCCCAGGGCCTCGTGCCGGCCAACAACAACGGTCCGGGCCAGATCGTCGCTGCCGGCACGATGGAGCAGCTGAAGGCCTTCGCGGAGAAACCTCCCGCCAAGGCCCGCCTGGTGCCCCTCAGCGTGGCCGGCGCGTTCCACACCGAGCACATGGCCCCCGCCGTCGGACACCTCGCGACGCTGGCCCGTTCGGTCTCGACCCATGACCCGCGTACGCCGTGGATCTCCAACCGCGACGGTCAGGTCATCCAGGACGGTCGCCAGATCATGAAGCGCATCGTCGGCCAGATCGCGCAACCCGTCCGCTGGGACCTCTGCATGGAGACCATGACCGACCTCGGCGTCACCGGCCTGCTCGAGATGCCGCCTGCGGGCACGCTCACCGGCATCGCCAAGCGCGCCCTGCCCGGCGTCGAGACGTTCGCCCTGAAGACCCCCGACCAGCTCGACGACGCCCGGGCGTTCTGCGCCAAGCACGGTGAGGCGTCGGTGATCGACACCACGCCCACCTGGCTGATGGTCGTCTCGCCCTCCAAGGGCACCTTCCACCGCTCCGAGCAGGCCGGCGAGGCCACCGTGCTCGAGCCGGGTGCCGCGCTCGGCGACGTCGCCAGCTCGCGTGACAGGACCGAGGTGCGGGCGCCGCACGGCGGCCAGGTCGTGGAGTGGCTGGTCGAGGACGGCGACCTGGTCTCGCCGGGCCAGCCCCTCGTCCGGCTCCACCCGGTGGGAGCAGCCTGATGGCCACGCTCACGACCGACAGCGGCTCGACGTACGCCGCGGTCCTCGGCCTCGGCAGCTACCGCCCGTCACGCGTCGTCCCGAACGCCGACGTCATCGAGGCGATCGACTCCAGCGACGAGTGGATCCAGCAGCGCTCCGGGATCAGGCAGCGACGGTTCGCCACACCGGAGGAGACCGTGCAGGTGATGTCCGTGGGCGCCGCCAGGAAGGCGCTCGACCACGCCGGCATCGACCCCGGCCAGATCGACTGCGTCATCGTCGCCACGGTCACCCACCTGCTCCAGACGCCCGCGATCGCGACCGCGATCGCCTACGAGCTCGGCACCGACCAGGCCGCGGCGTTCGACATCTCGGCCGCGTGCGCCGGCTTCTGCCACGGCCTCGCCCTCGCCGACCAGATGATCCGCGGTGGCGGCGCACGCTACGCGCTGGTGATCGGCGTGGAGCGGCTCTCAGACCTCACCGACATGACCGACCGGGGTACCGCGTTCATCTTCGCCGACGGCGCCGGCGCCGCGATCATCGGACCGAGCGACACCCCGGGCATCGGCCCGGTGGTGTGGGGCTCCGACGGCGAGCAGTTCGACCTGATCCGACAGAAGGAGGACTGGCGCGACATCATCGCGATGGAGCGGCCGGTGCTCCCCTACCTGACCATGCAGGGCAACCCCGTCTTCCGCTGGGCGTCGTTCACGATGGCCAAGGTCGCGCAGCAGGCGCTCGACAAGGCCGGCATCTCGCCCGACGACCTCGACGTCTTCGTGCCGCACCAGGCGAACATGCGCATCATCGACGCCATGGCTCGCGCCATGAAGCTCCCCGAGGGGGTCGCCGTTGCCCGCGACATCGCCGACCAGGGCAACACCTCGGCGGCCTCGATCCCCCTGGCTCTCGATCGGATGATCGAGGAGGGCCAGGCCAAGAGCGGCGATCTCGCGCTGCTGATCGCGTTCGGTGCCGGCCTGGCGTACGCCGCCCAGGTCATCACCGTGCCGTAGACCCTTGCCCCGCGCCAGGCACGGCGCGGACCACAACCGCCACCACCGATGGTGACAACAGAGAAGAGGAAACCACGCACATGGCCACCACCGAAGAGATCCGCGCCGACCTCGCCGAGATCGTCAACGAGGTCGCGGGCATCCCCGTCGAGGACGTCC
>NZ_DASXQG010000012.1:0-14296 GCF_036493135.1 Nocardioides sp. | reverse complement strand
TCATCACCTGCCCAGTGGGCCTGCGCAGTTTCAGCTCAAGGTAAGCCGACGTGGCTCATCGTGGAACGTGACATCACTCGTTCAGGTCGCTTCGTGATGCGACACACGCTGTTCCCTGTTGTCCTGCTACTTCTCTTCGGCTCATTCCAGGCACTTCTTGCCCCGTCGGCGACCGCCGCCGATTGCAGCGGGACTGGTGGGCTCACGGGCGTAGCTGTCGGTTGCGTGAAGTCCGGGTCCGACACCAGCGACTACGTCGCCGGGCACTCCGACCACACGTACTCCCTCCGGCCGGCCTGTGGCGTCGGCGGACTGGCGCTCTGCGCCGACCCCGCGACCTGCAACATCGAGGGCCACGACGGGTACCTGTTCAACATCTACGAGGACGGGAAACGCACCCCACTCGACTGGCAGGCCTGCCTGACCGAGCAGGAGGCCAAGCGCCTCGGAGGGCTCACCCCGGGCCTGGTCCAGCACGCGTTCGAACGCCTGGCCTGGCCGGCATCGGACCTCGTCGTCCAGCCACCGAACGGCAAGACGCTGGTCAACTTCGACACGAACTTCTACACCACCAACGCCCACCCCACGACCCGGACCGTGACCCTGCTCGGGCAGCAGGTGACCATCGAGGCCACCCCGACCGAGTACACCTGGCACTTCGCCAGTGACGGCGGCAGTGACGGCGGCAGTGACGGCGGCAGTGACGACGGTGACCTCGCCACCAGCGACCCCGGCGCGCCGTACCCCGACCTCCGCATCACCCACCGCTACGCCCGCGTGGGTGGAGTCCGGCCCAGCGTGGACACCACCTACGCCGGCCGCTACCGGGTCGGCAACGGCCCCTGGCGGGCCATCCCGGACACCCTGACCGTCCCCGGTGCCGCCGTCGATCTCCGGGTCGTGAGCGCGACCCCGCACCTCGTCGGCTACTGAACCCGAGACCACAGTTCCCCGCATGCACCGAAGTGGCCCCGCGCACCGGGGATCCGGGGCCTGAACGGTGCATCATCCCGCCTTGCGGCCCCCGCCGAGGCCGTCGTGCCCGGGGAAGTGCGGCCGCCAGCCGTCAGCGGGCCGGGCCGGGAGACCGGGCAAGCGCCGTTCACGCAGCACCCGGAAGACTCGCTCGATCGTCTGCGCCGGCTCCTGGTAGATCCCGCGGGAGACGACGACGATGATCCGCCACCTGTCATTGTCGATTCCCTCGCGGCGTGGCAGGTCGGCCGCCCACTGTTCGATGCGTTCGACATGGTGGCGCCCGTCGTACTCCACGATCACTCGTACGTCGGGCCAGCTGAGGTCGTAGCGGCGGAGGGGCTGGCCGTCAACCTCACGGACGGTGTGGTTGATCCGAGGCTCCGGGACGCCTGCCAGTACCAGCAGCATGCGTAGCCGGGTCTCCATGGGCGAGTCGACATCCTTCCGGACGTACGACGCGGCGCGGCGCGCCAACGCGGCGCCGGGTCCGCGGAAGCCGGCGCAGAAGGTGACGAGCCGCTCGGGCGTGGTCCGCTGGTGTCGGACGAGGTGGTCGCCGACGACCACCAGATCGACGAGGCCGATCAACGAGGCGAGCTGGCCGAAGGTGTCCAGCGGCGACGCGCAGCGCAGTCCCTCCACGAGCTGCACGTCACTGTCGAGATCGACGTGACACACCAGGTCCTCCCGTCGTCGGCGACGCTGTGTCGCTCGGCGTACCGAGACGTGTTCCTCCGCCACGACCGGGATCGGCAGAGCCAGCAGTCTCGCGGCGGAAGCGTGGGTCGCGAAAGCGTCATCCCCGCAGACGAGGAGAGCCGCGGCGATGCGCTCGTCACGGTCCACGGTCGCCGATGCCGCGACGAAGACACCTCGGAGGATCCGGCGGAACCCTGGCCCGCGCAGCGCCTTGGCGCTCACCCCCGCCCGAAGGGCCTGCGCGCGAGTGAAGGGTCGAGAGGTGTCGAGCTTCTGGTCCACCGGGCCATCGTCGCCGGTCTCGAGGACTCGGGTCGGCCGTCATCCACAGGGCCTCGACTCACATCGACCCATCCTGCCCTGGTTGCCGCGTCCTGCAAGACTCGCGCGCATGCCGCCGACCACCCGTCGCCTCGACTGGCCGATCGCCGTGGCCGCCGACGCGGTCGCGGTGCTGTTGTTCGCGCTGATCGGCCGCGCCAACCACGACGAGTCGACCAGCGTCCACGGCGTCTGGCACACGGCGTGGCCGTTCCTGCTGGGAGCCGGACTCGGGCTGGCCCTGACGGCGTACTCGCGGCTGCGGCCGACCGCGATCCGGGCCGGCGTGCGCGTCTGGGTGTGGGCCGTCGTGATCGGGCTCGTCGTGCGCTCGGCGAGCGGCGGTGGCACGGCTCCCGCCTTCGTGGTCGTGGCCGCGATCGTGCTCGGCGTCTTCCTGGTGGGCTGGCGGGTCGCCCTCACCTGGCGGTCGTGGCGCTCCCGGTGGCATCGCCTGAGCCCCTGAGCACCCACAACCCACCCTTGTGGATGGACCCGACCGCCTGGCCCACGACCTACGGTGAGTACCTCAACCGCTACGGCTTGCTACGGAGGACACGCTCGGTTCGTGAGGGCCGCGGCGGGTGAGGACGATGAGGGCCCGGCCGCCACGGGGGTGTCCGGGCTCTCGTCATCGTGCGACATCTCGCGACCGGCTTCAGCCGGCGAACGGGTCCGGAGATGGCACCTCCCCCGGCCGTCGCCGGGGGAGGAGTCCGGAGAAACCCGGAAAGACCGGTTGGCTCAGCGGAGCGCGGCCGCGAGGGTGCGCACCGAGAGGTTCTGCGGGTAGTTGATCGTGGTCGCGTCGCGCGGGATCTCGGGGTGCAGCGGCGAGTGCATCCGCACCCAGCGGCGGTACCCGATCGCGGTCATCGACTGGTAGTGGAAGTGCCGCTCACGCAGGCCACGCTCCACCTCGAGGCTCAGCCCGTCGGCGATCAGCAGCCCGTGTACGGCGCCCAGCCGCGACTCGGCACGCAGCCAGTCCACGGACAGCGCGAGCTGGTCGAGAGCACCGATGCCGACCGCGGTCGTCTTGTTCTCCACGACCAGCCAGTCGTCGGCCGCGCCCTTCTCGCAGTCCTGCGTGAAGCGCAGCAACAGGTCGGCCCGCCGGCCGTCGACGAACATGTGCTGCTGCCCGCGGGTCCCGTCCATCTCGTCGTTCGCGAGACGGACCGGGAAGCCGAGCTTGTGCAGGATGTCGAGCCGCGCGAGCAGCCAGCCCTCGAACGCGTCGCGGTTGGGCAGGGCCCAGACCGGATACGTGCTCGGGCGCCCCTCGGCGTCCGGACCGAACGTCGCGAGCCACGCGTCGAGGACCTTCAGGAACCTCTCGGCGTCGGCGTCCTCGATCGACAGCCGGTCCATGCATCGGGCCAGCAGCCCGAACCGGCCGATCATCGGATACCGGGACACGGTCTCGATCGGCAGCATCAACGTGTCCGCGAGCTCGGCCTCGGTGACGTCGACGCTCTCCGGCAGCTGCCACTGTCCGTCACCCAGCCGCAGCAGCAGCCGGTCGAGGACCGGGCACCCGAGCCGGCCGATCACCAACGGTGGTGCCACCACCGAGATGTCGTCGGTCAAGCACTCGTCGACTGTTTCGTGCGCCGCCGTCGTGAAGGTCGAGACCTTGTCGTACGACTCCCCCGTCGCCTTCATCACGGCGTTGATGACCTTGTCGGCCTCAGCCATTCGCCACACCCCCCCAGATGTTGAGTGCCAGGGTAATGAACGATCGGAGGAAAACACCTGACCCACCGAGGCCACGGGGATTTCTTTACCTTGCTGTTTTCCTTTCCTGGCTCGACCAGGACCGGACCAGGCGGCTCAGCCGGGGTAAGTGCGACAGGGTTGGGATCGCAGGGACCGACACGGCGGCGCGGTCTTGGGTACGGCGATCCCCGGCACCACCGACAGCACCAGCGACGAGGCGTGACGCCGGCCGGTGCCGATCTTCACCCGCTGCCCGTGATCGATGGTCCGGAACGCCCACAACGGCTTGGCGCCCCCAGGGGCGTCGATGGTGATCCGGAGCCGATCGCCGACCCGGAAGGGCTGGGCGAAGGCCGGGATCTCGATCCGCAGCTTCCGGTACTTCCCGCGCGGCATGTCGCGAGCGTCGCGGCGCCGATCGGTGTGCACCGGTCGGAGCACCGTCGACGCCTTGGTGTCGAGTCGGCGATGACTGGCGCGCAGCCACCCGGTCTGGACGTAGACCTCGCTACCGTTGGGCCGGACGTCGCTGACCGTCGCCTCGAGGTCGACGTCACGAGCATGTGTCTTCACCCAGAGGTCCAGCGAGCCACCCCCGATGACGACCGTGTTCTTCTTCATCGGCCGGGTGATCCAGCCGAGGCCGGTGCCCTTCGGGATCTGTCGCCAGTGGTACTTCGGGTGGGCTCTCCAGATGCCGCTGCTCGAGCCGGAGTAGTCGGTCGCGGGCAGGGCCGACGGGTCGGCCGAGAACGACTTCGACGTGCCACCGTGCTTCGGCTCGCTGTGCATCAGCCTGCCGTCGGTGCGCAGGAAGAAGCGGGTCGGCTTGCGCTGCGGCACCGGCCACGAGTCGAACGAGCGGACGAAGCGCGGCAGCGGAGCCCCGGACGGCTCGCCCTTCGCGGCCCCCTCCTCGAACAGCACCCGGATGTGCTTCTGGGACTGGAACAGGTGCTTGGCCTTGGCGTAGCTCATCCCCTGGTAGTCGTTCTGCTGGGGCAGCGACAAACCGGTGACCCCGGTCAGCGACGCCGCCAGCACCGGCGCCACGAACGCTTTCAGCCCGGTCGGCACGCGGCGGCCGACGTAGAGGTCGAGGAAGTCGGCGTACCGGCCGAACTCACCGAGGCTCAGCGACTCCGTGTGAGAGCCGTTGGACATGGTCGCGTAGAAGTGCGGCGAGCTGCGGAACTTGTGCAGGAACGCCGGGAAGTGGCCGCCGGTCTGCTCGTCCTGCCAGGCCCCCGCGAGGTACACGGGCACGTTGATGCGATGGACGAACCGGCTCGGGTCGATCTTCTGGTAGTAGGTCTTGTTGTCGAACGGGTTGTCCTCGATCAGCGCGACCGGGTCGGGGTTCTGCAGCCGGACCAGCTGGTTGGCATCGCACTCGGGGCTGTTCATCCCGTGCTCCCAGCCCTCGCCGAACGGCTTGGCGTCCGCGGCGCGCTGAGATGCCCACGGCTCGGCGAAGCCGGTGTTGAGGATGCCGCCCGGCCACAGCGTGCCGCGGTAGCTGTCGTCGATGATCGAGAGCGGGGTGATCGCCGACAGGTGCGGCGGCCGGGTGCGCGCGACGTACAGCTGCTCGATGCCGGGGTAGGAGATGCCGACCATGCCCACCTTGTGGAACTTCGCCCACGGCTGTGCGGCGATGGTCTCGATCGCGTCGTACCCGTCGAGGCTCTGCACCGGCTCGAACGGCAGGAACGAGCCGCCCGAGCAGCCGGTGCCGCGGATGTTCACGCCGACATAGGCGAAGCCGAGCGCGTTGAAGAGCCGGGGGAACGTCGTCTCGGCCGGGTTGCTCGGGTCGTAGCCGCTGTACTCGACGACGGTCGGGTACGGCGGGGAGCCGAAGCTCGGGAACGAGACGTTGGCCGACAGCGTCGTGCCGTCGCGGGTCTTGATGAAGCCGAAGCCGTTGTTGAGGGTCTGCGTCTTGTAGAACGCGTGGGGCGGCGGCGCGGCGTGCATGCCGGTCACCCGCACCGGGCCCACGGTCTCGCTCTGGTCGGTGGTCTGCACGGTGTAGCTGCCGGGACGCAGCTGACGCCACATCAGGCTGCCCTGGGAGTCGACCGTCCCCTTGGCGACCGGCGTCGTGCCGTGCAGCAGGCGCAGCTCGAGGCCGGGCGTCGCGTCGAGCACCTCGACCTGGTTGGTGCCGGGTCGCAGCTCCCACGACGGCGGTGCGGTGGCGGGTGCGGTGGCCGGTGCGGTCGCGGAGGCGGTCTGGCCGAGCGTCAGGGTGGTCAGGGCCAGCGCGAGAGCCGCGAGGACGGCGAGCAGGGCGCGCACGAGCGCCGTACGAGGGGGCATGCTCCGGATCGTGCCACGGGCCGCCGACCTCGGTACGGCTCGGTCGCGGGCGTGTCAGGGCACGCTGTCGGGCAGGTGGTCGGGCAGGTGGTCGGGCAGGTGGTCGGGCAGGCTGTCAGGGGAGGGGTTGCGGCAGCCCGGGCTCGGCGAAGAAGGCCAGGTGAGCGCGCACCGGCGCCACCAGCGGGCGCACGTACTCCGGCTCGGGATCCGCCTCGACGCGCCACAGGGCGCGGTAGTCGGTGTTCTCCCAGGCCCAGCGCATCACCCGCGGAAACACGACGAAGCCGTAGATGCCGAGCGTGAGCACGACACACGGCCACCAGCGGACCCAGTCGCTCATCAGGTCGCCGGCACGGCCGGTGAACACGACCCGGCTCCCACCGAGCACGAGGTGTTGGGCGTTCCATCGCTTCACGAGCACCAGCGCGTAGGGGACCCCGAAGCCGAGGGTGAGGACGGTGATCACAAGGGCCCCCAGGCGGGTGCGGACATAGCCGATGCCGTCGCCGTCGAAGTCGAAGCGACCCGAGTTCTCAGTCATCCCGAGATACCCCCTGCATCTCGTGCGGCACCAGCGCGTGCAGCGGTGCGGAGGGCCCCCTGCCCTCGGGAGAGAGACGCGCGAACCCCGCGACGATGACGCGAGCCGGTGGGCCGTGACCGAACCGTCGGCTGACTTTCGCCGCGGCCGCGTGGTCATCGACGGGCACAATGCCGGAGTGAGCGAGCACGCGCGCCGACGCACCTGGTGGTGGGCCTACCTGGCGGCCGTCCTGACGCTGCTCTACCTGTGGGCCGGCTACGTCGAGGGATGGACGTGGACAGGTCTCTCGCGGCCGGTGACGCTGTGGGACTGGCTCGAGGGCTTGGCGCTTCCGGTCACGGTCGCCCTCGTGCCGCTCCTGCTGCGTCACCGTGAGCATCTCGGCCGTCCACATCGGGTGACGGTCGCGGCCATGCTGGTCGCGTTCGCGGCTCTGGTGCTGGCCGGCTATCTCGTGCCCTGGGCCTGGACCGGCTTCACCGGCAACACGTTGTGGGACTGGCTGAGCCTCGCCCTGCTCCCGCTGGTGCTCGCCACCGCCGCGCTCTGGCGTCCGCCGCCACGCTGGACAGCGCGGCACACGTTGCTCGTCACGATCGGTGCGCTGGTCGCTCTGGTCCTGGTGTTCGCCGGTTACCTGGTGCCGTGGGCCTGGACCGGGTTCACCGGCAACACCGCGTGGGACTGGATCAAGCTGCTGCTGCTCCCCGTGCTCCTGCCCACGGTCGTGCTGCCGCCACTGCTCGACGCCGCCGAGGAGTGGGTGGCACCGGCCACCGAGGACCGACTCCCGGACGACTGATTCCGGCGCGAGAGGCTCTTCCACAGGAGGATTCGACGGGTCTATGGTTCGATCCGCCGCGCGCTCGTGGCGGGCGGGGCTCAGACCGGGGTGGGCCAGGACTGATGTGCCGCGTCCGGGTGGCCGCGGCCCGAGCACTCCGGAGCGTCCCGTGAGCCATGCTGCCGAACCCGCCCCATCCAACCCTGCCGCATCGAACCCGGGCGAGACCGACCAGGACGACGCCAGGCTCGCGAGCCTGGGCTACCAGCCGCAGCTGCATCGGGTCCTCGGACTGTTCGCCAACTTCTCGGTCGCGTTCACCTACCTCTCGCCCATGGTGGGGATCTACTCCCTGTTCGTGCTGGGCCTCGGCACCGGCGGACCGGCGTACATCTGGCTGAACTTCATCCCGATCATCGGGATGCTGTTCGTCGCGCTGGTCTTCGGTGAGCTGGCCAGCCACTACCCGGTCGCGGGTGCGCTCTACCAGTACTCGAAGTTCTCCGTCGGTCCCGGCTACGGCTGGTTCGTCGGCTGGTTCTACGGCTTCGCGCTGCTGATCACGGTCGCCGCGGTCGACACCGGCGTGGTCGGCTACTTCGCCGCCCTCACGCACAACTGGTTCCACTGGAACCTCGACCCTTCCGATCACTTCACGATCCTGTGGATCACGGTGCTGCTCCTGCTGATCCAGACCATCCTCAACATCACCGGCGCCCAGGTGATGGGTCGCGTCGCGCAGTTCGGGGTGTACGTCGAGATCGTGGGCACCTTCGGGATCGCGATCATCCTGGCGATCCACGGCTTCCACCACGGGCTCGGCTACCTCTTCACCACCCAGGGCGTGACGCACGCGGCCACGAACCCGCTGGCTCTCGACTTCCACGGCAGCTGGCTGGGGGCCGCGCTGATCGCGGTGCTCGCGCCGGTCTACATCTACTACGGCTTCGAGTCGGCCGGCGACATCTCCGAGGAGACCAAGGACGCCGGCCGCCAGGTGCCGCGGGCGATGCGGCTGGCCGTGATCTGGGGCGGGATCGGCTCGATCGTCCTGACAGCGGCACTCCTGCTGGCCATCCCCGGCGACGGCGCCAAGGGCGTCGGCGACGCGGTCGCCGGCGGCGTCCCGTCCATCCTCGGTCAGCTGCCGTCCGGCGTGCAGGACTTCCTGCTGCTGATGATCATCTTCGCGTTCTTCTCCTGCGGTACGTCGATCCAGGGCGCCGGCAGCCGACTCTTGTTCTCCTACTCCCGTGACGAGGCACTGCCCGCGTCGTCCTGGCTCTCGCGCGTCCACTCGCGCTTCGGGACACCGGTCAACGCGCTGATCGCGGGCGCGGTGGTCACGGTGCTGTTCGTGCTGCTGGTGTTCGCCTCGCCGGCCCAGGACAAGCACTTCCTCTTCATCACCTACCCGGGCGGGGTCAACGCCCTGGTGGCGCTGGTGTCCTTCGGCGTCAGCGGCATCTACCTGTCCTTCCTGCTGACGGTGATCGCCGCGTGGGTGGCTCGAGCCCGGGGCTGGGTGCCCGAGGGCCGCTTCACGCTCGGGCGCTGGGGCACGACCGTCACCGTGATCGCGACTCTCTACCTCGGCCTGATGCTGATCAACGTCGTGCTGCCGACCGGCCTGTCGTCACCACGGGCGTACTTCAACCTGGACTGGATCACCCTGCTGGTGATGTTCGTGATCGCGGTCGTCGGCGCGATCTACTTCTTCTCCGCCCGGCCCGATCGCGGCGTACGCCATCACCTGCACGACGAGCTCGAGCCCACGGGCTCGGAGCGGGCGGCGCCACCCGAGACACCACCCGAGACGCCGGCGTAGGAGACGCTCGTGTCGGGGCCCGTCGAGACCGTCGTTCGCAGCATGCAGGAACGGCTCGACGGGCTCACGCCCGAGCAGGCGTACCTCCGCGAGTTCCTCGGCACCTACCAGCGCACGACGCTCGCGGTCGGGAAGGCGGTCGACGCCGGTGAGTTCGAGGACCCGGAGTGGGTCGAGGCGTGGGACGTCGCCTTCGCGGAGCTGTACGTCGTCGCGCTCGACGCCCATCTGTCGGGCGGCAGGCCGTCGCGCCCGTGGCGACTCGCGTTCGATGCCCCGCCCGACCTGCCGGCGCTGCGGCATGTGCTCCTCGGCATCAACGCCCACGTCAACTATGACCTGCCCCAGGCGTTGCTGACCGTGATCTCGGACGACGACTTCGCGCAGCCGTCCCTGATGGCGTCGCGTCGCCGCGACCACGAGCGGATCGACCGCGTGCTCGCGTCCCGGGTGGCCGCCGAGGACGCCGAGCTGGCCGTGCACGGCCGGTCGTTGACCGATCGGGTGCTCCAGCCGCTGAACCGGATCTCGTCCAAGCGCTTCCTGCGCGAGTCGCGGATGAAGGTCTGGCACAACACGACCGAGCTGCAGGCCGCCCGCCTCGTCGGCGCCGCGGCGTACGACGTGCGGCTGGGCGAGCTGGAGGTGCTCAGTGCCGCCCGGATAGACGACCTGCTGGCGCCGGGGCAGGTGCTGCTGCGTCTGGCCGTTGCGGGCTTCGGGGTGACGCTGCCTCCGCCGGACTAGACCGCGCGGCCCCGCCGGCCGAGCTCGTCGAGGCCACGCGGGCCGGGGGCGGGCCGGGGATGGTGCTCGTAGGTCAGCCAGAGGTACGCCGACCCGGCCAGCACCAGCAGGGTGCCGAGCAAGAGCGGCCAGGCCAGGGCGTGGCTGCCGATCAGCTCGTCGCGGGCCCGCACCGCGGCGATCAGCATCAGCACCAGCATCACTGACTCGACCTGGAGCATGACCCGCACCGACGTCCAGCGCGGGTCGAACCACACGCCGACACCCGCCCCGCCGAGGCAGAACGTCGCCCCGATCACGCGGCCGGTGAGCGGCGTCAGGGGCCACGGCCAGAGATCGTTCATGGCTCCCGGTGCCAGGAAGAGGACCACCCCCGTGCCGAGTGCGAGGAGTCCGACGACGGCCACGACCCAGCGCTCGAGCGGCCGGAGCAGGACGTCGCCCGCGGCCGCGGGCGCGCCGTACCGGCGGTTGGCGAGCCAGGCGCCGATCACCAGGAACGGCGCGGTGAAGTACAGGCCGGCCCAGAGCCAGAAGGCCAGGTGATCGTGCAGGAACAGGTCCCAGTGCAGGAGCGTCGCGACACCGAGCAGGCTCGCGAACGCGGTCACCGCCAGAAAGCCCGTGCCGACCTCGTGCCAGTGTCGGGAGCGGGCGACGCGGAGGAAGAAGTACGCGCCGCCGAGGTACGCCGACGCCAGCACCATCGACGTCATCGAGACCGCGATGTGCCACGACCAGAGCCGCGCCGTGTGGTCGGGGAAGAGGTAGAGGATGACGAAGGCGACCAGGAGGAACGGGACGATGAACAGCGAGAGCCCGCGTGTGTAGGCCAGGACCCGGTCGTCCCGCTGGCCGTCCGGCTGCTCGTCGACTGCGTCCATCGCGACCTCCCAGGCTCACGCCCGAGACGCTCGGCGGAACGAAGTTCCGACGAGTCAGGAGAATACCGAAGTCGCACCGCCTCGCCCGGAGCGATCTGCGGCGACATCGAGCGGAATGTTCAGCCGGCCACGTCAGCCCGGGAGAAGCGGCCCGAGGACCACACGTGGTACGCCGAGTCCAGCAGCCTCGCGAGCTCGGGCTTCTCGGGGTGCGGCTCGTCGGTGACCAGGTCCCAGTAGCCGATCTTCCTGCCGTCGGCGAGCGTGACGTAGAGCCGGTCCTTGCCGTACTTGCGCCATCGGGCGATGGTCACGTCGGGTGACACCTGCGCCATGGGAACCCCCGTTCCGGGCTTTTCTACGTGGTCCGGAGGCGCCTGTCATCGGAATCGGGCAAAGTCCGGCCGAACGGGCCGTGAATTCGTCCGCACGGGCCTGGGGTGCCGGACGGCATCATGGGGACATGGCCGTGCCTACCTCCGGGCCTACCTCCGGGCCTACTTCCGGGCCTACCTCCGGGCCCTCGCCCGAGCTCAACGTCCTCGGCGGACCGCTGGAGCCCTGCGGTACCGACCCGATGACCGGGTTCTACCGTGACGGGAGTTGCTCGTGCGGCGACGAGGACATCGGGTTGCACGCCGTCTGCGCGGTGGTGACCGAGGAGTTCCTCGAGCAGCAGCGGTCGATCGGCAACGACCTGGTGACGCCGATGCCCGAGTTCGCCTTCCCCGGCCTGGAGGCCGGCGACCGCTGGTGCGTGGTGGCCGTGCGGTGGCTGGAGGCGTACCGAGAGGGCGTCGCCGCGCCCGTCGTACTGGCGTCGACGAACGCGCGTGCCCTCGAGGTGATCCCGCTCTCGGTGCTGAAGGAGCACGCGGTCGACGTCCCGCCAGATGTCAGCGGCCTGATCTGAGGCCCGATGATGCCGGGCCACCTGCTGGCTCCGCAGTTCATCCTCGGGGCGATCCTGCCGCGCCGTCGCGAGTACGTCGCGCGCGCCCCTGACGCCGACCGTGCCAGGATCGGCCGGTGGCCCACGAACCAGCCGTCTATCGCGATCTCGCCGAACGATCCTGGTCCTGGGTCCTCACGCAGGTGCGCGCGAACGACGACGGCCTGTGGCTGCCGGAGAACCCCGAGCAGGCCGAGCCGGGTGAGCACCCCTACGGCCTGCACTCCGGGGTCGGTGGTCTCGCGCACGTCCTGTCGGAGGTCGGGCTGACCCGCGAGCTGGGCTCGCAAGAGCTGCTCCTGGCGGACGGCATCGCGGAGACGTTGGTCCAGCGGATCGCCGAGGAGACCGAGTACGACTACTTCGACGGACTCACCAGCACCCTCGGGGTCCTCACCGCTCTCGGCGCCCCGGGGAGCGAGCTGGCGGTCGCGCGACTGACCGAGCTCGCCACACCGGACGGATGGCAGCCGTCGTGGCTCGGACCGCCACGTGCGGTGCCCGAAGGTCGCTGCAACGACGTCACCCTCGGCACCGCCGCCGTTCTGCTCGGCGCCGTCTGGGCGCTCCGGTACGGCGTGCCCGGCGCCGCCGAGCTCGCCGACCACGCGGCCGACGTGCTCCTGGCAGAGAAGCTGGAGGTGTCGACCGGTCTGGACTGGCGCTTCGTCCCGGATCGGTTCGTGCTCGAGCCACGCAGCCAGATGCCGAACTGGTCGCACGGCCTGGCCGGCATCGCCGGGTCACTCGCGGCCGCCGGGATGGCCCTCGCCCGCCCGGACCTCGTCGACGCCGCGCGACTCGGGGCAGAGCACCTGGTGACGCTCGCCGACACCAGCGACGGCGGGATGCGCGTCCCACACGTCGTCCCCGTCCACGAGGACCTCGACACCTTCACCTACTCGTGGTGCCACGGCCCGGCCGGCACGTCCCTGCTGTTCGCGGGGCTCGCCGGCGCCGGGGTCCCCGAGGTGGCCGGGCGCACGCCGTACGACTGGGAGCGCGCGTGCCTGCGGTCGCTTCGCCTCTCGGGGATCCCCGAGCGCGTGAGCCCGGGCTTCTGGGACAACGACGGTCGCTGCTGCGGTACGGCGGGCGTCGGCGACATCGTCCTCAACGTCTGGCAACGGCACGGACTCGACGACGACCTGGCCTTCGCGGTGACCCTGGGTGAGGCGTTGGTCGAACGTTCGATCAACGACGGCGACCACGCCTACTGGCGCTTCGTCGAGCATCGCAACGAGGACCCGCTCAACCCACCCGGCCCCGGCTGGATGCAGGGAGCCGCCGGCATCGCGGCGTACCTCTTCCGTCTCGCCCGCCTCCTCGACCAGGGCCGGGACGCCGAGGCCGTCGCCCGCATGGACACCTGGTGGGCCTGAACTCAGCCCGGATGGGTGATGTGGGCGTCCGGCCCGGGGTAGTTCATGCCCTCGTGCCCGTCCTCCCACCGCACGACGTACGGCGGCGCTCCGTCCGCTCCCCGTACCTCGAGAATCTCGCCTTCGCGCCGCGGCGAGCCGACCGTGTTGCTCTCCACCACCAGGTGGTCGCCGACCTTGGCCTGCATCGCGACACCCCCTCCCGTCTCTGTCGTTGACCTTTGTGCTCGATCTCAGGACTCGATGACTCCACGATCGTCCTGCTCGGCCCGCACAGCAAGGGCAGCGGGCCACCGACACCGGACCGTGCGGTGGCCGGTACGGACGGGCGGGAATCATGGAGCCCCTGCGGGCGTTGGCCGGGTAGTTGAATCCGAAACGACCGATGCGCGATGACCAGGCACGAAACGACCCAGGCAGGATGAGAGACATGCAGTTCGGCATCTTCACCGTCGGCGACGTGACGCCCGACCCGACGACGGGCCGGACGCCGACCGAGCACGAGCGGATCAAGGCGACGATCGCGATCGCTGCGAAGGCCGAGGAGGTCGGGCTCGACGTCGTGGCGGTCGGCGAGCACCACAACCCGCCGTTCATCGCGTCCGCCCCGACCACGACGCTGGCGTTCGTCGCCGCGCAGACCGAACGGCTGATCCTCTCGACCTCGACGACGCTGATCACCACGACCGACCCGGTACTGATCGCGGAGAACTACGCCAAGCTCCAGCACCTCTCCGACGGCCGTGTCGACCTGATGATGGGCCGCGGCAACACCGGCCCGGTCTACCCGTGGTTCGGCAAGGACATCCGCGACGGCATCGAGCTCGCGATCGAGAACTACCACCTGCTCCACCGCCTCTGGCACGAGGACGTCGTGGACTGGGAGGGCAAGTTCCGTACGCCGCTCCAGGGCTTCACGTCCACGCCGCGACC
Source organism: Nocardioides sp. (assembly GCF_036493135.1). Taxonomy (GTDB): domain Bacteria; phylum Actinomycetota; class Actinomycetes; order Propionibacteriales; family Nocardioidaceae; genus Nocardioides. Next base: position 194 of record NZ_DASXQG010000012.1, on the reverse strand, counting down.
GCTGGACGGCGTACCCCCGTTCGTCTGGCACGGTTCGATCCGCTCCCCCGAGATCGCCGAGCAGGCGGCGTACTACGGCGACGGGTTCTTCGCCAACCACATCTTCTGGCCGCCCTCGCACACCCGGCGGCTGGTCGACCTCTACCGCCGTCGCTTCGAGCACTACGGCCACGGCCGGGCAGACCAGGCCATCG
>NZ_DASXQG010000011.1:0-127465 GCF_036493135.1 Nocardioides sp. | reverse complement strand
GGGATCCACCGGAAGGTGGCCGACCAGGAACAGGGTCCCGCCCGGCGCGACGCCGTTGCCGAGTCTGGTCACCATCTCTGCGACCGACCCGTTGACGTGCACGTAGAGGCAGCTGACGAGGTCGAAGTGCCGGGGCGCCGGGGTCCAGCTCCCGAGGTCACCCTCGACCCAGTCGATGCGCTCGACCACGTCCGCCCCGATGGCACGGGCCGTCGTCCTGGCGTGCTCGAGCGCGGCCGCGGAGAAGTCGACCGCGGTGACCTGCCATCCCGACGCCGCGAGCCAGATCGCCTCCGCGCCGTGCCCGCACCCGGCGTCGAGGGCGCGACCCGGCGGCAGGTCTCCGACCTGACCGAGCAGGTGGGCGTTCGGTGGTCGCCCCGCCACCTGGTCCGGATGCTCGCGGATGACCTGCGTCCAGCGGCGTTCCCAGAACTCCCGGTCGAACGACTCGGTGGTCACCACGTCTCCTCAGCACTCGCCCTGCCCCGGCCTTCTCAACCGGCGGCGCCGCCGAGGGCGTCGAGAGCGGACATGTCGTCATCGGCCAGCTCGAACCCGCCGACATCGGCGTTGGAGCGGATGCGGTCGGGGTTGACCGACTTCGGGATCACCACGAAACGGTGCTGGAGGTGCCAGCGGATGATCACCTGCGCGGCGGTACGGCCGAGCCGGTCGGCGATGCCTACTATCACCGGGTGAGTGAGCGTTCCGCCGCGCAGGGCGCTGTATCCCTCGAGCACGATGTCGCGGTCCCGGTGCTCGGCGACGGTGGCCCCGTCGTACAGCAGTGGGCTCCACTCGATCTGGTTGACCGCCGGCGTCACGCCGGCCGCCTTCGTCACCTCGTCGAGGAGCGCGGCGTCGAAGTTGCTGACCCCGATCTCGCGTGCCAGCCCCGCCTCATTGGCCTCGACGAACTCGCCCCAGAGGTCGCTGTTGGCCGAGCCGTCGCCCGGCCAGTGGATCAGCCAGAGGTCGACGTGGTCGGTGCCGAGGTTGTCGAGACTCCGGCGCAGCGTGTCGAGGCCGCGGCCCGCGTTGCTCGGCGGGCACTTGGTCGTGACGAACACGTCGTCCCGGGGTACGCCGCTGTCGGCGAGGCCACGACCGACCTCGCTCTCGTTGCCGTACACGGTCGCCGTGTCCAGGTGGCGGTAGCCGGCCTCGAGCGCGACCGCCGTGGCGCGGACGGCGTCGTCACCCTTGATCTGCCAGGTGCCGAACCCGAGCAGCGGCATCCGGGAACCATGGCGCAGATTGGACGATTCGTCGGGGATCTGGGGAGTATCCGTCATGCCACGATGCTATGCACCGCGACGAGTGGGCCGGAGGTCGCGCCGAACCGACCTCCTCGGACCCGCGTCTGAGCCGGCATGACGCGGATCTTCTCGACGCCTCTTCGCGCGCCCCGACGCAAGGGCCTGGCTCTCGCTGCGCTCGCCGCCGCGGCACTGCTCGCGTCCCTCCTCACGGCCCTGCCGCCGGCCCTGGACGCCGTACCGACCGCCAGCGCGTCCGAGCGAGCCGCAGCGCACACGTCCCGGCCCAACATCGTGCTGATCCTCACCGACGACATGCGCGCCGACGAGCTGCGCTACCTGCCTGCCGTACGCCATCTCCAGCGGTCCGGAGTCACGTTCACGCGAGCGATCAGCGCCGACTCGTTGTGCTGCCCGGCCCGAGCGACGCTGCTGACGGGCAAGCTCGCCCACAACCATCTGACGATCGGGAACAACACCGCGACTCACGGCGGCTACCACGTCTTCGCCGAGCACAACGACGTCCAGGACCTGCTGCCACAGTGGCTCGACGACCGCGCCTACCGGACCGGGTGGATCGGCAAGTACCTCAACGACTTCGGGGGCTCACGGCACTTCGACCAGCCCGACTGGACGTACTTCGCGAGCCCGGTGCAGGACGTCTACGACTACTGGTCGAACGGCTTCGCGATCAACGGTCACTTCCACGTCGCGCACGGCTATCGCGAGGTCTACACGCGCCAGCTACTGCTGTCCCGGATCAAGGCCTGGTCACGTGGCTGGCGGCCCTTCTTCCTGGTCGACAGCACGATCGCCCCCCACAAGCAGCGCAAGGGAGGCGGACGATTCCGAGCGCCCGGGGTGCAGAACGCCGCGCGCCAGGGCGGCCGGCCGGCTCTGCGTGTCTCTCCCTCCGTCGGGGAGACCGACCTGACGGACAAGCCCGCCTGGCTACAGGAGTACGCCGCGCGACCGACCACCCCGAAGATCTATCCGAGGACCTTCGAGAGGAAACGGGTCCAGGCCCTCCAGAGCGTGAACAAGACCGTGAAGCGCGTGGTCGAGACGCTCCGCGAGCAGCACGAGCTGAAGAGCACCGTGCTGATCTTCACCTCGGACAACGGATTCATGCTCCGCGAGCACGACCTGACGGACAAGAACAAGGCCTACGAGGAGTCCGTGCACGTGCCGCTCGTCATCCGCGGCCCCGGGTTCAGCGGTGGTCGGCGAGCCGACCAGACGGTGAGCCTCGCCGACCTCACCGCCACGTTCCGGCGGCTCGCCGGGGTCAGACGGTCGCACGGCGCCGACGGGGTCCCGCTGCAGGAGGTGCTGGCGCAACCGGCGTCCTTCGCGCGCCGCCCGATCGAGATCGAGGGATCCGCGGCGCAGTACCCCGACATGGGCTCCCTGGGCACGGACTCGATCGGGCGGTTCTACAGCGGCGTCGTGTGGGGCCCCTACTCGCTGGTCCACTACCAGACCGGCGACTGGGAGTTCTACGACCGCACCGTGGACCCGTGGCAGATGGACAACTCCTACAGCAGCGATCCCGGGCCGGGCAGCGCGCAGGAGCTGCTCCAGACGTGGTACGCCGCGCACCTCGACTGCCGTGGGGCGGCGTGCAACGACCGGATCCCGCTGAGTCCGACCGGCTGACCTGTAACCGGTTTGAGACCGAATGGTCCTTGCTCTCCCCGGGCCGCTGGGGGAGATTTGGCCCGGCCGTCGACCGACGGTCCTGACAGGGGGCAAGATGATCCACCACTTCGGGCCGGGACGTCGTCGTGCCGGCATGGCCGTCGCCGCGGTCGCGTCACTGACCGTCGCCGGCTTCGCCGCCGGGACGTCGTACGCCAGCGGGACCGGAAGTGGTGGCAGCGCCGCCGCCCATCGTTCGCCCCGTGCCTCGGTCGGCGAAGGGGTCCGCGACAGCTACGTGGACGTCACCGACCAGGGCGGCTCGGCGGTGACCCGGTCGCTGCGCACGGCGAGCCGGGTGGCCCGCCAGCCTGCCAGCAAGACCTTCCGCGCGAGTCAGCCCAAGGGCACCGTGCTCGACATCAGCGGCACCACGGGCACGGTGCGGTTCCTCGGCAACCTCAATGGCTACCTCACCGGCCCGAGCCACAAGTCCCCCCGCAAGATCGCCCTGCGCTACGTCCGCCACCACCACACGGCGCTCGGCCTCACGGTCCACGACCTCACGACGTTCCGCCTGGCGCGCGACTACAAGGACCTCACGGGCATCCATCACCTCTACTTCACCCAGAGGATCGGCCACGGCAAGGTCGCCCGCAACGGCCTGACCGCCTCGGTGAACCGTGGCGGTCACCTGCTGACGGTCGGCGGCATGCCGATCAGCACCTCTCCCGCGCACAAGCTCCCGCCCGCCTCCGCGCTGACGATCACCACCGGCGCCGAGGCCCTCGCCCGCACCCGTGGTCCGGTCGCGCCCGGAGCCGACACCGCCGACGACACCGCCCAACAGGTCGTCTTCGACACCGGCGACGGACTCCGCCCGGCCTGGGAGACCGTGGTGACGTCCTCCGAGACGCCGGCCACGACCATCATCGACGCGGTCACCGGCGAGGTCCTCCTGCGCACGCCGCTCACCCAGTACGAGCACAGCACCGGCCGGGCGTACCAGTTCTTCCCCGGTTCGCGCCGCGGCGGTCGCCAGATCAAGGTCGACTTCACCAAGAAGGGCTGGCTCGGCGCACGCGCGCGCGACCTGAGCGGGAACAACTCCCACGCGTTCTCCGACGTGAACGACAACAACAAGCCCGACAAGTCCGAGGAGGTCCGCCCCCTCAAGGGCCACTCGTGGGGCTACCGGCTCAAGCCGTTCCACCTCGGCTTCGCCAAGAAGTTCTGTGGCAAGCCCTGGCCCTGCTCGTGGAACCCGAACAAGGCCTACTCCTGGCGCGTCAACCGGGCGCAGAACGCCACCCAGGTCTTCTACTTCGTCAACAACTGGCACGACCACCTGATGAACGCCCCGATCGGCTTCACCGAGGCGGCCGGCAACTTCCAGCTGAAGAACCACGGCAAGCACGGCAAGGCCGGCGACCCGGTCGCCACCCAGACCGACGACGGCGCGAACACCGGCCGGAAGGCGGACGGGCTCAAGGGTCTTCCCGACGGCTCCCACATCGACAACGCCAACATGTCGACGCCCCCGGACGGCCACCGACCGACCATGCAGATGTATCTGCAGCACCAGCCGCACACGGCGTACCCCGGCGGCGACCCGTTCTCCCCGACCAACGTCGGTGACGAGGCGGACACGGTCTACCACGAGTACACGCACGGCCTGTCCAACCGGCTGAACGTCGACGTCCGTGGTCGCAGCACCCTCGGCGGCGTCCAGGCAGGCGCCATGGGCGAGGCCTGGAGCGACTGGTACGCCATGGACTACCTGGTCAGGAAGCACCTCCAGCGAGACCGCCGGCACAAGGCGGACGTCCGGCTGTTCGTCTACGACGGGGAGGGCGTCAACTTCGACCGCACCGAGCCGATCGACTGCAAGGTCCGGCAGAAGGCAAGGCTGTGCAACGGAGGCACCAGCGGCCACCGCGGCGGATACACGTACGCCGACTACGGCAACGTCGTGGGCGGGCCCGAGGTCCACGGGGACGGCGAGATCTGGGCGCAGACCCTCTGGGACCTGCGCAACAAGCTCGGCTCCAAGAAGTCGGAGTCGCTGGTGACCCGGGCGATGGAGCTCGCGCCGTACAACCCGTCGTTCCTCGACATGCGCAACGCGATCCTGGTCGCGGACAACTCCGTCTTCCGCGGCAAGCACCGCCACGCGATCTGGAAGGTCTTCGCGCACCGCGGCATGGGCTACCTCGCCGGCTCGCTCGGCGGGAACGACGCCACCCCCTCAGCGAGCTTCGCGATGCCGCCGGCCCACCTCAAGCTGGGGAAGGTCGCGGGCACCGTGACCGATCCGATCACCCATGACCCGATCGTGGGCGTGCCGGTCACGCTGGCGTTCCAGGGCGGCGGCAAGACCAACCCGACGGATGTCACCGACGGCTCGGGTCACTACGCGATCGGCGGCGTCCCGGTGGGCCACTACGGCAAGATCACGGTCCTGGGCGGGGGCTACGAGCCCTCGGCCAAACCGGTCAAGGTGACCTCGAGCGGCGCCACGGTCAATCTGCAGACCCGCCGTGACTGGGCCGCCTCGTCGGGCGGCGCGTCGATCACGTCACACACCGGTCCGAACTACAGCGGGTGCGGCCCGAGCGAGGTCATCGACCTCAGCCAGGCCACCGCCTGGAGCACGACGTCGTTCGACAGCGGGAACGGTTACGTCAGCCGGAAGATCGTGATCAAGCTCGGCGACCAGGTCGACGTCAGCAACTTCGCGATGGACCCGTCTGCAGGGTGCGGCGATGGCGCGAGCGCCTCCACCGCCGGCTACAGGCTCGAGACCTCGGCCACGACGGCCACCGGTCCCTGGATCGTCGCGGCAACGGGCACCTTCGACGCCAACGCCAACGGCAAGATGAACCCGATCCCGCCGGTGGCGGGGGCGAGCGGTGTGAAGTACGTGCGCCTGTCGCTGACCAGCAACCAGACCCCGAGCTACGCGTCGAACTGCAGCGGCGGGGGCGGCGCTTACTCCGGCTGCGCCTTCACCGACCTCAGCGAGCTCGAGGTCTACGGCACCCCGACGCCCTGACGCCCTGAGGAGTCAGCGAGGATCCGCCAGGAGGGCGGTGAAGGCGACCTCGCCCGCTCCGACCAGCGCGGAGTCCGGGCCGAAGGCTGGCAGGGACAGGACGACGCCGGGTCCGGCGGCCCCGAACGTGTAGCGGGTGACGGCGGCCTCGACCTCGGGACGTGCGAGATCGAGCACCTCGCCCATCGAGCCTCCCAGGATCACACGTTCGGGGTTGAGGGTGTTGAGCAGGTTGGCGATGGTCCGACCGAGCGTCTCCGCGGCCGCCTTGACCGCGCCCAGGGCAGCGGTGTCGCCGTCGCGGGCGTCGGCGAAGAGCGCGGCCACCCGGGCGTCCGTACGGGGAAGTCGTCGTCCGGCCAGGTCAAGGAGCGCGCTCTCCCCGAGGAACGTCTCGATGCAGCCGTGCTTACCGCAGTGACACAGAGGCCCGGTCGGGTCGAGGACGTTGTGTCCGATCTCGCCCGCGCGGCCGTCGCGGCCGTGGACGGGCACGCCGTTGATGATGATTCCGGCACCAACACCGATGCGCCCGATCAGGAACACCACGTCGTCGCAGTCGCGAGCGTTGCCCCGTTGGTGCTCGGCGAGGACCGCCAGGTCCGCGTCGTTCCCGAGGACCACGGGCACTTGCGGGGGCAGCACATCCTGGAGCATCTCGCCCAGCGGCACGCCCTCCCAGCCCAGGTTGGGCGCCACCCCGACGCAGCGCGAGGTGACATCGACCGTGCCGGGGACGCTGACGCCCACACCGCTCATCCGTCCCGGAGACGCGACGGCCGAGCGCAGCGGGGCAAGGGCATCGACGACGAGGCGGACCAGGCCGTCGGGCTGCACGACGCCGTCCGTCGCGATCACCTCGCGGGCGGCGATGGTGCCCCCGAGCGTGATGGCGGCGACTGTCACGTGTGCGATGTCGACGTCGACGCCCACTGCGTACGGGCCGGCGGCGTGCGGGGCGACCACGTGCGAGGGTCGACCCACCCCGACGCCGCCGGTCGGGACGACCTCCTGGACGAGCTCGAGCAGGGCGAGCTCCGCGACGAGGGCGCCGACGGTGGAGCGGCTCAGGTGGAGCCGTTGGGTGAGCTCAGCCCGGGTCAGAGCCCCGTCGCGATGGACGTGGCTGAGGACCAGCGACAGATTGTGCTGCCTGATGTCGTCTCGGCGGACCGCCCCTGACGTACGCCGCGTCCTCACCGCGAGCTCAGGACCTCGCGGCTCGGCGACGCGACACCGCGTCGATGGCCGCTGCCACCAGCAGCACCACGCCGGTGATCACGGACTGCCACTGCGGGTTGATGCTGGGCTTCAGGCTCAGACCGTTGGGGATGATCGCGATCACCAGGGCCCCGATGATGGCGTCGCGAGGCTTGCCGCGGCCACCGAAGAGCGACGTACCACCAATGACCGCGGCGGCGACGGCGAACAGCAGGACGTTGCCGGACCCGAGGTCCAACGACGCGGAGGACTGCGACGACGCGAGCATGATGCCGCCCAGGGCGCCGAAAGCCGAGCACAGGACGAAGGCCGTCACCTTGATATGGGCAACGTCGATGCCGGCGCGCCGGGCGGCCTCGGCGTTGCCGCCGGTCGCGTAGAGATGCCTGCCCCAGGTGGTCTTGGTGAGGGCGAAGGTGCACAGGATCATCAACACGATGACGATCACCGCCGGCGTCGGGATGCCCTGCTTGGGCGCGCTGACGAGGACACCGCGGTTCTGCACGAAGAACGCGGTGACAGCGATCGCCGCCACGGCCAGCACGCCGCCGCGCAGGAGCACCAGGTTCAGGCGGTCGTGAGCCAGGTTCTTGCGCTTGGCCTGGATCGAGGTGACGAGCGTGTAGGCGACGTAGCCGCCCACCACCACGATCGTGAACACCCAGCTCATCGTGACGCTGAGCGTGCCGTAGGCCAGGTTGTTCCAGAGGGCGTAGTTCGACGTGTTGATCGGCTGGCCACTGAGCGCGAACTGCAAGACACCCTGCCAGGCCAGGAACAGCGCGAGCGTCACCACGAAGCTGGGGATGCCGACCTTGGCGACCAGATACCCGTTCAGGACGCCGATCGCGGCCCCGATGCAGACGGCCGCGACCAGGGCGAGGAACAGGTGCTGGGTGAGGTTGGTGACCACCAGCACCCAGCCGAGGGCCACCACGACGGCCGCCGACCAGGCCTTCAGCCAGACCGCGAGGGCGACGCCGATGAGCAGCCCCACCACGAGTGACCACCAGAGCAGTCCGGGCAGCGACCCGTGCAGCTCTCCGTGGACGACCGCGACAGCGGCGATCGCCGCAGCGCATCCGCCGGCGGTGCCGGCGGACAGGTCGATCTCGCCCAGAAGCAGCACGAACACCAGGCCGAGCCCGATCACGGCGATGTAGGCACCCTGGCCTGGGATGTTCCCGATGTTGTACCTGGTCAGGAAGCGGTCACTGACCTGGTTGAAGATGATCGCGAGGATGATCAGGCCGAGCACCGACGGCAGGGCCCCCGGGTCGCCGGTACGCAACCGACTCACCCAGCCTCTGATGGCGTCGCCGATGGAGCGCTCCTCGATGTCGAGAGAGAAAGCGCTGGCCCGGTCACCGGGCATGGTGTCCGCGGCGACGCTGGTCTCGGGAGTCTGGTCCGACACGAGGTCCTCCCTCAGATGCTCTCGTTGGCGGTAGCCGCGGCGAGACCGATGTCTCCGCTCCGACCGGACGTGATCAGCTCGACGATCTGCGTCGTGCTGCTGTCCTTCTTCATGACCTCGGCTGCGACGCGACCGAGGTACAGGGCCACCACCCGGTCGGCGACCTCCATCACGTCGTTCATGTTGTGGGAGATCAGGACGACCCCGCGGCCCTGGTCTGCGAGCCGGCGTACCAGGTCGAGCACCTGACGGGTCTGGGCGACGCCCAGCGCCGCGGTCGGCTCATCGAGGAACACCACCCTGCTGTTCCAGAGCACCGCCTTGGCGATGGCGACCGTCTGGCGCTGACCCCCCGAGAGCTTCGCGACCAGTTGACGCACCGACGACACGGTGCGCACCGACAGGCTCTCCAGGGTCTTGCGCGCCTGCTGCTCCATCTCACCGTCCGACAGCAGCGAACCGACCGCCGTGAGCTCGCGGCCCAGGAACATGTTCTGGGTGATGTCGAGGTTGTCGGCCAGGGCCAGGTCCTGGTAGACGAACTCGATGCCGAGGGCAGTCGCATCCCGCGGGTCATGAAGGGACACCGGCTTGCCCTCGAAGACGATCTCGCCGCTGTCGATCGAGTTGATGCCGGCGAAGCACTTCACCAGCGTCGACTTCCCCGCACCGTTGTCGCCGACCACGGCGGTGACCTCGCCGGGGTAGACGTCGAGGTCCACGTCGTGGAGCACATGGACCGGCCCGAAGCTCTTGTTGAGCTTCCGGGCCGACAGGATCGGTTCGGACACGATGCTCACCCCTTGCCAGTCGGTGCGTCGGTCAGACCCACCCGTGGCGGCCGGACACCTCGCCCGGCCGCCACGCGTCGATGTCTTCCCCAGTTCTACTGCAGACCGAGGTCAGAGCACTGGGACTCGATGCCCTTGCAGATCTCCGCAGTGGTGAGCGCACCAGCCGTGACGACGTCGTCGATGTTTGCCTGGGTGATCACCTGGGCGGGCAGGAGCAGGGCCTGGATCTTGTGGTCCGGCGACTCCGGGTCCGCGAAGTCCGTCAGCTCCATGCCGGCGGCCTTCGGATCCTTGCCGGCGATCAGCGCGATAGCGAGCTGGGCGGCGGCGTTGGCCTCAAGCTTGACGTTCTTGAAGACCGTCATGCTCTGCTGCCCGGTGACGATGTTCTGCAGACCCTCGGTACCGGAGTCCTGACCAGTGACGGCCACCTTGCCGGCGAGGTTGTTGTTCTTCAGCACACCGATCACCGCGTTCGCGATGTCGTCGTTCGCGGCGAGCACACCGTCGACCTGGCCACCAGCGGCGGTCAGCGCACCGGTGAACGCGGGCGCGGCATTCTGCACGAGCCAGCCCTTGACGACAGCCTCGCCGACTATGTCGGCGCTGCTGTTGTCGAGCACCTCGTGCGCGCCCTTCTTGAACAGCACCGCGTTGTTGTCCACGTCGGTGCCGCCGTCCATCATGATGATCTTCGGGCTGTCGACGCCCTGGGCCTTGAGGCAGTCGAGCAGCGTCTGGGCCTGAAGCTTGCCGACGTCCTCGTTGTCGAAGGACACGTAGTACGGCGCGACGCCACCGAGGTTGACGCGGTCGTAGTCGATGACCTTCACGCCGGCCTTCTGGGCCTGACGCTCGACGCCGGCACCCGAGGCGGCGTCGATCGAGTCGATGATCAGGACCTTGACACCCTCGCCGATCATGCTCTGCGCGATCGAAGCGAACTTGTTCTTGTCTCCCTGGGCGTTCTGCACGTCGGGGGTGATGCCCGCGGCCTTGAGCGCCTGCGTGAGCAGCGGAGCGTCGTACTGCGTGTAGCGCGTCGACGACGTCGTGTCGGGCAGGATCACGCCGACCTTGCCGCTGGTCTTGCCGAGGTCGACGGTCTTGGGCAGACTCGCCCCGCTCTGCGGTGGGTTGTCCAGGCTGCACGCGGCGGTGACTCCGGCGCTGCTCGTGCTGGAGCCCCCTGCACTGGGGCTGCTGCTGTTGCTCGAGCCGCACGCGGTGAGGCTGAGTGCCGCCGCGACTCCGAGGATTCCGATCGAAGCTGTGGTCCTGCGCATTCGGCTGCGCCTTCCCGTCCGGCGGTACGGCGGGGCGCCGTACCGATGTATGTTTCGTGCCCGAACATATCGGCAGGCAACCCCACCTGACTAGAGACCTTCACGAAATTGTCACCGGCCCGCCATCCGTCCGTGCTACGACGCGGACCCCGGGGCACTCACTCCGGCGTGGTCTCGGTCGACGGGCGGTACGGCGTCAGCACGCAGAACTCGTTGCCCTCGGGATCGGCCAGCACGGCCCACCCGCGTTCACCGTTGCGCAGGTCATCCACCAGCGTTGCGCCGAGGCCGAGGATCCGCTCGATCTCCTCGTCCCGGCCGCGGTCGGTCGGGCGCAGGCAGATGTGCATGCGGTTCTTGACGGTCTTCGGCTCGGGCACCTTGAGGAACAGCAGGTACCGGTCGTCCGGCCCGGTGAGGCCGCACTCGTCGTCGTCGGGGGACATCGCCCAGGAGTCGTCGACGGTGAAGTCCTCGAGCACCTGCTCCCACCACATGGTCTGGGCGTAGGGATCAGCTGCGTCGATGCAGAAGTTGGATGCGCGCGATGCCATGCAGGCAGCATAGAAGCGCATCCCCCGGCTCCCGCCAGACGCCGGCGCGAGCCGGGTCAGGCCCAGGCGAGCAGCAGCTCGCTGGACGGGTCGACGCTCCGCGGCCGGACGATCCCGAGGTCGTACGCCGCGACCACCGCCTGGGTGCGGTCGCGCAGCTCCATCTTCCGCAGCACGCGCGCCACGTGGGTCTTCACCGTGGCCTGGCTGAGGTACAGCTCCCCCGCGATCTCGCTGTTGCACATCCCTCTGGCGATCAGCGTCAGCACCTCGCGTTCGCGTTCGGTCAGTCGCTCCATCTCGGTCCCGTGTCCCCTGGTCCTCTCGGTGCCACCACCCTGCAACGTTCACCGGCCCGGGGTGAGAGGCAGGCGTCCCGACTTCCCGGGACACGCGTCCCGGTCTCGGGACACCGTCCTCGAGACCGGTTACCGCTGGGTAGCATCCGAGGGGTGTCCTTTCTCCGCCGCCGTCTGGTCACCGCCGCCCTCACCGCCAACGCCGTCCGCCCACCGGCCTGGAACCTGCGCGGCGGTCTGATCTCCTTCGCCTTCGGGTGGCCGACCGCAGAGCTCGCGCCCCAGCTGTTGGCCCTGACCGCGGCCGACACCGCGGTCCACCTGACCCGCGGCCGTGCTCACCGCAGCCGGCTCGGGCTGGTCCTCGCCGCCGGGACGGCGCTCGGGCTGACCTATCTGGTCCGGCAGGGCCGGCAGGTCCAGGTGCTCGCCGAGCAGTCGCTGGTCGACAGTCTCGGGGAGGAGTACGCCGACCGGCCCGGCGAGCGGCCGACGCGGGTCGACCTGGCCACCCCGTGGCGCAAGCTGCTCAACCCCTTCTCCCGTCGCAACCCACGCGTCCGCGTGGACCGGAACATCGCGTACACGGACGCCGGCCGACGCGGGATGCTCGACGTCTATCGACCCGCCGGCCGAGACGTGGTCGGCGCCCCGGTTCTGCTGGAGGTGCACGGTGGGGGCTGGACGATGGGCTCCAAGGACCAGCAAGGCATCCCGCTCATGCACCGGATGGCCGAACGCGGCTGGGTCTGCGTCGCCATCAACTACCGGCTCGCGCCCCGTGACGCCTTCCCCGCCCAGATCATCGACGTGAAGCGGGCGATCGCGTGGGTCAAGGACCACATCGAGGAGTACGGCGGCGACCCGTCGTACGTCGTGATCACCGGCGGCTCGGCCGGCGGCCATCTGACCGCCCTCGCCGCGCTCACGCCGAACGACCCGGCGTACCAGCCCGGCTTCGAGGGCAAGGACACCCGGGTCCAGGCGACCGTGCCGTTCTACGGCGTCTACGACCTGGCCGGCGCGACCGGGCTCAGGAACGCGCTGCTGATGCGCGACCGCTATCTCGCGCCCCGGGTGGTCCGGGCCACCTGGGACGAGGACCCGGAGGTCTTCGAGCAGGGCTCGCCGATCCTCCGGATCACCGAGGACGCCCCCGACTTCTTCGTGGTCCACGGAGCGCGCGACTCGCTGGTCGCGGTCGAGCAGGCCCGACTCTTCGTCGCGGCCCTGCGCGAGACCTCGAAGAGCAGCGTTGCGTACGCCGAGTTCCCCGGCACGCAGCACGCCTTCGACGTGTTCCCCTCGATCCGCTCCGAGCACGTCGTCCGCGCGGTCGAGCGCTACCTCGAGTGGCACCGCGCGCGTCGATGAGCCCTGCCGACGAGAGGGACCTGCTGGCCCTGGCCCGTGCCGCGCGCGGGTTCATGCCGCACGACGAGGGACTGGCCCTGCACCGACTCGCCCGCGAACGTCTGCCCCACGGGCCCGTGCTCGAGGTCGGCACCTACTGCGGCAAGTCCGCGGTCTACCTCGGCGCCGCCGCGCGCGAGGTCGGTGGCGTCGTGTTCACCGTCGACCACCACCGTGGCTCCGAGGAGAACCAGTCCGGGTGGGAGCACCACGACGAGTCGCTCCTCGACACCCGCACGGGACGGATGGACACGTTGCCGTTCTTCCGCCGCACGATCGAGGAGGCGGGGCTCGAGAACGTCGTGGTGGCCGTCGTCGGCGAGTCTGCGACGGTCGCCGCGAACTGGCGCACACCGCTGTCGCTGTTGTTCATCGACGGAGGGCACGGCGAGGAGCCCGCGCACGCCGACTACGACGGCTGGGCCCGGTGGGTGATGGCCGGCGGATTGCTCGCGATCCACGACGTGTTCCCCGATCCCGCCGACGGTGGACGCCCGCCGTACGACGTCTACCTGCGGGCTCTGGCATCCGGCTCGTTCGAGGAGCGCGAGGCGGTCGGGTCGCTCCGGGTGCTCGCGCGAAGGTCAGGCTCGCCCGGCGAGCGCGTCGGCTGAGGTGCAGCCGCACTCGAGCCCGAGCGGCTCGGGCCCGGGCACGAGCCCGGTGCCGCGGATCACGCCGCTGCCGCCGCTCACCTCGGCGAGGGCGTCGTGCGCCAGCAGCGCGGCCGCGGTCGTGAAGGTGGTGTGCTCGGCCGGCCAGCTGACCTGGTCCGCGTAGACATAGCCGGTCCAGTAGGACCCGTCGGGCTGCCGCAGGTGCTGCGCGTCCGCGAACAACGTCACCGCCCGCGTCCGGTCGCCGAGTGCGTCGAGCGTCAGCACCAGTTCGCAGGTCTCCGCCCCGGTGACCCAGGGGTTGGTGTCGACGCAGCGCACCCCGAGGCCGGGGACGACGAAGTCGTTCCATCGGGACGCGAGCAGCGCGCGGCCGGCGTCTCCGCGGACGGCGCCGCCCAGGACCGGGTAGTACCAGTCCATCGAGAACGTCGACTTGTCCAGGAACCGGTCGCGGTGCTCGCGCAGGGCGTGGCCGAGTCGACCCGCGGTCAGCTCCCACTCGGGTTGTGGGTCGTCGAGCAGGTCGGCCAGGGTGAGCCCGGCCCGTAGCGCGTGGTGGATGCTCGACGAGCCGGCGAGCAGAGCGTCGGCGTTGACCGTGGCCGGCTCGTCGTGGTGCCACTCCTGCGACCAGGCGATCCCGCCGAACGGCAGCTGGAAGGTGCAGACCAGGTCGAGGGCGCGACGTACGACGGGCCAGTGGGTCGCCACGAACCCGAGCTCACGGCGTACCAGCCAGTGGTGCCAGACCCCGACCGCGACGTACGCCGCCATGTTCGACTCGCCACTCGCGTCCTCGACGACGCCACCGACGACCTTCATCGGCCAGGACCCGTCGGCGCGCTGGGTGTGCCGCAGCCACGACCAGGCACGGTCGACCTCGTCGAGCCGGCCGGCGACGAGCAGTGCCATCGCGGCCTCGACGTGGTTCCAGACGTCGGTGTGACCGCCGACCGTGCACGGAATCGCGCCGTCGGGCTCCTGCACCGCGGCGATCGCCGCACCGGACGCGGCCGCCTCGGTCGGGGTGAGCAGCTCAGGACCCATCGGCGTCCTCGTGCTCGCCGGCGGGCTTGTGCAGGTAGACCACGAGGCTCTTGCCCAGCGCCGGGTTCAGCGCCCGCTCGGCCCACCGGGTCACCCGCGGCTTCTTCATGATGTCCCAGACCAGGAGGCGGTGGTACGTCTTCGCGAGCGGGTGGTCGTCGTTGCCCACGCCGACCGCGCACCTGATCCACCAGTACGGCGAGTGCAGGGCGTGGGCGTAGTGGCGCCCGTCGTACACCAGGCCGGCGTTCTCTGCCTTGGTCACGAGCTCGGCGTCGGTGTAGATGCGGATGTGGCCACCGGGGATGTCGTGGTACTCCCGGGAGAGCCTCCAGCAGACGACCTCCGGGAACCAGCGCGGCACGGTGAGCGCGATGGTGCCGCCGGGCCGGAGCACGCGGACCAGCTCGGACAGCGCCTGGAGGTCCGCGGGGAGGTGCTCGAGGATCTCGGCGGCCACGATCCGGTCGAACTCGCCGTCGGCGAACGGCAGGGAGAGCGCGTCGCCCTCCTTCACGTCGGCCTCGGCACCGTCGGGCACCTCGCCGGCCGCCCTCATGGCCGCGAAGAGATCGCGGACCTTCGCCAGCTCATCCGCGTCCTGGTCGAAGGCGATCACGTCTGCGCCGCGGCGGTACGCCTCGAACGCGTGCCGTCCGGCGCCGCAGCCGAGGTCGAGCACCCGCTCCCCCGGCCGGAGGCCGAGGCGGTCGAAGTCAACGGTGAGCACGTGTGCTCCTGAACTCCTCCACGGAGTCGTCGTACGCCGCTGCGGTCGCGGCCGCGGCGGCCCGCCAGCTGAACAGCTCCTGGACCCGCCGGCGGCCCGCCGCGCCGTACCGGGCCTGGCGGTCGGGGTCGTCCAGTAACGCGCCCAGCGCGGTGGCGAGCTCACCGACGTCACCGGGCGTCACGAGGTCGGCGCAGAGCCCGTCCGGCCCGACCACCTCCGGGATGGCGCCGGCCCGGGAGACGACCAGCGGGGTGGCCGTGGCCATCAGCTCGGCGGTCGGGAGCGAGAAGCCCTCGTAGAGGCTCGGCACGCAGGCGACCTCGGCGGAGCCCATCAGCTCCACCAGCTCGGCATCGCTGACGCCGTGCACGAAGCGGACGCGGTCGCGGATGGCGAGCGAGTCGAGCAGCTGCTCCGTGCGGCCGCCGGGCGCCGGCTCGGCGACCAGCAGCAGCTCGAGGTCGGGGCGCTCGGTACGGAGCTTCGCGAACGCCTCCAGCAGAGAGGCCACGCCCTTGAGCGGTGCGTCCGCGCTCGCCATCGCCAGGATCCGGCCGGTGACCCGGGGCGTCGTCGGTGGGACGAAGCCGTCGTCGACGCCGAGCAGGACGACCCGCACCCGCCCGGGATCGACGCCGAACTCGCGCACGACGTCCCGCTTGGAGGACTCGGACGGGACGAGGACCGTCCGCACGCCCCGGGCCACGCGGGCCTGCATCCGCACGAAGGCGTACCAGCGGCGCACCGAGAGCCGCTTGTGCCAGGTCGGCGCCTGGGCGAGGTCGATCCGGCGGTCGATCGAGATCGGATGGTGGATCGAGGCGACCAGCGGGAGCCCGGTCGCGGCCTCGACCTCGCGCAGTGCCGTGCCGAGGCTCTGGTTGTCGTGGACGACATCGAAGTCACCGGCCCGTTCGCGCAGCACCCGGAGCACCCGGCGGCTGAACGTACGGGGTTCCGGGAAGCCGGCCGTCCACATCGTCGCGACCTCCTGGACGTCGACGAGGTCGCGGTACTCGTGCCGGCGCGGGGTGCGGAAGGGATCGGGCTCCCGGTACAGGTCGAGGCTCGGCACCTTCGTCAGCCGGACGCCGTCGTCGAGCTGTGGGTACGGCTGACCCGAGAACACCTCCACCTCGTGCCCGAGGCGGACCAGCTCCCGGCTGAGGTGGCGCACGTAGACGCCCTGGCCGCCGCAGTGCGGTTTGCTGCGGTAGGACAGCAGAGCGACGCGCACGCAGACCACCTTCCGACGTGGCCGCCGCCCTTGCTACCGGCCAGTAGGTCCGAGCCTATCGGTCAGGTGCCTTCGCTCGAGTGCCCGGGGAAGACGTGCGCGGAGGGGTCGATCACGACCGCGGCGTTGTTGACGGCCGTGGCCGCCTCACCGAAGCCGACCGCGATCAGCCGCACCTTCCCCGGGTACTCCGTGATGTCGCCCGCCGCGAAGACCCGCGGCAGGTTGGTCCGCATCGAGGCGTCGACGACCACGTGCCGCTTCACGACCTCGATCCCCCACTGCTGGAGGGGGCCGAGATCGGCCAGGAACCCCAGCGCCGCGACCACGGCCTGTGCCGGGCGTCGTACCGGCTCCAGGCCGTCGACGGTGATCTCGACCTCGGAGACGGTCGGCTCGCCGAACAGCCCGGTGACCTGCGCCTTGGTGATGATCTCGACCCTCGAGTCACGCACCGCCTGGACGGTCCGCTCGTGGGCGCGGAACGCGTCGCGGCGGTGGACCAGCGCGATCGAGTTGGCCATCGGCTCGAGGTGGACCGCCCAGTCGAACGCCGAGTCACCTCCGCCCACGATCACGACGTCCTTCCCGGCGTACGGCGCGAAGCTCGGCACGAAGAACTCCATGCCACGCCCGAGCCAGCCGTCGCCCGCCGGCAGCGGTCGCGGGCTGAACTTGCCGATGCCGGCGGTGATCAGGAGCGCCTTCGCGGTGACGGTGGTGTCGTCGTCGAGGGTGATCGTGACGTCGTCGTCGCTGGTGGTCAGCCCGGTGGCGGTCTTGTCGAGGAGGTACTCCGGCTCGGCGGTGTTGGCCTGCTCGACCAGCCCCTCGACCAGGTCGCGCCCCTTGATCGACGGGAAGCCCGCGACGTCGAGGATCTGCTTCTCCGGATACATCGCGGTGACCTGGCCGCCGAGCTCGGGCAGGGAGTCGACGACGGCGACGCGGAGGCCGCGGAACCCGGCGTAGTAGGCCGCGAACAGTCCGGCGGGCCCGGCTCCGATGATGGCGATGTCGGTGTCGTGATGTGGCACGTGACTACCCTGCCGCACCGGTGGTCGCTCCGGACAGGCGGTCCGGGCGGCGGTCTACCATCGGGCGGCCGTCACCGGGTCTGCACGTTGGCGACCAGCCAGCCACGGTCGGTGTGCACCATCGTCACCAGCGCCCGGCGGGCCTGGTACGACGGCGGGCCGCCGCCACTGGTCGTCCGCTGGTCGAGGAAGAGCAGCGCCTGCACCTCGTCCGATGTCGCTTGCACGACGCCCGAGGCGGCGACCCGGGTCGTGGTGCTGGTGCGGCTGGCGACGACGCTGCCGCGGACCGTGGCGGCGGAGGTGCGGTAGCGGTTCGCCATGTCCCCGGTCATCAACGAGGTCGCCTTGGTCAGGTGGGCGTCGTACCGGCGCCAGGGCGTCGTGAAGATGACCGCTGCGTCGGTCGCGGCCGTGTCGACCGCGGACTGGGCGGAGATGTCGCCGATCACCACCGGCCGTGCAGCGCTGGGCGTGGGCGAGGACGTGCCCCAGAGGTACCACGCCTCGGCACCGACGGCGGCGGCGAGGACGAGCGCGCAGGATCCGAGCACCACGCCGGTCCGCCGGCTCACGGGGAGTCCCCGACGAACTCGATGTCCGAGGTCAGCCAGCGGCCACCTTCATGAACCAGGGCGACCCGGAAGCGGAAGTCGCGTGGCTCGTCGGATCCGTGGGTGCGGGTGTTGGAGACCGTGCCCGTCGTCGCGACGATCACGGTCGCGCGGTCGCCGCTGATCGCGGAGACCCCGGACCAGACGACACGCCCGGACATCAGCGACCGGTGGCGCTGGAGGACGCGGATCACGCGGGCCGCCGACCGGACGTAGTGGTGGCGGAAGTCGCCGGTCGCACCCTTCGCCACCGCATCGACCGACTCCGAGGCGCGGTCGTAGCGCATGTTCACGAACGCCGTCACCTCGCGGTCAGCGGCGGTGAGCGCGGCGCCGTACCACCCCTGTCGGGTAGCGGCGTCGGCCCGGTCGCCGTGGGTGCGCCAGCTGAGCGCGGCCCCGAGTCCGGCCGCGAGGGCCAGGACGACGACGAGCGTCGTCAGCCAGCGGTTCGCGGTGCTCACGACGCCGCCCCCTCCCAGGCTCGGCCGGTGTCACGCCGTCCGCATCGTAAGCCCGCGTGACCGGTCGCCGGGCGGTGCGACTCGGGGCACTTCTACGATGCAGCGATGGACGCCTCTCACGCCGATCACTCGCTGTCAGCCGCCGTCGGCGCCCTCCGCCGGGGCGACGGGATCGTCTCCGTCGTGGCCCGGGTGTCCGGCGAGGACCGGCCGCGGGTGTCGGTCGACCCCGATGCGCGGCACTACTCCGCGAGCGTCATGAAGCTGCCGATCCTGGTGGCGGCACGGCGCCTCGCCGAGCGCGGCGTGCTCGACCTCGACCGGCCGGTGCGGGTGCACGACGACTTCGAGTCCCGGAGTCCGGGGCACCGCTTCACGATGGACCAGGAGGAGGACTCCGACCCGGCGACGTGGGCGGCCCTCGGCAGCGACGTACCGCTCGGCGACCTGGTGCACCGGATGGTGACCATGTCGGGGAACCTCGCCACGAACGTCGTCCTCGATGAGGTCGGCACGGACGAGGTCGCGGCGGTCCTGGCCGACGCGGGCTGCTCGGAGCGGACCGCGATCGTGCGTGGCATCGAGGACTATCCGGCCCGGGACGCCGGCATCGACAACCTGATCACGGCCGACGACATGGCTCGCCTGGTGGTGGCCCTGGCCGACGGACGCCTGGCCGGGCCGGAGGCGACCGCGGAGTGCGAGCGCACGCTCCAGGCACAGGAGTACCGCAACGGCATCCCGGCCGGGCTCCCGGACGGGCTGGTGATCGGCAACAAGACCGGCTGGATCTCCAGCGTCAACCACGATGTGGCTCTGGTACGGGCGCCGGGGATGCCTCCGGTCGGACTCGCCGTGCTGGTCTCCGCGCCGGGCACCGAGGAGGAGCGCGAGGCCGGGATCGCCAGGGTCGCCGCCGCGGCCTGGGCCGAGGTCGTCGGATGACGCTTCGCCTCGTGTCGGCCGAGGTCGCACCGGTCTGGCGCGCCCCCACCGGATCCGCCCGAGATGACCGGGTGACGGAGGGGCTGTCGGGTGAGCCGGTGATCGCGACCGGCCCGGAGCGGGACGGCCGCGTCGAGGTAGTCCTGCCGTGGCAGCCGTCGGCCCTCGACCCGCGTGGGTATCCCGGCTGGGTCGACGCGGTAGACCTGGGCCGCTCGGTGCCATCGGCACCGACACCGCACGTGCCCGACGGCGCGTTCCCGGAAGGTGCGGACGATGCGGTCGAGCTGGCCCGCACGTTGCTGGGCACGCCGTACGTCTGGGGAGGGCTGAGCGGACGAGGCATCGACTGCTCGGGCCTGGTCCACATCGTGCACCGGGCCTTGGGCACGATGGTGCCGCGCGACGCCCGGGACCAGGCGGCGGCACTGCCGGAGATGTCCGTCGGGGACGTACGCCGCGGCGACCTCTACTTCTTCGCCCGGCCGGGGCGGCCCGTCCACCATGTCGGCCTCGTGGTCGAGCCCGGCGTCATGCTGCACGCCTCCGACGAGGACGGCGGGGTCGTCGAGGCGCCGCTGGCGTCGACCGGTCGGTCCGAGGACCTCGTGGGTGCGACTCGGGTGGAGCCCCGCCCTACGATGACCGGGTGACCACGGGGAACAACGGCAGTCTCTGGGGCCGTTTCGAGCACGACCCGCGCGATCCGGCGTACGCCGGGGTGCGGGCGTCCGATCGCGACCGCGCCGTGGTCCACGACGCCCTCTCCTCGGCGTACGCCGAGGGTCGGCTCGACCGCGAGGAGCTCGACGAGCGGACGGCCGCGGTGGACGCGGCGAAGACCTATGGCGCACTGCTGCCGCCGTTGCTCGACCTGGCCGCCGACGCCGGATTGCCCGCGGTCAGCCTCTCCTCGCGGCCCGACCTCCAGCGTCAGGCCCAGGGCTATTACCAGGAGAAGCGCGGCGAGGCGATCATGGGCTTCCTGATCCCGAACCTGATCGTCTGGGCCATCTGGTTGTTCGCCGGGCACGGCTTCCCGTGGCCGGTCTTCGTGCTGATCCCGACGGCCGGGAACCTCGTGCGCGTGCTCTCGAGCAAGCAGTCGATCATCGACGGCCGGATCGAGAAGCTGGAGCGCAAGCAGGCCAAGGCCCTCGAGCCGCCGAAGCCGCCGAAGCCGTCGAAGTCGGGCGAGAAGCACGACGACGGGAGAATCCTCAGGGAGAACCAGGACAAGCCCGAGCAGGCCTGACGCCGATCAGCCGGGTCAGCCGGGTCAGCCGGGAGCCGGCTCAGGCGTCCCAGCCCTCCGGGCGCAGCTTCTTCGGGAGCCCTTCGACGACCAGCCGGTAGGACTCGTCCACGGCCTCGAGAATCTCCTCGTCGGGGATGCCGGCGAACCCCAGGTCGTTCCACCCGGAGCGGCCGATGTAGGCCATCACCGACGCGCTGTCGGGGTAGCGGTGGAGCCACTCGTCGGCCACCTCGCGGCTCCGCCCGGCCTTGAGGCCGACGCCAGACCCGCCGAGGAACGCGAAGATCTTGCCCCGCTCCCCCGGCCCGACCTTGAACACCGGATGGCCGTGCTCCTCCCACGGGAAGTCGGGCCAGGCCCCAGGCTTGGCGGAGCAGTGCGCGTGCATCTGCTCGACGTCCATCGCCCTACTTCGTCGCTTCCATCATCTGGCGGAGCTCCTTCTTCAGGTCGTTGACCTCGTCGCGGAGACGGGCGGCGAGCTCGAACTGCAGCTCGGCGGCCGCGGTCTTCATCTGGTCGGTGAGCTCCTGGATCAGCGAGGCCAGCTCCGCGCTCGGCAGGCCGGCCACGCCCTGCGCGTGCCCGGCCGCGTTGAGCTGACCGAGCGCCGGCACCGGCTGCCGGACCTTGACGCCACCGGCCCGGCCCTTGGCCTCGGTGCCGGCCCAGGTCGCGAGCAGCGCCTGGGTGTCCTCGCCCTCGCGGGCGAGCATCTCGGTGATGTCGGCGATCTTCTTCCGCAGCGGCTGCGGGTCGACGCCGCGCTCGGTGTTGTAGGCGACCTGCTTGGCGCGGCGACGGTTGGTCTCGTCGATCGCTGACTCCATCGACGGCGTGATCTTGTCGGCGTACATGTGCACCTGGCCGGACACGTTGCGTGCGGCACGGCCGATGGTCTGGATCAGCGACTTGTCCGACCGCAGGAAGCCCTCCTTGTCGGCGTCGAGGATCGACACCAGCGACACCTCGGGCAGGTCGAGCCCCTCGCGCAGGAGGTTGATGCCGACCAGGACGTCGTAGTCGCCGAGCCGCAGGTCGCGCAGCAGCTCGATGCGCTTGAGGGTGTCGACCTCGGAGTGGAGGTAGCGGGTGCGGATACCCGCGTCGAGGAGGTAGTCGGTGAGGTCCTCCGACATCTTCTTGGTCAACGTGGTGACCAGGATGCGTTCGTTCTTCTCGGTGCGGGTGCTGATCTCGTGGATCAGGTCGTCGATCTGGCCCTTGGTCGGCTTCACCACCACCTCGGGGTCGATCAGGCCGGTCGGGCGGATGATCTGCTCGACGACGTCGCCGCCCACCTTGTCCAGCTCGTAGTTGCCCGGGGTGGCCGAGAGGTAGATGGTCTGGCCGATCCGCTCCAGGAACTCCTCCCACCTCAACGGGCGGTTGTCCATGGCGCTCGGGAGCCTGAAGCCGTGGTCGACGAGGTTGCGCTTGCGCGACATGTCGCCCTCGTACATCCCGCCGACCTGCGGGACCGCGACGTGGGACTCGTCGATGACGAGGACGAAGTCCTCCGGGAAGTAGTCGAGCAGACAGTTCGGCGGGGTGCCGTGGTCGCGGCCGTCGATGTGCATCGAGTAGTTCTCGATGCCCGCACAGGACCCGACCTGCCGCATCATCTCCACGTCGTACGTCGTGCGCATCCGCAGGCGCTGCGCCTCGAGCAGCTTGCCCTGGCGCTCGAACGTCGCCAGCCGCTCCTCGAGCTCGGACTCGATGCCGTTGACCGCCCGCTCCATGCGCTCCGGCCCCGCGACGTAGTGCGTCGCCGGGAAGACATAGAGCTCGTCATCCTCGCTGATCACCTCCCCGGTGACCGGGTGGAGCGTCATCAGCCGCTCGACCTCGTCGCCGAAGAACTCCACACGCACGGCGTGCTCCTCGTAGACCGGGAAGATCTCGAGGGTGTCGCCGCGCACCCGGAACGTGCCGCGGGTGAAGGTCATGTCGTTGCGGGTGTACTGGATCTCGACCAGGCGCCGCAGGATCGAGTCGCGGTCGCGCTCGTCGCCGACCTTGAGCTTCAGCATCCGGTCGACGTACTCCTGCGGTGTGCCGAGGCCGTAGATGCACGACACCGTCGACACCACGATCACGTCGCGCCGGGTGAGCAGGGAGTTGGTCGCGGAGTGGCGCAGCCGCTCGACCTCCTCGTTGATCGAGGAGTCCTTCTCGATGTAGGTGTCGGTCTGCGGGACGTAGGCCTCGGGCTGGTAGTAGTCGTAGTAGGAGACGAAGTACTCGACGGCGTTGTGCGGGAACAGCTGGCGCAGCTCGTTGGCGAACTGGGCCGCGAGGGTCTTGTTCGGCTGGAGCACGAGGATCGGGCGCTGGATCTGCTCGGCGACCCACGCCACCGTCGCGGTCTTGCCGGTGCCGGTGGCGCCGAGCAGGACGACGTCGTTCACCCCGCCCTTGACGCGGCGCACGATCTCCTCGATCGCGGCCGGCTGGTCACCGCTCGGCTGGTAGTCGGAGACCACCTCGAACGGCGCCACCCGGCGCTCCAGGTCGGTCACGGGTCGCATGCCATCCAGCCTAGACGCGGCCGCCGACAGCGCACCGTACGTCGGACTCCGGCGCACGAGGGCACGCCGACTGCCGCCGGGTGCGGCCCTGGAGTCCCTGGGTGCTGCTCCGCCTGCGGCGGTCCCGAGCGTGGTACTGCCGGCCCGCCGCACTCTTCCCTCCGCCCGAGCTCGCGCGGCTGCGGCAGGCGGTCTCCGGGGAGGACTGCGCGGGGTACCGTCTCGCCGTGACCCTGTCGGATCTCCAGCGTGGCCGGGCGGCGTACGCCGAGCGTCGCTGGGATGCGTGCGTCACCGCGCTGAGGGCGGTCGACGCCACCGACCCTCTGGACGCGGAGGATCTCAAGCTCCTCTCGCTGGCGCTCTACCTGGTCGGCGACGACCACGGCAGCGCGGACGCCCTCGAGCGCTGCCACCGTGCCGCGCTCGACGCACGACGCTGGCGCGACGCGGCGGAGACCGCCTTCTGGTACGCGTTCATGCTGTTCGGGATCGGTGAACCTGCACGTGCTGGTGGATGGCTGGCTCGCTGCCGCGAGCTCGTCGCCGAGCACTCCCTCGACGGGACGGTGGCCGCCTTCCCGAGCACGGTCGAGGCACGCGGGCTCCTGGAGGCCGGGCGCGACGAGGAAGCGCTCGCCCTCGCGGCGGCAGCGGCCGACATCGGCAGGACCCACGGCGACGCGAACCTGGAGGTGCTCGGCAGGCTCACCGTCGGGCAGGTCCTGCTGCAGGAGGGGCGGCGCGAGGAGGCACTGGGGTGTCTCGACGAGGTGATGCTCACGGTCTCGACCGGCGACCTCTACCCCACCGTCGCCGGGCTCGCGTACTGCGCGGTGATCGGGATCTGCATGGGTCTGCTGGACGTCCCACGCGCACAGGAGTGGACCAGCGTGCTGTCCGACTGGTGCGACGCGCAGACCGGGCTCGTCCCCTACCGGGGCAGCTGCCTGGTCCATCGCAGCCAGATCAAGACGATGCGGGGCGACTGGGCAGGTGCGCTCGAGGAGGCGCGGCGAGCGTGCGACGTACCCGGCGCCGCCGCGGGCGACGCCTGGTACCAGCTCGGCGAGATCCACCGGATGCACGGGGCGTACGCCGAGGCCGAGGACGCGTATCGACAGGCCAACTCCCTCGGGCGGCAGCCCGAGCCGGGGCTGGCCCTGATGCGACTGGCCCAGGGTCGCGTCGACGAGGCTCTGACCACGTTCCGGCGGCTGCATGCCGAGCCCGACCGACTCGACCGGGCCGACGTTCTGTCCGGCTACGTCGAGACGATGCTCGCGACCGGGGAGGTCGACGCGGCAGAGGCTGCCGTCGACGAGCTCGAGTCCGGGTCGGAACACCTGCCGTTGATGTACCGGGCTCGGGCCGCCGAGGCGCGGGCGGCGGTGCTCCTCGCCCGCGACGACGGTGCGGGCGGGCTCGCCTGCCTCCGCCCCGCCTGGAAGGCGTGGCACGCCCTCGGCATGCCGTACGACGAGGCGCGGGTACGCGTCCGGATGGGCGACGCGTGCCGGCTGCTCGGCGACGACAGCTCCGCCGCCCTGGAGTACGACGCGGCGCGGGAGGCGTTCCACCGGCTCGGCGCCCGGCCCGACCTGGAACGTCTCGACCGTGCCGCCGACCCACCGGCCGGGGGACTGACGGGACGCGAGGTCGAGGTGCTCCGGCTGGTGGCGGCCGGGAGCACCAACCGCGAGATCGCCCAGGTGCTCGTGCTCAGCGAGAAGACGGTCGCCCGGCACCTGTCGAACATCTACACCAAGCTCGGGATCGGGTCGCGGGCCGCCGCCACGGCGTACGCCTACGACCACCGTCTGGTCTGACGCGAGCCCTGCACAGAACCACCCATGCCCTCGGGCACGGGATGGGTAGCTCGCCCGACGCGGCAGGCCACCGGTCCTTCCTACGGTCGTCACCACGACCCAAGGAGGCACCATGACCGAGTCGACCACCACTGCCGGCATCCCCGAGATCGTCGAGCCGGCGCCACGGCAGCACGTCCCCACCGTGATCATCGGTGCGGGCCAGGCCGGCCTCTCGACGGCGTACTGCCTGGGGATCGAGGGCCACCGCTGCGTCGTCCTCGAGCGCCACGGGCGCGTGGGCGACCAGTGGCGTCGCCGGTACGACTCGCTGCTCCTCAACACCCCGGCCCGGCGCAGCGGACTGCCCGGGCTCCCGTTCCCGGGCCCACCGTCCGCCTTCCCCACCGCGGCACAGCTCGCGGAGTACCACGAGGACTACGCCGGCCGGTTCGACATCCGGGTCGACCGCGGTGTCGCGGTCTCGTCGGTCGAGAGCCGCCCCGGGGGCGGCTGGAGCGTGATCACCGACCACGGCACGTACGACACGGACAACGTGGTCGTGGCGACCGGCGGCGAGACCCATCCGAAGGTGCCCGAGCTGCACGACCAGATCGACCCCGCGATCCGCCAGCTGCACGCGAGCGACTATCGCAATCCCGACCAGCTCCTGCCCGGCGCGGTCCTGGTCGTCGGGCTCGGTCAGTCGGGGGCCGACATCGCCCTGGAGCTGGCCGAGGCCGGCCGCGAGGTGTGGGTGTCCGGCAAGGTCCGCAGCGAGGTCCCGGTCGAGATCGGCAGCGTGCCGGGCCGGATCGGGTTCAAGGTCCTCTGGTTCATCTGGAACCACGTGCTTACGGAGCGAACGCCGATGGGGCGGAAGGCCAAGGCCGGCATCCGCTCGGGCAAGCTCAACGCTCCCCTCCTGCGGGTCAAGCGGCGACACCTCGACGCCGCCGGCGTACGACGTACCGACGCGCGGACCACCGCCGTCGTCTACGGCAAGCCGGCGCTGGACGACGGAACCGTGCTGGACGTCGCCAACGTCGTGTGGTGCACGGGCTACCGGCAGGACTTCTCGTTCATCCACCCGTCGCCGGTCGGCGAGGACGGATGGCCGCGGGACCGCGGCGGCGTGATGCCCGACCTGCCGGGCCTGTACTTCATGGGCCTGTTGTTCCAGCGCGGCTTCTACTCCATGTTGGTCGGCGGCGCCGGTCGCGACGCGCGACACGTGGCCGGACACATCGCGTCCCGGTCGCGGGTCACGACCCGGACCGCAGCGTGAGGTACGCCTCGCCGATCGCGTGCATCCGGTCGGCGCCGAACGACTCGTCGTGGCCGGGATGCACGAGCGTGACATCCAGGTCGAGCAGCCGCCGCATCGAGGCGACGTACGACGG
Organism: Nocardioides sp.; assembly: GCF_036493135.1. Classification (GTDB taxonomy): domain Bacteria; phylum Actinomycetota; class Actinomycetes; order Propionibacteriales; family Nocardioidaceae; genus Nocardioides. Next base: position 100,823 of record NZ_DASXQG010000011.1, on the reverse strand, counting down.
GATGTCGGCGCCGAACATCTCGTCGAACAGGGCCCCGTCGTACATGACGTCTCCGGTGTAGAGCCACGCGAGGTCCTCGTCCAGTACGACGATGCTGCCCGGCGTGTGGCCCGGTAGGTGCAGGATCCGCAGCCGCCGGTCACCGAGGTCGATCACGTCGCCGTCGACCAGTGCCCGATTCACCGTCGCGGGACGTACGGCGTACGACGCGACGTCGTAGCCGGGCGCGGGCAGCGCCCGGAGCAGCGACTCCGGCAGGTCCGCGTCGTCGGGGAGGGCGAGTCCGAGCAGATCCACCTCGGTACGCGCGTGCAGGCTTGCCTGAGATGGCGAGGCGACGGCGTCCTCCTCGAGCGCGTGCACCGCCACCCTGTCGAACTCGTGCGCGCCGCCGGCGTGGTCGAGGTGGCTGTGGCTGACCACCGCCAGGGTGTCGTGCGCCAGGACCTCGGGCAGGTGCTGCCGGAGCGAGGCGACGCCCAGTCCGGTGTCGACGACCACGTCGTGCTTCTGGCCACGGATCCACCAGAGGTTCGCCGAGACGAGGCCGTCGACGTGCGGCTCGGTCAGCCGGGTCACGCCCTCGCCGACGTCCTCGACCCCGAACCACACGTCCGCGACCGGCAGGTCCTCTCCGCTCACGGGTCGCCGCACACCCGTTCAGGACCTGCTGGCGCTGGCGGACTGACTCGGCCGGACCCGGCGCTCGGGGAACGGCGCGGCCGGGAACCGCTCCCGGCGCGGCTTGCGCCACAGCTTCCCGAGGTCGAAGTCGACCTGGTCCGGGTCGAGGGTGTGGAAGCCGGCGGAAGGAGTGAAGGTCAGCTCCCCGACGTACGGATGACCGTCGACCTCGTACAGATCGACCCGCACGAACCGGAACCCCTCGCCCAGCGTCTCGGCGATCCACATCATCAGGTCCAGCGACTCCGGACGCGGTGGGTAGCGCTCGTGGGTGCGCTGAGAGACCGAGCGGAACGGCTCGTTCCAGTCACGGTCGACGATCCGGCCGCCGTACGTCGGGAGGCCGCGGTCGGTGAACCAGTGCATGTAGTGCACCCGCCCGTGGAAGACCCAGAACTTGTAGTCGTCGGGGAGGACGCCGGGATCGCCGATCCGCTGCTCGACGATCAGGCGCGGCCGGATGCGCGCGTACTGCCACTCGCCCCCGATCCGGCCATAGGCGCTGCGCAGCCACCGCTCGGTCTGGCGCTCGACCTTCCGCCACGGCACTCGGCCGACGGCGGGCACCTCGAGGTCCTGGTGACAGCCGTGCGCGGCCTTGATGAAGTACGGGCGCGGCCAGCGGCGGCGCTTGCGCATGCTCGGCAGTCGGCGGCCGTGCCAGTACGTCGGGATCACGAACTCCTCGCCGACCCGCTCGGCGATGAACCGTTTCGCCCCGATCTTGTCCGTCAGCTCCGGCAGCCACGAGTCGCGGCGCAGGAACTTGTAGTGGTGGATCCACTCGCTGTGCGTGCGCGGGAAGAGCAGATGCATGCGCCGGCCGAAGAGGCGCCGGTACCGGCGACGGTTCTCGCGGAGGGTGCGCCACCACCACCGGGCGCCGTCCAGACGCCCGAACCCCATGGTGGCCCTCACGGCCCCTGATACTGCCAGGTTCGTGCGTCCTGGCCGGGAGCAACCCCGCGCGATGGGTAGTTTGGCGGCGTGCGCACCCGATCTCCGACGTCAGGAGCCGAACGCTGGCTCCCGCTCGTGCGCCGGGTCGTACTCGGGATCGTCGCCGCACCGTTCCTGATGGCGATCGGGATGACCCTGGTCGACTCCTACCGACGTCGCGGCAAGCATCGCGCGGTGTCGTTCCCGACCGCGCCGCCGAGCTCCGTGCCGGTCGGCGACGGCGAGGTCACGACGTACATGTTCGGGACGGACCTGTACGACGCCATGATCGCCGCCATCGACGGGGCGCAGCACCAGATCCTCTTCGAGACCTACATCTGGAAGGCCGACGAGGTCGGTCAGCGCTTCAAGACCGCGCTGGGGGCCGCGGCCGCCCGCGGCGTCGAGGTCTATCTGATCTACGACGCGTTCGCGAACCTCGTGGTCTCGCCACGGTTCCAGCGCTTCCCGCGCTCGATCAAGGTGCTCCGCTACCCCGTGTACACGGCCGGGTGGCGGCCGTTCGACCTGCGGCGGTACGGCCGCGACCACCGCAAGATCCTCGTGGTCGACGAGGCGATCGGGTTCGTCGGCGGCTACAACATCGGCGAGGCCTACGCGACGGAGTGGCGCGACACCCACGTGCGGATCACCGGGCCCGGAGTCTGGGACCTCAAGCGGGCGTTCGCGGACTTCTGGAACCTCAACCGGCGCCGGCGCTTCCGCTCCAGCGAGCGCCCGCTGCTCCTCGAGACCGCCTCGACCTGGGAGCCGACCATCCGCTTCCACCGGAACGTGCCGCGGCTGTGGATGTTCCCGATCCGCGCGATGTACATCGAGGCGATCACCCGGGCCAGCAAGAACGTCTGGCTGACCACGGCGTACTTCCTGCCCGACCCCGACTTCGCCGAGGCCCTGACCTCCGCGGCGCGGCGAGGCGTCGACGTACGGCTGCTGATACCGGCGAAGTCCAACCACGTCGTCTCCGACTGGATCTCGCGCGGCTACTTCTCCCAGCTGCTCAGTGCCGGGGTGAAGGTGCTCCGGTACCGCGACGCGATGGTGCACGCGAAGACCGCCACCATCGACGGCACCTGGTCGACCGTCGGCACGGCCAACATCGACCGGCTGAGCCTGACCGGCAACTACGAGATCAACGTCGAGATCATCGACCCGGGGCTCGCCGGCTCGCTGGAGCAGATCTTCCGGGTCGACGAGTCGAACAGCCTGGAGCTCACCGAGGACGAGTGGGCGGCACGCGACATCTACCGCCGCTTCACGGAGTTCCTGCTGAACCCCCTGCGCCCGCTCCTCTGATCCCGCTACTCGGGTCGACGGTCTGACGCACGGGCAGGTGGGTGCGCGGAGCCATCCGGGCGCCGCGCCTGGGCCGGCCGCCGGCGAGGCCGTGGATCAGGACGACGGCCCGGTTGCGCTGGGGTCGCCACGGCTCGAGGAACGCCCGCAGCTGCTCGTCGTCGTACGGCGTGCCCGTCACGGCCCAGCCGATGTCCTGGGCGATGTGGTAGTCGCCGAAGCTGACCGCGTCGGGATCGCCGAACGCGCGCGACCTGACCTCGGCGGCCGTCCACTCCCCGATCCCGGGAAGCGTGCGGAGCTTGGCGTCCGCGTCGTCGGCGGTCAGCCGGTCCAGGGTGTCGGCCACGGTGGCGGCTCGGACGATGGTTCGGGAGCGGGCGGGGTCGATGTGGAGCTTCAGCCACTCCCAGGACGGGATCCGCCGGATGGTGTCGGCGCCGGGCTGGACCCAGAGCCGCAGCTCCCGGCCCGGACCGGGTGCCCGCTCGCCGTACCTGTGGACCAGCCGCCGGAACCCCGCGAACGCCTCCTGGCCGGTGACCTTCTGCTCGATGATCGCGGCGACCAGGGTCTCGAAGACGCGGTGGCCGGCGCCGAACCGGAGATGCGGCCTCCGTCGCCCGCCCTCGGCCACCAGCGGATGGCGCGGCTCGAATCCGGAGAGGTCGTCGTCGGCGCCGAGCATCGCTGGAACGTGGTCGAGCGCCCACTCCGCGCCGTCGCCCCAGGCCTCGGCGAGGACGTCGCCGTCCCGGGGTCGGGGCGCGACGCGCAGAGTGGCCGGCCCGTCGGGCGCACGGATGCCGCGCCACACCTCCTCACCGTGCACGCGGAACGTCGGGTCTCCCGGACCGTGCCGTTGCTGGCCGAGGATGCCGAGGGCGGGACACGGCCAGTCGGGTCGCCACACCCGCGCCTGCCCGCTCGCCATGGGCGTCACGGTAGCCGGGCTCTCCGACGACGGCGCTCAGCTGGTAGCGGCGGCGGCAGCCCGGCCCGCCGTACGCCCGGAGAACAGGCAGCCGCCGAGGAAGGTTCCCTCCAGTGCGTTGTAGCCCATCATCCCGCCGCCACCGAAGCCGGCGGCCTCGCCCGCGGCGTACAGGCCGGGCAGCGGCTCGCCGTTCGAGCTCAGGCAGCGTGCGGACAGGTCGGTGACCAGGCCGCCGAGGGTCTTCCGGGTCAGGATGTTGAGGCGTACGGCGATCAACGGTCCGTTCCTCGGGTCGAGGATCTTGTGCGGCGACGCGACCCGCACCAGCTTGTCGCCGCGGTAGGCACGGTGCTGACGGATGAACGCGACCTGGGTGTCCTTGGAGTAGCGGTTGTCGATCTGCAGGTCGCGCGCCTCGATCTGGCGTCGCAGCAGGTCCTCCTCGATCACCGCACCACCCTGCTCCGGCCCGCCGACCTGGTTCATGCCGCGCACGAGATCGCTGAGGTCGTCGGCGACGACGAAGTCCGCGCCATGCTCCTTGAACGCCTCGACCGGCCCCGGCGCCCCGTCGCCGACCACGCGACCGAGGAGCAGCTTCAGGTCCTTGCCGGTCAGGTCGGGGTTCTGCTCAGACCCGGACAGCGCGAACTCCTTCTCGATGATCTTCTGGGTGAGCACGAACCACGAGTAGTCGTAGCCGGTCTGCCGCAGGTGACGCAGGGTGCCGAGGGTGTCGAAGCCCGGGAGGTACGGCGCGGGCAGCCGCCGCCCGGCGGCGTCGAACCACATCGACGAGGGCCCGGGCAGGATCCGGATGCCGTGGTTGTCCCAGATCGGGTCCCAGTTCCGCAGGCCCTCGACGTAGTGCCACATCCGGTCCTCGTTGACGACGTCCGCCCCGGCCGACCTGCTGATCCCGATCATCCGGCCGTCGACATGGGCGGGGACGCCGCTCACCATGAACGCCGGTGGCGTGCCGAGCCGTTCCGGCCACGCCGCGCGGACCAGGTCGTGGTCGCCACCGATGCCTCCACTGGAGACGATCACGGCCTGGGCGGTGAGCTCGAAGTCGGCGATCTCGGTGCGGTTGGACGCCTTGCCCCGTCCCATGGCGTCCGGGGCCAGCACCTTTCCGCGGACGCCGGTCACCGCGCGCGAGCCGCCGGCAGACCCGCTCGAGACCAGCTCGTCGACACGATGCCGGAAGGCGAGGCGCACCCGCCCCACGGCCACGTGCTCGCGCACCCGGCGCTCGAAGGGCTCGACCAGCCCCGGCCCGGTCCCCCACGTGATGTGGAAGCGCGGCACCGAGTTCCCGTGCCCGTCCGCGCGGCCGTCCCCGCGCTCGGCCCACCCGACCACCGGGAAGACCCGGTGTCCCATCGACCGGAGCCATGACCGCTTCTCACCCGCAGCGAAGTCGACGTACGCCTCGGCCCAGCGCCGCGGCCAGAGGTCCTCGTCGCGGTCGAACTGCGCGCTGCCCATCCAGTCCGACAGTGCGAGCTCGTGGCTGTCGTGCACGCCCATCCGGCGCTGCTCGGGGGTGTCGACCAGGAAGAGGCCGCCGAGGCTCCAGAAGGCCTGGCCTCCGAGCGACTGCCCGGGCTCCTGGTCGACCAGGACCACCCGCCGCCCCGCGTCGGCCGCTTCGGCGGCGGCGGCCAGACCCGCGAGCCCGTGGCCCACCACGATCACGTCGGCGTCCATGTCGGCGACCCTAGCGACGCGGGCCCGCACTAGGGTCGGCGTCGTGAGCGATGCCACGAACCAGCGGCCCCTCGAAGAGGGGATCGAGCGCGACTTCAGTCGCCAGATGTCGTACGGCGACTACCTCCAGCTGGACACGCTGCTCTCGGCCCAGCGCCCGTTGAGCGACCCGCCGCAGCACGACGAGCTGCTGTTCATCATCCAGCACCAGACCACCGAGCTCTGGCTGAAGCTCCTCGTCCACGAGCTCCGCTCGGCCCGCGCCCTCCTCGCCACCGACGACCTCGCGCCCGCGTTGAAGCGGATGGCGCGGGTGAAGCACATCCAGCACACGATCACCGACCAATGGTCGGTGCTCGCCACCCTCACCCCGTCGGAGTACGCCGAGATCCGGCCCTTCCTGGCCACCTCGTCGGGATTCCAGTCCGCGCAGTACCGCGAGGTGGAGTTCCTGCTGGGGAACAAGAACGCCGACATGGTCAAGGTGTTCGCCCACGACCCGGTCGCGCAGGGCGAGCTGGCCACGCTGCTCCACGAACGGTCGTTGTACGACGAGTTCCTGGCCCACCTCGCTCGTCAGGGGTACGCCGTACCGGCCGCCTGCCTCGACCGCGACTGGTCGCAGCCGTACCGCCCCGACCCCGAGCTGGTCCGGATGTTCGCAGACGTCTATGCCGCACCCGAGCAGCACTGGGGTGTCTACGAGACCTGCGAGGAGCTCGTCGACGTCGAGGACAACTTCCAGCAGTGGCGCTTCCGCCACCTCCAGGTGGTGCAGCGCACGATCGGCCACAAGACCGGGACCGGTGGCTCCTCCGGCGTCGACTTCCTGCGCCGCGCCCTGGACCTGACCTTCTTCCCCGAGCTCTACGAGGTGCGCACCCTGATCGGGGAGTGAGCCCGTCGGCGGGCTCGGGCAGGATGGCCGCATGCTGCTGCGCGACCTCGTCGAGACGTCGGGAGTCGTCGCCGCGACCCGGTCGCGCAAGGCCAAGGTCGCGGCGATCGCCGAGCGCTTGAGCCAGGCCCAGGTCGACGAGCTGCCGGTGGTCACGGCGTACCTCGGCGGCACGATCCTGCAACGCCGCACCGGCGTCGGCTGGCGCGGCCTGAGCTCGCTCCCCGATCCCGCGGAGGAGCCGTCGGTCACCGCCCTCGAGGTGCACGAGACCCTCGGCCGGCTCGCCGCGATGTCGGGTGCGGGGTCGCAGGAGTCGCGGGCCGCGGGGGTCCGCGACCTCTTCGTCCGGCTGACCGCCGACGAGCAGGGCTGGCTGCGCGGGGTGATGACGGGCAACGTCCGGCAGGGCGCCCTCGACGCGCTGGTCCAGGAGGCGATCGCCGCCGCCTCCGGCGTCAAGCTCACCGTCGTACGACGTGCCGCGATGCTTGCGGGAGGCACCGTGCCCATCGTGGTCGCGGCGATGACCGGCGGCGAGGAGGCACTGGCCGAGATCGGCCTGGAGGTGGGTCGGCCGGTGCTGCCGATGCTGGCCTCGACCGCGCCGGACGTCGCGGCGGCGATGGCGAAGGCGGGTCACCGCCCGGGCACCCCGGTCGCGGTCGACACCAAGCTCGACGGCATCCGGATCCAGGCGCATCGCCGCGGCGACGAGATCGCGATCGCCACCCGCAGCCTGGACGACATCACCGAGCGGCTGCCCGAGGTGGTCGAGGTCGTGCGGTCCCTGCCGGGCGGCGACCTGGTCCTCGACGGCGAGGCGATCGCGATGGCCGACGACGGCCGGCCGCGCCCGTTCCAGGAGACCGCGTCCCGGACCGCGACGAGTGCCGGCGTCGCGGTCACGCCGTACTTCTTCGACGTGCTCCACGCCGACGGCCGCGACCTCCTCGATGCGACCGGCACCGAGCGACTCGAGGTCCTCGACACGATCGTCCCCGAGGAGCACCGCGTGCCGCGGCTCGTCACCGACGACCCCGCTGCCGCGGAGGCGTTCGCCCAGGACGCGCTCGCGCACGGTCACGAAGGCGTGGTCGTCAAGAGCCTCTCGATCGGGTACGCCGCCGGTCGTCGCGGCTCCGGGTGGGTCAAGGTGAAGCCGGTGCACACCCTCGACCTCGTCGTCCTCGCGGTCGAGTGGGGCAACGGCCGCCGCGAGGGCTGGCTGTCCAACATCCACCTGGGCGCCCGCGACCCCTCGGGGGGCGACGGGGGCGGCTTCGTGATGCTGGGCAAGACGTTCAAGGGGATGACCGACGAGATGCTCGCCTGGCAGACCGAGCGGTTCACCGAGCTCGCGGTCGAGCCCGAGACGATCCGCGACTCCTACGTCGTACCGCTGCGGCCCGAGCAGGTCGTCGAGATCGCCTTCGACGGTCTGCAACGCTCCACCCGCTACCCCGGCGGCCTGGCCCTGCGCTTCGCCCGCGTCGTCCGCTACCGCGACGACAAGCCGGTCGACGAGGCGGACACGATCGAGACCGTGCGCGCCTTGGCCCGCGGGTAGGTTCGCAGACGTGATCGAGCTCAAACGCGGCGACGAGATGGCGCTGACGCGCGACGACGGAGCCCCCCTTGGCAAGCTGACGATGGGTCTCGGCTGGGACAAGAAGGCCGGGGCCGGCGCGCTGTCCGGGGCCAACCGGCCGGACGTCGACCTCGACGCGTCGGCGGTCCAGTACGCCGGCGACCAGCTCTTCGACCTGGCCTTCTTCAACCACCTCGAGACCCGCGACGGATCCGTCACGCACCTCGGCGACAACATCAGCGGCCGCGGCGAGGGCGATGACGAGCAGATCACCATCGACCTCGCGAAGGTCTTCCCACGCGTCGACACGATGCTGTTCCTGGTCAGCAGCTACCAGGGGCACAGCCTGGAGTTCGTGCACAACGCGTACTGCCGCCTCGTCGACGAGGACGACGAGGAGGTCGCCCGGTTCACGCTGACCGAGGGCGTGCCGCGCACCGGCTTCATGATGGCCAAGATGTTCCGCGACGGTGACCAATGGCGGCTCAAGGCGATCGGCCAGGGTGTCGCGGTCACGGTTCCGACCGAGTCCTTGGACGTCCTGGCCCGCTTCCTCTGACCTCAGCGGACGGGGCAGTTCAGCTCGGCGCCGTTCGGGTAGCGCACCGGGTGCGGCCCGCCGGAGATCTGGAACCGCGACTCCCCCGTCAGCAGCTGGGTGGTGTGGTTGCCCCCGCCCTCGTCGACGCGCAGCTGCGCGACCACGTCCTCGCCCTGGGGGTTCACCTGCGTGCGGACCGTGTCGCCGGTGCCGTAGGTGAAGCCGAGCACGAGGTCGCTTCCCTCCCAGTGGCACGACTCGAAGCGGGTGCCGCCCGGGTGGGCGCTGAGGTACCAGCCGATGCTCGTCACGGCCAGCGCCACCACGAGGACGGCGCCCACGACGTACTGCAGGATCCTCATGCCGCCAGTCAACCGGGTCCGACCCCCGGAGTCGCGGACCTGCTTCGCCATCCGGTCGGTGTCGTTGCTCACGGCGTCTCCATCGGTTCGTCGTCGACGCGTCACGGGTGTGCAACTCCGAGTTGCAGCGGTCGTACGATGCGGGCATGCCCAGCCCGTCGCGCGAGGACAAGCCGGAGGCACGGCGAAGCTCGACCGCCGTACGCCGTCGTGCCCGCGAGTCGGCGATCCTCACCGCCACACGGACCCTGTTCGACGAGCGCGGCTTCGCCGAGGCCCAGATCGAGGACATCGCGCAGGCCGTCGGGATCAACCGGGCGATCGTCTACCGGCACTTCACCGGCAAGGAGGAGCTCTTCGCGCTCGCGCTCGTCGGCTATCTCGACGAGCTCCGCGCGGCACTCGTCGAGGCCGCGGAGTCGGAGACGAAGCCGCGTGACCAGCTGGCCGCGATCGTCTCGGCGTTCGTCGACTACGGCGTCGCCCACCCGGCGTTCGTCGACTGCGCGCACAGCCTGATGCGCCGCACCGGGACCGAGCTCTTCGACGAGATCTCCGAGGGCGCGATGCTGCGACTCGGGCGCGCCATCGCCTCGTGCCTGGCGGTGCTACGCCGCACCCTCGATGCCGGCGTCGAGAGCGGGGACTTCACCGTCCCCGACCCGCCCCTGCTGGCGAACACCCTCTACGCCACCGGTCTCGGCGGTCTCCAGCTCGCGCGGGTCGGCCTGGTGATCGACGAGGCGGCCCCCGGCGTACCCCACATCAGCAGGATCGGCGCCGAGCAGGTGAAGGCGCTGCTGCTCACCTCCGCCCTCGCGATGGCCCACGGCTGAGGGCGAATTTCTCGATAGTACGTATCAATCGGCAGGCACCTCCCGCGGCGAGGTCACCGGCCGATTGATACGCACTATCGGGGAGGCATCATCGCTCGAGGATCGCGGTCACGCCCTGACCGCCGGCGGCGCAGATCGAGATCAGCGCGCGGCCGGAGCCCTTCTGCGCGAGCAGCTTGGCGGCGACGTTCAGGATCCGTCCGCCGGTGGCGGCGAACGGATGCCCGGCGGCCAGCGAGGAGCCGTTCACGTTGAGCTTCGAACGGTCGATCTCACCGAGCACGGAGTCGAGGCCGAGGCGCTCCTTGCAGAACACCGGGTCGTCCCACGCCTTCAGGGTCGCCAGCACCTGCGAGGCGAACGCCTCGTGGATCTCGTAGTAGTCGAAGTCCTGCAGGGTCAGCCCATTGCGAGCGAGCAGCCGCGGTACGGCGTACGCCGGCGCCATCAGCAGACCCTCGTTCCCGTGCACGAAGTCGACCGCGGCGGTCTCGTGATCGACCAGGAAGGCCAGCGGCTCGAGGCCGCGCTCGGCGGCCCACGCTTCGGAGCCGAGCAGGACCGCGGAGGCCCCGTCGGTCAGCGGCGTCGAGTTGCCGGCGGTCATCGTGGCGCCCTCACCCTTGCCGAAGACGGGCTCGAGCTTCGCGAGCTTCTCGGCCGACGAGTCGGGACGCAGGTTGGAGTCGCGCTCGAGCCCACGGAACGGCGTGATCTGGTCGTCCATGAAGCCCGCGTCGTACGCCGCGGCGAGGTGCTGGTGCGAGAGCGCGGCGAGCTCGTCCTGCTCCTCACGCCCGATCCGCCACTCCAGCGCGGTGAGCGCGGCGTGCTCCCCCATCGACAGCCTCGTGCGCGGCTCGCCGTTCTGCGGGATCGACAGCCCGATGTCGGTCGGCCGGATCTGCCCCAACGCGGTCAGACGGGAGCGGATGTCGCGGGCGGCGTTCACCTTCATCAGCTTCTTGCGGAGCTTCTCGCTGATCGCCACGGGGGCGTCCGACGTCGTGTCGCTCCCGCCGGCGACGCCGGCCTCGATGATGCCGAGGGCGATCTTGTCGGCGACGATCGCGGCCGCCTGGAGACCGGTGCCGCAGGCCTGCTGGATGTCGGTCGCCGGGGTCTCGGCCGCGAGCTTCGAGCCCAGCACCGACTCGCGCACCAGGTTGAAGTCACGAGAGTGCTTGAGCACCGCGCCGGCGACGACCTCCCCGAGCCGTTCGCCCTCCAGGCCGAAGCGAGTCACCAGCCCGTCCAGCGCCGCGATGAACATCTCCTGGTTGGAGGCGTCGGCGTACGCCGAGTTGGAGCGGGCGAAGGGAATGCGGTTGCCGCCGAGGACGGCGACCCGACGAGTCTCGCGGTTCATCCTCCTATCCTGGCCGCAGAGGCCGCCGGACCCAATGGAGTGAGCGCCAGGTCACGATATCTGGACGCCGAGTTACACGTGCTGTTACATCAGGGTCTCGGCAAGATCGACCAGGGAAGGCACGCCATGACGGACCGCTACCAGGACTTCGTGTCCTCGTCCCTGGGCCAGCTGCTGGTGAAGAACCTCGGACTGCCCAATCCCGTGCCGCTCGACCGGTACGTCGCGGGCTCGCCGCTGGTCGACGGCACCGTCGTTGTCGGGGGCGCCGGCCGGCTCGTCGAGCATCTGCCCGGCATCCTCGACGTCCTCGGCATCGTCACGACCACGACCACCGACGCCGGCACCCGCCACCGTGGTCTCGTCTTCGACGCGACCAGCCTCACCGACCCGACGCAGCTCGTGGCGCTCCGCGACTTCTTCGCGCCGCTGATGCGCAGCCTGGAGAAGTGCGCCCGCCTCGTCGTCATCGGCACGCCGCCGGAGAGCCTCGAGGGCGCCGAACGGATCGCCCAGCGCGCCCTCGAAGGCTTCACCCGGAGTCTCGGCAAGGAGGTCGGTCGCGGCGGCACCTCGCAGCTGGTGTACGTCGCTGACGGCGCCGAGGGCGCGGTGGGCTCGACCCTGGGCTTCCTGCTGTCGCCGAAGTCGGCGTACGTCTCCGGTCAGGTCATCCGCATCGGCAGCTCCGTGAAGGAGCCGGCCGAGAGCCCCGACTGGCAGCGACCCCTGGACGGCAAGGTCGCGCTGGTCACCGGCGCCGCGCGGGGCATCGGCGAGCAGATCGCCCGGGTGCTCGCGCGCGACGGCGCCACGGTCGTCGGCGTCGACGTCCCGCAGGCGGCCGACGACCTGATCCGGCTCACCAAGGAGCTGGACGGCGACTACCTGACCCTCGACATCACCGCCAAGGACGCCCCGAAGCGGATCGCCCAGCACCTCACCCGGGCCCACGGCGGCGTCGACGTCGTCGTCCACAACGCCGGCATCACCCGTGACAAGCGGCTGGCGAACATGGACGCCGACCGCTGGAGCTCGGTCCTCGGCGTCAACCTGGTCGCCCCGGAACGGATCTCCGACGAGCTGCTGGCCCAGAAGCTCATCCACGACAACGGCCGGATCATCGGGGTCGCGTCGATCGCCGGCATCGCCGGCAACCTCGGCCAGACCAACTACGCCACCTCCAAGGCCGGCGTGATCGGGCTCGTCGACTCCTTGAAGGCCAGCCTGAAGAACGGCATCACGGTCAACGCCGTTGCGCCCGGCTTCATCGAGACCAAGATGACCGCCGCCGTCCCGTTCGCGACCCGCGAGGTCGGGCGCCGCCTCAACTCGATGAGCCAGGGCGGCCTGCCGGTCGACGTGGCCGAGACGATCGCTTGGTTCGCCGACCCGGCCTCGACCGCGGTCAACGGCAACGTCGTACGGGTCTGCGGCCAGATGATGCTGGGGGCATGACATGGCGGCCACCACCCTGCTGAGAGCGGCTCTCCCCTCGATCCCCGTGGTCAACCAGCTCCCGGGTGTCCGCAAGACCGGTGGCGACCCCTCGTCGCTCCACGAGGTGCGGTCCGCGACGGTCGCCCGCGACCACGTGACGTCGTACGCCGCGGTGTGCGGGTTCCCGGTCAAGGACGTTGCCCCGCTGACCTTCCCCCACGTGCTGGCGTTCCCGTTGCACATGGCCGTGCTGACCTCGCCGGAGTTCCCGTTCCCGGCGATCGGCACTGTCCATCTGGCCAACACCATCACCCAGCACCGGCCCGTTGCGGTCGGCGAGACCCTGCTGCTCGAGGTGCACACCTCGGCCGTGCGGGCGCACCCGAAGGGCCGCACGATCGACTTCCTGGCGACGGCGATGGTCGGCGAGGAGACGGTGTGGGAGAGCACGTCGACGTACCTCCGTCGCGGGCGCGACAACCCCGACGCCGAGGTCCCGAACCGCCCCGACCACGTCGTGCCCGGCCGGGTCACCTGGCGGCTCGGCGGCGACGTCGGGCGTCGGTACGCCGCGGTCTCCGGCGACCACAACCCGATCCACCTCTACCCGCTGACCGCCAAGGCACTGGGCTTCCCGCGCCAGATCGCGCACGGGATGTGGAGCCTGGCCCGCTGCGTCGCCGCCCTGGAGAACCGGCTGCCCGACGCGGTGACCGTCGACGCGGCCTTCAAGAAGCCGATCTTCCTGCCCGGCACCGTCGCGTTCGGACAGGACCCGGCCGAGGACGGCATCGCGTTCGCCCTCACCTCGCCCACGAGCGCCGCCCCTCACGTCGTCGGCCGCAGCCGGCCGGTCTCCTAGTCCGAACGGGTCTGGCCGCGCGGTCCGCCGCGGGTGGACCATGACCCATGCACGTGCGGCCCGCCGAGTCCGAGGCGGATCTCGACGAGGTACGTCGCCTCTTCCGGGCCTTCCTCTCCTGGCACCGGCAGCGCCACGTCAGCGACCTCGAGCTGATCGACGCCTACTTCGACGACGCGGCGTACGACCGTGAGATCGACGGGCTTCCCGGTGCCTACGCACCCCCGGACGGCTGCCTCCTCGCCTGCTGGGAGAAGGAGCTGGCCCTCGGCTGCGTGGCCTACCAGCGGCTCGATGCCGAGTCGTGCGGGATGAAGCGGATGTTCGTGCCGACCACGGCCCGCGGCCGCGGTGCCGGCCGCGCCCTCGCGGACGAGCTGCTGACGCGCGCCAAGACCGTCGGGTATCGCGCGATGTACCTCGACACCAGCGTCCGGCAGACGGAGGCGATCACGCTCTACCGCGACCTGGGCTTCACCGAGGTCGAGCCGTACTACGACGTACCCGAGGAGATGCGGGGCTGGCTGACGTTCTTCCGCCTCGACCTCTGATCCACCCGCAACGTCATACGTTCTGGTCGTTCTAGCGACCAGAACGTATGACGTTACGGCGGGTCAGCGGGTGCGCTGACGGATCAGGCCCTCCTGGGCCACCGTCGCCACCAGGGTGCCGGCCTCGGTGAACACCCGGGCAAGGGAGAGCCCGCGCCCGCCGCTGGCCGACGGCGACCACTGGTCGTAGAGCCACCAGCGGTCGGCACGGAACGGCCGGTGGAACCAGATCGTGTGGTCGAGGGACGCCGGCATCAGCTCCGGCGACCCGATCGTGACGCCGTGCGGCACCACGGTCGCACCGAGCAGCGTCAGGTCGCTGGCGTAGGTGAACGCCGCGGTGTGCAGCACCGGATCGTCGTCGAGCTCGCCGTTGATGCGTACCCACACCTGTGCTCGGGCCGGGCGGCTGGTGTCCTCGGCCAAATGGGTATGACCCGGGTGCGCCGAGTTGCCGAGGTAACGGGTGTCGAGTGCTGCCCACTCCTTGGCGAACTCCGTCGCCGACCGCGTGTCGCCCGAGCTGAGCTCCGCGAGCTGCTCGAAGGTGAGCCCGTGGTCCGGGCCGGGCACCACGGGCATCACGTCCTGGTGGTCGAACCCTTCCTCGGGACGCTGGAAGTTCGCGGTCAGGTAGAAGATCGGGTGCCCGTGCTGCCGCGCGACGACGCGCCGGGTCTCGAACGAGCGCCCGTCCCGGATCCGCTCGGCGTCGTAGATGATCGGGATCGTGGTGTCGCCGGGACGCAGGAAGTACGCGTGCATCGAGTGCACCTCGAGCCCCTCGTCGACCGTGCGGATGCCCGCGATCAGCGCCTGGGCGGCGACCTGGCCGCCGAACACCCGCTGCCGGTCGGTGTCCGGGCTGCTGCCCCGGAAGAGATCGGTGTCCAGGGTCTCGATGTCGAGGAGCTCCACGAGCTCCGCGGCGGACGACGGCATCAGGTGTCGCTCTCGGGTCCGTCCAGGCCGGCCAGGAACTGCTCGAACTGCCGGCCGATCTCCTCCCCCGTCGGGATGGGCTCGTTCTCGGCGAGCAGGCTGTTGCCCTCCTGCTCGGCGCGCGCGAACGCGTCGTACTGGTGCTCGAGCGCCTGCACGACCTCGAGCACCTCGGTGTTCGACGCGAGGTACGTCGCGATCTCCTCGTCGCGCTCGCGTGCGGCCTCACGCAGGTCGGTGAGGTCGACGGCGACGCCGGCGGCGCGCTCGACGTGCTCGAGCAGCGACACCGACGCCTCGGGGAAGTCGAGCTGGGCGAGGTAGTGCGGGATGTGGGCCACGAAGCCCATCGCGTCGTGACCGGCCTCGCCGAGCCGCACCTCGAGCAGCGCCTGGGCGCTGGAAGGGATGCGCAGCTCACCACGCCACGGACTGTCGGCCGCCAGGAGGTCGGGATTGTTCGCGTGGTGGGTGATCGCGATCGGCCGGGTGTGGGGCACCGCCATCGGCACCGCACCCAGGCCGATCACGCGGCTCACGCCGAGCCGCTCGACGACGTGACGCACGGTGCCGGCGAAGGCCTCCCACTTGTTGTCCGGCTCCGGCCCGTGCATGAGCAGGTACGGCGTGCCGGCGTCGTCGCCGAGCACGCGGACGACCAGGCGGGGCGCGTCGTACTGCTCGTAGTGGTCGCGGACGAACGACATCGCCGGTCGCCGGGCGCGGTAGTCGTGGAACTCGTCGACCTCGAACGTCGCCACCACGCGCCCGCCGCCGGCCTCGTTGACCAGATGGCGTGCGGCGATGGCAGCGGCGTTCCCGGCGTCGAGGAACCCGTCGAGGACGAGCACCATCGCGAGCTCGGTGGCTCCGCCGAGCTCTGAGACGTCGTCGACGATGTGGACCAGCCGGTCGGGTTCGGGCACGGGTACCTCTCGGGTCGGGGACACGGTTCAGCGTCCCAGGGCTCCACCCTATTCCGCGGTCTCAGCGGCCGGCCGGGCCTCCAGCACGTTCCAGTCGGTGCCGGTGGCCCCGCGTGTGGACGCGGTGAAGCCCGCATCGACCAGCAGCTCGTCGTACTCCGCCTGGGTGCGCTCGCGGGCGCCGAACATCACCAGCATGTGCAGGTCGACGAGGTGCACCTCGCGTAGTTCCTCGAAGGACCTCCCGGGCGCATCGAGGACGTGCTCGACGACGAGGAGCCGGGCATGGTCGGGCACCGCCGCCCGGACGGTGCGGAGGATCCTGACGGCGTCGGCGTCGTCCCAGTCGTGCAGCACGTTGGCGATCGTGTAGACGTCCCCTCCCCCGGGCAGCGACCTGAAGAAGTCGGACGGCACGCACGTCGTGCGGTCTCCGAGACCCGCGGCAGCGAAGACGGCCTCGGCCTCGGCGGCCATGGCCGGCTGGTCGGCGAGGACGCCGTGCAGTGAGGGCAGCGCCTCGAGCAGTCCGGTCAGCATGGCCCCGCGCCCGCCGCCGACGTCGACGATGGTCGAGGCGCCGGACAGGTCCGTGGCGGTGAGCAGTGCCGCCACCTGCCCCGAGCCGCGGCGGGCCATGGCGGCGTTGAACATCCGCTGAGCCTCGGGGTCGCGGGCCAGGTGCTCCCAGGACGGCAGCCCGTTCACGCTCTCGTACACCCCCGACCCGCTGCGCACGGCCTCGTCGAGCGCATGCCAGGCGGCCAGGTTGGGCAGGGTGGCCTGCATCAGCACCAGGTCGCGGAGCCGGCTCGGGTGATCCTCACGCAGGGTGGCCCCGAGTGCGGTGTTGCGGTAGGCGTCGGGCGCCACGCGTTCGACGAGCCCGAGGTCGGACAGGCTCCGGAGCAGCCGCGACAGTGTGGGTGGGTCGGTATCCGTACGAGCTGCCACCTCGTCCTCGACGAGTGGCCCGTCGAGAACGTCGAAGATCCCGAGGACGCAGGCTGCGCGCAGCGCCATGGTGATCCACGAACCGCGCACCATCCAGAGGACGGACCGGACCGGGTCTTCGCTCATCGGGCTTCTCCCCCACTCAGGGGGACAGCCTGCCGCAGACGGGTGCCGGGTGTCAGTCGCGCGTGGCTCGCTCGGCGATCGAGAGTGTCTCGTGGCCGTCGGCCGCGAGCCGCTCGACCACGCCTCGGGCGATGGTCTGGGCGTTCAGGCCGACCCGGTCCAGAATGGACCGCCGCTCGGCGTGCCGGAGGAACTCCTGGGGGATGCCGTGCAGCGAGAACGGCGTGGCGACGCCCTCGTCGCTCAGCCGCTGCAGGAGGGTCGCACCGACGCCGCCGACGCGGCCGTTGTCCTCGATGCTGACCACCAGCCGGTGGTCACGCGCCAGGCCGACCAGGGCGGCGTCGAGGGGCTTGACCCAGCGTGGGTCGACCACGGTGACGCCGATGCCCTGCGCCTCGAGCCGCTCCGCGACCTCGACCGCGACGGAGGCCATCGCGCCGACGCCGACCACGAGCACGTCCCTGGCGCCGCGGCGTACCAGCACGTCGCAGGTGCCCGCCCGGTCGACCGCGGGGATGTCGTCGGGCGGCGAGCCCTTCGGCAGTCGCACGACGGTGGGCGCGTCGTTCACGTCGACGGCCTCGCGCAGCAGCTCGCGCACGCGTGCGCCGTCGCGTGGCGCGGCGAACCGGAGCCCGGGGACGACCTGGAGGATCGACATGTCCCACATGCCGTTGTGGCTGGCCCCGTCGGTGCCGGTCACGCCGGCGCGATCGAGCACGAACGTGACCCCGCACTTGTGCAGCGCGACATCCATCAGTACCTGGTCGAAGGCGCGGTTCAGGAACGTCGCGTAGATCGCGACGACGGGATGGAGGCCGCCCATCGCCAGGCCGGCCGCGCTGGTCACCGCGTGCTGCTCGGCGATGCCGACGTCGTAGGTCCGCTCGGGGTACGCCGCGGCGAAGGGCGCGAGCCCGACCGGGTAGAGCATCGCGGCGGTGATGCCGACGATGTCCTGGCGCTCCTGGCCGAGCGCGACCATCTCCTCGGTGAAGTAGTCGGTCCAGATGCGGCCCGCGGGGCGAGCCTCTCCGGTCTCGACGTCGAACGCCCCGACCTGGTGGAACTGGTCGGTCTCGTTGCGCTCGGCGGGGTTGTAGCCGAAGCCCTTGTGGGTGATCACGTGCACGATCACCGGACGGCCGAAGCGCTTGGCCTGGGTCAACGCCTGCTCGACGGCCAGCCGGTCGTGGCCGTCGATGGGGCCGACGTACTTCAGGCCGAGGTCCTCGAACATGCCCTGCGGGGCGAGGGCGTCCTTCATGCCCTTCTTCATGGCGTGCAGCGCGTCGTACACGGCGGGGCCGACGCCCTTGACCTTCTTCAGGCGCTTCTTGACGAGGTCGAGCATCTCCTCGTAGCGCGGGTTGGTGCGCAGCGTGGCCAGGTGGGTGGCGAGGCCGCCGACGGTCGGCTGGTAGGACCGGCCGTTGTCGTTGACGACCATGACCAGCTTGCGGTCGCCGCCCATCGCGATGTTGTTCAGGGCCTCCCAGGCCATGCCACCGGTGAGGGCGCCATCGCCGATCACGGCTACGACGTAGCGGTCCTCGCCGCGCAGCGCGTAGGCCTTGGCCAGGCCGTCGGCGTAGGACAGCGACGTGGAGGCGTGGGAGTTCTCGACGATGTCGTGCTCGGACTCGGTCTGGTTCGGGTAGCCGGAGAGCCCGCCCTCGGTGCGCAGGGTGTCGAACTGGGTCGAGCGCCCGGTGAGCATCTTGTGGACGTAGGCCTGGTGCCCGGTGTCCCACACGACGCGGTCGCTCGGGGAGTCGAAGGTGCGGTGGATCGCGAGGGTCAGCTCGACGACGCCGAGGTTGGGACCGAGATGCCCGCCGCGGGGGGCACAGGTGCGGACCAGCTCGTCACGGATCTCGCTGGCCAGCGCGTCCAGCTGGGCGTCGGTGAGGTCGCGGAGGTCGGCAGGCGAGGTGACCTGCTCCAGCAGTCCCATCCGTGCCCTTTCCTCCGGCTGACCGATCCCGTCGAGTGTAGACGGGCGCGGCTCGCCTCCGAGGTTCACGAGGTCATCCTCCGGTAGACGTCGGAGTCGAGGAAGGCCGGCACGGCCAGTACCCCGGTCATGGTCAGGTCGAGGTGGCGGGCGCGGTCGGGCTCGACGAAGACGATCTGCCGTCCCTCATGGCACTCGATGTCGCCGTCGGTGAGGTCGACGCGCGCGACGTACACGTGGACGCGGTCGACCGAGCCGTAGTTCGGGTGGAAGACGTCGAGGACGTCGAAGGGTTCGAGGGTGCCCGGGCGGAGCTGGACGCCGGTCTCCTCCTCGAGCTCGCGGTAGGCCCCGGTCTCCGGGTCCTCTCCCGGTTCGAGGTGCCCGCCGGACAGACCCCACCGGTCCGGGTCGATCGGGGCGTGCTCGTCGCGCTCCTGGAGCAGTACCCGGCCCGCGCCGTCGACGAGCATCACACACCCGAACGCGTGCGGGTCGGGGCGGCCGAAGCGCTCGACGTACGCCGGGTGGCCGATCACATGCGGGAGGCCATGGACGAGGTTGCGGCCCCACCTCAGCGTGTGGATCGTGCGCGGGTCGACGAACACGATCTGCCGACCTTCGTGGCAGACCACGTCGCGGTCGGTGAGGTCGGTGAGCGCCAGGAACAACGAGACGTCGTGGTCGTCGCGGCAGTCGTCGCACCAGTAGCGGAAGGCGGTCACCGGGGTGAGGCCGACGCCGGTCACCTCGGTCTCCTCGGCCAGCTCTCGGAGCGCCGCATCCACGTCGGTCTCGCCGTCCTCGATCCCGCCGCCGACCAGCGACCACTGGTCGGGGTTCACCGGCGCGTTCTCGTCGCGCTCCTGGAGCAGCAGCCAGCCGCGTTCGTCGACCAGGACGACGGCGGCGATACGACGGCTCACGCCGCCATCCTCACGGAGCGCGGAAGGAGACTGATACCCGGTGCCCCGCGAAGGTGCCGAGCAGGGTCGCCCGCGCTCCTTCACGCCGCGTCGCCCAGTGCCCGTGGAGCCGGCCGCGGTGACCGTGCCCGGCGACGGTCAGGTCGACGCTCATCCGGTTCGCGAACCGGGTCCAGGTCGCGGTGCCGCTGACCGCCAGGTCACGCGTGAGGCGTACGCCGTGCAGGTGGAAGACCGTGGTGCGGTCGCCGGTGTAGGTCCACGTGCCACCGCGCAGACCGACCGAGTGCCCGGAGTAGTTGTTCCACCAGCGGTCGACGAGGTCGGCGACCGTCGCCGCGGCCGCCGGCGCGACCCGACGAGCCAGCAGCGACCCGTGCCCCGAGCCGGCCGGAACGCCCCGGAGGGTGCGCGGGAAGATGCCCATGGTGCGCACCGGCGGCACCCTGGGCGCGCAGCCGTGGCGCGGCCAATGGGACGGCGTACGCACGAAGCGGCGCAGGATCCGGACGGCGCAGTCGTCGGTGTCACCGACGGCGGTCACATGGAAGCTGTTGGCGACGTGGATCTGCTTCGACCGCGGGAACTGACGGGCGACCATCGCTCCCTCGGCCGGAGTCGTGATCGAGTCGAGCTCTCCGCTGAGCACCAGGGTCGGCACGCGGGTGTAGTGCCCGCCCCGCGGGCGTGGCGGCCGGGCCGGGTTGTCCGCGGCCGCCGTCGGCCACCGGGTGCACCAGTCGAGGTACTGCCAGTCGGAGCGGGCGTACTCGCGGACCGTGAAGGGCCCGTACGTGTGCGGGTGCGTGGCGGTCCGCCGGCTCAGCGCCGCGGCGTACTGGCGCAACCGGGTCTTCGGCCGTGCGGCCATGTCGTAGACCTGCGGGTAGTCGTGGCAGGGGACGGCCGCGTCGAGGCCCTCGCTGTAGGCCCGGACCGCCCCGGCGTTCGTGCCGCCACCCTTGGCCTCGGCGACCAGACGGAGCAGCGCCGCGCGGTCCCCCCGTAGCGCCGACCGGAGCGCGGCGGTGAGCTCACGGTAGGCGTAGGGGCCGTACGTCGCGCCGTACGCCGTGGTCGCGAGCGTGGGGGCGTTCACCGTCACCTCCATGCGCCGGCCGTCGCCGTCGTGCGAGACGCCGTGCCAGGCGTGCCGGCGTACGTCGTGGAGGACACGACGCATCGCGAGCGCGAAGCCAGCACCGTGGCCGTGGCAGGCCGAGGAGCGCCGGCACGCCTTGACGAACGACGAGCGCATGGCCGGCCCCTGGGTCGGATACCACCCGGTCTCGCCGTACGTCGGGTAGGCGCTGTCGAGCACGATGCTGCGCAGCAGGTCGCCGTGGCGGCCGGCGAACACCTGGGCGAAGAACGTGCCGTAGGAGTCGCCGTACAGGTCGACCTTGCCGAGGTCGAGCCGCCGGATCACGGCCGCGAGGTCGTCGGCGGATCGGGCGCTGGAATAGTCGTCACTGCGGTCTCCGAGGCTGCGGCCGCAGCGGCCGGCGGCGACCGAGTAGACGATCTCGAGGTTCTGCAGGTCGGGGCAGTCGAGGGCAGCGGACCGTCCGGTGCCGCGCTGGTCGACCAGCAGGAGGTTGTGTCGCTGGAGCAGCGGCCCGTACATCTCGGCGTACGACGAGCCGGTGCCGGTGGTCGAGTATCCGGGCCCCCCCTCGTGCGGGACGAACGTGCCGAGCGCGGGCCGGCTGTGGTCGCGCGCCGGCACGAAGGCGAAGCCGACGCGGACCTTCCCGGCGGACGGGTTGCCCGGCTCCCAGCTCCGCTCGATGTGGCCGCAGTGTGCCCGCGCCACGACTCCACAGGGATGCAGCGTGAGCGAGCCGACGGTGATCCGGTGGCCGGCCTTCGCCGTCGGCGCCTGGCTGAGCCGGTGTGTGTACGGCGTCGGCCCGCCCGGGTCTGCGGTCGCGTTCGGGGCCAGGCCGAGGGCCAACGCCCCGACGGTCAGCGGGACGAGGAGCCGTAGGCGCATTCGGTCAGCATCCCGTACGCCTGGCGGCTGGAACAGCACGGTGTCGTCACGTGCCACGGGTGCTCGAGCCCACTCCGGTCCGCGCGTCGGGCCGGCGCGAACAGCCGACGCGCTGACGCCCTCGAGCCCGACCGGCTCTCGTCTGACCCGTCGGTTCCGGTCAGTCGTGCCCGTCGAGGTACGCCGAGACCAGGCCGCCGATCGTGTCGAGGTGGTAGCCGCCCTCCTGCACCAGCACCGCGGGCAGTCCGAGCGAGCCGACCAGCCGGCCGGCCGCGGCGTACCCCTCGGCGGTGACCTGCAGCGGGCTCTCGGGGTCGTCGGCGGCCGCGTCGACGCCGAGCGAGACGACCAGCGCGTCGGCCCTGCCGGCGTACTCGGTCAGCTGCTGCACGGCCTCGAGCCACTCCGCGTCGCCGGTGCCCTCGGCCAGCGGGAGGTTGCGGGTGGCCCCGGCACCGGCGCCGGAGCCGGTCTCGTAGGCGTGGCCGAAGTAGTGGGGGAACCAGCCGGCGCCGGGATCGACATGAAGCGAGCCGTAGCGGACGTCCCCGCGTTCCCAGAAGATCGCCTGGGTGCCGTTGCCGTGGTGGGCGTCGAGGTCGACCACGGCGACGGTGTCGTGCCCGGCGTCGCGCAACGCCTCGGCGGCGACCGCGGCGTTGTTGAGGTAGCAGGACCCGCCGTACCCGTCGCGGGTCGCATGGTGACCCGGCGGCCGGCAGAGCGCGTACGCCGCGGGGGCGCCGGCGGAGACGAGGTCCACCGCGGTCAGGGCGCAGTCGACCGCCGCACGGGCGGCCTCCCAGGTGCCCGGGCCGACCAGGGTCATCGTGTCGTAGCCGAACTGGCCGGCCCGGCCGTGCGTCGCGGCGGCCCTGGTCGGCGGCATGCCCTGGGTCATCGCGGCCGTCGGGAAGACATAGGGCACGACCCGGTCCTGGCCGACCAGCTCGACGTACGGACCGGTCAGCCACTCGGCGTGGACGGTCCGGAGGTGGTCGACGAAGGCCGGGGCGTGGATGCGGCGCAGCACCTCGTCGTCGTGCGGCGTCGCAGCCACCCGCTCGTGGTCGGACAACGCATCCAGGATGCGGTCGACCCGCTCGGGCAGCTCGGTGCCATTAGTCGGGACGCCGACCCAGACCTCGCGCATCGGCTCGTGGCGGCGGGTCTCCGGCGACCACACGACGGGGATCGGCATGAGTTCAGCATGGCAGAGATTTCTGTACGGCCGTTCAGCCCTGCTTGGATGGGTCCATGCCGCGCGCCCGTGACCTGGGGATCGTGATCGGGTCGCTTCCGACCGGTCCGACCAACTCCGTGCTCGACGTCCCCGGTGTGGGGCTGGGCCACGCCACCGTGATCCGCGACGAGCCGGCGCCTCCCGAGGGCCGTGGCCTGGCGCGCACCGGCGTCACCTGTCTGGTGCTGGCCGAGGACGCCTTCACCCGGATGGTCCCGGCCGGCGGAGCCGTGCTCAACGGCGCCGGCGAGTGCACCGGCTTCATCACCGCGGCCGAGTGGGGTTCGGCGGAGACCCCGGTCTACCTGACCTCGACGCTCCAGCTCGGCCGGGTCTACGACTCGGCGTGCCGGATCGAGCTCGAGGCGAACCCGTCGAGCGCGGTCGACTTCATCATCCCGGTGGTCGCCGAGTGCGACGACTCGTACCTCAACGACGCGCGGCGGATGCAGGTCGAGCACGAGGACGTGGTGACGGCGTACGACGCGGCCACGGCCTCGCGCGGTTCCGCCACGCCGCCGGACGAGGGCGCGGTCGGATCGGGCACGGGGATGTCGTGCCTCGGGTTCAAGGGCGGCATCGGGACGTCGTCGCGGCTCGTGGGCGACCACACGGTCGCGGTCCTGCTGATGACAAACTTCGGTGCCCGCGAGGAGCTGATCGTGGACGGCGTGCCCGTCGGGCGCGCGCTCGGGCCGGCGCCCACGGCCGAACCGACCAAGCCCGCCGGGTCGTGCATCGGGATCGTGGTCACCGACGCGCCCGTGGACGGTGCTTCGTGCGCGCGGCTGGCCCGACGGGTCGGGCTCGGCCTGGCCCGCGCCGGTTCGGTGGCCCACCACGGCAGTGGCGAGATCTTCATGGCGTTCGGCACCGGGATGCGGATGGACCGAGACGGCAAGCCGGACGGGACGCCGGTGACGACGGGGCGAGCGCTGGATCCGTTGTTCGCGGCCGTCGTCGAGGCGTCGGAGGAGGCCGTGCTGAACTCGATGTTCACCGCCCCCACCGTGTCCGGACGCGACGGGAACACCAGCGAGACCGCGCACACCCCGGCCGTGCTGGACCTGCTCCGATGAGGGAGCAGGAGGTCCGCATCCCGGTCCGCGACGGGTCGTGGCTGGCGGCGACCGTCTACATCCCGGACGACGACGCGGGACCGCAGCCGTGCCTGGTGGAAGCGCTGCCGTACCGCAAGGACGACCTGACCTCGTCCTACGCGAAGGGCTACCGCAGCCTGTGCGAGAAGTACGGGTACGCCGTGGCGCGCATCGACGTGCGCGGCACCGGGTCGTCGCCGGGCGACGCACTCGACGAGTACCAGGAGGCCGAGCAGCAGGACCTGCCGGACGCGTTCACCTGGCTGGCCGCGCAGGACTGGTGCGACGGGCAGATCGGGATGTGGGGCACGTCGTACTCCGGCTTCAACTCGCTCCAGATCGCGGCGGAGCGACCACCGGAGCTGAAGGCGATCTGCGCGATCTTCGCCACCGACGACCGGTGGACCGACGACGTGCACTGGCGCGGCGGCGCGCTGCGGCTGGTCGACCTGGTCGACTACGACCACTACATGACGCCGATGTGCGTCCTGCCGCCCGTGCCGGCGGTGTGGGGCGCCGTCGACGGTGCGGACTGGCGTGAGGAGTGGCAGCGGCGGCTCGAGACCAACGAGCCGTGGGTCCTGACCTGGCTCCGCGAGAACCGGCACGGCCCCTACTGGGACCACGGGTCGGTACGGCTGGGCGGGACGACGTCGGGCTACGAGCGGATCGGCTGCCCGGTGATGATCGTGGCGGGATGGGCCGACGGCTACCGGAACAACTCGTTCCGCACCGTCGCCGAGCTCGCCCGGCACGGCGTACCGCACCGGCTGCTGGCCGGACCGTGGGCGCACGCCGACCCGGCGACCGCGATGCCCGGGCCGCGCATCGACTTCGACGCCGAGCTGGCCGCGTGGTTCGACCACTGGCTGCGCGGCACGGGCGAGCACGAGGACCGGCTCGACGTGTTCGTGCGCGCGTCGACCCGTCCCGAGATCGACCTCGACCTGCACGAGGGGCGATGGGTGACGCTGCCGTCGGTGCCACCGGTCACCGAGGCGGCGCTCGACCTCGCCGCGCCGGTGACCCTCACGGTCGCGCCGGACGTCGGGACCGCGGCGTGGATCGACTGCGCCGGCCACCTGCCGTGGGGGCTCTCCGGAGACCAGCGTCTGGACGACGAGCGCTCGCTGACCTGGGAGGTCGAGCCGCCGCCGTCACCCGTCGTCGGCCACCCGGTGTTCCGGGCCCGGCTCTGGGCGACCGAGCCGGCGGCGTCGATCTCGGTGAAGCTCTGCGACGTGTTCCCCGACGGGACCTCGGCCCTGGTCTCGCGTGGGTCGCTCGACCTCGCCTTCCGCGAGAGCGTGCACGGCCCGGCGTCGCCGCTGGTGCCCGGCCACGAGGTCGAGGTGGAGGTGGTGCTCGACGCGTGCGCCTACGAGTGGACGCCCGGCAACACCCTGCGCGTGTCCGTCGCCGGTGCCGACTGGCCGAACACAGTCGCTCCCCCGGCTCCGGTGTCGATGACGTTGCGGACCGCATCGCTGACGCTGCCGTTCCTGGACGGCGAGTTCCCCGAGCCGGTCTTCGGCCCGGGTGCGGCGCACTCGTCGGAGACGACCGAGGGGATCGGCTGGTCGATCCACCACGACGTCCTGAACCGGACGACGTCGGCCACGACGCGGTCCGACTCGCGCTACTCCACGCCGTACGACGGCACCGCGCACGAGCTGTACCTCGGCGAGGTGTCCGTGGACACCCGCACGTTCGCCCAACGAGCCAGCGCCAACACCGTCTTCGACCTGACCTGGCCCGGCATCGAGATCACCGTCCGCTCGACGATGACGCTCGACGTGACCCCGACGTCGTACGAGGTGTCGATCTGGACCCAGGCCGTCCTCGACAGCGAGTCGATCAGCGAACGCACCTGGCAGGAGTCCATCCCGCGCTAGTGCTCATGCGGGCCCGGCACCGAGCACCGCCGTCATCCGGACCGACACGAGCACGTCCGGCAGGACGACCCCGACCTCGAACGACGAATGGAGACGAGAATCACTCGCCGAAGCGGTCGCTACGTTTTCGTCAGAGGTGGTCGTCCTGTCATCCTGGAGTCAGCGAGAAGTCCTCGCTGATCAGTTGAAGGAAAGCCCATGTCGCACGCCACGTCAGACACCTCGCACCGCTCGACCTCGAAGGTCGCGCGCCTCACCACCGCGGTCCGCAAGAGCTGGACCGAGGCCCGGTACACCGACCGCCAGCTCATGGCACTGCGTACCAACCTCAGCCGCCACTCCGGCTGAGCAGCCGGTCGTCGACGGCCCCGTCAGCGGGCGGCCGGACGACCTCGCCAGTTCGCAGAGACTCCCAGCGGTCAGGGCATCGAGAAGGCGAGGGGCTCGACCCCTCGCCACTATCAACGTATAGCGCACCGGGGGTCTTGCGGCAAGCCCCCCGTCGTGTCGCAGAATCGCCGACCCCGGGCCAACCACTGCGAACTGGAGCTGATCAGTTGACCTCGCTGACGGGTAGCGCGTTCTGTCTTCCCGACCACCTCACCGCCAAGGCCGACCCGGCTCTGGTCGACGGCGACGAGCGGCACTTCGCGGACATCGCGGAGAGCCTGGAGCAGTCGGTCGGCGACCTGTCGGACCGCCTCGACGCCGAGCGCAGGGCACCCGGGGGTGCCGGGCAGGAGGCGATGGACCGGGACCTGGAGATCCACCGCCTGACCGCCCGCCTCCGGACCCTGCGGCGCTACGGCCTGGACCTGTGCCTCGGTCGCGTCGTCGGCGATGACGGCGGCGAGACCGTCTACATCGGACGGCTCGGCCTCACCGACAGGTCCGGGCGCCGGCTGCTCGTCGACTGGAGGTCTCCTGCGGCGGAGCCGTTCTTCGGGGCGACCCACGCGAACCCGATGGGGCTGGCGAGCCGCCGCAGGTACCGCTGGACCCGCGGCCGGATCACCGACTACTGGGACGAGGTGTTCACCCCGGAGGGGCTCGTCGGCCACGCCGCGCTCGACGACCAGTCCGCCTTCATCGCCAGCCTGGGAGGCAGCAGGTCGGGCCGGATGCGCGACGTGCTCGGCACCATCCAGGCCGATCAGGACGCCATCATCCGCGCGGGATCGCGCAGCACCCTGGTCGTCGACGGCGGTCCGGGCACCGGCAAGACCGTGGTCGCGCTGCACCGTGCGGCGTACCTCCTCTACGCGGACCCGCGCCTCGGCGAGGGTCGCGGAGGAGTGCTCTTCGTGGGACCGCACCAGCCCTACCTGGCGTACGTCGCCGACGTACTGCCCAGCCTCGGCGAGGAGGGGGTGCAGACCTGCACACTGCGTGACTTCCTGCCCGAAGGGGCCGCGGCGCCGGAGGAAGCCGACCCGGAGGTGGCCCGGCTCAAGTCGACCGCAGCGATGGTGACGGCGATCGAGCCGGCGGTCCGGCTCTACGAGGAGCCGCCGGCCGAGGGCATGGAGGTCGCGACCCCGTGGGCCGACGTCTGGCTGGAACCGCACGACTGGACCGAGGCGTTCGAGTCGCTCGAGCCCGGGACCTCGCACAACGAGGGCCGCGACCAGGTCTGGGAGGAGCTGCTCGCGATCCTCGTGGACAAGCACGGGAGCAACCCCGACGACCCCGACGACCCCGACGTCTCGGAGGACCTGATCCGTCGCGCGCTCGCCCAGAACGACGAGCTGGTCGACGCCTTCGGCCGCGCCTGGCCGTTGATCGACCCGACGGACCTGGTCGGCGACCTGTGGTCGGTGCCGGCGTACCTGCGCCGATGTGCTCCCTGGCTCGATCCCGATCAGGTGCGGTTGCTTCAGCGCCGGGAGCCGCGGGCCTGGACGAGCTCCGACCTCCCGCTCCTGGACGCGGCCCGGCAGCGACTCGGCGACCCGGACGCATCGCGCCGCCGACGTCGGCAACGTGCCGCCGCGGCCGCCGAACGCGAGGAGATGTCCCGCGTCGTCGACCACCTGATCGCGAGCGACGACTCCGACATGCAGGTGATGTCGATGCTGCGGGTGCACGACCTGCAGAACGCCCTGGTCGACGAGGACGCAGCCGGCGGCCTCGACCCGGACCTGCTCGCGGGCCCGTTCGCGCACATCGTGGTCGACGAGGCCCAGGAGCTGACCGACGCCGAGTGGCAGATGCTCCTGCTCCGATGCCCGTCCCGCAGCTTCACCATCGTCGGGGATCGGGCCCAGGCGCGGCACGGGTTCGTGGAGTCCTGGCAGGAACGCCTCCGACGGATCGGGCTGGACCGGATCAACCTGGCCACGCTGACCATCAACTACCGCACGCCGGAGGAGGTCATGGTGGAGGCCGAGCCGGTGATCCGGGCCGTGCTCCCGGACGCCAACGTTCCGACGTCCATCCGCGGCAGCGGCATCCCCGTCGTCCACGGATCCAGATCGGACCTGGACGCGATCCTGGAGACGTGGCTGGCCGAGAACCACGAGGGGATCGCCTGCGTCATCGGCGATCCGACCTTCCGCGCGACCTCACGGGTCCGATCGCTGACACCGGAGCTGTCGAAGGGCCTCGAGTTCGACCTGGTCGTGCTCATCGACCCGAAGACCTTCGGGCACGGCATCGAAGGAGCGGTCGACCACTACGTCGCGATGACCCGGGCGACCCAGCAGCTGGTGATCCTCACCAGCGCCTGATCACGGGGACGGTGGCGGCTCACTCCCCCGACCGCGATCCGGGGCGGGGTCGGCGACCCGCTTCGTCGCTCGCCGACGCCGCAGGCCGCGGACCCCGCGCACGGTGTGCGGTCCGACCAGGCGCGGGCCGGCGAGCTTGCTCTCCAGTCGGCGTGCCTCGCGGCGGATGGGCTGCGCGACGTACTCACCGAGGATGGCGCCGGAGCTCAGCGCGATCGCGATCGCCGCGGCCGTGACCATGGCGAGCAGGGCCGCGCTGGCGTCGGTCGCCAACAGGCTGAGCCCGCGGTAGATCGAGAGTCCGGGCAGGAACGGGGTGATGCCGGCGGCCACCACGACCAGCGTCGGGATCCGCCAGCGGGCGGCGACCGGATAGCTGATCAGCCCGAGCAGCAGGGCCGCCAGCGCCGAGGACCAGGCGACACCGAAGTCGCGGTTGAGCGCCCCGACGTACACCGCGACCGCGACCGCCGCCACGGCCGCGATCGGCACCAGGGACCGCGACGGCGCGTACGCCGAGAAGGAGTACGCCGCCGCCGCGATCGCACCACCCAGCACCATGACCGGCAGGTGGGTGGTCGAATACGCGCCAGGATGGAGCGGACCCAGGTCTACGCCGAGCAGGTCGGCGGCCTTGAGCCCGCCGCTGACCCCGGCCGCGATCCCGGCGGTCGCCAGGAACGCCTCGAGGATCCGGGCGCCCGCCGTCACCGGGAACCCGGTCAGGGCGTCCTGCACCGCACCGAGGAAGTTCACGCCCGCCAGCAGCATCACGATGCTCGTCGAGACCACGAGGCTCGGCGACACGTCGGCAGGGGTGGCCGCCACCCCGACCGCGATCAGCGTCGCGAGCAGCCCGCCGGCGACCTGCTGGTAGAAGGTCGGCAGCCGGCGACGACCCATCTGCCGCTGCAGGGCGTCCACGAGCATCGCGGCGGCGGCAGCCACGGCGACCACGAGCCAGTTGCCGCCGAGAACCATGCCGACGCCACCGCCCATGACGCCGAGGGCCACCGTGACCGACCAGCGCGGCCGTGGGTGGCCGGTGGAGCTGATCCTGTTCAGCAGGTGGGTGGCCTCGACCCGATCGATCGTGCCCGCCAGCAGGGCGCGGATCAGATGGTCGACGTCCGTCAGGTCGCCGTAGTCGACCTCGCGGTAGCGCACCTGCCGGAACTGCACCAGGGCCGGCTCCTCGGGTGAGGACTGCTGGCTCATGGTGAGCTGGGTGAACATCACGTCTGCGGTGAACCCCCGCAGCCCGCAGGCCCAGGCGACGTTCCGCATGGCGGCGCTCACGTCGCTCGCTCCCGCACCGGAGGAGAGCAGCAGCTCGCCGATCCGCAGCGACAGGCTCATGATCGCGGTGATCTCGCGGATGTCGCGGTCGCCGGGGGCGGGGCTGCCGACGGGCTCGGGATCGGGGGACATGGCGGCGACCAGTCTGCCGGTCCGGCTCACACCGTCGCCAACCGGCCAGGGGGTGTCAGACCATCCAGTTCGCCTGGTACGCCGGGTCGGTCAGACCGGGCCGGTCGAAGCCGAACCCGGAGACGTCGGAGGTGGTCTCCCCCGTCGTCACCAGGTCCGCCAGGATCCGGCCGAACGTCGGCGCGAACTTGAAGCCGTGCGCCGAGCCGAGCCCGACGACGACCGACGGATGCCCGGGCACGGGCGCCATCACGAAGTCACGATCAGGGGTCAGCGTGTACTGGCAGCGCAGCGACCGCACGACCGGTCCGGTCCCCGGCAGCAGCGATCCCATGAACGCCGCGAGCCGGTCACGCATCTCTGCGTCCGGCTCGGACGTGCGTTGGTCGGGGTCGACGGTCGGGCCACCACAGTCCTGCGCCGCCTTCACCGTGGGCTCGCCGTAGCAGGGGAAGCCGTAGTACGACGGCTCGTCCATCCAGATCCACAGCGGGATGTCCCGGTACGGCGTGGGGTCCGGCGGGGCGAAGTACGTCGGCTGCTCCAGGGTCACCGTCAACGGGATCTCCAGACCGAGCCCGGCGAGCACCTGGTTCGTCCAGGCATCGGCCGCCACGACCACTCCTCGGCAGGTGTACGACGTTCCCCCGGCCTCCACCACCAGGTGCGAGCCGTGGTCGCTCACCCCGGTGACCGGCGTGGACCCCAGCAGGGTCGCTCCGGCTGCGGTCGCGAGCCGCTGCATGGCCGCGGTCCCCCGAGCGGCCGGCACGATCGCGCCTCGCTCCTGGTAGAGCCCCAGCGTCCCGGGCGGCGGGTGGAACACCGGCCATCGGCGCCGGATCTCGGTGGCGTCGAGCTCCTCGAAGGTGATCTCGACCGCACGGAGCGAGTCGACGTAGTCGACCGGGCTGATCGCACAGTCGGGCGGGAACAGGTCGAGCCCGCCGACGACCGTGACCAGCCCCTCGCCGGACTCCGCCTCGAGCCGCGCCCAGTCGTCGTACGCCTCCTCGGTGAGCCGGACGTAGGTGGTGGTGTGGTAGCTGTGCCGCAGGATCCGCGACGTGTCGTGGGAGGCGCCGCGGCCGTGTCCGAGGTCGAACTGCTCCAGCCCGACCACCGAGTACCCGCGGGTCGCCAGCTGCCAGGCGGCACCGGACCCGAGCGCACCGAGCCCGACGACGACGTAGTCGACCTCAGTCACCCGCGTCCCCGAGCCTGGGCAGCAGCCAGCGGCGGATGTCGGCGGAGTCGTCCTCCATCGGGGCGAACCAGCCGTGCGTGTACGCCCGCGAGGACATGCCGCGCTGCACCGACTCGCAGATCGCCCAGTCCTGACGGTTCACCATGTCCCAGAAGTCACCCGCGTCCGACGGGTCGAACGACGGCTTCGACACCTCCGACGGATGGAACAGCAGCCGGCAGTCGATCGCCGTCCGGTCCACCGCCAACGTGCGCAGCGTGAACGCCGCGACATGGTCCGCGGAGCAGGAGAGCATCAGGTTGGGGTAGACCAGCTCGCCCTTGTGCCGGAGCCTCTCGTCCTCGTCGAGGCCGGGCAGCGGGGAGCGGTCGGTGGTCCCGGTCATCGTGAACGTCCAGGCGCCCTCGCGGTGCGGGATCCCGGCGTCCCAGTCCAGGCCGCGCCCGCCGCCTGCGAACGACGGCACCAGCCGCGACAGCTCCGGGTGCACCGGGCCGCAGTGGTAGCACTCGTTGTAGTTCTCCGCGATCACCTTCCAGTTGGCCGCGACGTCGTAGGTCAGGGTGAGTCCGGTGACCAGCGAGGCGAGGTCGTAGTGCGCGAGCGTCTGCGTCGCCCTGTCGACGTTGCCGGCCAGAGGCGAGACGCCGTTCGGAGTCGGATGCACGAACACGAACCCGCCCCAGGCCTCGACCCCGACCGTGTGGAGGCGGAACTCCGGAGGCTCGATCTCGCCCTCCTCGGTGTGGGGAGCACGCAGCAGCGAGCCGTCGAGGGCGTAGGTCCACGAGTGGTAGGGACACCGGATCGACTTCGCCGCGCACAGCTGCGGCTCGGAGCCCGGCTCGGTCGGGAACAGCTGGGAGCCGCGGTGCCGGCAGACGTTGTACGCCGCGTGCAGAGCGCCGCCGGCGTCCGACGTCACCACCAGTGACTCGCCCAGCGCCTCGACGACGGCGACCCGCTCCGGCTCGTGCAGCCCGAGGTCGGCGACCCGGCCGACGCAGGTCCACTCGTGCAGCAGCACCTGCTCGCGCTCGCGATCCCAGGCCCCGGGGTCGACGTACAGCTCGCGGGGCAGGGCGGCCTGCAGGGTCATGCGTTCACCTCGTTCGCTGAGCCGGTCGGAGCCCTGGACGCCACCAGATGGCACGCACAGCGGT
This sequence comes from Nocardioides sp., assembly GCF_036493135.1. Taxonomy (GTDB): domain Bacteria; phylum Actinomycetota; class Actinomycetes; order Propionibacteriales; family Nocardioidaceae; genus Nocardioides. The sequence continues at coordinate 68,182 of NZ_DASXQG010000011.1, read as the reverse complement.
GGCCCTGGGGTTCTCCGGAGAGGATCGGCAGCGACGTACCTCGGCAGGCGTCGGCGACCTCGTCGGCCTCGCCCGAGGCCAGGGCCGGGCAGCGCGGGTGGAAGCGGCAGCCGCTCGGGATGCGGGTCGGGTCCGGGATCTCGCCGCGGAGCACGACCGGCTCCAGACCCTCCATCTCGGGCACGACGGACAGCAGGGCCTGGGTATAGGGATGCTGCGGCGACGTGAGCACGTCCTCGGTCGGTCCGGACTCGACGACCCGGCCCAGGTACATCACCGCGATCCGGTCGGCGATGTTCCAGGCGAGCCCGAGGTCGTGGGTCACCACGAGTACGCCGAGGCCGAGCTCCTCTCGCAGCCGCAGCAGCAGCGCCAGGATCTCGCCGCGGATCGACGCGTCCAGGCTGGAGACCGGCTCGTCCGCGATCAGCAGCTGCGGCTGGACGGCCAGCGCCCCGGCGATCAGCACGCGCTGCCGCTGCCCGCCCGAGAGCTCGTGGGCGTACCGCAGGAACAGCGCCTCCGGCGGCCGCAGGCCGGCCGAGGAGAGCGCCGACGCCACCAGCTCGGCCTCGGGCTTCCCGGAACGGGCGACGAGCTTGTGGACCCGGAGGCCCTCGGCCACGGACTCGTAGACCGTCTGCCGGGGGTTCAGCGCCCCGAGCGGGTCCTGGAGCACGAGCTGGACGTGACGCCGGAGCCGTTTGAGACCGCGGGCGGAGCGGTCCAGCGCCTGGCCCTCCCACCTGATCTCGCCGGCGGCGGGCTTGGTCAGGCCGACCAGGCTGCGGGCCAACGTCGTCTTGCCGGAGCCCGACTCCCCCACCAACGCCACGACCTCTCCGGCGCGCACGACCAGGTCGGCGCCGTCGAGGGCGCGAGCCACCCGGCCGGAGCGGGTCGTGAACTCGACCCGCAGCCCCGAGGTCGACAGCTCAGCGGTCGTGTTCGGGGTCGTGCTCGGGGTCGTGCTCGGGGTCGTGTTCGGGGTCGTGGATGCGGTCACGACGCCGCCTCCTGGGGCTCCTCGACGGGGTCGCCGATCCGCACGCACGCCGCCGCGCGGTCGTCGTACGCCATCAGCTCGGGCTCGGCGGGGAGGCACACCTCGGCCGCACGAGGACACCTCGGCGCGAACGAGCAACCGCCGGGCAGGTTGCGCGCGTCCGGGGGGTCCCCGGGGAGCCCGGCGGGAGCGAAGCGAGCAGCCGGATCGCCGACCCGCGGGAACGCTGCGGACAGGGCGCCGGAGTACGGGTGCAGCGGCTCGGAGAAGATCTGCTTGGCCGGACCCTCCTCGACCACGCGACCGGCGTACATCACGGTGATCCGGTCGCACAGGTCGGCCAGCACCGACAGGTCGTGGCTGATCATCATCATCCCGACCTCACGCTCACGCACCAGGTCGGAGAGCACGTTCAGGACCTGGGCCTGCACCATGACGTCGAGTGCCGTCGTCGGCTCATCCGCGACGACCAGCTCGGGATCGCACGCCAGCGCCATCGCGATCATCACCCGTTGCTTCTGACCGCCCGAGAGCTGGTGGGGGTAGGCCCGCGCGCGTGCCGGGTCGAGGCCGACCTGGTCGAGCAGCTCACCGACGCGGGACCGGATCCTCTCGTCGCCGAGCCCCTCGGTGTGCACCAGGATCGGCTCGGCGATCTGTGCCCCGATCCGGTGCACCGGGTTGAGGGAGTGCAGGGCGCCCTGGAACACGATCGACGCCCCGGACCAGCGCACCGCGCGCAGGTCGCCCCAGCGCATGGTCAGGACGTCGCGGCCGTCGAAGAGCACCTCGCCGGTCACCGTCGCGTTCGTGGGCTGGAGACGCAGCACCGTGCTGGCCAGCGTGGACTTCCCGCAGCCGGACTCTCCGGCCACGCCGACGATCTGGCCGCGCGCCACGGTGAGGTCGACGCCGCGCACGGCGGGCAACGCCCCTTCGCCCGTGGCGTAAGTGACGTGCAGGTCGCGGATCGCGAGCAGGGGGTCGCTCACGAGTGAGTCCTCAACCGCGGGTTGAACACCTCTTCGAGGGCCTGGCCGATCAGGGTGAACGCCAGCACGACCAGGACGACGCAGACGCCGGGCGGCACGATGTACCACCAGCACCCCGTGGTGATCGCGCCGACGTCGAAGGCGCTCTCGAGCATCGAGCCCCACGAGGTCCGGGTGGGGTCGCCGAGTCCGAGGAAGCTCAAGGTGGTCTCGGCCAGGATGGCCCCTGCCACCGTGAGCGTGGTGTTCGCGAAGATCATCGGCATCACGTTCGGCAGCACGTGCCTGCCCATCTGGTGCCAGCGCCCGGCTCCGATCGCCTGGGCACGCTCGACGTACGCCCGCTCCCGGATCGAGAGGACCTGGCTGCGGATCAGCAGCGCGGTCCCCGGCCACGAGGTCACGCCGATCACGATGATGATGTTGACCAGCGACCGGCCCAGCACGGTGGCCAGGGCGATCGCCAGCGGCAGGTACGGGATCACCAGGAACCACTCGGTGAGCCGGAAGAAGATCCGGCCGACCCAACCCCCGAAGAACCCCGACACGAGTCCGATCAGGGTTCCGATCACCATCGAGATCAGGGTCGCCATCAGCCCGACCAGCAGGGAGATGCGTGAGCCCCACATGAGCAGGGTCAGCACCGAGCGTCCGTTCTCGTCGGTGCCGAGCAGGTAGTCGGCCGACGGCGGCGCGAGGATCGGCCCGTTGGCCTGGGTCACGTCGAGCCCGCTGGAGTCGGCGAGCAGCGGTGCCGCCAGCGCGATGCAGACGAAGACGACCAGGACCGCGAGCCCGACCATGCCGCTGCGGTGCGTGCGGAACCGTGCCCAGCCGCGCTTCCACGAGGCGACCCGCCGGCGCCGCGCGAGCTGGCGCGGGGAGAGCCGTGGTGCGGTGGCCTCGGCGGTCATGTCCGCACCCTCGGATCGAGCCATCCGTAGATCAGGTTGGCGACCAGGTTGGCCAGGATCACACCCGCGCTGGCGACCAGGAACGTGCCTTGCAGCACCCAGAAGTCGGGGACGCCGATCGCGTCGGTGGAGAGCAGCCCCAGGCCGGGGATCGAGAAGACCGTCTCGACGGTGATCGCGCCGGAGACGACGAACCCGATGTTGATGGCGATCAGCGTGGTCGTCGGCAGGAGGGCGTTGCGGACGGCGTGGTGGTTGCGCACGCGCACGTCGCGCAGACCCTTGGCGCGGGCGGTCTGGAGATAGTCCTCGCCCAGCTCGTCGAGGAGCGAGCTGCGCATGATCAGCGAGTACTCCGCGAGGTAGGCCAAGGTCAGGGTCGTCACCGGGAGCACCAGGTGCCACATCGTGTCGAGCACGCCGTGCAGCGAGTTCGGGTCGACGTCGGGCGAGTGCAGCCCCCCGGTCGGGAAGATGCCGGGCACGAACCAGAAGCCGACGCCCAGCCCCGCGATCAGCAACAGTCCGAGCCACCACTCCGGCATGGAGTACAGCGTCAGCGACGAGCTCGTCGAGATCTTGTCGAACATCCCGCCGCGGTTCCAGGCTCCCTTGATGCCGAGGTAGACGCCGATCACCGTGGACAGGATCGTCGACGTCCCGACGAGGAGGATCGTCGGCCACATCCGGTCCATGATCAACTGCGAGACCGGCAGCCGGTACTGCAGCGAGATCCCGAGGTCGCCGTGCACGATGTTCTTCAGGAAGGTCAGGAACTGCTGGGGCAGCGGCTCGTTCAGTCCGTAGGTCTTGTTGAACGCATCCACCTGCGCCTGGCTGGTGAGCCGCCCGCGCCCGAGCGTCCTCGCCGGGTCGCCCGGGAGCACCCGGAACAGAAGGAAGTTCACGACCAGCATGAAGAAGAGGCTGCCGATAGCGCCGAGCACCTTCAGCGTGACGTACGACGCGTAGCCGCGTCCCCGGGGCTGGGCCTCGGTCTGTTCGGCCTCCGCGACCAGCCCCGGCTCTGCGACGAGATGGGTCACTCGCGGTCTCCGACCGTGGTCCGGCGCCGCATCATCACCACACCGCCGCCGACCAGGGCCACCACGACCAGAGCCCCGACCACGATCAGGAACGGCCCGGTCGAGGACGAGCTCTCGCTGCTCGACGAGACCTTGACGGCGCCGGTGAGTCCGGGTGCCGGGTCACAGGTGCTCGCCTCCGACGCCGGCTTCATGTGGATGTAGTTGTAGACGCCGTACTGCTCCAGCCAGATACCGCCCGGGTTCGGCTGCGTGACCAGGCAGGCGAAGCGGTCGCTACGGACCGCCTCCCCGATCGAGGAGTACGCCGTCACCAGGTAGGGCGCGTCGCGGTACACGATCTCCTGCATCTTCTTGATCTGCTGCACGCGCTGCGCGTGGTCGGTCGACACGTGTTGCTCGTTGTAGAGCTTGTCGTACTCCTTGTTGCAGTAGAACGAGTCCGACGAGTGCTGCCGCTGCGCACAGGTCATGTAGCTCAGCATCGAGTCGGGGTCGGGCTCGACGTACCAACCCCACTGGAATGCGTCGAAGTTGCCCTTGTAGATCTCATCGGTGAGCTGGCTCGAGCTGTACGTCGACACCTCGGAGTCGATGCCCAGGTCGCTCAGCCACTGCTTGAAGTAGTCCATCGTGTGCAGCGAGGTGGGCGAGTCGGACCTGGCCGCGAGCCGCAAGCTGCCGATCGGCTTGCCGTTGGGCAGGGTGCGCTTGCCGTTGGACCCCATCTTGTAGCCGGCCGCGTCGAGGAGCTGCCCTGCCTTGGTGAGATCGAAGGTGTACTTCTGGTCGGCCGGCGGCTCCCAGTGGTACCCGGTGTAGTTGGGCGGGACGATCGTCGTACCGGGCAGGCCGGCGCCCTGGTACACCTTCTGGACCAGCTGGGGCAGGTTGAGGGCGTAGCCGAGGGCGTGCCGGAACTTCGGGTCGAGCACCGCCGGGTTCGGGTTGCCGATGGGCTTCCCCTTGCTGTCGACCGACCCGGAGTTGAAGGCGATCTCGTCGAAGCCCGGCGAATTGCCGTTGTGGGCGGTGATGCCGGGCTTGCCCTTGAGGCTCTTCACCTCGAGCGCGGTGATGCCCTCGACGAAGTCGGCCTCACCCTTGAGCAGCGCCTGCACGGCCGAGTCGTCGTTCTTGTAGAACTGGAAGATCACCTCGTCGATGTGCGGCGCTCCACCCCAGTAGCCGGGGTTGGCCTCGAACTTGAAGATCTGGCCGTCCCCTGTGCCCTGCACCAGGCGGAACGGGCCGGAGCCCACGACCGGCTTGCCGCCCTGGGGCTCGGCGCCGTAGCTCTTGATGTCCTTCTCGCTGACGTTCTTCCACACGTGCTCGGGCACGATCGGGATCGGCAGCAGCGGGAGCGTGGCGCTCGGCTTCTTCAGCTTCATCACCAGCGTGGTCGCGTTCGGCGCGGTCACCGAGGTGACGCCCTTGAGGTAGGAGATCCAGTTGGTGCTCTCGGCCGTGCCGTGGAGCACGCGGTTGAAGGTGTAGGCGACGTCGGCCGCGGTCAGCGGCACACCGTCGGAGAACTTCACCCCGCTGCGCACCGTGAAGGTCCACGTCTTCCCGTCGGGCGACGTGGTCCACTTCGTGGCCAGGCCCGGCTCCGGTGACATGTCCTTCATCGAGTAGCCGGTCAGGTAGTCGTAGGTCAGGCCCCACATCTCGTACGACGGAGCCTGGAAGCCGAGGAACGGGTTGAGCGAGTCGACGCCCTCGCCGAGCATCGCGACGTGGAAGACGACCTTGTCCTTGCCCTGGGCGGGCGAGCCGATCGCGAGCCCGGGCAGCAGCGAGCCCAGCAGGAGCCCGAGAGCGACGAGGAACGCTCCGGCGGTACGGTGACCGCCGTGCCGAACCCGACCCCGCCGACCGCGGCGCGCCGTCCCTTCACCCACTCCGAGCACGGCATCGACCGGCCGGATCCCTATCACTGGCTCGGCGGGGACGACCCTGCCGTGCTCGACCACCTCGTGGCCGAGCGAGCTTTCTACGACGCGTCCGTTGCTCATCTGGATTCCCTCGGATCCGCCCTGAAGGCGGAGATGTTGTCCCGGTTACCGACCGACGACGAGTCCGCTCGCTGGTCCCGCAGGAGATTCACCTACTGGACCCGCCACCCCGTGAACAGCGACTACGCCGAACTGCGGCGACTGAATCACGATTCAGACGCAGGGTCAACGACTGAATCCGAATCGTCATCGCTGATTTTCGACATCGCGGCCGAGGATCGCGGGACCGGCTACCTCGACCTCGGCCTGACGATCGTCAGCCCGGACGAGAACCTGCTCGCCTACAGCGTCGACACCGCAGGTGACGAGGTCTTCGAGCTGCGCTTCCGGGATCTGCGAACCGGCGAGGACCTCGCCGACCGCATCCCGCGCAGCTACTACAGCGGCGCCTGGAGCGCGGACTCGCAGTGGTTCTTCTACACCGTGCACGACCAGACGTACCGGCCCGACCACGTCTGGCGCCATCGGATCGGTACCGACCCGGCGGACGACGTACACGTGCTGGAGGAGCCGGACGAGCGCTTCGAGCTCCAACTCAGAGCCACACGCAGCGGCGACCTGGTCGTGATCACCAGCGAGAGCCGGTCGACCAGCGAGGTCCGGGTCGTCGACGCGCACACGCCGGAGTCGGCGGCGCTGTCGGTCGGCGGGCGCCGGCACGGCATCCTCTACGACGTCGAGCACGCCGGCGACGGGCTGCTGCTGGTCACCAACGACGGAGCGGTCGAGTTCCGGCTGGTGCACGCGCCGGTCCCCGTCGCCGACCAGGACCACACCACCTGGACCGAAGCGCGGCCGGAGAGCCCCGACGAGCGCCTGCTGCGGGTCGACGGGTTCGCGGACGCCGTGGTGCTCTCCTACCGCGCCGACGGGCAGCACCGGCTGCGGATCCTCCCGCCAGACGACCTCACCGGCGACGGGATCGTCGTCCGGAGCCGCGAGGGAGTGGGATGCCTCGGCCTCAGCCGCAACAAGCTGTACGACGCAGCGGCGGTCACCGTGTCCGACGAGACCTACCTGAGGCCGCCGATCTGGTCGTCGGTCGATCTGAAGACCGGCGCGACGACCGAGGTCCATCGGGGTGAGGCGCCCGGGTTCGACCCGGACGCCTACGTCGTGGAACGACGTGCCTTCCCCGCGCCCGACGGCACCCCGGTGCCGGCGGTGCTGCTCCGTCATCGCGACACCCCGCTGGACGGCTCCGCCCCCGCGCTCGTCTACGCCTACGGCGCGTACGAGGCCGTCGACGAGCCCGAGTGGGACCCGGGGCTCCCCAGCCTGCTCGACCACGGCGTCGTGTGGGTGCATGCGCTGATCCGCGGCGGTGGCGAGGGCGGGCGCCGGTGGTGGCTCGACGGCAGCATGCAGACCAAGCAGCACAGCTTCGACGACCTGGCCGCGGTCGCGGACGGACTTGCCGGCGAGGGACTCGTCGACGGTGACCGGATCGCGACCCGCGGTCTGAGCGCCGGTGGGCTGCTCCAGGGCGCGGCCTTCAGCCAGCGACCCGAGCGCTGGCGGGCGGTCGTCGCCGAGGTGCCGTTCGTCGACGTGGTGACGACGATGTTCGACGCGTCGATCCCACTCACGATCACCGAGTGGGAGGAGTGGGGCGACCCGCGCATCCGCGAGCAGTTCGACTGGCTGCTCGCCTACTCGCCGTACGACAACCTGCCCGCGGCCGGCGCCCGTCCCGACCTGCTCGTCACCGGAGCCGTGCACGACCCGCGGGTGATGGTGCGCGAGCCGGCCAAGTGGGTGGCCGCGCTCCGCGAATCCGACCCGGAGTGGTCACCGCGGCTGCTGTTCCGGTGCGAGACCGCCGCCGGCGCGCACGTGGGCCCGTCCGGTCGGATCGGCCACCTCGCCTACGAGGCCGAGGTCTACGCCTGGATCCTCGACCGCCTGGGGGTCACGGCATGACCGACATCTCCCGGCTGCACGACGAGGTGATCGAGGTGGCCCGCGACCTGATCCGCCTCGACACCACGAATGCCCGCGAGCCGGGGCTGGGAAACGAGACGCGGTGCGCCGAGTACCTCCAGGACTACCTGAACCGGAACGGCATCCGGGCCGAGCTGGTCGCCCGAGAATCCCACCGGGCGAACATCGTGGCGCGGATCCCGGGGGTCTCGACAGGCTCGACCACCGATGGGTCCGCCGAGAGCCTCGCCTTCGTCGGGCACACCGACGTGGTGCCGTGCGACCCGCGCGACTGGACGCACCCGCCGTTCGAGGGTGTGGTCGACGACGACGGGTGGCTCTGGGGTCGCGGCGCCGTCGACATGAAGAACGAGGTCGCGGCCCGGGCGGTCGCGATGGCCGAGCTGGCGCGGAGTGGCTTCCGGCCGCGCGGCGACCTGTGGTTCATCGCGGTGGCCGACGAGGAGGACGGGTTCGCGGACGTCGGGATGCGTTGGCTTCTCGAGGAGCGCCCGGACATCCGACCCACCCACAGCGTGAACGAGGGAGGCGGCGAGCGGGTGCCACTGTCCGACGGCCGCCAGATGATCGGCTACTCCGTCGGAGAGAAGGGCACCCTCCCCGTGCAGGTCACCGCAGTGGGCGAGGCCGGCCACGCGTCCGTGCCCACGCTGGGACGGAACGCCGTACCCCTCCTCGCCCGCCTGCTGCCCCGCCTCGGCGACGGACTGCCCGAGCCGTCGCCGGCTCCCGAGGCGATCGCGATGCTGCGCGCGCTCCTCGGACGCGACGAGCCCGACCTCTTGGAGGCGCTGACGGAGGCCGACCGGCTGTACGACGGGTTCGGCGACTCGATCCAGGCCCTGATGGGCTCGACGATGGCGCCGACCATGCTGTGGGGCTCGAACAAGCGCAACGTGATGCCCGCCCGGGCCACCGCCGAGGTGGACGTCCGGATCCTCCCCGGCACCACGCGCGCCGACGTCGAGGCCCGGGTGCGAACCGCGCTCGGCGACGACATCGCCTACGAGCTCGAGTGGCCCGAGGCGATGGTCCCGGCCTCGAGCTCCCCGGTGGACGGTGTCGTCCCGGCCGCGATCGCGGCGTTCCTCGAGTCGGAAGGTGATCCCGGGACGCTGATGCCGACACTGTGCACGGGCTTCACCGACAGCAACTTCCTGCGGGCGGCCGGCGGCACCCATGCCTATGGGTTCAGCCCGTTCGTCGCCACGCCGTACGACGTGCTCGAGGCCGGATACCACAACGCGAACGAACGGGTCCACGTCGACGACCTGCTGCTGTCGACCCGCTTCCACATCGACCTCGCCCACCGGGTGCTGGGGTGACGCCTGCCCGAACGCCCTACCCGGACCCTGCGCAGACCGACGACCTCCGCGGAGTGCTGCTGGACTACCTCGACTTCTACCGCGGCGTGGTCGCCACGAAGCTGGACGGCCTGGCCGCCGACGACCTGGTCGGTTCGGTCCTGCCATCGGGGTGGACCCCGTTGGGGCTGGTGCACCACCTCGTGAACGTCGAGCGCCGTTGGCTGGAGTGGGGCTTCCTCGGCGAGCGGATCGAGGAGCCCTGGCGCGATGCGTCCGACGACGGTGGCTGGGTCACCCTGGAGCTCTCGGTCGCCGAGCTGGACACGATGCTCGACGATGCCGCCACGCGCACCCGCTCGATCGTCGAGGCGCACCGGCTGACCGACGTCTCGGCGCTCACCGGGCGCTTCCGCGACGAGGCGTCGGCGCCGCAGCTGCAATGGATCCTGTTGCACGTCGTGCAGGAGTACGCCCGTCATCTCGGTCACCTCGACATCGCCCGCGAGCTGATCGACGGGCACACCGGCGAGGATGGGTGAGTCTCACCCGAGGTGCAGGACCCTCATCGTCCGCCTCGCCAGGTGCTTCTCGCCCAGGGCGTTCGGGTGGACGACGACCGGGTTGGTGCCCTGGAGGACCGGCTCGATCCAGCGCACGCCGGCCGGCTGGCAGGCGTCGTGGCCCTCGGAGACCTTCGCGAAGCTGACGTACGTCGAGCCTGTGGCCCTGGCCGCACGGCGTACCGCGTTGTTCAGGGTCGCCTGGACGCGGCGCAGGTACGGCACGTCGCCCTTCGCGACCGGCATCTTGTCGAAGCAGCCGTCGGTCCTGGGCAGGATCCACGGGTAGCCCAGGATCGCGACCCGCGCGTGCGGTGCCCTCTGGTGCACGGCCCTGAGCGCCTTGACCAGCGCCGGATATGTCGTGTGCCGGATGTCGTGGCGGAACCGGTTGCCGTACCTGTCCCGGCACGGGCTCCCCTGCCCGAGCGTCGAGAGCCCGGCGGCGCCGCACTCGACGATGGCGCCGATGAACGTGTTGTTGTCGTTGCCGCCGATCGTCATCGTCACCAGCTGCGTCCCCCTGCGGAGGGCGTCGAGCTGGGGCGGGACGCCGGGGTACTGGCCCTGCTTGAAGTCCTTGGTCTCCGCGCCACCGCACGTGACGTCGGTCAGGCGGGCACCGGTCTTCGCGGCGATCAGGTGCGGATAGTTCGCCGTCGACCGCACACAGAAGGGACTGGTCGGGTCGAGCGGCAGCACACCCGACGACGCGCTGTAGGAGTCACCGAGCCCGACGTAGCGCAGTGGTCCCTTCGCTGCCTCGGTCGGCGCGGTGACCGCGACGACGGCAGTGAGCGCGGTGAGCACGGTGAGCACGGTGAGCACGGTGAGCGCGGTGGCGGCAGCCGTGAACGAGGCGAACCTACGACGGTGCATGGACGGCCCTTCCGGTCGGCGATGACCCGTCAACGACCGATACCCGGCGTGGGTCACGAACGGTGACCGGCGAGCTACGCAGCCTCACCGTCACAGCCGCGCGACGTAGCGACGCCCGCGCAGTGCCTCCTCCACCAGCCCCGCCTCGCGGCGTACGCCGAGCAGTCGCGCCTCCTCGGCCTGCCACGTGGTGATCGCGGCCTCGACGATGTCGAGGTCAGCGACCTCGCGCAGCCCCGAGCGTGCTTCGCTCAGACCCCGCCGGCAGGCCGCCTGGTTGGCCTCGATGTGGAGCAGCGCGAAGCGCGCCAGCACGACCGGGTGTCGACGCAGCGCCGGGTACGCGCGGTAGTCGGGTGGGCACTGGTCGAGCAGCCAGTTGCACGCGGTGCGCTCCCAGTCGGGGGCATCGGGCGGGCGGACCTCGCGGGGCCAACCCGGCGGTGAGACCAGCATGCGCTCATCATGGATCGAACATCTGTTCGAGTCAATCCAAGGGTCAGTCCAGCGAGGCGAACCTCTCCTCGAGCTCGGCCAGGGCCGGGTCGCGCAGGCCCGACGCGTCGTGCTCCCACCAGACGTCGGGATAGATCAGCTGTCCGGTCATCCAGTCCTCGCGACTCTCGAACACCACGCACTGGAACGCCGCCCTCGGCGTCCGCTCGAGCGCAGCCGGCACGAAGCCGTGCCGGTCGGCGCGGTCGAAGCCCCGCGCGCCGTAGTAGGACGGGCTCCCCTCCAGGAACAGCACGGGTACGGCGCTCCCCCGGGCCGTCTCGATCGCGGCCGCCACCAACGCGGTCCCGATCCCCTGTCGCTGCCGCTCGGGCTCGACCGACACCGGACTCAGCACCCACACCTCGACCAGCGCCTGGCGCGCATCCACCCAGGCCCGGCTGAGACCGACGTGGCCGAGGACGTGCCCGCCCTGCTCGACGACGAGCCCCACTCGCCGATGGCGGCCGAGGCCGGCCCAGATGTCGGCCACCAGCTCACCGCGGTCTTCGAACGCCGCGGCGATCACGCGGAGCACGTCGTCGCGGTCGACCGGCTGCTCGGGCCGGATCTCATAGCTCGGAGCGGAAACCATGCGACCCAACCTCGCACGGCCTCGTACGGTGCCGCACATGGATATCGCGTCGCTCGCCTTCCGGACCGATCTCGCGATGCTGGAGCACTCCGGCAGTCTGGTCGAGGACCACGGCACCCACCTCGTGGTCCGCACGCCGGACAACCCGACGTACTGGTGGGGGAACTTCCTGCTGCTGCCGGCTCCCCCGGCCGACGCCGACGACGCACGGCGGTGGCTCACCGTGTTCGAGGAGGAGTTCCCGGGGACGGCGCACCGCGCGTTCGGCGTCGACGGCCGAGACGGCAGCGCCGACGACCTGGCGCCCCTGGCCGGGCTCGGGCTGGACGTCGACGAGTCGTCGGTGATGACGGCCACGTCGGTACATCCGCCCCCGCGGCCCAACACGACGGCGACGTACCGGACGCTGGCGACGGACGAGGACTGGGCCCAGCAGGTCGAGCTGGACATGGCCGGCGAAGAACCGGGCACCCACACCCTCGCGTTCGTCTCCGCCCGTGCCGCGGCGGAGCGCCGCCTCGTCGACGCCGGGTACGGCGCCTGGTGGGGCGCTTTCGAGGACGGCCGACTCCTCGCCTCGATGGGGTTGTTCACGGCGTCCCCTGGGTTGGCCCGCTTCCAGAACGTGAAGACCCACCCCGATGCCCGCGGCCGCGGTCTGGCCGGGACCCTGGTGCACCGGGTCAGCCGGTTCGGCTTCGACGACCTCGGCGCACGCACCCTGGTGATGGTGGCCGACCCGGAGTACCTCGCGATCCGCATCTACCGCGGCGTGGGCTTCGCCGACACCGAGCGCCAGCTCCGGGCCGAGCGCAAGCCGGGGAGCTGACTGACTCAAGGGTTGTCGGGCGACGCCATGACGTGCGCCCCGCCCTTGCACGTGGCGAACGCCGCCTCGGGGGCCGTGTGCCCGTCGCCGTAGAACGTCAGGAAGACCGGCAGCCGCGGGTCGTCGGCCCCCGTCAGGCCGAGCTGGGCGTTCCACACGGTGACCACGACCGGTGCGGGGAGTCCGGGGTACGGCGAGAGCATGATCTTCTGGCTCTTGACCGTGTCGAGGGCGGCCGCGAGCTTCTGGACGTCGGCCGTCGACAGACCGGGTCGGTAGGTGATCCAGACGGTGCCGTGCTCGAGATCGTGTACGGCGTTCTCGTTGCGCGGCGGGGCGTCGTACACGCCGCAGTCGTCCCAGGTGGGATCGTGCGGACCACCGGCGGGAGGCACCTGCTGGTACTCCACCGGGTCCTTCGTGTGCTGCCCGCCGACGTAGTCGAAGTACTGCGTCGCCTTCAGCGCCGGGATGTCGTTGTGCGGATCCCCGCCCCGCGGCGGACGGGTCGCCTTGTAGAGCTGGAAGCCCAGCAGCCCGACCAGCACCAGCAGCCCGACCAGGATGATCGCGCGCTTGATCTTCGGACTGCCCGCTCGGGGCTTCGTGGTGGTGCTGGACACGCCGGGAAGGGTAGCGGGGCGAGGGTCACCGTCATGGGGAAACGAGTACGTCGGCGAGTTCCGGGAGCGCGTCGCGAAGCCGGCGGAGGGCGTCGCGGGTCTGCGACTTGACCGTGCCGACGGTGATGCCGAGCGCCTCGGCCGTCTGCACCTCGGTCAGGTCCTCGTAGTAGCGCAGCACGATCACCGCTCGCTGCCGAGGCGCGAGGACGCCGAGCGCCCGATGCAGAGCCACCCGGTCGTCGGATGCCTCGTCTGCGACCGCGGTCTCGGGCGGCGCATCCGTCGGCAGCTCACGCCAGCGCCGTGCGCGCCAACGTGACACGTTCTGCCGGACCAGGATCTTCCGCACGTACGGCTCGGGGTCGCCCTCGATCCTCCGCCATGCCCCGACCGCCTTCACCAGGGTCTGCTGCAGCAGATCCTCCGCGTCGTGGTGATCGCCGGTGAGGAGGTACGCCGTGCGCAGCAGCGCGGCGTACCGTGCGGCGACGAACGCCTCGAAGTCCTCACGCACGGCGGACACGGGTCCCCCGGAGGACGAGCAGGCCGAAGAACAAGGTGAGAGCCGCGGCCACACCGAGTCCGATCGTCCATGCCCGGAGGTCGGGCGGAGCGGGTGGCGGTTCGGCGTGGACCGATGGAGATCCGAGCAGCCCCGTGGCGATCCAGGGATCCGAGTCGTTGGTGCCGTGCGAGCCCACGTTCGCGACCAGGCGTCGCACGCCTCCGGTGGTGAGGTCCACGGATTCGAGCCGCCCGCCGACGTGCGGACCGTTGACGGGGTCGCGGACGAGCACCTGACGGAACACTGCGACCCGGTGGTTGTCGAGCCAGGCCAAGGGCCTGGTCCAGTGGTCCCCGAGCGTCAGGCGGCGCAGCGTCGCCGTCGTGTCGTCACCACGAGGCACCCGGGTGAGGACGAGCGGCCCGTCATTGCTGTTGTGTGTCAGAACGCCGACGGCGCGGTGGTGGTCCGGGCTCAGCACCAAGAGGTCCGGGGCGCGGTCGGTGCGGAAGGACCGCACCTGGGTCGGGTCGCTCGCGTCGGCCACGAGCCACGGACTCGTACGCCGGGTCACGACCTCGCCCTCGGTTGCGCGCGTGGTCAGGTTGTCGAGGGACGTCGAGAAGTTGTTCTCGGGCAAGATCTGGGGACGCGGTGAGGTTGTCGTCCAGACCGCCGAGGCACCGAAGCTGCTGCTCGAGGCGCGCTGCGTGCCGTCACGACCCTGGATCTGGCCGTAGCTGAAGAGCAGCGTCGAGTCATCCGCCCACAGGAGTGCGCGGGGCTCCAGCCCGTGGACGGTCGCGGGTCGGCTCTCGCGCACCCGGCCGTCGACGGCGTCGTACACCGCGACGCCCGTGACCGTCTCGCCTTGGATCATCGTGGTGTTCGGACTGCCGGACGGCGTGCCCGAGACCCAGAAGGCAAGGTGCCGCCCGTCCGGCGACAGCGCCAGCAGGTTCGACGTCACATCCGACGAGACCGCGTCATCGGGCAGCTCGAGGAAGCCATAGGTGCCTGTGGACGCCGTGACACCGACGATCCCGCTCGTGGTGTGGAGCAGCGCCTTCCGCTCATGGGGGAACACCGTCACCAGAGGTCCAGGCGGCCCGTCGAACGGGTGCGTCCAGGCACTGACGTCGTAGAAGAACCGGTCCGGGAGATGCGGCGTTCCGTGGCGGTCTGCCGGCTGGACGTCTCGGCTCAGGTGGATGCCCCAGCCACCCAGCCCGAGCAGGAGCACGACGGCCAGGACGAGCAGGCCGGAGGCGGCACGCTCGACCCGGCGCCGGCGTACGCCGCGGTCCCAGAGGTCGGTGGGCGGCGGCCCGGCGGCGGAGGTGCTCGCAGCCAGGTCCTCCAGTCGGTCCCGCAGGTCGCTGCTCATCGGTCCTCCTCGTCGGGCGACATCCTCACCCACTCCTACGCCACGAGGAGGGACTTCGGAGGGGTCGGTCAGACGACCGAGCGCACCAGCAGGAGCAGGGACGCGACCGTGCAGACGACGAGTACGCCCCAGCGGAAGGCGTCGCCGTCGACCAGTCCGCGCGTGCGGCGCCCCACGACGTACCCGATCACCACCACGGGCGACATCGCGAGCGCCAGCACGGAGGGCTCCCGGTCGAGCGAGCCCGCGATCGCGAGGCCACTCAGGCTCAGGATCACGCCGACGAAGAAGAACACCGAGAGCGTCGCCCGGACCACCTTCGGGTTGCCGCGCTGGTACAGCAGGGCGATGGGTGGGCCACCGACCGAGGTCGCGGTGCCCGTCGCGCCGGCGACGAAGCCGGCCGTCGCGAGGGTGGCCGGGTTGAGCGGGACGTCGACGGTGTGGACCGTCAGCGCGACAGCCACCAGCACCATCACCGCCAGCGCCACCCCGATCTGCTCCTCGGTGAACGACGCCACCAGCCAGGCGCCGAGCACGGTGCCGGGGACCCGGGCGGGGAGTGACCAGGCGGTCGAGCGCCAGTCGACGTGCTCGTGCTCGTCGACGAGGTTCAGCCCCGAGATCAGCAGGGCGAGCCACAACGTCAGCACCGGCACCATCGAGGGCTCGACCAGAGCGACCACGGGTGCGCTCAGCAGACCCAGCCCGAGACCGACCACCGCCTGGACGTAGGCACCCAGCGTCACGACCAGGCCGATCACGAGGACGACCTGCCAGGAGAGATCGGTCAACGAGGACCGCGCATCGGGCCGCCGAGACGTTGGTAGGACTCCGCCACGATCTCGGCCACGACGGACAGGGCGATCTCGCCCGGCGCCTTGCCGCCCAGGTTGTGGCCCGCGGGGACGTGGAGCTTCTCGAGATGGGGCACACCATCGGCCGCGAGGTCGGCGAGCACACGCTCGGCCCGGCGACGGCTGGCCATCATCGCGACGTACGCCGCGGGGGAAGCCAGGGCGTCGCGCAGGAACTGCGGGGCGTCCGGCGCGTCGTGGTCGCACAGCACGACCGCGTCACCCTCGGCCGGGACCAGCGAGGCCAGTCCGGGGCCGCCCTCGTCGTCGGCGAGCACGACCACGAGCCGCCCGACCGCGGTCGCGATCGTGAAGATGGCGTCCGAGATCGGGTTGGTGCTGAGCACGAGGATGCGTCCGTGCTCGGGCTGCCCGTCGGACCAGGGCTGCTCCCGGTGCGTGGTCGTCACGGGACCACTTTGCCAGGCCAGGTGCCCGCCGACGGCCGACGGGCCCGCGTCGGTGGTGTGTCAGCCGGATGACAGACGGGCCCGGCGTACAGGTGTCTGATGGTGGCACTCGGGTGGAGCGGTCCACCAGGGAGTGCGCGGCTGCCCTTCCCGTCATCTCTCCCGGTGGGGAGGGCAGCCGTCGCCCGGCGGCGTCTCAGCCGTGGAGGAAGGACAACCGGACCTCGCGGTCGGGGTTGTCGACGTTCAGGTCGACCAGGCAGACGCTCTGCCACGTGCCGAGCGCGAGCCGGCCATGGAGCACCGGCACGGTGGCGTACGGCGGGACGAGAGCCGGCATCACGTGGGAGCGGCCATGCCCTGGCGAGCCGTGCTGGTGCCGCCACCGGTCGTCGGCCGGCAGCAGGTCGGACAGGGCCGCCAGGAGGTCGTCGTCGGAACCGGCACCGGTCTCGATGATCGCGATGCCCGCGGTCGCGTGCGGGACGAACACGTGCAGCAACCCGTCGTCGTACGACGAGACGAACGCCCGGCACACGTCGGTCAGGTCGTGGACGACGTCGCTCGACCCGGTGTGGACCCGGACGACCTCACTGTCCATCGGCGAGCCGCTCCTCGATCCGCTCGACCTTCGCAGTCATCTGGCCGGTGTCGTGCCCGGCGCGGAGGTCGGCCTTGAGCACCAACCCCACCCGTGGCGAGGTCTCCGCGACGGTGAACACCGCGCGCTTCACGACGTCCATCACTTCGTCCCACTCCCCCTCGATGTTGGTGAACATCGCGTTGGTCTCGCACGGGAGCCCCGACTCCCGGATCACCCGGACGGCGTCCGACACGGACGCGCTGACGCCACCCGTCTCACTGTCGTCACGGGGGCTGCCGGATGGACTGATGCTGATCGCCACGAGCATGCCTCCACGCTAGTCGGACCCTGAGGGTCGACGCCGATGCCCCTAGGGGTTCCCGGATCGCGGGCAGGGACCGGATCAGCACGCTCCCCGATGTGGCCGAGCCCCTCGGGAGGCGAGAGTCCTGGCCATGATCATCGTCGACTCACTGACCAAGAAGTACGGCGGCTTCACCGCCGTCGACCACGTGACCTTCCGGGCCGAGCCCGGCCGCGTGACCGGCTTCCTCGGCCCGAACGGCGCCGGGAAGTCGACCACCATGCGGATCCTGGTCGGCCTCACCCCGGCGTCGTCGGGCACCAGCACGGTGCTCGGACGTCGGTACGCCGACCTCCCGAACCCAGGCAGGGAGATCGGGGTGCTGCTCGACGCGTCGGCGCAGCACGCCGGCCGCACGGGTCGGGAGATCCTGACCCTCGCCCAGCGCACGATGCGGGTGCCCGGTTCGCGCGTCGACGAGATGCTCGACCTGGTCAGCCTCAGCGACGAGGAGTCCGCGCGCCGCGTCCGCGACTACTCGCTCGGCATGCGCCAGCGCCTCGGCATCGCGACCGCGCTGATCGGGGACCCCGAGGTGCTCGTCCTCGACGAGCCCGCGAACGGCCTCGACCCGGCGGGCATCCGGTGGATGCGCGACCTGCTCCGTGGCTTCGCGAACCAGGGCGGCACCGTCCTCCTCTCGTCGCACCTCCTGCACGAGATCGAGGTCATCGCCGACGACCTGGTCGTGATCGGTAACGGCCGGATCGTCGCCGCGGGCACCAAGAGCGACCTGCTCGCCGCGGCCGGCACGTTCGCCAGCGCCATCGACCTCGCGGCCCTGGCGAGTGCCCTCACCGGCGCCGGCCACACCGCCGAGCAGTCGCTGGGCGGCGTCCGAACGGACGCCGACACCGCCCAGGTCGGGCGTGTGGCCCTGGCCGCCGGCGTACCCCTGACCGAGCTGCGCCCCGCCGACGGGGCCGGCCTCGAGGAGATGTTCCTCGAGCTCACCAAGGACAACGCACGAGAGGAAGTCGCGGCATGACCACCGCAACTGCAGTCGAGCAGCACGAGACCGTCGAGAGGTCGCGGGCCGAGTCCCGGCACGCCCCGATCCCGTTCCGCACCATCGTCGGGGTCGAGCTCCGCAAGGCCTTCGACACCCGCTCCGGGTTCTGGTTGATGGCCGCCATCGCAGCAGCAGGCGTGCTGGCCACCGGCGCGGTCCTGGCCTTCGCCTCGGACAGCGACCTGACCTACGACAACTTCGCCGCGGCGATCGGCGTACCGATGACGATCCTGCTGCCGGTGGTGGCGATCCTCGCCGTGACCGGCGAGTGGAGCCAGCGCGCCGGTCTGACGACCTTCACCCTGGTGCCGCACCGCGGCCGGGTGATCCGGGCCAAGCTGGTGGTCACCATCGCGATCGGCCTCGCCTCGATGGCCCTGGCCCTGTCCGTCGGCGCGCTCGGCAACATCGTCGGCACCGGGCTCAAGGGCGTCGACACGACCTGGGACCTGTCGTTCACGTCGATCCTCTACATCGTCGGTGCCGACCTGATCGGGATGATGGTGGGCTTCATGCTCGGCATCGTGACCCGCAACTCGGCCGGCGCGATCGTGACCTACTTCAGCTACTGGTTCGTCATCCCGACGCTGTCGATGGTGCTGGCGACCAACCAGTCGTGGTTCGAGAAGGCCCAGCCGTGGGTCGACTTCAACTACGACCAGGGCCGGCTGTACGACGGCGGCTTCAGCGGGCAGGACTGGGCGCAGCTTGCGATCACCGGCACCTTCTGGCTGCTGCTACCGCTGGCGTTCGGTCTCTGGCGCGTGATGCGGGCCGAGGTCAAGTAGGGCTTCACGACTGACGGGGGTCGGGACGTCATACGAACTGGTCGCTAGAACGACCGAAACGTATGACGTCCCGCAGTCATGCCCGCGCCGAGACGTCCCCGAGGTCCTGGCGGCGCTTCCGCTCCCGCGCAGACAGGTCCATGATCGCTCCATGGCGCAGACCTACACGTCCGCGCGATCCAACAGGATCCCGCTGGTGGCGCTCGCGCTCGGGGCGGCCGTCGCCGTACTCCTCGGCGTCAACGACCGGCGGCACCCCGGCGGCGCGGAGCCGGTCAAGCTCGGCTTCGACTCGGTGATCGAGATGAAGACCGTGCTCTCCTTCGGCATCGGCGTGCTGCTGCTCGTCCAGCTGGTGCTCGCCCTCTGGATGTACGGCAAGCTCGGGAGATCGTCCGCGCCCTCGTGGGTCGGGCCCGTCCACCGCGTGACAGGCGTCGTCGCCGTGGTCGTCAGTCTTCCGGTTGCCTACAACTGCCTGCTCGCGTTCGGCGTCCAGACCTACGAGCCGCGGGTGCTGGCCCACGCCCTCCTCGGCTGCACGTTGTACGGCGCCCTCGTGGTCAAGGTGTTCGCGGTCCGCAACCGCTCTGCGCCGAGCTGGTTCCTCCCGGTGGCGGGCGGCGTGGTGTTCGCCGTGTTCATGGCCGTCGTGCTCACCTCGGCTGTCTGGTACAGCGCGCAGTACGGCTTCCCCACCGGCAACCAGTACTGACGCATGCAACGTCATACGTTCTGGTCGCTAGAACGACCAGTTCGTATGACGTCCCGGAGTGTCAGGCGCGGAGCAGGCTCCGCAGGACGTAGGGCATGATCCCGCCGTTGCGGTAGTAGCTCGCCTCTCCCGGAGTGTCGATCCGGACCGTCGCCTCGAACTCGTCGGTGCGCCCCTCCTTCTCGATCGAGACCGTGACCGTGCGAGGCGTGATGCCCTCGTTCAGCGCGGTGATCCCCGAGATCGAGATCGTCTCCTCGCCGCTCAGCCCCATGTCGTCGGCGGTCTTGCCGGCCGGGAACTGCAGTGGCAGCACACCCATCCCGATCAGGTTCGACCGGTGGATCCGTTCGTACGACTCGGCGATCACGGCCTTCACACCGAGCAGCGCCGTCCCCTTGGCGGCCCAGTCACGCGACGAGCCCGAGCCGTACTCCTTGCCCGCCAGCACGATCAGCGGGATGCCCTCACGCTGGTAGCTCTCCGAGGCCTCGAAGACCGACGTCACGCTCTGCCCGTTCTCGGCGGCCTGAGTGAAGTCGCGGGTGTAGCCGCCCTCGGTGCCAGGTGCGAGCTGGTTGCGGAGCCGGATGTTGGCGAACGTGCCGCGGATCATCACCTCGTGGTTGCCGCGCCGGGACCCGTAGGAATTGAAGTCGCGCTGCTCCACGCCGTGCTCGGCGAGGTACTTCCCGGCGGGGCTGTCCTTCTTGATCGCGCCCGCGGGGCTGATGTGGTCGGTGGTGACCGAGTCGCCGAGCTTGAGCAGCACCCTCGCGCCCTCGATGTCGGCGACCTGCTCAGGCTCCTGCGGCATTCCGTCGAAGTACGGAGGCTTGCGCACGTACGTCGAGTCGTCGTCCCAGGCGAAGGTGTCACCCTCGGGCGTCGGCAGCGAGGTCCACTGCTCGTCACCGGCGAAGACGTCGGCGTAGTCGTCGGTGAACATCTCGGCGGTGATCGCCTCGCCGATCACCCGCTCGACCTCGGTAGGCGCGGGCCAGAGGTCCTTGAGGAAGACGTCGTTGCCGTCGGAGTCCTGCCCGAGCGGGTCCTCGAAGAGGTCGACCTCCATGGAGCCCGCCAGCGCGTAGGCGACGACCAACGGCGGCGATGCGAGGTAGTTCATCTTCACGTCGGGGTTGATCCGGCCCTCGAAGTTGCGGTTGCCGGAGAGCACGCTGACCACCGCCAGGTCCTTCTCGTTCACCGCGGCGCTGACCTCGGGGATGAGCGGGCCGGAGTTGCCGATGCACGTCGTACAGCCGTAGCCGACGAGGTTGAAGCCCAGCTTGTCGAGGTACGGCGTGAGGCCCGCGCGCTCGTAGTAGTCGCTGACCACCTTCGACCCGGGCGCCAGGGTCGTCTTCACCCAGGGCTTGCTGCGCAGCCCCTTCTCCACGGCGTTCTTGGCGACCAGCGCGGCCGCGATCATCACGCTGGGGTTGGAGGTGTTGGTGCAGGACGTGATCGCCGCGATGCTCACGGCGCCGTGCCCGATCTCGAAGGTCTCACCGTCGAGGCTGATCTCGGCGGTGGCGTCGTCGTCGTCGGTGTAGTCCTTCAGCGCCTTCTCGAATCCCTCGACCGCCTTGGTCACCTCGACCCGGTCCTGCGGCCGCTTCGGCCCGGCCAGCGAGGGGACGACGGTGGACAGGTCGAGCTCGAGCCGCTCGCTGTAGCGGGGCTCGGCGGCCGGGTCGTGCCAGAGTCCCTGCTCCTTGGCGTAGCCCTCGACCAGGGCGAGCTGGTCGTCGGTACGTCCGGTCAGCGTGAGGTACTCGATGGTCTGCTGGTCGATCGGGAAGACCGCGATGGTCGACCCGAACTCCGGGCTCATGTTGCCGATCGTCGCGCGGTCCGCGACCGGGAGTGCCGTCACACCCTCGCCGTAGAACTCGACGAACTTGCCGACCACGCCGTGCTGGCGCAGCATCTCGGTGATCGTGAGCACCAGGTCGGTGGCGGTCGAGCCCTCGGGCAGCTCGCCGGAGAGCTTGAAGCCGACCACGCGCGGGATCAGCATGCTGACCGGCTGGCCGAGCATCGCGGCCTCGGCCTCGATGCCGCCGACGCCCCAGCCGACCACGCCGATGCCGTTGACCATCGTGGTGTGAGAGTCGGTGCCGACGCAGGTGTCGGGGTACGCCGTGAGCTCGCCGTCGATCTCGCGGGTGAAGGTCACGCGGGCGAGGTGCTCGATGTTGACCTGGTGGACGATGCCCGTGCCGGGAGGCACGACCTTGAAGTCGGCGAAGGCGCCCTGACCCCAGCGCAGGAACTGGTAGCGCTCCCGATTGCGCTGGTACTCGATCTCGACGTTGCGCCCGAACGCCTCGGGCGTGCCGAAGACGTCGGCGATCACGGAGTGGTCGATGACCAGCTCGGCCGGGGCCAGCGGGTTGATCTTGGTGGCGTCGCCGCCCAGGTCGGCCATCGCCTCGCGCATGGTCGCGAGGTCGACGATGCAGGGCACGCCGGTGAAGTCCTGCATGATCACGCGCGCCGGAGTGAACTGGATCTCCTTGTCGGGCTCCGCGTCCGGGTCCCACCCCGCCAGCGCCGAGATGTCGTCGGCGGTGATGTTCGCGCCGTCCTCGGTGCGGAGGAGGTTCTCCAGCAGGACCTTGAGGGAGTAGGGCAACGAGTCCACGTCGAGTCCGTCGCCGGTGACGGCCGAGAGCCGGTAGATCTGGTAGCTCTGGTCACCGACCTCGAGCGTGCCCTTCGCCCCGAAGCTGTCCTGACTGGCCATTCGCCACATCTCCTCGCGCACTCGACGTCCTCACCCATCTTGCCGCCGCCCCAGGGGCGTCGGGAAGCCGGGTAGATCTCTTGACATCAAGATACATGTGGTCGAGCGGGTCGCTCAAACCGGCAGCTTCTCGCCGCGGGCCTCGACCAGGTCCGCCGGTGCCGTGAGCCGCCAGGCCTCGAAGACGAGCTCTGCCAGCTCGTCGCGCTCGACGCCGTCGAGATGGGTCACGACCCAGCCGTAGCCGTACGCCGTGAACTGCACCTCGAACACGTCCGGCCGCTCGGCGACGAGCGCCTGCTGCTCGGCGATGGTCTGCCGCAGCCCGATCGTGACGGTCGGCTCCCAGATGTAGCCGAACGTGCGTCCCTCGACCTCGAGCTTGGTGTAGTGGTCGAGCTCGATCATCGACGTCCGGTCGAGCTGGCCGGCCAGGTCACGCGCGTCGCCGGTGTCGCAGGGCATGTGACGACTCTGGCACAGCCCACCGACGCCCCGGACACTGCGCTAGAAGCGTGCGGAGAAACCACCATCGATGTGGAGCAGCTGCCCGGAGACCCATCGACCGGGCTCGGAGACCAGGAACGCGACGACGTCGGCGATGTCGGTCGGCGTCCCCAGACGGCCCCGCGGCTGGTCCGGGATCAGCGCCCGTCGCGTCTCGTCGCTCATCCAGCCCGTGTCGACGGGCCCGGGGTTGACGGCGTTGGCCGAGATCCCGAGGGGGCCCAGCTCACGTGCCGCCGAGATCACGATCCGGTCGAGGGCGCCCTTGGATGCTCCGTAGGGCAGGTTCCCGGTCGTGGCATCGCTGGTGAGCGCCACGATGGCGCCGCCGTCCGGTGGGATCTGGCGGGCGAACGCCGCAATCAGCAGCAGGCTCGCACGAGCGTTGACCGTCACGTGTCGGTCGAAGCTCTCCGCCGTCGTGTCCAGGATCCCGGACAGCTCGTCGTGAGCGTGACTCAGCACCAGGGCACTGATCACGCCGCGCTCCCGGGTCACGGCATCGACGAGCGCCTGCGGGCCGTCGGAGGTCGCCAGATCACACGGGTACTCCGCGTCAGCCAGGTCGCTGGTGGCGACGTCCCAGCCGTCGGCCGAGAGACGCGGCGCGATCGCGGCGGCGATGCTGTTGGCGCGGGCTCCTCCGGTGACCAGGGCGAGAGGCATGTCGCGAGACCCTAGTGCGGGTCGCGGCCCGCCGGTCATGTGCACCCTGGTGGTGGCGTGAAGTGGAAGCCGATCGCTCGGGCGTCGTCCCGGGTTGCTGGCGCGCAGACGTCGAGATCGAGATCTGGCCAAACGGACGATGGCACGAACAGCTCTCGCGGCTAGGGTCGGTCCGCCTCATTCCTCACCGAGGCTGATCGTCTGCCGGTGACCCCATGCTCCTGCAGGCGGTGACGTCTGGTTTGAGAGCCGGACATGACGCCCGCTGGACTTTGGAGAGTCCGCGGGCGTTGTCATGCGCGCAGCGGTCGGATCACTCCACGTCGGCCCGACGCCGGGAGGCCGGCCGGAAGACTGGCAGCGGCAAGGTGGCGATGAGCAGGCCCAGGACGACGCCGCCGACGACGTCGCTGAAGTAGTGGTAGTGGATGTAGACCACGGACGCCCCCACGATGGCGACGACAGCGGCGTTCACCGCGACCCGCCCGGTCACCGACCGCGGCCAGCCGACCCAAACCAGGAGCAGCGCCATGCAGACCACCGTCGACGTCGTGTGACCGGACGGAAAGGAGCCGCCGTGGTCGCCGAGCGCGTTCCGCGTAGGACCGGGTACGGCGAGCAGCGGCTTGAGCAACAGCACCGACGCCACGACCAGTCCCACCCGGATCGCCGCCTCGCCGATGATCCCCCAGGAGTGTCGCCGCCACGCCACCAGCGCGCCCAGTGCCAGTGTGATCGGCAGCGCGCTCTCGGGGGTCGCGACGTCGAAGACCACCTTGGCCGCGTTCCAGAGCGTCGTCCCTCGCCGCGAGACAGCCCAGTCGCTCAGGGACTGGTCGAGGCGGCTCCACCAGCCGAGCTCCACCGACACCGTGATCAGCACGAAGAGTCCGAGCAGTGCCAGCGACCTGCCCCCAGGCCGCCGCAGCGACAGCCCGGCGAGAGGATGGTCGCTGACGACCGCGTCTTCTCGGGTGCCGACTGCGTGAGACTCCACGGCGGCGACCGTATCCCTCCTCGGCCCGGTCGCTCTCGGCCCTCAGCACCTTCACAGCAAATTCATCGGCTCACTGCGAGTGACGTGCTCGCCCGCCGATGGCCGAACGTCGTGCGTCAGAGCTCGTGGACCTTCCAGAGCACGGTCTCGAGCACTCTTCTGATGTCGTCCGCGCCGATCGTCGCGACGCGTCCCCCGCTGCGCTGCGCCAGGGCCTGTTCCACGGCAACGAGCGAGGCGTCCCGGTCCAGCGCCCAGCGTGCTGCTGAGGACTTGGACGCGTGCTCGCCCTCCGCGGCGAACCGCCAGATCCGGCACGCCGTCAGCACCATGAGAGAGGCGTTCTTGTCATCGTCGGTGAGATCGAGCCACACGGTCAGCCAGTGCACGCCGCGGTCTCGGACCAGGTCAGGCGGTACGTCGCCGATGATCTCGCGCGGGTCGGCACCGTCGAGCGCCCGGCCGTCGGCTTTCGCCATCGACAGCTCCGGCCAGAGGTCGGGCACGTGTTCGTCTCGGCTCTCCACCTCGAGATCGGCTGACGGCCCGTACCGGCCGACATGGAGCTCCAGGCTGGGACGCTCGGCGGGGGCAGCAGCGGACTCGCGCGTGACGACCGTCAGGTCGATGCCGCCCGCCGGGCGTGGGTCGGCGGCGCGCACCACGGCCACCAGAGCCTCGCTTTCGCTCGTGGTCAGGTTTCCCTCGACGACCAGTAGCAGATCCAGGTCACTCCGGCCGGCCCGGAAGTCGTCCAGGGTCAGAGATCCATGCAGGATCGCCGAGACCACCGGTACGTCGAGCGCGGCGACACACGATCGGGCCAGGTGTCCCACCGCGGCGACGGCCTTCTGCTCGTCATCGCCGGTCATGACCCGTTTCTACCGGAAGACGCGAGGCCGTAAGGATTGCGTCAGGGCTCCGCTCGTTCCCACGGGTTCGCACCACAATGACGAGAGTCGGAACCTTGGTGTCGGGAGCACAGATGCGCGAAAGGCTCAGCAACACCCCCACCGGATGGCGACCGCCGGTCCGCGTCGCGGCGGTCGTGCTGCCCGTCCTCGCGTGCGCCCTCATCTCCGCCTTCCGACGCGACGTCACCGCGGCCACCAGCGTTCTGGTCCTCGTGCTCATCGTGGTCGCAGCGGCGACCACCGGTGACCGCCTCGCGGGGCTGCTCGCGGCCCTCTCCGCCGGCGTCTGGTTCGACTTCTTCCTCGTCCCGCCCCACCACACGTTCACGATCGACAACCGCGACGACGTCGAGGCCACGGTGCTCCTCGTCATCATCAGCGTCGCGGTCACCGAGGTCGCCCTCTGGGGCCACCGACAGCAGGCACGGGCCTCACGCCGATCCGGATACCTCGAGGGTGTGCTGAACGCCGCGCGTACCGTGGCCGAGGGAGACGCCCCGACCTCGACCGTCACCGACCTCGTGGCCGCCCAGATCACCGACGTCCTCGACGCGGACGCCGTCCTCTTCGTCAAGGGACCGGTTCTCGACGGCCGGATCGCCGTCCTCGACCACGACGGTGTCCTCACCCGTGACGGGCACCAGATCGATGTCGACCGAGTCGGTCTCCCGTCCGACGAGTACACGGCCGTGCCGGTGCGGCTCGGGCAGCACCAGGTCGGACACTTCCTGCTGACTGCGGCCTCACACGTCACCTACCCCACGCGCGAGCAACGCCGCGTGGCCGTGCTCCTCGCCGATCAGGTGGCCGCCGTCGACGTCCTGCGCTGACACGACACGACCGCACGGATCACGTCGCCGGTGCGAGCAGCGCGACGCATTCGACGTTCGTTGCGTCGGTACTTCCCTGCGACCCACCGCGATTCAAAGCGCGCCCGAAGCGCGCCCCTCGAACAAGTCGGGTTCTGAGGTTCACAAACGACTGCAAGGTGCGACCCCACGAGAGCACCATCGCTGACGCCGGCTCGGGGGATGCGCTTGTGGTGCCGAGCCGATCTCAGTCGGAGCAACGGAGGAGAACCCGAATCCTCCGGACGCAATCAGGGGCGTCCGTTACCTCTCAGACATGGGAGTCTCGATCGTGGGGTGACAGATGGGTTGGGGGACGGACATGGAGGTGGGGGCCACGCACGATGAGATGATCTCGTCGGGTGGTTCGCGGTCCGAGCCCTCGAAGGTGGTCGGAGGGGCGTTCATCGCCTCGTACGCCGCGGCCTATCTCGCCACCAGCCTGCTCTTCATCGCTCCACTCCTGGTGACCCTGGCTCTCAAGATCAACTCACTGGTGGGCACGGACCGGGCAGCCTCCAGCCTGTCCCTCGTCGCGGCGACCGGATCGCTGGTCGCGCTGGTGGCCAACCCCCTGTTCGGGCGGCTGAGCGACCGGACCACGTCGCGGTGGGGTATGCGGCGCCCGTGGATACTGGTCGGTCTGGCGGGAGGGTCCTTCGGCATCCTGGTCGTCGCGCTGGCTCCGACGGTCTGGGTGGTGCTCATCGGCTGGTGTCTGGCGCAGCTGTTCTTCAACGCGATGCTGTCCGCGATGGTGGCGGTGCTACCCGACCAGGTCCCGATCGAGCAACGGGGCACGGTTGCGGGCATCCTCGGGGTCTGTCTCCCGATCGCATCGGTCGGCGGCACCTACGTGGTGAAGGTGTTCACCGGCCACGAGCTGGCGATGTTCCTGGCCCCGTGCGCCATCGGCGGGTTCTTCATCGTCCTGTTCGCGCTGATCCTCGACGATCGTCGGCTCGCCGCGGCGGACAAGCCGCGATGGTCGCTGAGACAGCTGCTGGGCTCCTACTACGTCTCTCCGCGCAGGCATCCGGACTTCGCGTGGGCGTTCGCGAGCCGCTTCATGTTCATCCTGGCCTACGCGTTCCTGGTGACCTACGAGGCGTACTACCTCCTGGATCACCTGGGGAGCACCGAGGACGAGGTCCCGCAGCAGATCTTTCTGGGCACGCTCACCCAGGCCGTTGTCGTCGTGCTGGCTTCCGTGGCCGGTGGTCGGCTCTCGGACCGCACGGGCCGACGCAAGCTCTTCGTCGCTGCCGCCGCGGTCGTGTACGGCGTGGCACTCTTCATCATCGCGATGGCCGGCGACTTCGACGCGTTTCTTGTGGGGATGGCGGTGGGTGGGCTGGGTTTCGGCCTGTACCTGGCAGTCGACCTCGCGCTCGTCGCCGACGTGTTGCCCGACGCGGACAGTGTCGCGAAGGACCTGGGGGTGCTGAACATCGCCGGCGCGTTTCCATTCTCCCTGGCCCCTGCGATGGCGCCGTTGGTCTTGACGGTCGGCTCGGGCAGCTACCAGGTGCTGTACGTCGTCGCCGGGGTCTGTGCACTCATCGGGGCGGCCGCCATCCTGCCGGTGAGAAAGGTCCGGTGACCCAGGTGATCATGGGGTCGGTCCTGTCTGAGTTGGAGTGACGGAGAGCAGGGGCAGCCCGAGGTCACGCACCTTCTGGATCAGCCCGTGCAGGGCCGCCTGGTCGGCGACCTGGCCACGGATCACGGTGCTGCCGTCGTCGTCGACGAGCTCCATGCCGTCGAACCAGGCGGACCAACGGGCGTCCAGACGACCCTGGATGCGGATCTCGTACCTCTGGGTCTCGCTCATGCCCCGGAAAGTAGGAACCGACGTGGGGAGCGCGGATCACCACATGTGGTGAACGACGTGGTGGTCTCGGTGAGCCTTGCTAGCGACGCAGGAGCCCGAGCTCGTCGGCCCGGCGTACCGCTGCCCGTCGGCTGCCCACACCGAGCTTGGCGTAGACGTTCTTGGTGTGGGTGCGCACGGTGTTGAGGGACACCACCAGGTGCCGGGCGATCTCCGGGCCGCTCAGCTCGCTGGCCAGCAGGCGGAGCACGTCGAGCTCGCGTTCGCTGAGCGGGTCGACCAGGCCGCCCGTTGCGCGCGCACCGCCCGGTGGCGAGTCCTCCGACCCCAGCATCCGTGAGACGTACGAGGCTGCGACGCCCCGTGCGGCGGACCTGCGCAGCAGGGTGGCCAGCACCGGCCCCTCGTCGGTGAAGATGCGCCGGTAGCCCTCGGGCTCGGCCAGCTCCAACGCCCGGACGGTGTCGCTCTCTGCCCGTTCGGTGTCACCGGCCTGCTGCGCGGCAAGAGCGCGCACGACGAGGATCTCCAGCACGCTGCCGACGCGGCCGCCGGCCTCGGCCGCGGCCAGCAAGCGATCGAGGAACCCACCCACCGCGACGTCCCCGCGCGCCAACAGGACGCGGGCCAGGGTGACGTGCTCGTACTCGCGCAGGTAGTCGAGGTCGTCCGTCACCGACAGACGGCGATCCGCCGACCAGCCGAGTGCCAGGTCGGTCCGCTGCTGCCTGAGCCAGACCCTGGCACGCATCGCGGCGACGGGTTGTACGTCGGGCGAGAAGTCCCCGTCGTACACCTGCTCGGCTTCGTCCAGGAGCGTGACCGCTCCGTCGAGGTCGCCGCGGGCCTCACGGACACGCGCTTCGGCGATCCGCCAGCGGTGCGGGTACCTCGGCATGCCGAGGTGGTCGCCGAGCTCGTGAGCGGTCCTGAGGTGCTCCTCGGCGGCCGACAGATCGCCACGCTCGGAGCTGAGTGCGCTCAGTCCCACGTGCATGTCCGGTGTCCCCCGTAGCGGGCCGTCCCCCTGGCGAGCAGCGAGGTCGAGGGCGTCGCGGTAGGTGCGCTCCGCGTCGCGGAGCCGACCCTGTGTCGTCTGCAGGTCGGCGAGGGTGATCGCGCAGCCCAGGACATCGGCGACGTAGCCCTCGAGCTCGAGCCGCCTCATCGTCTCGATGTAGGCCGCCTCCGCGGTGGCGAGGTCTCCCCCGCGCCAGGAGGCGATCCCCATGAGTGCCGTGGCGGCGCCGTGGCCGAGGTGGTCGGCGGCGTCGAGCACCCCGACCGCCTCGTGGCCGTACGTCATGGTGGCCTCGACGTCCCCCACCATCAGGGCAAGCCCGGCCCGGTAGACAGCGATCAGCCCCGGCAGCTTGCCCAGCTCCGTCGGGTCGGCGACGAGGAGGCCTGGGGGTGCTGGGTGGCCGGCGCCCCGGGCCTTGATCGCGTGGTCCCAGCGCTCGGCGATCTGCAGCCTGGCTTCGACGCCCCGCGTCTCGCCGGTGGACATCAGCGCGCCGACGTGGCCGATGGCCAGAACCGGTCGGTTGGCGAAGACCTCCTCGGGAAGAGCCTCCATCCATCGCCTCAGCTGGACCTCGCGACGGTTCTTGCCCATCTCCCGGATCTGGAGCTCCACCAGGTCAGCCGCCCTGTCCGCATCGCCGGCAGCCAGGGCGTGCTCGATGGCCCCCGTCGTGTCGCCGTCCCGCTCGAGCCATTGGCTGGCGCGGCGATGCAGGTCTGGCGCCTCACCGGGACGCTCGTCGAGGAGGCGGGCATGCAGCATGTCGGCGAACAGGTGGTGATAGCGGTACCACCGTCGCTGGTCATCGAGCGGCACCAGGAACAGGTTGTCGCGGTCGAGCCTCGCCAGCATCTCCCGGCCGTCCGTCCG
The DNA here is from genome assembly GCF_036493135.1 of Nocardioides sp. GTDB lineage: Bacteria > Actinomycetota > Actinomycetes > Propionibacteriales > Nocardioidaceae > Nocardioides. The sequence continues at coordinate 37,929 of NZ_DASXQG010000011.1, read as the reverse complement.
TCCGGTGACGGCATCGGTCAGCGGGCCGGACAGCCTGGTGAGCAGGGAGGTCCGCAGCAGGAAGTCCCGGACCTCCTCGGGCTGCCGATGGACGACCTCCTCCACGAGGTAGTCGACGACGTGACGGTCGTCGCCCGCAAAACCATCGATGAAGCCGGCGGCGTCGTCGCGACCCTGCAGGGACAGCGCCGCGAGCTGCAGCGCGGCGACCCATCCTTCGGTGCGCCCTTCCAGGGTGGCCACCTCGCGGGCGGACAGCTGGAGTCCCATGCGGTCGAAGTACGCCGCTGTCTCCTGCCCGGTGAACCGGAGGTCAGCCGCGCGCACCTCGGCCAGCTGTCCGCGGGCACGCAGCCGCGCCAGCGGCAGCGGGGGGTCGGAGCGCGTCGCGATCACGAGGTGCAGCTGCGGTGGCAGGTGCTCGACCAGGAAGGCCATCGCCTCGTGGATGTCCGGAGCATGCAGGGCGTGATAGTCGTCGAGGACGAGCACGACCTCCTTCTCCGACTCGGCGAAGTCGTTGAGGAGGCTGGTCACCACGGTGGTGACCGGGGCCCCGCCGGGCGAGTCCAGGAGCACCTGTGCCGACCCCCCGACGTCCGGCGCCGCCGTCCGGAGCGCCGCGAGCACGTAGGCCCAGAACGTCGGCGGGTCGCTGTCACCGGAGTCCAGGGACAGCCACGCCACGGCAGGCCCCGCCCGGGAGACGCCGCCGAGCAGGGACTGCGCGAGCAGCGTCGACTTCCCGAAGCCGGCCGGTGCCGACACCACCAGCACCTCCGGCAGGTCCCGCGTGTCGATGCGCTGACGGAGCCGGTCACGGTCGACCAGGCTGCGGGTCGTCCGCGGTGGGAAGAGCTTGGTCTGGAGGAGGGGTCGGGCGGCCGTCACCGCGTCGCCTGTCCCTGGGTACGAGCCCGCACGTGCATGCGCTCGCCGGGACGCCCGAAGATGCTCAGCACCTCGGCCGGGCCGTCGCCGGTGCTGCCGAACCAGTGCGGCAGCTGGGTGTCGAACTCCGCGGCCTCCCCGGCTTCGAGCACCAGGTCGCGGTCGCCGAGGACCAGGCGCATCCGCCCCGACAGCACGTACAACCACTCATAGCCGTCGTGCGTGCGAGGCTGCGGCGTGGACTGCCGCGCGGGGATCACGATCTTCCAGGCCTGGACCCCCTCGGGCTGGCGGGTGAGCGGGAGGACCGTGCGACCGTTGACCTTCCGGGGCTTGAGCCTGATCCGTGGGTCGCCGACCTCCGGGGCTCCCACCAGGTCGTCCAGCGGCACGCGGTAAGCCTGCGCCAGCGGCAGCAACAGGTCCAGGCTCGGCCTGCGCTGGCCGTTCTCCAGCCTCGAGAGCGTGCTCTTGGAGATGCCCGTCCGCTCCGCCAGCTCCGTCAGCGTGACGCCCCGTTCCTTACGGACCCGTCGCAGCCGGGGCGCCACCAGGTCCAGGGCCGTCGTGATCGCACCGGAGTCGGACATGGCGCCATTTCACGGGGGATTCCCAGGAATGGCAACCTTTGTTGTCGAGAGTGACCGACACCGGACACCCTGGGGCCATGAACGAGTACGACGTCCTGGTCATCGGCGGCGGAGCCGCAGGCTTGTCAGCAGCCCTGGTCCTGGCCCGAGCACAGCGACGCGTCGCCGTCATCGACGCAGGCGAGCCCCGCAACGCCCCGGCGGCGCACATGCAGGGCTTCCTGTCACGCGAGGGGCTCTCGCCCGCACAGCTCCTCCGGCTCGGACGCCAGGAGGTCACCGGCTACGGCGCCGACGTCATCGCGGGGCGAGTTTCCGGCGTACACCGGACCGCCGACGCAGCCCCGCGCTTCGAGGTCCGCCTGGCGGACGGCGACACGCTGCACGGGCGTCGCGTCCTGGTCGCCACCGGACTACGCGACGTACTGCCCGACATCCCGGGAGTACGCGAGCGGTGGGGCCGCGACTTCTTGCACTGCCCCTACTGCCACGGGCACGAGGTCCGCGCCCAGCCTCTCGGCGTCATCGGCGCCACCCGCGAAGCTGTCGCGCACGCCCACCTGGTCAGACAGTGGTCGCCCGACGTGGTTCTCTTCACCCACACCGACGGCCTGGCCGAGGACGACCGCGAGGCACTCCTCGCCCGCGCCATCGGCGTGGTCGAGGGACCAGTCGCCCGCCTCGTCGTCGAGGACGACGCGCTCGCCGGGGTCGAGCTCACCGACGGCCGCTTCGTACCCCGGACCGCCGTCTTCGTGCGGCCACGCATGGTGCCCGACAACGACGTGCTGGCCGACCTCGGCTGCGCCTTCGACGACCAGGGCTGGGTCGTCGCCGACCCCACCGGCCGCACCAGCGTCCCGGGTGTCTGGGTCGCCGGAAACGTCGCCAACCCCCGCGCCCAGGTCATCACCGCCGCGGGCGAAGGCTCCGCCGCGGCGATCGCGCTCAACGCCGACCTCGTCGACGAGGACATCGCGGCCGCGGTTCGCGAGTACCGACGGAGCACCTGATCCCCCTTTGATCCCACCTCACCCACCTCGACCTCACCATCACAAGGAGATCCCCATGAACGTCCCGCCCCCTTCGAAGCACCAGCTGGCCCTGATGATCTGGCTGGCCGTCTTCCCCACCCTCGTGGTGCTCAACCTGACCCTCGGCCGACTCCTCGGCGACCTGGCTGTGGTACCTCGCACGTTCATCCTCGCCACCGTTGCGGTGCCGATCGTGATCTACGGCCTGATGCCACACCTGCACCGCCTGCGCGGCCGACTCCTCGGCAGCTACTGATTCACCCGGTCGCTCACCACGTGTGGTGATCCACGCTCACCACATCACTGCCTAGCTTCGCGATCCATCAGGAAGTAGCCGGATCTGCGAAAGGCACCATCATGAACAGGTTCACCCGCAGCATCGCCATGGTGAGTGCGAGGCATCCCTGGCGCACCATCGCGAGCTGGGTCGTCGTCCTCGGCGCCGTGTTCGCCCTCGCCGGGAGCGGCGGTGGCCATTTCATCGACGCCTTCAGCGCCAAGGGCAGCCAGAGCGAACGCGCCATGCAGCTCCTCGAGGACAAGTTCCCCGAGGCGACCCAGGCCCAAGCCCTGGTCGTCTTCGCGGTCGACGACGGCGAGACGCTGGAGAGCCAGCGGCAGGCCGTCGAGGCAGTCCTGGCCGACGTGGCGGCGGCCGACCACGTCGTGGACGTCGCGGACCCGTTCGCGTCCGGCAGCATCTCGGACGACGGCCGCATCGGCTACGCGGCGATCACCCTCGACGAAACGCCGGCCGACCTGGGCAAGGGGGGATTCGTACCCCTGACGGAGCTGGTCGACGCGTCGAACACCGCCGACCTCCGAGTCGAGCTCGGTGGTGACGCGGTCTTCCTCGACGCTCCCGACGAGTCGTCGCCGTTCGAGGGTGTCGGCATCCTGATCGCACTGCTCGTGCTGCTGGTCGCGTTCGGGACCGTCGTGGCCGCGCTGGTGCCGATCGGCCTCGCCCTCGTGGCCGTGGGCGCGGGCATCGGCGGAATCTTCGTGCTCGCCAGCATCATGGACGTCTCGCCCTCAGCGATCCCGATCGCCGGAATCGTGGGACTGGGAGTCGGTATCGACTACGCGTTGTTCATCGTCGCCCGCTACCGCGAGAACCGCGAGGCCGGCCGGGACAACACGACCGCCCTGGCCGGCGCGATGTCCTCGTCCGGGGCTGCGGTCGCGTTCGCCGGCGGCACCGTGGTCATCGCGATGGCGTCCCTCGCCTTCACCGGACTGGGCGTCCTGACCTCGATCGGCCTGGCGACCGCCATCGTCGTGCTCAGCGCGGTCACGGCGGCCACCACCCTGTTGCCTGCGTTGCTGGCGCTGCTCGGTGACCGCATCGACAGGGGCAGGCTGGCGCGTCGTCACCGCCCCGCCAAGCGCGCCGAGGAGACCGCCTGGTGGCGCTTCGCCCACCGCGTCTCCGGACGCCCCTGGCCGTACCTGGTGGGTGCCGTCTTCGCCCTCCTCGCCTTAGCCGCCCCGGCTTTCTGGATGCAGACCGCGTGGCCTGCCGCGGGTGACGCCCCCAGCGAGACGACCTATCGCCAGGCCTACGACCTGCTGGACGAGGGTTTCGGTCCCGGGATGAACGGGCCTTTCCTGGTCGTCGTCGACCTCGAGGTCCCTGGGGTCAGCGCTGCTGACGTGTCCGGGCTGGCCGAGGACATCCGCACCAGCGGTCACATCACGTCGGTGAGCGAGCCACAGACCTCCGCGGACGGCAGCACCGTGATCTTCTCGGCCATGCCGACGACAGGTCCGGCCGATCGGGAGACCTCGACCACGCTCTCCGAGGTCCGCGACGTGCTGCCCCCCAACGTCTACGTCACCGGGCTCACCGCCATGACCACCGACCTCAACGGCCAGCTCGCCCACACGTTGGCGATCTTCATGGGAGCTGTGCTGGTCGCGTCCTTCCTGCTCCTGATGCTGGTGTTCCGGTCCGTCGTCGTCCCGCTCAAGGCAGTGGTCATGAACATGCTCTCGATCGGTGCTGCGTACGGCGTGCTGGTGGCCGTCTTCCAGTGGGGCTGGGGCAGCAGCCTGATCGGTCTCGAGGGGCCCACACCGATCACCTCGCTGATCATCGTGATCATGTTCCCGATCCTCTTCGGCCTCTCCATGGACTACGAGGTGTTCCTCATCTCGAGGATCCGCGAAGAGTACGAGCGGGCCGGCGACAACACCGAGGCCGTCGCTCGCGGTATGGCCGGCACCGGCCGGGTCATCACCTCCGGCGCCCTGATCATGATCGCGGTGTTCCTCGCCTTCGTGGCCAGCCCGGTACCGTCCCTGAAGATGCTGGGGCTCGGACTCGCCACCGCGATCCTCGTCGACGCCACCCTCGTCCGCATGGTGCTCGTGCCGGCGACCATGGCCCTGCTCGGCAAGGCCAACTGGTGGCTCCCCGCGTGGCTCGACCGGATCCTGCCCAGGCTGACAGTCGAAGCTCCTGCCGGGGGCGAGGTGTCTGATCACCGCGCAGAGGACGGCGAGTTCGCGGAGGTGTCCGAGCCCTGAGCATCTCCCGCTACGAAGAATGGCCCTCGGCACGCAGGTGCCGAGGGCCATTCGAGATGCGTGGTCGATCTCCGGGACCCCACTGGCACGGGCGGGGTTCAGGGTGAAGACGCCGAGGGTCTGAGCATGGGCGCGATCCTTGGTCAAAAGCTGTGCACCCCAGCGGAAACCAGCCGCTGCCCTGCTGCTTTGCCGTCTGAAGGAGCTGCAGGATCCAGTACCTCTCTGCGGCCCTCCGCGAATTCAAAGTGCGCCGTGCTAGGAGCCCAGATCGCCACGGAGCACGCCGCCGCGATCTGAGTGGTTGCCACTCACCAGTGGCGGGCGGAGAACGCGCCGGACGCCGGCCGCACGGCACGCTTCTGGTCGACGTCCTCTTGGCCACGGTGAGCGGTCTCGGACCGGGTGCTCGGCACCACGCATCCGTCCGGCAATTGTGTGGATTCGCCACCTTGGGCTGGACGGCGTGCCACGATTGTCGATGCCGGCGACAGGAGTGCCCAAGTGGCCTCCCCAGGGGGTATGCCGCGAACTCGTTCCGACCGAGAGGTGTACCCCGAGATGTACGCAGTTCCAGTCATGATGACGCCGTTGACCCGCCATGTCGGCCATGCCCTGCTCCTCGACCTGGTCTGCATCGGGATCGTCGCGTTCGCTGTGTACTACCGGCGCTACCGTCGAGCCGACCTGGTGATCGCCTACATCGCCTTGAATGTGAGCCTGTTCTCGGTCGCGGTCCTGATCGTCAGCCAGATGAGGATCGGAGTTGCGTTCGGATTCGGGCTGTTCGCGATCTTGTCGATCATCCGGCTCCGCTCCGAGCCCATCTCGCCGGAGGAGGGCGCGTACTACTTCGTCGCCCTGGTGCTCGGGCTCGTCAACGGGATGGTGTTCCACAACGCCGATCTTGCCCGGTTGCTGTCCTTCGCCATCGTGATGGTGATGCTGCTGCTCGACAACCCAGTCGTTGCGCCGCGTGGCCGGCGTCAGGTGGTGACCCTCGACGTTGTGCACCCGCACGAGGGAGCCCTCCGCGCCGATCTCGAGGCCCGATTGGGCGGCAAGGTGAAGCGGATGTTCGTCAAGGAGACCGACTACGTGCGGGACACGACTGTCGTCGACGTCCGCTACGTGCCGGTGACCAAGGTGCGGACCAGGCCGTTGCTCAAGCGTGGTGGAACCCACGGCGGGGAGGACCAGCGCGACCTGCACGAGGTGATTGCGTGAGCGTGGCCCGCGAGCCGACCGCCGACACGCTCGCGTGGTCATCACCGACCGCCGCCGCGGTCACGACCATGGTCCAGACACTGCCCGCGGTCGACCTGGCCACCCTGGAGTCGGCTGCTGGCCTGTTGACCCGCGTGGACCGCAAGTACATCGTCACGCTGGCGACGTTGGAGCGGCTGGTCCAGGGCTTGGGCGAAGAGTGGCGTGCCTTGGACATCGACGGGCGGCGACTGTTCGGCTACACCTCGACGTACTTCGACACCGACGATCTGGTCACTTACCGAGCCCACCTACAGCGCCGACGCAAGCGCTACAAGGTGCGGGTCCGTCGCTACACCGAGTCCGAGCAGTGCATGCTCGAGATCAAGCGCAAGGGCCTCCGGGGGGTGACCGTCAAGGAACGTCAGCCCCACCCCGCGTGGCAGCAGGCCGAGCTGGGCGACGATGCACAGAGATTCGTGACCGACACCCTCGGCGCTTACATCGCCCAGCCCACCTCAGCACTGCGACCCGTCGTCGTGATCACCAATCGTCGCGCCACCCTCGCCTCCCTGACCAGTCGCTCACGCCTGACCATCGACACCGATCTCACCTGCGGGTGGGGAGAGCGGATCCTGACTCTGCGGTCGGGCCACGTGGTGCTGGAAACCAAGGTCGAAGACCACGCCTCAACGGTCGACCGGATGCTTCGCAGCCTCGGGGAACGTCCGGCTCCGATCAGCAAGTACTGCGTCGGGGTCGCCTCGCTCGGACTCGACGTGCCCCACAATCCGTGGGGGCGCACCATCAGCCGCTATTTCGACAACCCCCCAACCTGAGGAGCCTCCATGCATTCCAAGCGTCTCGCGCTCGTCGCCGTAGTCCTCGGTGTGGTCGCGCCCTTCGTCCAGGCCTCGCCGGCCCTCGCCTCAGGCTCGGTCAAGATCACCAAGATCCACTACGGCCAGACGGGGACCAACCTCGACACCGAGTACATCGTCTTCAAGAACAAGTCGAGCTCGACGGTCAAGCTCAAGGGCTGGAGGATCGTCTCCGCGCCCAGCACCGACCACCAGTTCTATGTGTTCCCGAAGTTCTCCCTCGGCGCCGGAAAGTCCGTCACCCTCTACACCGGCAAAGGCACCAACACATCCAGCAAGCTGTACTGGAACTCAACCACACCGAAATGGAACAACGACGGGGACAAGGCCGTGCTCAAGAACGCGCCCGGCAAAGTGGTCGACACCTGCCGATACGCCGGCGGCGGCACCACGGCATTCTGCTGAACGCTCGAATTCTGAGTATCGCTCGCGCATGCTCTACCTCTGGCGCATCTGGCGCTGCGGAACACTTGGAAGCCGAGTGCCGCGCCACCGACTCTCGGCTGGTGTCGGCCTACCCCAGCACCAGATATCGCTACCGATCCTGGCCGGTGGCCCGGAAGCGGTTCGGGTGAGATTCCTCCGCATCGGCGAGACCCACGGCATCACCGTCAGAGGACGCTGCCTCGCGGGATAGCCGCCCTTCTACACCAGCGGGCACGAGCACGGAGACGAATGAGGTGTTCGGCGCACGCCGTCCGCGCGACGGACGCATCGGGACCTTCGCCGAGCAGATCTCGGTCGATCAGTCAGACGTCGCGTTGCGGCCCGCGAACATCACCGTGACCGAAGCCGCATCCCTGCCTCTCGTCGCGCTCACCGCCTGGCAGGCACTCGTCGAACGCGGCCAGGTCCGCCCGGGGCACAAGGTGCTCATCCACGCCGGTAGCGGCGGGGTCGGGACGATCGCCATTCAGCTGGCCAGGCACCTCGGCGCCTATGTCGCCACCACCGCGAGCGCTCGCAACGCGGACTTCCTGACCTTGCTCGGGGCGGACCTCGTCATCGACTACGCCGCCGAGCGGTTCGAGGACAAGGTACGCGGCTACGACCTGGTCATCGACAACCTCGGCCAAGAGAGCGTGCTGCGGTCACTGACCGTGCTCAAGCCCGGCGGCGCCGTGATCGGGCTCGCCGGACCTCCCACCCCCAGCTACGCCAGCGCGGCAGGCGCCAACCCGCTTGTCCGGACCGCGATCACCGCGCTCAGCAGCAAGGTGCGGCGCAAAGCGAAGACCCTCGGGGTGACCTACGAGTTCCTCTTCATGCACGCCAGTGGAGACCAGCTCCAGCAGATGCGACGCTGGTCGACGACGGCGTCATCCGTGCCGTGCTCGGTAAGACCATCGCGTCCACCGACCTGCCGCAGGCACTGGGTCGAGTCGGCTCCGACGGCGTGCGCGGCAAGACGGTCATGACCGTCCCCTAGCCCGGGTCCCAGTGACCGCCCATCAACGAACTACACATGAAAGGGAGAATCATCATGAACGACGACTCGACTGGCCCAGTCATCACGTCCTACGCACAGGCACCAGCCAAGACGCTCAACGTCAAGGGCACCTCGATCGCCTACCGCGAGCTAGGCCCCCGCGGCGGCATCCCCGTCGTCTTCTTCGTCCACCTCGCCGCGACCCTCGACAACTGGGACCCGCGCATCATCGACCCCATCGCTGCGAACCGGCACGTCATCACCTTCGACCAGCAGGGCGTTGGCGCCTCGGGTGGCAAGGTCCGCCCCACCATCGAGCAGGCAGCCGAGGATGCCTACGACTTCCTTACCACCCTGGGCTACTCCGAGGTCGACGTCTTCTCGTTCTCCATGGGCGGCATGATCGCCCAGGACCTCGTGGTCAAGCATCCCCAGCTGGTGCGCAAGCTCGTTCTCACAGGCACCGGTCCCCGTGGCGGCAAAGACATGGACAAGGTCGACCGCGTCACCTACTACGACATCCTGCGCGCCACGCTGACCCGCTCTGACCCCAAGGAGTTCCTCTTCTTCAACCGCGACGCGGTCGGCAAGAGCGCCGGTAAGGCCTTCGTGAAGCGTCTGCAGGAGCGCACCGTCGACCGCGACAAGAACATGAGCCTGCGCGGCTTCCAGACCCAACTCTCCGCCATCAAGAAGTACGGCCGCTCAGCGCCCTCGGATCTCTCGATCGTGACTCAGCCGACGCTGATCGCGAACGGTGACCACGACCGCATGGTGCCCTCGGTGCTGTCCGAGGACCTCCACCGACGCATCAAGGGCTCAGAGCTGATCATCTACCCCAACTCCGGGCACGGCGGCATCTTCCAGTACCACGACGAGTTCGCGCCGGTCGCCGTCGACTTCCTGGGCAGCGGTTCGACCAGCCAGGACGAGGTACAGGCATGAGTACGTCCGCTCCCGGCTTCGCCAAGCACTTCACCTCGTCGATCCTGCTGTGGGTGCGCCAGGACCAGCCGCGCGTAACTGGCATGGCCTACTGGCGGGCACCACACTCCGGCATCATCGCCGCGACTCCTGGCCTGTACGAGTACCGGCAGGTGCACCTGGCTGCCGACAACCCGGGCCGATGGGCGCCGTCACCGGACATCGAGACTGAGATCCCGGTCGACCGCAAGATCGACGGCATCGCCGAGGTCACCTTCCAGTCAGCGCTTGCGCCGTTGATGGGGCGGGCGCAGACACAGCTGGCCTACAAGGACGAGGTGAACGTCTTCCGCCGCACCTTGCTCTACGCGGGCGCGCCCGGGACCTCACGCTGGTATGACGTCGGCGACGACACCCACGCCACCGAAAGCGCTGTCGTGCTTTACCTCCGCCGCCGAGAGGGCGCCAAGGGCTTCCGCAAGTTCGTGAACCGGACGCTGGTTCCGGCGCTCGCAGACAGCGACGGCCTCGTCGGACTCCGCATTCAGACCTTCTTGCCGTGGAGTGAAAAGATGTGGGACACGCCTGACGTGGCGCACGACAACCCGCACGACCAGCACTTCCACGCCTCGATCATGCTGGCGTTCGCCGACGAGGCAGCGCGATCGGCGTTCTTCACGAAGTCGGCGGAGCTGAACGAGATCCTGAGGCCGAAGGTCTCTGCCGTCCACGCCTACGACGTGGAGACGACGCTGACCTTCGTCAAGCACGGTGAGGTGCTCGCGCCGCCGCATGAGAGATAGAGGAACGATGCATGACTGAATCAACAGCTATGGGACGGCGCGAACGGAGTAAGCAGGCCAAGCTCGAGCGCATCCTTGCTGCGGCTGGTGGGCGATGCCCACCGGCTGAGTACTGCAAAGTGCGCTATTAGTTCGCACTCGATGACTGATGAGGATCGCTCAGACGGCGTGTTTCCGCAGGTCAGCGGCTACTTTCCAACAGCGCGACGCATTCTACGTGCGCGGTCATCGGGAACAGGTCGAAGGCGCGGAGTTCTCGCAGCGGGTAGCCCCGCTCGGCGAACGTCGCCAGGTCCCGGGCGAGGGCGGCGGGGTCGCAGGCGACGTAGGCGACCGCACGCGGGGCACGATCGACGATCTGGCCCACCACCTTCCGGCGAGCGCCCTCGCGGGGCGGGTCGAGCACCACGACGTCGAACGGCTCGTCGTACGCCGCGGCCAGCACCCGGTCGACCGATCCCTGCTCGATCTGCACCGTGGCGGGGAGGTTGTTCCGCGCGTCACGGCACGCCACCCGCGACCCCTCGACGGCCACCACCCGGCCGGACGGCCCGACCGCGTCGGCCAGGAAGGCGGCGAAGAGGCCGACACCGGCGTACAGATCGAGCGCCTTCTCCCCCGGCCGCGGCGCGACCATTCCCAGTACCGTCTCGACCAGTACCCGCGGTGCGTCCACGTGTGACTGCCAGAAGCCGTCGGGGTCGACCCGGAAGTCATGGGTGCCGTACGACGTCGCCACGGTCTCGACCTCGCGCGACGCGCCCGCGGCGTCGATCAGGCAGTCGTCGATCGCCACCACCTCGTCGGAGCGGTGGACGTGCAGCCCGCGGGCGCCGCCGGGCAGCGCGACGTACCGCATCCGCGTGCGCCAGCGCAGCAAGGGCGGCACCTCCTCCACGGTGATGTCCAGGTCGAGACCGGCCAGTCGGGAGAGCTGCTCGCGGACCACGTCCGACTTGAGGGTCCGCTGCGCGGCGGCGGAGACGTGCTGGAAGTCGCAGCCGCCGCAGAGCTCCGGCCCGGCGTACGGACAGGGCGGAGGGACCCGGTCGGCGGAGGCCGACACCACGGACACGGCGTCACCACGCCAGAACCGGTCGCCGTCGGAGCCCTCGGTCACCGACACCACGACCCGCTCACCGGGCAACGCATGGCGGACGAAGACCACCCGCTCGTCGTGGCGTACGACGCAGTGGCCGCCGTGCGCGATCGGCCCGACCTCCGCCTCGAACCGCTCGCCGACGTGCGAGACGCCCCGCGACAGCCGCTCGCGTGTCCGGCGACGGCTCACCGGCCGCCGATCATCGATGGACCTGCTTGCCCGGCGGCACCCGCCCACCGCTGCGGACCGTCCCGCGACGCAGGTCGCCGGCCTTGACCCGCTCGCTGTCACGGCGGGCCCGGTCTCGGGCGATCTGCGAGGACTCCAGCTGGTACGGCACCGAGGTCACCATGACGCCCGGGGTGAACAACAGCTTCCCCTTCAGACGCAGCGCGGTCTGGTTGTGCAGCAGCTGCTCCCACCACCTGCCGACGACGTACTCCGGGATGTAGACCGCCACGACGCCGCGCGGGCTCGCCTTCCGGATCTGGATCGCGTACTCGACGATCGGCCGCACGATCTCGCGGTACGGCGAGTAGAGGACCTTGAGGGGTACGCCGAGGTTGCGGTCGTCCCACTCCTGCACCAGCGCCTTCGTGGTGGCGTCGTCGGCGGAGACGTAGACCGCCTCGAGCACGTTCGGCCGGGTCGCCTTGGCGTAGGCCAGTGCCCGCAGGGTCGGCTTGTGCAGCTTGGAGACCAGCACGACCGCGTGCACCTTGGTGGGCATGAAGCGGTCTTCCTCGTCGGCAGCCAGCTCCAGATTGACCTTGTCGTAGTGGCGCCGGATGCCGCGCATGAGCGCGTAGAACGCGCACATCGCCAGGATGCTGATCCAGGCGCCGGCCAGGAACTTGGTGAGCAGGATGATGATGAACACGGTGAGTGTCATGCCGAGGCCGAAGGTGTTGATCATCCGCGAGCGATGCATCCGGCGACGTGCGGCCGGGTCGGTCTCGGCCTTCAGGTGACGCGTCCAGTGCCGGATCATGCCGAGCTGGCTGAGGTTGAACGACACGAAGACGCCGACGATGTAGAGCTGGATCAAGCGAGTCGTCTGCGCGTCGAACGCGACGATCAGGATGCACGCGAAGAAGGCCAGCACCAGGATCCCGTTGCTGTACGCCAGCCGGTCACCGCGCGAACCCAAAGCGCGGGGCATGAACCCGTCGCGGGCCAGGATCGAGCCGAGCACCGGGAAGCCGTTGAACGCGGTGTTGGCCGCGAGGATGAGGATGATCCCGGTCGCTGCCAGCACGAAGTAGAAGCCCGGCGTGAAGTTGTCGAACACCGCCTTGGAGATCTGCGCCATCACCGTCGGCTGGTCGTAGCCCGACGGCATGGGGTTGCCCTGCTCGTCGCGCAGGCGCGAGACGTCGTCGACGTACTTGATCTGCATGTGGTGCGCCAACACGATGATGCTCATCAGCATCGTGACCGCGATGGTGCCCAGCAGCAGCAGCGTGGTCGCGGCGTTGCGGCTCTTCGGCTTGCGGAAGGCCGGTACGCCGTTCGAGATCGCCTCGACCCCGGTCAGCGCGGCGCAGCCCGACGAGAACGCGCGCGCGAGCAGGAAGATCAGAGCGAGTCCGGTCAGGTTTCCGCCGTCGTACCCGGGCGCCGGGATGATCTGGAAGTTCGCACTCTCGACGTCGGGGAGGTGCCCGTCGGAGGCCCGGAGGGCACCGACGAGCGCCATGCCGAGCACGCCCGCCATGAAGCAGTACGTCGGGACCGCGAAGAAGGCGCCCGACTCGCGAACGCCCCTCAGATTCGTCGCCGCCAGTGCCAGGACCAGCACGACCGCCACCACCACTTCGTGATGTGAGATCCACGGGACGGCTGCCGCCGCGTTCTGGACACCCGACGAGACCGACACCGCCACGGTCAGGACGTAGTCGACGAGCAGCGCGGACGCGACCGTCACGCCTGCGGTCTGCCCGAGGTTGACCGTCGCCACCTCGTAGTCGCCACCACCGCTCGGATAGGCGTGCACGTTCTGGCGGTACGACGCCACCACGGTCAGCATCACCACGGCGACGGCGAGGCCGATCTTCCACGACCAGATGTAGGTCGACGCCCCGGCGAGCCCGAGCATGATGAAGACCTCGTCGGGCGCGTAGGCGACCGAGGAGAGGGCGTCGCTGGCGAACACCGGAAGGGCGATCCGCTTCGGGAGAAGCGTCTCGCCGAGCTGACTGCTCCGCAGCTTGCGACCCAGGAGGATTCGCTTGGAGACGTCTCCGACACCCACGAGGGGACAGGATACGGTTTCTCCGTGCACGTGGTGATCATGGGATGTGGCCGGGTCGGGTCGACCCTCGCGCGCGATCTGGAGGAGCGCAACCACACCGTCGCCGTGATCGACAGCGAGCCCGACAGCTTCCGTCGCCTGGGCCCGGGGTTCAACGGCGACAAGATCACCGGTTACGGCTTCGACCAGGAGGTCCTGGAGAAGGCCGGTATCCGACGCGCCGACGCGTTCGCGGCCGTCTCCAGCGGCGACAACTCCAACATCATCGCCGCGCGTGTCGCTCGCGAGACCTTCGGGATCGACCAGGTCGTGGCCCGCATCTACGACCCGGGCCGGGCCGAGGTTTACCAGCGGCTCGGCATCACCACCGTCGCCACCGTGAAGTGGACCGCCGATCAGGTGCTGCGCCGACTGCTGCCGGTCGGTGCGGAGCCCGACTTCCGCGACCCGTCCGGCACGATCCGGGTCGACCAGGTCCCCGCGCCGACGGCGTGGGTCGGCCACCGCACCGTCGAGTTCCAGGCGGCCTCGAAGTCACGGATCGCCTGGATCGACCGGCTCGGCGAGGGCATGCTGCCCACGATCGACAGCGTGATCCAGGAGCACGACCTCCTCCACCTGGTGATGCGCGAGGAGAACGCGGCCGGCGCCTATCAGGTCATCCACGAAGGCCCAGACGAGTGAACGTGAAGGTCTGACATGAGAGTCGCCATCGCCGGAGCCGGGGCCGTCGGCCGCTCGATCGCCCGCGAGCTGATCACCAACGGCCACCAGGTGCTCCTCATCGACAAGGACCCGCGAGCGATCAAGCCCGAGCGCGTCCCCGATGCCGAGTGGCTCTTGGCCGACTCGTGCGAGCTCTCGTCGTTGGAGGAGGCCCACCTCGACCAGTGCGATGTCGTGATCGCGGCGACCGGTGACGACAAGGCCAACCTGGTGACGTCGCTCCTGGCCAAGACCGAGTTCGCGGTCCCACGCACGGTCGGCCGGGTCAACCACCCCAACAACGAGTGGCTGTTCAACGAGGCCTGGGGCGTCGACGTCAACGTCTCCACCCCGCGCATCATGTCCGCGCTCGTCGAGGAGGCGGTCACCGTTGGCGACCTCGTGCGGCTGTTCACCTTCCGCCAGAGCAACGCGAACCTCGTCGAGCTCACGCTGCCGGAGGACTCGCCGTACGTCGGGAAGCCGTCCGGCCTGATCCCCTTCCCGGAGAACGTCGCACTGGTCACCATCCTGCGCGACGGCCAGGTCTATCCGCCCGACGGCGACCAGCCGGTCGAGGCCGGCGACGAGCTGCTCTTCGTGGTGTCGGCCGACGTCGAGAACGAGCTGGAGACGTTGCTCAACCCTGGCCACTCGCAGGTGTGACCCGCTCCACCGCCTGGAGGGGCGTGTGGTTGCGCCCCAGCAGCCAGGACATGGCGCCCAGCGCGGCGAGCTGCAACGGCCAGCCCATCGCGATCTTGAGCACGCCGAGCGCCGCCACGGCGGTGTCGGGGGAAAGGCTCCCCGAGTGGCCGGCCAACCACACCGGACCCTGGACCAGGGCCCGGATGGCGCACGGCAGGAGGAGCAGCCAGGTGAGCCGCGTGCACAGCCGGACGACCTGCCGGTCGGCGTGCCACGCTGTCGGGTCGCCGGTCACGCTGCCGATCATGAAGCCGACCAGCGGCCAGCCGGTGATGCAGGTCAGGCCCATCAGCACGGCGTACCCGGCGTTGTAGAGCAGGCCGGGGACGAAGTACGCCAGCGCCTGGTCGTCCGCGCTGCCACCACGGCTGGCGGCCAGGTGCACGAAGAACCAGCCGATCGCGATGCCGACCAGCGCGTTGACGCAGAACTTCACGGTCTGGCGCTGGACGATCCGCGCGATCAGCTCGAGCACGGCGACCGTGACACTGGCACCGAGGGCGAGCTCGAGGTGTCGGGTGATCAGCCAGACCACGGTGAAGGTCAGGGTCGGCACGGCCGCCTCGATCATCCCGCGGCGGCCGCCGAGCGCCTGGCTGAGCTGTCGCCGGACCAGGGCCTCGACGGTGTCGGTCGTCGGAGGTGCTGGAGTCATCGGGTGTCCGTACGTCGGGTGGCGGTCGGCGCCGCTCGGGCGGTCAGGGCAGCAGCGTGTAGCGGGGGTTGTAGATGATCCGGTCGCCTCCGTGCCGGCCGATCCGGCCCTCCACCTCCAGCGACCGACCGGGTGAGATGGCCGCGATCTCGCGCCGGCCGAGCCAGACCAGGACCAGCGAGTCGGATCCGTCGAACAGCTCCGCTTCCAGCGCCGGTACGCCGCCGCGGGGGCGCAGAGTCACCGTCTTCAGGGTGCCGCGGAGCCGGACCGGCGTCCGGTCGGAGCAGTCCGCGATCAGGTCGCAACGCCCGGCCTTGGTCGTCTCCCGCAGCTCACGGGCGTGCTGGTCGTCGGCGTTGGCCCAGCTGCTGATCGAACGCCGCAGCTTGCTCTTCTCGCCCATGCCTCCAGCCTAGGCGCTCGGACCAGGAACCGGGGCCCGGTCAGCTGAGTCGCTGGGCGTCGTCGGGGAGAGTGAGCGGCAGTGCGTCGCCGACCGGCATCGCGTGCGTCCCCCGATGGACGACGACGGCGGCCAGGGCGTTCTCCCAGTCCTGGGCGCCGTCGGGCTCGGTCGCCGGCTGGCCCAGGAACGTCGCGCGCAGCAGCCAGCGAGCGCCGTTCACGCCGATGATCCGGGACGGCTGCATGGCCTGGTTGCCGTCGGGCAGCACCACCTGCATCTGGCACACCAGCTCGGTGCCCCAGCGTCCCTGGCGCTCCGTCGCGGTGCCACCGTGCCGTGAGATGTCGGCGGCGATCTGGGGCCGCACCTCGGTCCACAGATCGCCGTTGCGCGGCGCCGCGAACGCGCGCAGCTCGAGGGCACCCTCCTCGGCGGCGAGCATCGCCGACTGCACCTCGCCGGTGTTCTCGTCGACCTGGAGCCGGAGCTCGGTGCCGTCCCGCGGCGGCACCCGCAACGAGCCGAGGTCGACCCGCTCGAGCCCGTCGTCGGGGGTCTCGTCGGAGTCCCAGGGACCGTCGACGTCGTCCGGGACCCCACCCTCGACCTCGACGGCCTCGTCCGGCTCCGAGCTTGCCTTGCGGCGGAACATCAGTGCGTCTCCCAGCGAAGTGTCACGGGTGGTCGGGGGTGGGCTCACCGAGTGCGCCCGAACCTCCGGTTGAACCGTATCCCCCGCTCCCCCTCACCGACTCCGGCAGGGCGTCGACCTCGGTGAGCACCGCCTGCTCGAACCTCTGGATGACCAGCTGGGCGACCCGGTCGCCGCGGTGCAGCTCCACCGGCTCGCGCGGGTCGTGGTTGACCAGGAGCACCTTGATCTCGCCTCGGTAGCCGGCGTCGATGGTGCCGGGCGTGTTCACGATGGAGATCCCGTGGCGGGCGGCCGGGCCGGACTCGGGCACGACTCGGGCTCGCGGTCGGTCACGGGCGGGACCTTGTCTCCGTGCGCCCCGGCCAGGATGGTTGGCTGTGCCTGTGCCCGACACCCCCGACCCGGCTGCGGCCGGGCACCACGAGCGGCTGAGCGTGCCCCTGCGCTGGTGGGTGCAGGGGACCATGCTGGTGGCGACGTTCTGGCTGGCGTTCGTGGTCTCCACCCCGGGCATCGTCGCCTGGTCGGCGACGGCCTTCCTCCTGCTGGTCATGGTCGGGCTGCTCGCGGGCTACGGCGCGCCGCGCGTCGACGTCGAGGACGGTTGGCTGCGGGCGGGGCGCGCGCGTATCGGCGGCGAGTTCCTCGGTGACGCGGAGCCGCTGGACGCGGCCGAGACGCGGCGGGTCGCCGGCCCGGGTGCGGACGCCCGCGCCTACCTGCTCCTGCGGCCCTACCTCAAGCGCAGCGTCAAGGTGGTCGTGCGCGACGAACGCGACCCGGCGCCGTACTGGCTGCTCAGCACCCGCGACCCCGAGCACCTCGTGGCGGCCATCCGGGTGATCAGCGGCTCCGGGACGGCGCGATAGCCTGCGTGCATGGCTGATTCCGCCGGCGGCAGCAAGTTGTGGACCGCCTTCTCCCTCGTGGCCACCCTCGGCGCGGCGGCGCTGGCCAAGAAGGCCATCAACACCGGCTGGAGGGCCGCGACCGGGAAGCACCCGCCGGAGAACCCGGCGGATCCCGACGTACGGATGGGCGAGGCGGTGGCCTGGGCTGTGGTCAGCGGCACCTTCGTCGCGCTCGTCCGGATGTTCGCGCAACGTCGAGCCGCGAACTACTACCGGCGATCAGCCGGACACCTGCCGCCGCAGCTGCAGAAGGACTGAAGAACGCCGAGTCGTCAGATGACGACTCGGCGTGATCGCTGCCCTTTTGCGCCGCCTCGAGGGACGACAAAGCCCGCCCGGTCATCCCGGGCGGGCTCGTCGATACCTGCTGTGTCGGGCCGGGTCGGTCCCGGTCGTGGGTGCGCTCAAGCAGCGCAGTCGCGACAGATCAACCGCTTCTCGTCCGCCAGCTGGCTGCGGTGATGGACCAGGAAGCAGCTCCGGCACGTGAACTCGTCCTCCTGGCGCGGCATCACCTCGACCGCCAGCTCTTCGTGCGAGAGGTCGGCGCCCGGAAGCTCGAACGACTCGGCGGCCTCGGCCTCGTCCTCGTCGACCTTGCCGGAGTTCTTGTCGTGCCGACGCGCTTTGAGCTCTTCAATGCTCTCTTCGGACTGGTCTTCCTCGTTCTTGCGAGGTGCGTCGTAGTCGGTGGCCATGCGTGTGTGTCTTTCTCCCCATCTTGCGCCGGTGCCCCGGCGCCCTCGTCGGCGCGCCGATTGTGCCCGAAGACTGTCCGGACCGCACCTTCGGATCGCGTCGTGTCTCATGAACAGAAGGTGAGCGGCGGCTATTCCCGGGACTCGCGGGGACCGTCGGGCCCTTCGCCACCCACGAAACCGGCGTCGACGACGGCCGCTCGGAACTCCGCGAACCCGTCCTCGGGGGCGCAGATCAACAGCCGCTTGTCACCCGGTGAGCGGGCGACCTGAAGGATGCCACCGGCCTCCAAGACGACCAACCCGGCGGCAGCGTGGTCCCAGATGTGCGGGCCCTCCTCGACGTACGCATCGAGCGTTCCGGAGGCGACGGCGCACAGGTCGAGGGCACAGGAGCCGAGCCTCCTCAGGTCGCGGACGCGCGGCAGGAGCCGGGAGATGTACGTCGCCTCGCGGGCCCGCGCCGGCTGCTCGTAGCTGAAGCCGGTACCGACCAGGCGCTCGCCCAGCGGCACGGTCGGTCGTGGCTGGATCGGACGGCCGTTGCAGGTCGCGCCGCCGCCGAGGGTCGCGACGTACTCAAGGGCGAGAGCGGGTGCCACCACCACCCCAGCGACGACCTCCCCGTCCACCTCGGCGGCGATGCTGACGGCGAAGTGAGGAAGACCGTAGAGATAGTTCACGGTGCCGTCGATCGGGTCCACGATCCACACGACGCCCGAGGTGCCACCGAGGTGGTCTCCCTCCTCGCCGACCATCCCGTCGTCCGGTCGGGCGTCGAGCAGCCGCTCCCTGACCAGGGCCTCGGCGGCCTGGTCGGCGCGGGTGACGATGTCGATCTCGCTGGACTTGGTGCCGGCCACCACGACCCCCTCGTCGCGGAGCCGTAGGATCAGGTCGCCGGCCTCGCGTGCGGTCCTCAGGGCCAGATCGCGCAGGGCGTGGCTGTCGTGCTCGGTCACGAGAGGCTGCTCATGCCGCTCCGCCCAGGGCCGGCTTCTCACCACGCGGATTGGGGCAGCAGCCCGCGGCGCAGAGGTCCCAGCACGGCGGCTCACCGCCGACTGAGACTCGGTCGACCCGGTCGCCCCGTTCGACGGCAGCGCGTTCGACGACCAGCTCGCGGACCATGGCCACGAAACGCGCGTCGGTACCCGACGTGGGGACCCGTACGGCGTCGAGCCCGAGCCGGGCGGCCGTGGCCAGGGCCTCGGTGTCCAGGTCGTAGACGACCTCCATGTGATCGGACACGAAACCGATCGGGACCAGCACGACCGACTCGACCCCGTCGCCGGCCAGCCGCTCGAGGTGGTCGTTGACGTCCGGCTCGAGCCAGGGCATCTGCGGTGGCCCCGACCGCGAGCAGAAGACCAGGTCGTGGCCCGGGTCGCGTCCGGTGACCGTCGCGACCCGCTCGGCGACGTACGCGGCGGCGTTCTTGTGCTGGGCCAGATAGGCGCTGCCCCGGGGGCCGCTGCCGTCGTTCATCGAGGTCGGGATCGAGTGGGTCACGAAGACCGGTCGAGCAGCCGGCCGGTCCGCGACCGCGGCGGTCACCGCGTCGACGGTCGGCTCGAGGAAGCCGGGGTGGTTGTAGTAGGAGCGCAGCCGGTCGAGCCGAGGTGCGCCGTGGCCCGCCGCCGCGGCGAGGTCCTCGCGGTACTGCCGGCACGAGGAGTACGACGAGTAGGCACTGGTGACGAAGCACGCGGCCCGGGCGACGCCGTCCTTCCTCATCCGGCACACGGTGTCGGTCAGGTAGGGGTCCCAGTTGCGGTTGCCCCAGTACACCGGGAGGTCGAGGTCGTGGGCGGCGAGGTCGGCGCGGATCGCCTCGAGCAGCGTGCGGTTGAGGTCGTTGATGGGGCTCTTCCCGCCGAGGAGGAAGTAGTGCTCAGCGACCTCCTCGAGCCGATCGCGCGGGACCCCGCGGCCACGGGTGACGTTGTCGAGGAACGGAACGACGTCTTCCGGCCGGTCCGGGCCGCCGAACGACACCAGCAGCAGTGCGTCGTACGGCGAGACGTCGAGCGGCGGCATGTCGTCATCGTGCCCTACGCTCCGAACAGCATGTTCACCCGCTACCGCACCGTGCTCGCGCGCTCCGGAGCGTGGCGATTCAGCCTGACCGCGCTGGTCGCCCGGCTGCCCATCTCCATCTCGACGCTCGGCATCGTCCTGCTGGTCACCGGGCTGGGTCGGTCCTACGGCCTGGCCGGCGCGCTCTCGGCGTCGTACACGATCGCGAACGGGTTGTCGTCGGTGGTCCAGGGGCGCCTGCTCGACCGGCTCGGCCAGTCGGTCGTGCTCCCCGTCGTGGCCGCGGTGTACGCCGTCGGGGTGGTCGGGCTCGTCACCGCCCTCGAGGCGGGGTGGCCCGAGCCCCTCGCGTTCGCCGCAGCCTTCGTGGCCGGGGCGGCGTACCCGCCGATCGGCTCGGCCGTCCGGGCCCGGTGGTCCCACGTGCTCGCCGGCCGCCCGGCGGAGGTGCAGACGGCGTACGCCCTGGAGTCGGTGATCGACGAGGTCATCTTCGTCATCGGGCCCACCGTCGCCACCGTCCTGGCCACGCAGTGGCATCCGTGGGCGGGGCTCGGCCTGGCACTTGTCACGGGCGTGCCGGGCACGCTCGCGCTGGCCGCGCAGCGCGGCTCGCAACCGGTCCCCCAGCGCGTCTCGCGGCTGTCGTCGGCCCGCCCGGCGATGCCCTGGACGCCGGTCGTGATCCTGGCGGCTGTCTCCTGCGCACTCGGCTCCATGTTCGCCGCCGCCGAGGTCAGCACCGTCGCCTTCTCCGCCGAGCAGCACGCGAAGCCGTACGCCGGTGTCCTGCTCGCCTCCTGGTCGGCCGGGAGCATGGTGGCCGGCCTGATCACCGGCACGCTCGCCTGGCGTCTCGCCCCCATCCCGCGCGTACGCGTCGGCACCGCGCTGTTGGCGTTGGTGATGGTGCCGATGTCGTTCGTGGGCTCCATGCTCGCCATGGGCGTGGCGCTCTTCGTTGCCGGTTTCGCGATCGCGCCGACCCTGATCGCGTTGTTCTCGGCGATCGAGCACGGGGTGCCTGCGGCCCGGCTGACCGAGGGCATCGCGATCAGCCACACCGGCCTGGCCGCCGGCCTGGCCCCCGGCGCGGCGCTGGCCGGCCTGGTGATCGACGCCCATGGCGCCTCTCCGTCGTACCTCGTGGCGCTCGGCAGTGGAGTCGTCGCCGCGCTGGCCTCGTTGGCCCTGCCGCGGTCCTTCGACCCGGAGGACCGCCAGGCCGCCGACGAGCCCGGCGGGGCCGGCGAGCTGTCGGTCTTCTAGGAATGTTCGACAAGTACCGCCGCATCCTGAGCGTGCCGGGAGCCCTGCGGTTCAGCGGCTCCGCGCTGGTCGCCCGCCTGCCGATCGCCATGGACACGATCGGGATCGTGCTGCTGGTGACCGGCGTCGGCCGGTCCTACGGACTGGCGGGTGCCATGTCGGCGGCGTACCTCCTCGCGGCCGCGGCTCTGGCGATCCCGCAGGCACGCCTGGTGGATCGCCTCGGCCAGGGTCGGGTGCTGACGGTGGCTGCCGTGGTGTTCGCGGTGGCGATGTCGTCGTTCGTGGTCGTGGTGCAGTCGGGCGGCCCGGAGTGGGCGGCGTTCGCCGGTGTCCTGGTCGCGGGAGGCGCGTTTCCTCAGATCGGCGCGTGTGTCCGGGCACGCTGGTCGCACGTGCTCGACGAGCGCCCCGAGATCGACACGGCGTTCGCGCTCGAGTCCTCGGTCGACGAGGTCGTCTTCATCACCGGCCCGATCCTGATCACGGTCATCGCCACGGCTTGGAGCCCCGTCGCCGCGCTGGGCATCGCGATCGTCGCGGGCACGTCCGGCACCTTGTTCTTCGCCGCCCAGCGGTCGACCGCTCCGGTGGCGGCGCCTCGCGTCCGGGGGGCCGGTGTGCAGCGGCTCCGCCTGGCGGTGGTCGGCCCCGTGTGCCTGGTCTGGCTGGCTCTGGGCACGCTGTTCGGAGCGGCGGAGGTGACCACCGTCGCGTTCGCCACGGAACATGGACACCGGGGGTACGCCGGGTTCCTGCTGGCCATCTGGGCGGCCGGGAGCCTGATCGCGGGCGTGATCACCGGCATGGTGCAGTGGCGGGTCAGCCCGTCCACGCGACTGCGGTGGGGTGCAGTCGGGATGTTCGTCGCGATGATCCCGCTGAGCGTGATCGGGTCGTTGCCGGTGATGGCGGTCTGGCTGTTCGTCGCCGGGTTCGCCATCGCCCCCACCGGGATTGCCGGCCTCTCCCTGGTCGAGAAGAACATCCCGCGGTCGCGGCTGACCGAGGGCATGACGCTCGTGGAGACCGCGGCGGTCGCTGGGGTCGCTCCCGGCGCCGCCATCGCGGGCCAGGTCATCGACAGCCACGGCGCCTCGGCGGCGTACCTCGTCTCCCTGGTCGCGGGGCTGGGCGCCGCCTGCGCGGCGCTCACCTCACGCGAGAGCGCGACGACGAGGATTTAGGCTCGCTCCGTGCAGTGGCAGAACTGGTCCGGCCTGGAGTCGGCCGAGCCCCGGAGCGTGAGCTCGCCGGCCTCGCCCGCCGCCGTGGTGGAGGCCGTGGTCGCGGCCCGCGAGGCGCGGTCGACGGTCAAGATGGTCGGCACGGGCCACTCCTTCACCGGCATCGCCACGCCCGGCGACATGATGCTGCGGCCCGACCGGCTGGCCGGGATCATCGCCGTGGACCGCGACGCGATGACGGTCACGGCGTACGCCGGCACCCAACTGAAGGTGCTCAACGACGAGCTCGAGCGGCTCGGCCTCTCGCTCCACAACATGGGTGACATCGCCGAGCAGACCCTGGCCGGCGCGGTGTCCACCGGGACGCACGGCACCGGCGGCGTCGCGGCCGGGCTGGCCGCGCAGCTCGCGGGCTTCCAGCTGGTGACCGGGACGGGCGAGCTGCTCGACGTCTCGGCGTCCGCCAACCCCGAGGTGTTCGAGCTCGGCCGGGTCGGGCTCGGCGCCCTGGGCATCCTGACCACGGTGACCTTCGCCGTGGAGCCGCTCTTCCTGCTCGAGGCGCACGAGCAGCCGATGTCGTGGGACGAGGCGCTCGGCACGTTCGACACGATGGTCGAGGAGAGCCACCACTGCGACATGTACTGGTTCCCCCACACCGACCGGATGCTGACCAAGCGCAACACCCGGCTCGACGCCGACGTTTCCGAGGCGTCGCCCGTCGGGCGACTCCGTGGCTGGGTCGACTACGAGCTGCTCTCCAACTCGGTGTTCGGCGCCCTGACCGCGGCGGCCAACCGGGCTCCCGGCGCGATCCCGCGGATGAACCAGGTCTCGGCGCGTGCCCTCTCGGCACGCACCTACAGCGACGTCGCCCACCGGGTCTTCACCTCGCCGCGGCGGGTCGTCTTCCGCGAGATGGAGTACGCCGTACCGCGCGCCGCCGGGCTGGACGCGCTGCGCGAGGCGCGGAGGACCATCGAGAGGTCGGACTGGCGGATCAGCTTCCCGGTGGAGATCCGCGTCGCGCCGGCGGACGATGTGGCGCTGTCCACGGCCTACGACCGCGACTCCTTCTACCTGGCCTTCCACACCCACCACCGCTCCGACTGGCGCACGCACGCGGCGTACCTCGAGGCGATGGAGGCGATCCTGCGCGACCACGAGGGACGACCGCACTGGGGCAAGCTCCACACCCGTACGGCGAGCGACCTGGCGCCGGCGTACCCGCGGTTCGACGACTTCCTGGCCCTCCGCGAGCGGCTCGACCCCGACCGGCTGTTCGCCAACGACTACCTGAAGCGGGTGCTCGGCCACTGACCGGTCCATCGAAGCGGCAGGTCACGCCGGTCCGGAGACCCGGGTGGCGCGCCGTACGACCAACCGGGCGGGCGGCGTGCGCTGGCGTAGGCTCGGCCGCACCGGAGCAGGTACGAGCGGGAGCGAGGCGGGAGCGACAACGGCCATGGTGCACCTCAGATTCACCGGGGTGAGTGAGGACGGCCAGACGCTGCTGCTCGTGAGCGACGCGAGGGTGGAGTTCACCGTCGACGTCGACGACCGGCTACGGGCCGCACTGTCGGGCCAGACGTCGGAGCAGGCATCCGACCACGGCTCGGGACCGGGCGGCGAGCAGGCACGGACCGGCCAGTTGGAGAGACAGATGGAATCCACCCTCCGCCCACGCGACATCCAGGCGCGGATCCGGGCCGGGGAGACGCCCGAGTCCGTCGCCCAGGTCGCCGGCACGTCCGTCGACAAGGTGATGCCGTACGCCGCACCGGTCCTGGCCGAGCGCGCCCACGTCGCCCAACGCGCCCAGCGGGCCTCGATCCGCCGCCGCCCCGTCGAGGGCGGCGCGGCGGCGTCCGCGCGAACCCTCGGCGAAGCCGTCGGCAGTCACCTGCGCTCACGCAACGTGGACCCCGACACCGTGGCCTGGGACGCCTGGCGACGGGAGGACGGCCGCTGGACTTTGACCGGCTCGTACACGACCACCGGCCACGTCGGCGCCGCGCACTTCTCCTTCGACGCGCCGGGGAACTACGTCGTCGCGGACGACGACGACGCGCACTGGCTGATCGGCGAGGTGTCCGACCCGCCCGCGGAGCAGTCGGAGACCACCCGCGACGACCTGTCCGACGCCCGCCGGCGCCGGCTCTCCGCCGTACCTCCCGACGAGCTGCCGCTCGGTGAGGACGCCATCGAGCTGGTCAGCGAGGATCCCGAGCCCGAGGTCGCCCATGACCGGCCCGACGAGACCGCCGCCCTCGGGGCGGAGGCTCCGGTCGAGGCCTATCTCGACTCGCCCGAGTCCCCGGCCGAGGTTCAGCCGGAGGCGGAGGACACGGCGGACGACGGGGTGGACGACGGGGCGGGCGACGAGACGGGCGACGACTCGGGCGACGACTCGGGCGACGACTCGGACGACTCCCGCCGCCACGAGCCGCCGTCACGCAAACCGGTCAAGAAGACCCGCGGCCGCGCCTCGGTCCCCAGCTGGGACGAGATCATGTTCGGCGGTCCGAACGACGAAAGCCGCGCCTGATCCCAGCGGTTACCTCCGAGTAGTCTCCCGGCATGTCGTACTTCGTCACCGGCGCGACCGGGTTCATCGGGCGACATCTGGTCGAGGCGCTGCTCGACCACCGCGAGGGCACGGTGTTCGCGCTGGTCCGCGAGGGGTCGCGGGCGCGGCTCGAGAAGATGATCGAGGTCTGGGGTACCGACCGGGTGGTCCCGGTCGTGGGTGACCTCGGCGCCGACCGGCTCGGCGTGGACGAGGTGTGGGTCGAGGAGCATCGCGGCCAGATCGACCACCTCTTCCATCTCGGGGCGATCTACGACATGACGGCCGACGACGAGGCCAACCAGGCCATGAACGTGGACGGCACCCGCCACGCGATCGAGCTGGCCGAGGCGCTCGAGGTCGGCCGCTTCCACCAGGTCAGCTCCGTCGCCATTGCCGGTGAGTACGACGGTCCGTTCGACGAGTCGATGTTCGACGAGAGCCAGGCCCTGACCTCGCCCTACCACCGCACCAAGTTCGAGTCGGAGCGGATCGTCCGCGAGGAGTCCACCGGGCCGTGGCGCGTCTACCGCCCGGCGATCGTGGTCGGTCACAGCGAGACCGGCGCCATGGACAAGGTCGACGGCCCCTACTACTTCTTCCCCGCCATCAAGATGCTGCGCGATCGGCTGCCGGCGTGGTTACCGCTGGTCGGTGCCGATCTGGGTGACACCAACGTCGTCCCGGTCGACTACGTCGCCACGGCGATCGACCACCTCGCGCACCTCGACGGTCACGACGGCGAGGCGTTCCACCTGGTCAACCCCGAGCCTCAGCCGGTCGCCGACCTGGTCAACGCGTTCTGCGCGGCGGCCGGCGCGCCTCGATTCGCCACACCCGTCGACCGGAGCACGGCGGGCGGACTGCTCGGCATCCTCCCCGGCCCGCTCAGGCCGTTCCGCCTGGCCGGCACCCTGATCCGCACGGCACCGGTCCGGGCGGTCCTCGACCAGACCGTCGGCCGGGTCGGCATCCCGCCCGAGGTGCTCGCGCACTCGTCGTTCCGCCCGGTCTTCGACTCGCGGCGTACCGAGAAGGCGCTGGCCGGCTCGGGCATCGGGGTGCCCGATCTCGAGTCGTACGCCGGCACCCTGTGGAGCTACTGGGAGGACCACCTCGACCGTTCCACCGCGAACGACGCCGGGGCGCGCGAGGCTCTCACCGGCAAGTACGTCGTGATCACCGGCGCCTCCTCGGGCATCGGCCAGGTGACGGCGCTCAAGGTCGCCCAGGCCGGCGGCATCCCGGTCCTGGTCGCGCGGGGCAAGGACAAGCTCGAGGCCACGCGCGCCACCATCGAGAACCGCGGCGGCACCGCCCACGTGTATCCGTGCGACCTCTCCGACCTCGAGGCGATCGATGCGCTCTGCGCGCAGCTGAGCACCGACCTGCCGTCCATCGACTTCGTCGTCAACAACGCGGGCCGCTCCATCCGCCGCTCGCTGCGGCTCTCACAGGACCGCTTCCACGACTTCGAGCGCACCATGCAGCTGAACTACTTCGGAGCGATCCGGCTGATGATGGGTCTGATCCCGACGATGCGCGAGGGACACCACGGCCACGTCGTGAACGTCTCCTCGATCGGCGTCCAGACCAACCCGCCACGCTTCTCGGCGTACGTCGCGTCCAAGGCCGCGCTCGATGCCTGGAGCAACGTCGTCGCCTCGGAACTGGTCGGCGACGGGATCACGTTCACCAGCATCCACATGCCCCTGGTGCGGACGCCGATGATCGCCCCGACCAGGATCTACGACAAGTTCCCCACGATCTCCCCTGCGCAGGCGGCCGACCTCGTGATCAAGGCGATGGTCCAGCGGCCGCACGAGATCAACACCCTGCTGGGCAACGCCGGCGCGGTCGCCCACACGGTCGCACCCAAGCTCGCGTTCCGGGTGCTCAACCTCGCCTACCACGTGTTCCCCGACTCGGCGGCCGCCAAGGGCGAGGGCTCGCAAGGGGCCCGAGAATCGGAGCAGATCATGCTCGCCAAGGTCTTCAAGGGCGTGCACTGGTAAAACCCGGCGGTTCATTTACCTGACCCACACCGACTAGTCGGCTTCGACCGAACGGTCGCTTCTGCCGCGAACCGCCCTGCGGCGGGTGCGGATCGTCCTACCTTCGAGACCTGGCTCTGGGCCGAGGGGTGCCCGGAGACACGCGCGAACGCCGAGGGGCTCGACCGACACGGGGAGGCCGAGCTCCTCGGACTCAAACCGACTCGGCCCTCCCTCGAGCGGTGGATGAAGCCCGGCAGCCAGGGAGCTGCCGGGCTTCGTCGCGTCCTGGCCGAGGTCGCCGCTCGTCGTGACAGAATCGCCGCGCGATGGCTGAACTCCACTTCTTCACCGGCACCATGGACTCGGGCAAGAGCACGCTGGCCCTGCAGACCAACCACAACCACGCGCAGCGCGGCCGCGTCGGGCGGATCTTCACCACCCACGACAGGGCGGGTGAGTCGATCCTCTCCAGCCGGCTCGGGCTGACCCACGACGCGATCGAGGTCTCCGACGCCTTCGACTTCTGGCGGTACGTCGTCGACTCGCTCACGGCGGGAGCCCGGGTCGACTACCTGATCTGCGACGAGGCGCAGTTCTACACCACCGTCCAGATCGACCAGCTGGCCAAGGTCGTCGACGAGCTCCAGATCGACGTCTTCGCGTTCGGCATCCTCAGCGACTTCCGTACCCGGCTCTTCCCCGGCAGCGCACGCCTGGTCGAGCTCGCCGACCGGATGAACGTCCTCCAGGTCGAGGCGCTCTGCTGGTGCGGCAAGCGCGCCACCCACAACGCCCGCACCGAGGACGGCGTCATGGTCATCGAGGGAGAGGTCATCGTCGTCGGCGACGTCGACTCGACGGACGGACCACCTGCCGAGGTCGCCTACGAGGTGCTCTGCCGGCAACACCACCGGCGCCGGCTCACCGCCGCCCGGGCGCGCGCCGTAGCCCTGTCGCCCGAGCCGCTGCCGTTCGGGTCCTGATCGGACGTTCGACGTGATCCGGCCCGGCCTGCTGCTCGGAGTCGACGACCTGGACGGCCTCGAGGCCGTTGTCGTGGACACCCGGCTGGCGCTGACCGGGGCGACGGGACGCGAGCGGTACGACGCCGGCCATGTGCCCGGCGCGGCGTACCTCGACGTCGACGACGATCTGGCCGCTCCCCCGGGTCTCGGCGGGCGACACCCGCTCCCCGACACGGCAGCGTTCGTGGCCGCCGTACGCCGTGCGGGCATCTGGCGGGGTTCGCGCGTGGTCGTGTACGACGACGGTCCGGGGACCGCGGCGGCCCGGCTCTGGTGGTTGCTCCGGGACTCCGGTCACGACGACGTCCTGGTCCTGGACGGCGGGCTCGCCGCCTGGACCGCCGCCGGCCGGCCCGTCTCGACCGAGCCCGTCGTCCCCGAGCCGGGTGACTGGGACGGCACGCCCGGTCGGCTGCCGGTCGTCGACGCCGGGCAGGCGCGGGCCGTGGCGCGCGACGGTGTCCTGCTGGACGTCCGCGCCGCCGAGCGGTTCCGCGGCGAGCACGAGCCGATCGACCCGGTCGCGGGACACATCCCGGGCGCGATCAACGCCCCGCTCAGTGGGAACACCGACCAGCTGGGCCGCTTCCTGCCCGACGACGAGCTGCGGCGACGCTTCGAGGTGTTGCGGGTCGCCGACGGCGTGGCCACCGCGGCGTACTGCGGCTCGGGCGTCACCGCGACCCAGACCCTCTTGGCGCTCCGGCTCGCCGGCTTCTACGACGCGGCGCTCTACCCCGGCAGCTGGAGCGGCTGGATCGCCGACCCCACGCGTCCGGTCGCGACGGGTCGGTGACCGCGGACGGGCAGACGTGCGGGTGCCGGGGACCCCGTGTTCCCCGGCACCCTCCTGGGAGGGACCTCCTAGCTCTTCTTCAGTGCGAAGTCGGCGGTCACGGTGCCGCCTGCGGTGATCCGGACGACCTTCGTCTTCGGCGTGTAGCCGTCCTTGGCCGCGATGACCTGCAGCGGGTTGTAGCCCTTCGCCAACCACAGCTGGTAGTAGCCGTTCGCGTCGGTCTTCAACGTGAACTCGACCGGACCGCAGTTACCCGTCTGCCCGTCGTACATCGTGCAGAGGTCGACGGTGGCACCCGGGATCGGTGCACCGGTGGCCGCGTTCGTCACCGTGCCCCGGACCTTGCCCCACGACCTCGGAGGCGTGACCGTCATCTCCACCCCGACCGGAGTGATCGAGTACGGCGAGTCGGTCCCGACGGCCAGCTTGGCGTCGTACGTGCCGGGCTGGTCGACCTGCGAGGAGTCCATCCCGACGGTGACCGTCACGGTCTGCCCGGGCGCGACGTCGAGTGACGCCGGGTCCTCGGACAGCCAGGGGACGTCCGCGCCCCCACCGCACTGGTCGTAACCGGGCAGGACCTCGGCGAACTGCGTCGGGCTGAACCCGCCGGTCGAACCGCCGATCTTGTACATCCCACAGCTGCCACCGCCGCGGTACTCGGCATTGTTCGCCGCCGGCAGGTCGCTCCAGCTGTCGCCGGCCGGGTCGTACTCCCAGCCCTCGTTGGTCACCGCGACGCTGTTGTTGATGACGCCACTGGAGACCTGGAGCTTGCCGTCGGCCGTGCTGGTGATCCCGGCCCAGTCGTCGGCCGGCATGTCGGCCACCTGCGTCCAGGCGTCAGCACCTGGGTCGTAGGCGTACGCCGACTTGGTGGTCGTGTCGGTGTCGGCGTTGTCGCCACCGGCACACACGATCTCGTTCCCGACGCCACCACAGGCGGTGAAGGCGCTCGGGTGCGGGTAGTCGGCGTGCTGGGTCCAGCTGTCACTGCCCGGGTCGTAGCTGAACACCTTGGCGCTGGTCGGTGCACAGTTGCCCGTCGTACACCCACCGATGACGTAGAGCTGACCGTTGAGCACGGCGGTGCTGGTGGCACTGACGGTCTCCGGCAGGTCGGCCTTCTGCGACCACGAATCCGATGACGGATCGTAGGCGTAGACACCGCTGGAGGCGTTGCCGAGCTCGTCCCAACCGCCGATCAGGTAGACGTGACCGTCCACGTAGGCACCCGCGGGCGACTCGAGCGGAGCCGGGGCGTCTGCGATGGCCGTCCACGCCTGCGTGGACGGGTCGTAGACGTAGCCGTCGGCGACGTTCGCGAGGCCGTTGTACCCGGCGATCGAGTAGACCTTGCCGTCACCGTAGGCGACCGCGTTGTCCATCGTCTTGGTCGGGAAGTTGGCGATGCCCGTCCACGGCGGGGCCGCGGGCGTCGTCGACCGGGACGGTGTCTGGTAGCCCTTCGAGCCCGGCTTCGCGGACTTGTTCTGGGTCACCATCGCCTTCGTGGAGAACGTGCCCTGCAGGTGCACCACGGGGGCGCCCTTCTGGCCCTTCACCATCGGCGTGAACGCGCCGTTCTGCTCGCCGAGGTCCACGTGGACCGGGCTGGTGCCGTCGTTGCCGAAGGTCACCGTCCGGGTGGCGGACCTGCCCAGCCGAAGCGTGGCGCTCAGGCTGGTCGGGGAGACCGTGAGGTGCCCCGCCTTGAGCGTCCAGTTCTTCCGGGTCGTGAAGCTGGCCGCCACGTTCACGTTCGCCGTCGCCGCGGTGTACTTCCCGTCGGTGGCGTGGAACGTGGTCGTGCCGGTCTGCGACGAGTACAGCCAGTAGAACCCGTCCGGTACTGCCGGGTCGTCCGGCGTCGCCGCCGAGACCCCGAACTCGTCCGGGTGGGGGTCGCTGGCCACCTTGGCGCCGTTGACCGGCTGGTTGGTGTTGTCGTCGCGGACGGTGCCCGCCACGAGTCCGCCACCCTGTGCGACGCAGGAGCGGGTGCCGACGAAGACGTTGTCGACGATCCACCACCAGCCCCATGTCGCCGTGAAGTGGAACCGCACCTGCACCTGCGACTGACCCGCGGCTGCCGGGATCGGCAGGTCCACGTGACCGTTGGCATCGCTGGTCGTCTGCTCCCAGACGTTGGTCCAGGTCGCGCCGCCGTCGGTGCTGAGGTCGACGTCGCCGACCTGGTTGCTGATCCCGTTGTAGTCGGTGTCGAACCCGATCTCCGGGTCGGTCTGGGCCGACAGGTCGGCCACCGGCGAGGTCAGCGTGGTGTCCTGCGAGTTGCCCGGCCCGTAGTGGTCGGAGTCGACGACCGCGAAGTCACCGTCCGAGCCCGGGGGCGCCGTCCGGTTGCCGGGGTTGTCGAAGCTCCACGTCTGCCCGTTGCCCGCCCCGTCGGAGACGGTCCAGCCGTCCTGAGGAGAGGACCCCGTCCAGCCGGTGAAGTCTTCCGAGGTCCCGTCGTAGCTGTAGACGTAGCCCTTGGCCGAGCACGTGCTCGGGTCGACCATCGCCTGCAGGTTCACCGTCTGGTCGGAGCTCCCGACCGTGACGTCCTGGTCGATGGGCAGGTAGCCCGGGTACCTGCTCTCAGCATGCACCGTGTACGTCGCGCCCTCCGGCAAGGAGAGGCTGTAGTGACCGGTGTAGGGGTCGCTGTACGTCGCGGCCGAGGTGCCCTGGACGGTGATCTTGGCGTAGATCGGCCAGTCCGCACCGGAGCCGTCGGTGATGGTGCCGTGGATGGTGTGACTCGGGACGGCGCTGAGCGCGAACGGCTCGCTCACCGTCTGCCCCTGGTCCACCACGACCCCGGTCACGGTCTTCGAGCCGTAGCCGAACGCCGACGCGGTCAGGTCGTACGTCCCGACCGGCAGCGAGAGGCTGTACTGGCCGGAGGCGTCCGTGGTCGCGGAGTGTCCGTCGGGGGTCGAGACCGTCGCGCCGGCGATCGGATCGCCGGTCGACGCGTCGGTCACGGCACCGGCGACGACCCCGTGCGGACCGGTGGTCAGCGCGGAGACGCCGTTCGGGGTGCCCAGACCGGTCGGCCCGTCCCACCCGGGACCGGCGTTGCACAAGACGTTGCCGCAGCCGCCGTCGGAGCCGGTGGTGACGTCGTAGAGGTCACCGGAGTCGGCGTAGGGGTAGGAGTTCGGGTAGGTGCCGGAGACCGGGTCGCCTGCCAGGGCGTACATGGCGGCCACCAGGGGCGAGCTGAGGCTGGTGCCTCCGACCTGGAGCCAGCCACCCTCGCCGAGCGTGTCGAAGACCGCGAGACCCGTGTTCGGGTCGGCGTCGGCCGAGATGTCGGCGATGGCGCGGGTGTCACAGCTGGTCGACAGGCCCTGCTGGAAGTCGGGCTTCGGCTCGTACGGCGAGCAGCCGCTGCCGCCATCGGCCCAGGCGGACTCGCTCCATCCGCGCGGAGAGCTGTCGGACGTCAGCGAGGTGCCGCCGACCGCCACGACGTTGGGGTTGGTCGCCGGCCAGTTGGTGACGTTGCCCTGGTCGCCGGTGCTGGCGGTCACGGCCACGCCCTGGTGGTCGTAGTAGTGATCGAAGCCGAGCTCGTCGGGGGCCTCACCCGGGACGCCGTAGGAGTTCGAGACGAACTTGGCGCCCAGCGACACCGCGGTGTCGACCGCGATGCCGAGGTTGTCGAGGCTGTTGTCGGTGCCCTGCACCAGGAGGATCTTGCAGTTCGGGCACGCGGAGGAGACCGCGTCGAGGTCGAGCGATGTCTCCAGGCCCCAGCCCGGGTCGTCCGGAGGCAACGGGGTCGTGTCGCCGTCCTGGTTGACGATGGTCAGGCATCCGCTCGCGACCGTGCATGCGGGGAGGCCGTAGTAGGAGCGGAACTGCGCGAGGTCGGCCTCGGCATGCGAGTCGCCGAACGCGTCCACTATCCCGACGGTCTCGCCCGCACCGGAGTCGGGCAGGTTGTAGGCGTCCTGGATGTCGGCCGGACCCAGAGCCGTGGGCGGCGGGTCGGCGGCCGGCGTGATCTGGTGGTCCAGCGCCGTGCGGACCACGCTGAAGCAGCGGGCCAGGTGCTTGGCCAGATAGTCCTTCTGCGCCCGGTTGCACGCGGCGTTGGTGTAGTGCGCCTGCTCCGACTTCTGGGTCTGGTCGACCTTGCCGTCGGGCTCGGCGGCCTTCTGGTGGGCCGCGTGGCCGGACGCCGATCGGGCGGCTGGTCCGTTGCCGGTGGCCTGGGCCGGCCCCGCCATGGACAGGGTGAGGCCCAGGACCGCGAGCATCGCGGCGAGGACGGTGACGATGGTGCGCAAATGCCCTCTTCGTGGCATGTGTGGCTCCCTTGGATTTCCCGAGTGGTGCCGCCGGGGGGCGGCCGTAGCGGACACAGGTCCGCCTGCCTGACGCTAGGAAGCGCGCGACCCGGGGCTCAAGGTCGGGCGGTGGTCATTGCCGGGCGCCTCCGGGACGGCACCCGGTCGCGACCCGGACGACGTACCGGGCGCGTGACGGGCAGCCGCCGGTCGCCCCGGTCGTTGACTGGTACAACATCCTTTACTCGGGTCACGTGTGTCACTAGGTTCGTACTGCGTGCCGGGACACCCTTCCGGGTGGGCTCGGAGCATGCGTTCTCGGGAGGAATTGCATGACCATCACCGCGCCGAGTTCCAGAGACGGAACATCGCTGCCACAGTCGTTCACCGTGTGCGTGAGCGCCAACCCGGAGGAGCGCGGCCGGGTGGCCGCCGCGCTGGACGGCGAGGGCCTGCTGGTCCTGGTGCCGGACGCCCAGATGGCCGTCGACCTGCTGGCCAAGGCGGCCGCTCAGGCCCGGTTCCCCGACGACCTCGACGAGGTGGTCCGACTCGGCCGGCTCGAGGTCGACCACCGCCGGGCGACCGTGCGCTGGGACGGTACGTCCCTCGACGTGTCGCACCTCGAGCGCGAGGTGCTCGGTTGCCTGGCGGCCTCGCCCGGTGCCGTCTGGTCCTACGAGCGGCTCCACGAAGCCGCGTGGGGCACGCGGTACATCGGCGACCGCGACAGCGTCTACTCACTGGTGAAGAGACTCCGGCGCAAGCTCGCCGAGGCGGGTGTCGAGCTCGACCTGATGGCGGTACGCGGCGTCGGCTTCCAGCTCGTGCCGCAACCTGTGGCCCGGACGCTCGACACGACGGAGTTCGAAACCGCCAGGCCCGAAGCCGGCTGAGTCATGCCCGCGTCGGTCGAGCTTGTCGAGACCACGCGGCGGTGCCTCGGGTGCCCCGCTCGTGGATGGCCGCGAACGGCGCCGAGAAGACTCGACAAAGAACCTTGCGAGCTTCTGTGGAGGACCCCGGCTTCGGGGGTCTGAGTGTCGGCGCCCTCTGGTCCAATACTGGTATGGGTATCACCGCCGCCGAGCAGCACGACCGGACCGTGGTCGACGACCTCGACCCGTCCGGGGTGCTGGCGCGGGTGAGCGAGGCCGAGACCGCCGAGCGGAGGGCGGGGTTGGCCAAGCTCGAGCTGGCGTTGCAGTGGTGTGTGCTGCATCCGGCCAGCCCGGACACCGGGACCGCGGTCTGGGGCGACGCCGGACTCCCTGGCCTGGACGGCTCGGACGAGCACCTGGGTGGGGAGGGGTGTCCGCAGGTCGCGGCGTTCGCGCCGGAGCCGTTCGCGGCCGCGCTCGGAGTGAGCACGTTCACCGGGATGCAGACCCTGGCCGACGCCCTCGACCTGACCCACCGATTGCCGAACACCTGGGCGAAGGTCCGCAACCTGACAGTGGCGCCGTGGAAGGCCCGGCGGCTGGCGCAGGCCACCCACCACCTCTCCCAGCAGGCCGCCACCTATGTCGACGAGCAGCTCGCAGACCGGATCGACACGTGTGGGAGCGCGCTGATCGACCGCATCGTGACCCAGGCCGCCGCCCGGTTCGACCCCGACCCGGTCGAGCTGGACGAACAAGAGGCCAAGCTGTCGTGGAACGTGCACCTGACCCACCGGGCCGACGGATCGTTTGCCGGCACCTCCCATCTGGAGGCCACCGGCGACACGCTGGCCTTCACCAAGCTCTACGACCTGGTCTGCGACCACGCCCACCACCTTGCCGAGCTCGGCGACCTGGATCCCCTCGGCGCGAGGAAGGCCAAGGCGCTGGGTGTGATCGCCGACGCCCAGTCCCAGCTCGACCTGTTCGGCCAGGCACCCGGTGAGTCGCCCCCGGTGCGACGACCGTCGCTGAGCAGGACCCGCCTCTACCTCCACCTCACGCCGTCGGACCTGATCGACCCGATGGTCCCGATCGGCGTGGGCGAGGTGGAGAAGCTCGGGCCCGCCACCTCGAGGCGGATCAAGGAGTGGCTCGGATCCTCACGAGCGACCGTCGTCCCGGTGCTGAACCTGGACCGTGCCTACTCCGTCGACGAGCACGACCCACCTGAGTGGATGCGGGAGACGGTGATCCTGCGGGACCGGCACTGCGTCTTCCCGTGGTGCCGGGTCGACGCCCGCGGCTGCGACCTGGACCACATCACGCCCTACGTCCCCATCGACGACGGCGGTCCACCCGGCCAGACCGCCGCCACCAAGCTGGCGCCGCGGTGTCGACGGCATCACAACGCCAAGACCACCGGACGATGGCAATACCAACGACATCCCGACGGCACCTACACCTGGCAGGGCCCCCACCGAGCCTGCTACCTCGTCACGCCCCTCGGCAGCCAGGCACTCCCGGGACGCGCCGACACCTCAGCGCTGTCCGGCCCCGGCTGACCTGCCGGTGATCGCAGCTCCTCGATGAGCAACCTTCCACCCAAGACGACCACCGACCCGAGTCAGTCCAGCCGACCTCACCAAGCCGTCGACTGCCAGGACGGCCTCTACTGAATCCCGGCAGCGCTCCAACCTGAGTGCCGGGTGAGGTCGGTGCGTAGCGTCATCAGTTCACGGTCGACCGCGCACGCCTTGGTGCAGCGGGCGCTGCGCAGAGCCAGCAACACCCTGCGAGCCTTCGCGGAAAGACTTGCGGAAGAGGCCCGGACAAGGCGCGACATGGTGCCTCCTGGGATGTGCCGCGAGGCCTTCTCGCTGCCGCGATCCTACTCCGTCGCGTGGCACGCTGGTCCCGGAGCGGTCAGCAGGTGTCAGGGTCCCTGGTGGAGAGGGCACCGCGTGTCCACCGGGTCGTGGTCAGCCACCCGGTGGCAGATTCCCGGAGCTGCGACCACCCACGTGACGGTTGAGGTGGCGGACCCAGTCGTGCTTCCCACAGCGGACGCACTCTGAGTACGCGTCCCGACGGCCCGTCTGGACCAGGCGCCACTGGTGCACCCCGATCAGGCAGCGCCAGTGCATGGCCATCGCACGTTCCCTCCGCCGTCGAGCATCCTCCCAGGAGATCGCGTGCGTCCATAGAGCCAGGGCCCGACCCCAGAGTCAGTCGACGAGCAGGGGGATGCGCATCTCCGCCGGGGTCAGCGATCCGTGGAGCCCGACGAGCCGCGTCTCATAGGGGAAGTCGACCGAGGAGAAGAGTCCCCAGTCGCCGCGTGCGGCCGCCACCACGTCGCCGATCCGCGGCAGCACGGGTGCGGTCACCCCGCCGAACCAGCCGCAGGCGAGCGCCTCGTCGCGGCTGACCACGAGGGCGGCCTCTCCGAGCAGCTCGCGCCACCGCGCCCGGACGTCGTGCACCGCACCCGCCGCGCAGTAGACGTGCCGGAACCTCGCCTCCCCACCCAGCAGCACCACGCCGTCGCGGTACGCCGGGTTGTCGTCGAGGTCGAGCCGGCGCTCGGGCGCGGCGTCGACCATCCCGTGGTCGGCCACGACCATGAGCCGGGCGTGTGACGGGAGCGCGTCACGGAGCTGTTCGGCCTCGGCGTCGATGATCGCCAGCTGTTGGAGCCACTGCGACGAGGCGACGCCGTACCGATGACCGGTCCAGTCCAGGTCGCCGTCGTAGAGGTAGGTGAGTGACGGGCGCGCGGCCGCGGCCGTCACGGCTCCGGCGACCCGCTCACCGACCCGATCGGCGTCCACCCACTCGCCGCCACGCTGGGCAGCGAGGGTGAGCCCCGAGGCGCGGAACTCCCGCTTGTTCACGGTCGTCACGTGCACCCCGGCCTCCGCGAGCCGCTGGAAGCCGGTGGCGTGCGGCTGCCACTGGAGCGGGTCGATGTCCTTGTCCCAGAACAGCGCGTTCAGCAACCGGTCGGAACCCGGCACCCGCGAGGTGAAGCCGACGACGCCGTGAGCTCCCGGCACCAGCCCGGTGCCGAGGGAGGTCAGGCTGGTCGCCGTGGTCGACGGCACTCCGGACGTCCCGATCGCCTCCGGAGTCAGCAGCGAGGACAGGTACGGCGCGGCGTGCGCGTGGGCCGCGAGCAGGTCGGCGCCGAGCCCGTCGACGAGGAACACGACGTACGACGGCGCCTCGGGCAGGGCGAGCGCCGGCACGTCGCACCACCCCTGGACCCCTGCTCCGAGCGCATGGCTCACCGACGGCAGGACGTCGGCCAATGACCTGGCGCCATACGCCGGCTCGAGGAACCCCGTCTCCACCCCGGCTCTCAGAGGTGGGTCCGGGCCGAGAGCGACTCTGCGAACGCGAGCAGGGAGGGCACCGCGTCGGGGCCGTCGGCCGCGGCCGAGACACGGATCGAGAAGTCGTCGG
>NZ_DASXQG010000010.1:0-8982 GCF_036493135.1 Nocardioides sp. | reverse complement strand
CGCCGTTCCACAGCAGGTCGACCGGCGCCTGCAGGATCGCCTTCATCAGCTCGGCCGGCGTCAGCTTCGCGACCGAGTCGTCGAGGCCGAGCGCACGGCGTACCTGGGCGCTGATCGGGATCGACTTCAGCGAGCGGGGGTAGATGCCGCCACCCTCGGAGATCAGTGAGGCGTCGTAGTCCTGCCAGCTCGACCGGGGCAGGTCGAACATCCGCTTGCGCTCGGCGAAGGACCTCGCCGGGTCGGGGTCGGGATCGAGGAACACGTCACGGTGGTCGAACGCCGCCACGAGCAAGATGTGCTCCGAGCAGAGCATGCCGTTGCCGAAGACGTCGCCGGACATGTCGCCGATGCCGACACAGGTGAAGTCCTCTGTCTGGCAGTCGATCCCGCGCTCGCGGAAGTGCCGCTGCACCGCGACCCAGGCGCCCCGGGCCGTGATGCCCATCGCCTTGTGGTCATAGCCGACCGAGCCACCCGAGGCGAAGGCGTCGCCCAACCAGAAGCCGTAGTCCTTCGCGACGCCGTTGGCGATGTCGGAGAACGTCGCGGTGCCCTTGTCGGCGGCGACCACGAGGTAGGAGTCATCGCTGTCGTGGCGTACGACGTCGCCCGGCGGGACGGTCGCGCCCTCGACGCGGTTGTCGGTGATGTCGAGCAGCCCGCAGATGAAGGTCTTGTAGCAGGCGACGCCCTCGGCGAGCCACGCGTCCCGGTCGGAAGGGTCGGGCAGCTGCTTGCAGAAGAACCCGCCCTTCGCGCCGACCGGCACGATCACGGTGTTCTTCACCATCTGCGCCTTGACCAGACCGAGGACCTCGGTACGGAAGTCGTCGCGGCGGTCGGACCAGCGCAGGCCGCCGCGGGCGACCGCGCCGAAGCGCAGGTGCACGCCCTCGACGCGCGGCGAGTAGACGAAGATCTCGAAGCGCGGCCGCGGCTGAGGCAGGTCGGGGATCGCCGACGGCTCGAGCTTGAACGACATGTACGTGTGGTGCGCACCGTCGGCGAGCTGGAAGTAGTTCGTGCGCAGCGTGGCGTTGATGTGGGTCAGGTAGGACCGGAGGATGCGGTCGTGGTCGAGGCTGGCGACGTCGTCCAGCGCTGTCTCGATCCGATGCGTGATCTCCTGCACGCGCGCCGTACGCGCCTCGGCGTCGGCGGCCAGACCGTTGCGGCCCGGGTCGAAGCGTGCCTCGAACAGCTGCACGAGGAGTCGGGTGATGTCGGTGTTGCCGCGCAGCGCCTCCTCGATGTAGTCGACGGCGAAGGGGCTGTTGCCCTGCTTCATGTACTTGGCGTAGGCGCGGAGCACGGTCGCCTGCCGCCAGGTGAGCCCGGCGCCGAGGACCAGCGCGTTGAACCCGTCGATCTCGTTGTAGCCGTCCCAGACCGCCCGGATCGTGTCCTGGAACGGCTCGCGCATCTTGTCGGGCATGCCGGGCGCGTAGCGCAGGCCGAACTCGTAGATGTACGACGGGTGGTCGGTGTGGTCGAGTTGGTAGGGCCGCTCGTCGACGACCTCGACCCCCATCGACGACAGCGCCGGGAGCACCTCCGACAGCGAGATCGAGGCACCGCGGCGGAAGACCTTCAGCCGTGCCTCGCCGCGCGCGGCATCGAGCGCGGAGAACAGCGACAGGTCGGTCCCGGAGGTGCCGAGGGCCTCGAGGCGGCCGAGGTCGAGCGCTCCGGTGGCGGCGGAGAAGTCCTCCTTGTACGCCTCGGGGAACGATCCCTCGAAGCTGCGGGCCAGCCGCGAGCCGACGTCCTCACCGAACTCCGCGATGGTCGCCGCGGTGAAGTCGTCGCGCCATGAACGCGACGCGTCGGTCAGCCGGCGCTCGAGGTCGGAGACGTCGACGTCGGGGATCTTCTCCCCCTTCGCCGGGTGGACCACGAAGTGCACCCGGGCGGTCGTCGACTCGCTCATCTTGACGTTGAACTCGATCGACTCGCCGGCGAAGCTCTCCTTGAGGATCTCGGAGAACCGCTCGCGGACGTTGGTGTTGTAGCGGTCGCGGGACAGGAACACCAGGACGCTGACATAGCGGCCGTAGGTGTCGCGACGTACGAAGATCCGCAGCTGGCGACGTCCTCGGGTCTCCATCACCCGGCTCGCCATCGACGCCAGCTCGTCGACGGGCGTGTGGAACAGCTCGTCGCGCGGGTAGGTCTCGAGGGTGTCGATGAGGGCCTTGCCGGCGTGGCTGCGCGGGTCGAGGCCGATGGTCTTGAGCACGTCGACGGCTTTCTCGCGCAGGAGCGGGACGTGCCACACGGACTCCGTGTACGCCGCGCTGGAGAACAGGCCGAGGAAGCGACGTTCGCCGGTGACCTCGCCGTTGTCGTCGAACGACTTCACCCCGACGTAGTCGAGGTACGCCGGACGGTGCACGGTGGCGCGGGAGTTGGCCTTGGCCAGGACCAGCAGGGTGCGCTCGCGGGCCATCTCGGCGCCCTTCTTGGGCAGCTTCCCGACGGCGGCGAGGTCTGGGTCGTCGCGCAGGATGCCGAGACCGCTGCCCGGGACGCCGCGGAGGAACTCGTCCTCACCCTCCCGCTCGAGGTGGTACTCGCGGTAGCCGAGGAACGTGAAGTGGTCGTCGGCCAGCCACTCGAGGAAGGCCCGGCCGCGTTCGATCTCCTCGGCCGAGATCGCCGTCGTCGGGTCGGTCTCGAGCTCGCCGACGATCTCGTTGACCTGCTGCCGCATCCGGTCCCAGTCCTCGACCGACTCGCGGACGTCGCGCAGGACCCGTTGGAGATCGGCGGCGATCGCCTCGACATCCTCGTCGTGGCCGATCCGGCTGATCTCGATGTGCATCCACGACTCACGCTCGGCGCCCTCGGGCGGCGCCGCCGACTCGTTGTCGGGGCACGCGATTTGCTCCAGCCGGCCGGTGACGTCGCGGGTCACGTCGAACTGCGGGTGCACGACCAGGTGGACGTCGCGCTGCTGCCGGGTCAGCTCCATCACCACGGAGTCGACCAGGAACGGCATGTCATCGGTGACGACCTCGGCCACCGAGTGACCCCCGGCCGACCAGCCGTGCTCGGCCAGGCTCGGGGTGAAGACGTGGACGCTCGCGGTGCCCTGGGGTCGCGACTCGGCGGTGCGGTAGTGCGAGACGAGTGCGCCGTACAGCTCCTCCGCGGAGCGGTCGAGCAGGTCGTCGGTCGCGACGTGCCGGTAGTAGGCGTTGAGGAGGGCGCCGACCTCGTTCTTGGGCGGTCCACCGGACCCGGAGCTGCGTTCCGCGAGTGCGATGGCCTGGGTGAGCTGATGAGACTTCTCGAGGTCGGTCGTCATTGACACAACCCGAGATTAGGACTCCGTTCAACCGCGCACCAACACGGGCGGGTACGACGCGTTCAGGGAGATGGTCTGGTGGCGATCGCGACGACCGCGTCGACGCCGACCTCGGTGACCCGATCACGACGCAGGGCATCGAGCACGGCTCCCCGGACGGCCTCTCGCTGGGCGTCGTCGAGCGCGTCCACGGTGGCCCGGAGACCCGAGCCGAGGACGATCTCCCAGAAGTCGTCGGGTCCGTCGATGGGCTGCCGTCCCGCCACCGGCACCGTCTCAGCCGCCGTGACGCCGCCGTCTGCGAGCAATGCGGCCAGCGCGTCGGGCGTGGTGATCTCGTCCCAGGGGTTGAAGGCCCTGTGGAGCTCCGGCCGGACCTCGCGGACGGTCTCCCAGAAGATGCTGCTGGCCGGCTCGAGCCACCCCGGACCCCAGGTCGTGATCGCGAGACGGCCCCCGGGGCGGACCAGCCGCCACATCTCGCTGACGAACGCCGGCATGTCGGCCACGAAGAAGACGCCGAACACACAAACGACGGCGTCGAAGGAACCGTCGGCGAACCCGGTGTCCGTCGCGTCCGCCCGGACCAGCTCGGTGTTGGTCAGCCCGTCGCGGGCCACGCGGTCGCGGGCGAGGGCCAGGAGCGGGTCGGCGATGTCGACGCCCACCACTCGGCCCGACGGGCCGACC
This sequence comes from Nocardioides sp., assembly GCF_036493135.1. Classification (GTDB taxonomy): domain Bacteria; phylum Actinomycetota; class Actinomycetes; order Propionibacteriales; family Nocardioidaceae; genus Nocardioides. The sequence goes on along the minus strand of NZ_DASXQG010000010.1, from coordinate 4,979 downwards.
GCGTGCGCAGCCGGTACGACGGACGCTCCGGCGCCGCAGCAGAGGTCGAGGACTCGCTCGCCCTCGTGCACACCGGCCCGGCGGACGGTCTCCTCGCCGTACCGGTCCCAGAACCCGAGCGCAGGGCGGGTGAAGTGGTCGGCGGCTGCGGCGTACACCCGCTCGGCGCGCCGCAACGGCGACTCCTCGCTCGGATTCATGTCGGCCATGATGGCCCCCATGAAGCGCGTGAACCACACCCTGAGCTATCCCGGGACGACGGTCGACGAGGTGTACGCGATGCTGGCGGACCCGGCGTACCGGAAGGCGGTCGGCGACTACCAGCGCGTCATCGACTTCTCCTGCGAGATCACGCCGTCCGGCAGCGGGATGACGGCGCGGCTCGAGCAGGCGCACAGCACCGACCGGATCCCGTCGTTCGCGCAGAGACTGGTCGGCCAGGAGATCCGGTTCGTCCAGGAGGAGACGTGGTCGTCGCCGTCAGGGGCCGACATCCGCGTCACGATCCCCGGGAAGCCCGGCGACATGACCGGCTCGACGTCGCTGAGCCAGTCCGGCGACGATGTCGTGCAGCAGATCGACCTGGCCGTGAAGGTCAGCATCCCGCTGGTCGGCGGCAAGGTCGAGGACCTCATCGCCGGCTTCGTCGTCAAGGCGTTCGACGCCGAGAACAAGGTCGGCGTGAAGTGGCTCCGCGGTGAGTGGCGGGTCTGACGCGCTGACCCGCCCGAAGTGTGCGGGCTCATGACGGTCACCCGTCAGAAGTGCACGGAGACCTCCGACGGCTCGGCGCAACTTCGCCGCAACTTTGTGACGGGTCAGCGCGCTCAGCAGCACACTTCGGGCGGGTCAGGCCATGTGGGGGTAGCGGTAGTCCTTCGGGGGGACGAAGGTCTCCTTGATCGAGCGGGGGCTGGTCCAGCGCATCAGGTTCGCCGCCGAACCGGCCTTGTCGTTGGTGCCGGAGGCGCGGGCGCCGCCGAAGGGCTGCTGGCCGACGACCGCACCCGTGGGCTTGTCGTTGACGTAGAAGTTCCCGGCCGCGTAGCGGAGCACGTCCTGCGCTTCGGCGATCGCGCGGCGGTCCTGGGCGATGACCGAGCCGGTCAGCGCGTACGGCGCGAACGACTCCAGCTGCGCGAGGACCCGGTCGTAGCGCGAGTCGTCGTACACGTGCAGCGCGAGGATCGGCCCGAAGTACTCGGTGGAGAACATCTGGTCCTTGGGGTCGGTCGACTGCACGACCGTGGGCCGCACGAAGTAGCCGACCGAGTCGTCGGTCTGGCCGCCGGCCAGGATCGACAGGTGGCTGTTGCGCTTGGCCCGCGTGATCGCGCTCTTGTGCTTGGCGAAGGCGCGGTCGTCGATCACCGCGCCCATGAAGTTCGACAGGTCGGTGACGTCGCCCATCCGGAGTCCCTCGACCTCGGCCACGAACTGATCGCGCATCTTGGCCCACACCGACTTGGCGACGTAGGCACGGGAGGCCGCGCTGCACTTCTGGCCCTGGTACTCGAAGGCGCCACGAATCAGGGCCGTGCGCAGGACGTCGGGGTCGGCGCTCGGGTGGGCGACCACGAAGTCCTTGCCGCCGGTCTCGCCGACGATGCGCGGGTAGGAGCGGTACGACGCGATGTTCGCGCCGACGGTCTGCCACAGGTGGTGGAAGACGCCGGTCGAGCCGGTGAAGTGGATGCCGGCCAGGTCGGGGTGGCTGAGCGCGACCTCGGAGACGTCGTGCCCGTGACCGGGCAGCATGTTGATGACGCCCGGCGGGAGCCCGGCCTCCTCGAGGAGCTCCATGGTCACGTTGGCCGCGAGCTGCTGGGTGACCGCCGGCTTCCAGATCACGGTGTTGCCCATCAGGGCCGGCGCGGTCGGCAGGTTGCCGGCGATGGCGGAGAAGTTGAACGGCGTGATCGCGTAGACGAAGCCCTCGAGCGGACGGTAGTCGGTGCGGTTCCAGATGCCCGGGCTGTTGGCGATCGGCTGCTCGGCGAGGATCTGCCGGGCGAAGTGGACGTTGAACCGCCAGAAGTCGATCAGCTCGCAGGCCGCGTCGATCTCGGCCTGGAACGCGGTCTTGGACTGGCCGAGCATGGTCGCGGCGTTGAGGCGCTGTCGCCAGGGACCGGCCAGCAGGTCGGCGGCCTTGAGGATGACCGCGGCCCGGTCGTCGAACGACATCGCGCGCCAGCCCGGGGCCGCGTCGGCCGCGGCCTTGATCGCGGCCTCGGTGTCCCGGTGCGTGGCCCCCTTGAGCGTGCCCAGCACGTGCTGGTGGTCGTGTGGCTGCACGACCGTGATCTCGGCCCCTCCGCCGGTGCGCCGGCGGCCACCGATATGGGCTCGCAGGGAGACCTGGCGGCGCTGCTGCCGCTCGAGCTCCTGCTCGAGCTCCTTCCGCTCGGAACTCCCGGGCGCGTAGGTGAGGTTGGGCTCGTTGACCGGGTGCGGCGGGTGGGTGGCGGCGTCCATGTCGCGATGTTGTCAGACGGGAACCCGCCGCTCAATTCAGCCGAGCAGGTCGGAGATCTCCTGGGTGGCGTACCAGCCGAGGTCCTCGAGGTCCTCGGGCTCGGCGTCGTCCGGCAGGTCGTCGGCGTCGGCATGGACGGCGACGACGTCGGAGAGGCTCACCGACGCCGCGAGCGCGGCCACCTCGGCCACGACGACGACCCGGCGCCGCTCCCCTGGTTTCGAGCTCGGCGGCGAGGACGGCGGAGGTCTCCGCGGCCGTCATCAGCGCGTCGTACTCGGCGTCCTCGGAGTCGTCGGGCGCCAGGACCACGTCGTCGCCGACCGTGAGCGAGCCGGCCTGCTCCAGCTTGGCCAGCTGGTGCACGGTCGCGGGGACGTAGAGACGGGTCACGGCGTACGCCCCGATCGCCGGGTGCGGCCCCGCGGCACCTTGGGTCGCCCATCGCCGGCCGTGTCGAGCAGCTCGTCGAGCGCCTCGGACAGGCACGCCGCGAAGGTGTCGGCGTCGGGCACCCGGTCGCGATCCGCGGTGACGCCGTAGAAGACCTGTCCGTCGTACGACGTGACGCCGATGGCCAGCGCGTGCCCGGGCAGCAGCGGCGGCACCGGGTAGGTCTGCTCCATCACGGCTCCGGCGGCGTACAGCGGCGACTGCGGCCCCGGCACGTTGGTCACCGAGAGCTGGATGCCGCGGCGCACCTGCTCCGCCGCCACCCGCGAGCCGATCGCGTGGAACGTCGACGGCGCGAAGCCGGCGATGCCCGCGATCCGGTCGGCCGCCACCGCGCGGCCGGTCTCCTTGTGCGCCTTGAACGAGTACGAGACCTGGTGCAGCCGGACCACCGGGCTCGGCTCGCCCACCGGAAGGTCGACGAAGTGCGGCTCGATCTGCGAGCCCACCGAGGTCGGCTCGAGCTCCTGGTCGTGCACCGACATCGGGACGACCGCCCGCACCTGGCGCAGCCCGCCGAGGGACTCCGCGCGGGTCATCAGCCAGCTACGCAGTCCGCCGGTGACCGTGGCCAGGACGACGTCGTTGACCGTGCCGCCGTGGGCGTCGCGTACGGCGCGGTGCTCGGCGAGGCTGCGGCGTACGGTCTCGAAGCGGCGCTGCTGTGACAGCGTGCCGCCGATCGGGGTGTCCTGGTCGGAGCGCCGGCCGGCCAGCGCGTTGGCGATCGTGGTCACCCTCCGGGTCGTCGCGTCCGCGCCCCGGAGCCACGAGTCGGCGACACCGCGAGCGGTGTCGACGGCGGTCAGCGGCGACGCCACCGAGTCACGCACGGCCTCCACGAGGAGTCCGGTCGGGCTTGTCTGTGGCTCGGGCCGCCACTCGTCGAACCCGAGCTCGCGCCGGTCCGGCGTCCGGTCCAGCAGCACCTGTGCGAGGTCGACGACCTGGACCCCGTCGACGAGCGCCTGGTGGGCTTTGGTGAGCACCGCGACCCGGCCGTCCTCGAGGCCCTCGACGAAGTAGACCTCCCACAGCGGCCGGTGCCGGTCGAGGGGCCGGGACACGATCCGTCCGACCAGCTCGCGAAGCTGCTCGAGGCTGCCCGGACGGGGCAGGGCCGAGCGGCGTACGTGGTAGGCGAGGTCGAAGTGCGGGTCGTCGACCCAGACCGGGTTGGCGACGTGTGCGGGCACCCATCGCACGCGCTGGCGGTAGCGCGGGACGAACGCGATCCGGTCGCCGATCAGCCGGGTCAGCTTCTCGTGGTCGAAGCCCGACGTGCCCGGGTCGAAGACCTCCACGGTGGCGTTGTGCCGGGGCGCCGTCGTTGTCTCGGCGGTGAGGAACACCAGGTCCCGCGCCCTCAACCGCTCGCCCATGCTCACCCCTGTGCACCCGTTGACGCCGAGACTTGTGCTCCATGGGATTCTGACAGAGGCCCGTCGGCGGGCCGGATCCGTCCGTTGCAGAAAGGCCACAAGCCCATGCGTCGTCTGGTCGCCGCCGTCACGGTCGCCCTGGTCGCTGCCCTCACCCTCGGTGCGTGCGGGAGCTCCTCCGGCTCGTCGGGAGCCGGCACCGACGAGCCGACCAAGGTCATCGACATCACCTTCAAGGGCAGCGACGTGACTCCCAACGGGACCGACATCGACGTGAAGGTGGGACAGCCGATCGAGTTCGACGTGTCGGCCGACAAGCCGGGTGAGATCCACGTCCACTCCTCGCCGACCGAGCAGGAGTTCGAGTACCGGGCGGGCTCGAGCACCTTCCAGGTCAACCCGGTCCCCGCTCCTACACGGGTCACGGTCGAGTCCCACACGCTCGGCAAGGTCCTCTTCATCCTCGTCGCGCGGTGACGCCACTCCTGGTCGTAGGGCTGCTCCCCGAGCACGGTCTCGGCGGTGCCCAGGACCTCCCGATCTCGCGTGGCCTGGCGATCACCGGCGCCGCGATCGCGGTCGCGCTCTCGTTCGTCGTACTCGCGCTGGCCTGGCGGACCCCCCGGTACGACGCAGCCACCAGCGGCCGGCCGGCTCCTGCCTGG
>NZ_DASXQG010000009.1:0-36863 GCF_036493135.1 Nocardioides sp. | reverse complement strand
TATGCCGCGGGTGTGCGTTCGGTCCGCGCCGTCCTGCGCGGCGGCCTGATTTCTGCGGTTTGGTCCCAAACCGCAGAGTTTCGGGCCTCACACATGCAGTTCATGACCAATCGACGACTCCCATGGCGCGTCGCCAACGGTTGAGCACGCGTTGACGCCCGGTCTCCGAGAACATCGACCCTTCGATCATGCGACGCCAACGGACCAGCCTCGCCCGTCGGTGCTCGCGACCTAGCACCCGGTCGAGCTCATGCATCGTGACGCCGGCATGGTTGACGAGATCGTCGAGGGTGAAGCCGCGCCTGGTGTACGACGCTTGAGCCAGCCGACGATCTCGTCGCAGGTCGGAGCGGTGCTGGAGGGCAGCTCGGTGGCCCGCACCGTCGTACTCGTGGACGTCTCTTCGGCCGCTGAGCAGCAGGTCTGCTCTTCCGAACACGTCACCGGAACCATCTCGTAGGGCCGCCTGTGGCTGGACCGCGATCTCCATCACCTCATGGAACCGGCGCAGGATCGTCTCTCCCGCCGACTCGGCTCTCTTGTCGGAGGCGGCGTACGCCGCGGCCAGCGGTCTGGTGCCGGGTCGGCCACTTGCAAGGAGGGCGGCCATCCGGTCGGGGTCCAGGTCGCCGGCTGCTCGGGCGGAGTCGATCATGACGACAAGGTCCAGATGCCCGAGATCGCGTGCCGCACGTAGGAGGATCTCTTCTGGCTGGTCGACGGGCAGACCCTCCTTGCTCAACCACCGCGTCGTGTCTCCGTTCGGCGGCACGAGCCTCGAGCAGATCAGCCCCACCCGCCGGGGACGCCTCTCCCCGCCGTGAACGGCTGCAAACACCGGGACCTGCTCGGGCAGGTGCGGAAGTCGCCACCGCAGCAGTCTCGCCGCCGTCACGTGCGTGAAGACAGCATCTGGCGGAAGCACCTCCAGCCACGCACGTAAGTCACGGTGGAACTCGTCAGCGTCCGAGAGGGCCGAGCGCTCGACGAGGAACAAGCCATGACTGACCCGGCGGAATCCCCGCCTCCTGACCTCGCCACGGATGGGTTCGTCGTCCTGTCTCATGGCACGACGGTGACGGCAGGGCTCGGTACCGGGGCGTGCGACTAACCCGGGTTGTGGACGGTGCTCGCCTCGGTGCGCTCTGTGGATGCGGTTTGGTCCAAATCTGCGACTGAAACAGCCTTGCTGCTGCGGTTTGGTCCCAAACCGCAACAGCCGGGATCACTGCGATTCGCCCTCGGGGGAGCCGTCACCCTGGGCCTCCGCGTCCGACTGGTCCAGGGACTCCGGGGCCGCGGCGGGGGTCGTCGGCCCGCGATCGCCGAGCAGGGACTCCAGCCGAGCGGGCATGATGCGCAGGAACTTCCGGGGCCGGGTCCGGGTGCGGTCGAGGACCGCGACCTCGAGATCACTCGCCGGAATGACACGCTCGCTGGCGGCACCGCCGTTCTCATCCGGCCCACGCCCGAGCGCCGCGACGGCCACGTGGAGGGCGTCGGAGAGGTTCGCGCTCTCGGTGTAGTGCTCCTGGAGGTACGACGCGACGACCTCGTCGGCGCCGCCCATCACGGCGTACTGGTGCTCGTCGGTGACCTGCCCCTGGTAGGTCAACCGGTAGATCTGGTCGTCCTCGGCCCGGTCGCCGATCTCGGCGACGAAGATCTCGACCTCGTACGGCTTCTCACCGCCGCTGCTGAAGATGGTGCCGAGCGTCTGTGCGTACGCGTTGGCCAGGCCGCGCCCGGTGACGTCGCGGCGGTCGTAGGCGTAGCCGCGCATGTCGGCGAGCCGGACGCCGGCGATGCGGAGGTTCTCGAACTCGTTGTACCGACCGACGGCCGCGAACGCGATCCGGTCGTAGATCTCGCTGACCTTGTGCAGTGCCTGGGACGGGTTCTCGGACGCGAAGAGGACCCCGTCGGCGTACTGGACCGCCACGACGGACCGGCCCCGGGCGATGCCCTTGCGCGCGAAGTCGGCACGGTCCTTCATCAGCTGCTCGGGCGAGACGTAGAACGGCATGCTCATGTGTCTGCTCCGATCAGGTCAGGGTGGCGGCGGGGCCGTCGGGACGGTTCATGCGGCCGGCGATGACGGTGTCTGCGATCTCAGCGACCTCGCCATCGGCCAGCCGACGGCCGCCGTCGACGGTGATCACCTGGACGACCGGGAAGATCCGACGGGTGAGGTCCGGGCCGCCGGTCGCCGAGTCGTCGTCGGCCGCGTCGTACAGAGCCTGGACGAGGGCGGTCACGCACTCGCTCTCGGCCAGGTCGTCGCGATAGAGCTTCTTCAGCGAGCCGCGCGCGAACAGGGAGCCGGAGCCCACCGAGTGGAAGGCCGTCTCCTCGTAGCGTCCGCCGGTGACGTCGTAGCTGAAGATGCGGCCCTGAGTGGCGACCAGGTCGAACCCCGCGAACAGCGGCACGACGGCGAGCCCCTGCATGGCCATCGCGAGGTTGCCCCGGATGAGGGCGGCGAGGCGGTTGGCCTTGCCGTCGAGCGACAGGGTCATCCCCTCGATCTTCTCGTAGTGCTCCAGCTCGGTCTGGAACAGCCGGACCAGCTCCACCGCGAGACCGGCACTGCCGGCGATGCCCACGCAGGAGTACTCGTCGGCCGGGAAGACCTTCTCGATGTCGCGCTGGGCAATGATGTTTCCCATCGTGGCCCGTCGGTCGCCGGCCATCACGACACCGCCCGGGAACGTCGCGGCGACGATCGTCGTCCCGTGCGGGGCGAGGTCGCCCGCATGACCCTGGGGTACGGCGCGGCGCGCCGGCATGAGCTCGGGCGACTGGGTGGCCAGGAAGTCGGCGAAGCTGGAGGTCCCGGGCGTCATGAAGGACGCCGGGAGGCGGGAGTCGTCCACCCCTACTGGCCGCCCTTCTGGATGAACGACTTCACGAAGTCCTCGGCGTTGGTCTCGAGGACGTCGTCGATCTCGTCCAGGATCGCGTCCACGTCGTCGTCCAGGGCTTCCTTGCGCTCTGCGACGTCGGACTCCGGCGCGACGTCGGTGACCTCCTCGGCCTCCCCCGACTTGCGCGGCTGCTTCTGCTCCTGAGCCATGCATTCACCCTAGCCGCTCCACCCCCGCGGTGACGGCGACTACCGACACCTAGGGTGGCGTCACGTGAGCGTCCCCTCCGCACGCGTCGTGCGCGACCTGGCCCCGCAGGGGGTGCTCCGTGCCTCCATCAACCTGGGCAACGCCGTCCTCGCGGCCGGCACCCCCGAGGATCCGTCCGGGGTCACCGTCGATCTCGCGCGCGAGATCGCGGTCCGACTCGGGGTCGAGCCCCGGTTCATCTGCTTCGACGCCGCCCGGAAGTCGTTCGAGGCCCTGCAGACGGGGCTCGCCGACATCGGCTTCCTGGCGATCGAGCCCGAGCGAGAGGCCGAGCTGGCGTTCACCGCGCCGTACGCCGTGATCGAGGCCGTGTACGTCGCGCGTGACGACGGCCCGGTCGAGTCGCCGGCCCACGTCGATCGGCACGGGATCCGGGTCGGCGTGAAGCGCGGGTCGGCGTACGACCTCTTCCTCACCCGCACCCTCGCCTCGGCAGAGGTCGTGCGTCGAGACGAGGGGGTCGAGGTGTTCGCCGACGAGGGCCTCCAGGTCGGGGCCGGGATCCGGCTACCGGTGACGTCATGGGTCACCTCGCATCCCGGCCATCGGGTCCTCGAGCCGGCGTTCATGCAGATCCGTCAGGCGGTCGCGACCACACGGGACCGCGATGCGGCCGGCATCGACTTCCTACGCCGAACGGTCCGGGAGCTCATCGAGACCGGCTTCGTGCGCACGGCTCTGGCTGGTTCGGGGCAGGACCCGGACCTCGTCGCAGCTCCCGGCTGACCCGTGCCACGGTTCGGGCGACGGTTGCGACACACTCGGACGCGTGACCAGAGCCCCGTCGGAACAGCCTGCCGACAGCGCGGAGCGGCGCCCGGACACCAGCCGCTTCCGACACCTGGTCACCCCCGTCGACCTGGTCGACGTCTTCGTGTACGTCGTCGTGCTCAACCTGGCGATCGAGTACGTCCCGTCCGTCATCAGCGAGACCTTCACGATCTCGCTGCTCACCGCGGTCCTGCTCAAGGTCGTCCTCGAGCTCGTGATCGCGGTCAAGGAGCGCATGCTCGGACGCCTCCGCGGGGCGACCACCCGGGCCGGCAAGGTCGTCGGCGGCGTGTCGCTGTGGCTGATCGCGGTCGGCAGCAAGTTCGTGGTGCTCGAGCTGATCGACCTGGTCTTCCGCGGCTCGGTGCACCTCGGCGGCTTCTTCCAGGTCACCGGGCTGGTGATCACCCTGCTCGCGTGCCGGGCGCTGGTCCGGCGCTACCTGGTCCCGGGCAGTGCGTTCATCTGACCGCACTCCGCCCGCCGGTCATCGGGTCAGTGCCCGGAACAGCTCCTCGGCGGTGTCGCAGCGGTCGATCAGGGCGGCGACGTGCGCCTTCGAGCCCCGCAACGGATCGATCGTCGGCACCCGTTGGAGGGACTCGCGACCCGGCAGATCGAAGATCACCGAGTCCCACGAGGCGGCCGCGACGGAGTCGGCGTACTTCTCCAGGCAGCGCCCGCGGAAGTAGGCGCGGGTGTCCTCCGGTGGCTGGTGCATCGCGCGCTCCACGGCCGGGTCGGTGAGCAGCCGTTCGATCCGGCCGAGGTGGACGAGCCGGTGGTACAGCCCCTTGTCCGGCCGCACGTCGCTGTACTGGTAGTCGATCAGCTGCAGCTTGGCGTTGTCCCAGTCGATGCCGTCACGCTCGCGGTAGGAGTTGAGCAGCTTGAGCTTGGCGACCCAGTCGAGCTCGCTCGCGCACAGCATCGGGTCCTGCGCGAGCCGCGTCAGCACCGACTCCCAGCGGTCGAGGACGTCGACGGTCTGCGGGTCGGCGTCGGCGCCGAGCCGGTCGTCGACGTACTTCCGGGCCAGCTCGAGGTACTCCCCCTGCAGCTGCAGGGCGGTCAGCCGGCGCCCGTCGTTCATCGTCACCTGCTCGCGCAGGCTCGGGTCGTGCGACACGGCCCGCAGCGCGGCGACCGGCCCGTCGATGGTGAGGTCGGTGGTGATGAACCGGTCCTCGATCATCGCCAGCACGAGAGCGGTGGTGCCCACCTTGAGGTACGTCGAGACCTCGGCCAGGTTGGCGTCGCCGATGATGACGTGCAGCCGTCGGTACTTCTCGGGGTCGGCGTGCGGTTCGTCGCGGGTGTTGATGATCGGCCGCTTCAGGGTCGTCTCGAGCCCGACCTCGACCTCGAAGTAGTCGGCCCGCTGGCTGAGCTGGAACCCGTGCTCGCGGCCGTCCTGCCCGATGCCGACACGTCCCGACCCGCACACGACCTGCCGGCTCACGAAGAACGGGGTGAGGTGCCGGACGATGTCGCCGAAGGGTGTCGTGCGCGGCATCAGGTAGTTCTCGTGCGCGCCGTACGACGCGCCCTTGTTGTCGGTGTTGTTCTTGTACAGGTTGATCGGGGTCGAGCCCGGCGTCTGGGCGGCCATCCGGGCGGCGTCGAGCATGACCTGCTCGCCGGCCTTGTCCCACAGCACCACGTCGAGCGGGCTCGTCACCTCGGGCGTCGAGTACTCCGGGTGGGCGTGGTCGACGTACAGCCGCGCCCCGTTGGTGAGGATCACGTTGGCCAGACCCAGGTCCTCGTCGGTGAGCTGGCTCGGGTCGGCCAGCTGGCGGCTCAGGTCGAAGCCCCGCGCGTCGCGCAGCGGCGACTCCTCCTCGAAGTCCCAGCGGGCGCGACGCGCCTTGATCGTGGCGCTGGCATAGGCGTTGACCACCTGCGAGCAGGCGACCATCGGGTTGGCATGCGGCTGCCCCTGCACCGAGATGCCGTACTCGACCTCGGTGCCCATCACCCGGCGAACGGTCACGGGCCGAGCCTACGCGCCGCCGGTGATCGTACGACGCGAGCGGTCTGTCCGCGTCGTACCCCCCAGGCTCGTGCCTCTCGGGCCCGGCCCCGACCCGGGTGGGCCGGGGCGAGCCCACTCGGAGCGAGAGCTGTCAGCGAAGAGCGCGCGCCAGTTGGGCCACCTTCGCCACGGGCGCCGTGTAGTGGTGACCCGACTTGTTCGTGACCTTGACCGGGCGCAGCGTGAAGACCGGCGGACGCGCCACCAGGTACGGGCCGGTGCCGTTGAAGGCGCACCCGTACACGATCTTGGCGCGATCGACCTTCACTGCCGGGTTCGTGCTGTCCAGGAAGCCGAAGCTCGAGGTGCCCTCGGTCTGGCTCGCCGCGAACACCGCGTACAGGCGCTGAGCACCGGCGAACGAGCCCGGGTTGCTCAGCAGGCGGGTCAGGGTCTTCTTGTCCGCGACCAGGCAGGTGTAGCTGTCGCTGCCGGTCGTCTGGTCGAGGAGCAGACCGCTCATGCCGATCTCGTAGGTGCCCTTCGGCACCTTGGCGCTGAACAGGTGCGTCGACGTGCCGTTGAAGCTCGACCCCGGCGAGCCGAGGTGGAACTTGGTGGTCCTCGGCTGGGCCGAGGGCTTCGCTGCCGATCCGGTTCCGTGGTGGTGGCCCGCGGCGTACGACGCGAGGTTGACACCGCCGACCAGGACCGTCGCGGCGGCAGCGGTCGCGAGGACAGCGCGGAGTGGTGGACGTCGGAGCATGGAGGAGTCCCTTCAGATGGGGGGTGTCAGACCCCATCAGTCTGTGCGCGGCGACCCCGGCTGCCCATGGTCCACGGGGGTGAGGGACATGACCCGATCAGGCCACGGGCGTGCCGCAGCCCCCCTTGATCGGGTGGGTCGGCCGAACCCGGTCTAGAGGTACTGGCCGGTGTTCGGGACGGTGTCGATCGACCGACCCGGCTCGGTGCCCTGCTTGCCGGTGATCAGGGTGCGGATGAACACGATCCGCTCGCCCTTCTTGCCGGAGATGCGAGCCCAGTCGTCCGGGTTGGTGGTGTTCGGCAGGTCCTCGTTCTCCTTGAACTCGTCCACGCACGCCTGGAGCATGTGCTGCACCCGCAGGCCGCGCTGGTCGTGCTCGAGGAAGTCCTTGATCGCCATCTTCTTGGCGCGGTCGACGATGTTCTGGATCATCGCGCCGGAGTTGAAGTCCTTGAAGTACAGGACCTCCTTGTCGCCGTTGGCGTAGGTGACCTCCAGGAACCGGTTCTCCTCGGTCTCGGTGTACATCCGTTGCACCGTGGCCTGGATCATCCCGTCGACGCACGCGTCGCGGTTGCCGCCGAACTCCGACAGGTCGTCGGCGTGCAGGGGCAGTGCCGGCACGAGGTACTTGCTGAAGATGTCGCGCGCGGACTCGGCGTCCGGGCGCTCGATCTTGATCTTCACGTCGAGCCGCCCGGGCCGCAGGATCGCGGGGTCGATCATGTCCTCGCGGTTGGAGGCACCGATCACGAGCACGTTCTCGAGCGCCTCGACGCCGTCGATCTCGCTGAGCAGCTGCGGGACGATGGTGTTCTCGACGTCGGAGGAGACCCCGGAGCCACGGGTCCGGAACAGGGAGTCCATCTCGTCGAAGAACACGATCACCGGGGTGCCGTGGCTGGCCTTCTCGCGAGCCCGCTGGAAGACGAGCCGGATGTGGCGCTCGGTCTCACCGACGTACTTGTTCAGCAGCTCGGGACCCTTGATGTTGAGGAAGTACGACTTCCCCTCCTGGCCGGTCTTCGCGGCGACCTTCTTGGCGAGAGAGTTCGCCACCGCCTTGGCGATCAGCGTCTTGCCACAGCCCGGAGGGCCGTAGAGCAGCACACCCTTGGGCGGCTTGAGCTTGTGCTCGAGGAACAGCTCGGGGTGCAGGTAGGGCAGCTCCACGGCGTCTCGGATCGCGTCGATCTGGCTGACCAGACCGCCGATGGAGCCGTACTCGATGTCCGGGACCTCTTCGAGGATCAGCTCCTCGACCTCGGACTTCGGCACTCGCTCATAGGCGTACGCCGCACGCCCGTCGAGGAGCAGCGAGTCGCCCGCGCGCAGGGTGTCGGCCTTGAGCGGGTCGGCCAGTCGTACGACGCGCTCCTCGTCGGCGTTGGCGATGACCAGCGCACGCTCGCCGTCCGCGAGCAGCTCCTTGAACATCACCACTTCGCCCACCTGCTCGAAGTCGAGCGCGGCGACGACGTTCAACGCCTCGTTGAGCATGACCTCCTGGCCCTTGACCAGGGAGTCGAGCTCGACGGCGGGGCTGACGTTGACGCGGAGCTTGCGGCCACCGGTGAAGACGTCGACGGAGTCGTCCTCGTTGCGCTGGACGAACGTGCCGAAACCGGCCGGCGGCTGAGCGAGGCGGTCGACCTCCTCCTTCAGCTTCATGATCTGTTCGCGGGCCTCGCGCAGCGTCTGCGCGAGGCGCTCGTTCTGGGACGTGACGGCGGACAACGAACGCTGCGTGTCGGCGAGCCGGAGCTCGAGCCCGCGGGTGTGACCGGGCGAGTCGGACAGGCGGCGCCTCAGGTCGGTGACCTCGGACTCGAGGAACCGCACCTGCTCGGCGAGCTCTTGGGCGCTTCGGTTTTCGGCGTTCGAGGCGTCCTGACCACTGCTCATCTGTCCCACCTCCTGTTTCGACCCTACTCGTAGGCAACGTCCGCGCACGCGAGAATCGGGACGCGTTTCTCACGATTTGATCTCGGGTTGATCCAGGCGGCAACGGTCCCTACTCGGGCGTGGGCTCCTCCTCCGGTACGCCGGGAGGGCGCGGCCCGACGTAGTCCGGGCCGTAGGCGCCCGGAGCCGGCCGGCGCTTCTTCACCGGCGGCCTCTGGCCGACGGCCATCCGCCGAGCCGTGACCAGGAACGCCGTATGGCCGATCATCGAGTGGCCCGGGCGGACCGCGAGGCCCTCGACGTGCCAGTCGCGCACCAGCGACTCCCACGCCTGTGGCTCGGTGAACCCGCCGTGCACCCGCATGCTCTCGACGAAGCGCGAGAGCTGCGTCGTGGTGGCGACGTACGCGCACACGATGCCGCCGGGCCGCAGCGCGCCGGCCGCCGCCTCGAGGCAGTCCCACGGCGCAAGCATGTCGAGGATCACTCGGTCGGCGCGGTCCCCCGAGGCGGGCAGCTCCTCGGCGAGATCGCCGAGGGTGAGGCTCCAGGCGGGATGGTCGCCGCCGAAGAACTGGGTGACGTTGCGCCGCGCCACGTCGGCGAACTCCTCGCGGCGCTCGTACGACGACAGGGTGCCGTGCGGTCCGACCGCGCGCAGCAGCGAGCAGGTGAGTGCCCCGGACCCGACCCCCGCCTCGACCACGTCGGCGCCCGGGAAGATGTCGGCCATCGCGACGATCTGGGCGGCGTCCTTGGGGTAGACGACCGCAGCACCTCGCGGCATCGAGACCACGAACTCACTGAGCAGCGGTCGGAACACGAGGTACTCGGCCCCGGCGGACGAGGTGACCGTGAAACCTTCCTCGCGGCCGATCAGCTCGTCGTGCTCGAGGTGGCCCTTGTTGGAGAAGAACCGCTTCCCGGGCACCAGCTCGAAGTTGTGGCGACGGCCCTTCTGATCGGTCAGGCGCACCCATTCGCCGGCCCGCAGCGGACCCCGGTGCACCCCCGCCCACGCCCCGGTTGGGACATCGGGGGGCACGGACTCACCGGGCTGGTCTGCCATGCCGGGGAGGGTATCGGGCCCGGTCGGGCCTGCGGTTTGGTCCCAAACCGCAGGAGTGGATCGATCCAAGTTGCGGTTTGGGACCAAACCGCAACCTCATCGGCACCCCGGCGTGGGGCGTGGCGCCTGGCGAGCGAGCTCGCTGCGGCGTTCGCTCCGGCCGTCCCAGCCCTTCTGCGCCGAGCCGGGACGTCCTCGCTCACGCGCTGGCGCGGAAGGCGCGATCGACGTCGGCCGTGGAGAGGACGCCGAAGATGGTCCCGTCGGGATCGAGGAGCAGGTACTCACCCGACGGCCGAGCGCTGATCGCCCGGATCAGCTCCTCGCCGCCGATCCCGGACGGCAACCACAGGCCCTCCTCCAACGTACGGGCGACCGACGAGGTCGGGACCCAGGCGCGGCGTTCGACCGGGACCGACAGCAGGGCGGCTTCGTTGACCACGCCCACCGGCACACCGCCCGAGGTCACGGTCACGATGCTGCCCGCCTCGGCCTCCTGCGCACGGCGTACCGCCTCGGCGAGCGGCAGCTCGCCCGGGACGGTGAGAGTACGGCGCGCCAGGTCGCGGGCGACGAGGTGCGGCAGCCGGGACCGTACCCGGGCAGACTCCAGCGCTTGCGTGGCGCCGGTCCACAGGAACATCGAGATCACGCCCGCGAAGACGAAGTCGATCACGGTCGGCTTGACACCCAGGACCTTCGAGGTCATGAAGGGGTAGCCGATGGCGAGGATGGCGACCACGCGTCCGCCCCACGCCGCGACGATCGTGCCGCGGTGCGTGTCACCGCTGACGCCCCAGACCAGGGCCTTGAGGATCCGACCGCCGTCGAGCGGCAGGCCCGGCACGAGGTTGATGATGCCCACGAACAGGTTGGTCCACGCCAGCCCGGACAGAGCAAGTCCGATCAGGCCACCGGGCGCCACCAGGGACGCCAGGAACGACACCAGGGCGACCGCGAGCGACGACAGCGGGCCGACGACGGAGATCCAGAACTCCTGCCGAGGACTGTCCGGCTCGCCGTCGATGGAGGTCATGCCACCGAAGAACTGCAACGTGATGTGCGAGACCGGGAGCCCGTACCGTCGCGCCACCAGCGCGTGTGACGCCTCGTGAGCGAGAACCGAGAGGTAGAGCAGTACGGCTAGCGCGAGGCCGCCGACGTACTTCAGCGGCCCGAGCCCGGGCTCGGCACTCTCGACCGCCGGCGCGGTGATCACCGCGATCAGCCCGGCGATCAGGAACCACGAGCTGCTCACGAGCACGTCGCTACCCGCGATCGACCCCACCTTGAACGTCCCAGGTGGACGCGGGGTGGAGCCGCGGGATGCGCGGCCGTTGCTCATGCGTCGAGGCTATCCGAACGGTTCGCGACGGACGGGCGCTTCGCGCGCGGCGTACCGTGCGTTGTCGGTGGCCTCACCTAGATTCCTTCGCATGAGCGCGACGCACCCTGCGCCGGTCGCCGGCGAGTCGCCGGCCGAGCTGCGGTCGACGCCGGTGGACGGCGTCGACGTGCTCGGCGCGCTGTCGCCGAGTCGGGCGTCGGACTTCATGTCCTGCCCGCTGCTCTACCGCTACCGCACCATCGACCGCCTTCCCGAGGAGCCGTCGGCAGACGCGCTGCGCGGGACCCTGGTCCACAAGGTGCTGGAAGACCTCTTCGACCTTCCGTCGCCCGAGCGCACACCCGACCAGGCGCGCGACCTGCTGGTCCCGACCTGGGATTCCTTGCTGGAAGCAGAGCCGGCCCTGGCGGAGCTGTTCACCGACGAGGGCCCCGACATCGCCGAGTGGCTGGCCTCGTGCCGGTCGGTGCTCGACCGCTACTTCACGCTGGAGGACCCGCGGCGGCTCGAGCCGGCGGAGCGGGAGCTGTACGTCGAGGCGCTGCTCGACTCGCGCCTGCTCCTTCGGGGTTTCGTCGACCGTCTGGACATCGCCCCGGACGGCGCGATCCGCATTGTCGACTATAAGTCTGGCCGGTCCCCCGGAGAGATGTTCGAGGCCAAGGCGCTGTTCCAGATGAAGTTCTACGCGTTGGTCATCTGGCGCACCCGCGGTGTGGTCCCGGCGATGCTCCAGCTGGTCTACCTGGGCAACGGCGAGATGCTGCGCTACGTCCCGGACGAGGCTGACCTCCTCGCCACCGAGCGCAAGGTCGAGGCGATCTGGAAGGCCATCGTGCGCGCCCAGGAGTCCGGCGACTGGCGGCCCCATCGTTCCCGGCTGTGCGACTGGTGCTCCTTCCAGGCGCTGTGTCCCGAGTTCGGCGGGACGCCTCCGCCGCTCCCCGAGCGCACCGGAGACTCCGGCGAGCTCACCGAGGAGGACGTGGACTAGCCGATCCCGTTCCGCTCGGCCCACAGCGCCGCCTGGGTGCGGTCGACGACGCCGATCCGCTGGAACGTCGAGGTCAGGTGAGCCTTCACGGTGCGCTCGGAGATTCCCAGGCGTCGGGCTATCTGCTTGTTCGCCAGCCCTTGGCGCACCAGCTCCAGCACCTCGGTCTCGCGCGGAGTGAGGTCGGCGGCCGCGGTGGACGTCGTACGGCGTGCGCCGAGGAGCTCCCGGGCGGCCCGTGGGTTGATCGGCGACTCGCCCCGCGCCACCGCACGGATGCCGCGCAGCACCTCGTCGGGCTCGGCGTCCTTGAGCAGATATCCCAAGGCCCCGGCATCCAGCGCGCCGATGATCCGCTCGGCGTCGGAGTACGACGTGAGCACCAGGACGTCGGCCAGCTCCTCGCCGACGATCTGCCGCGTGGCCTCGACTCCGTCGACACCGGGCATCTGCAGGTCCATCAGGACAACGTCGGGTCGCGCCTCGCGCACGAGCGCGACCGCCTCGGCGCCCCCGGCCGCCTTGCCGACCACCTCGAGGTCCGGCTCCCCGCCGAGCAGCTGGTCGAGTCCCGCCCTCAGCATTGCGTGGTCGTCCACGATCACCACCCGGATCTTGGCGTCCGTCCCGGTCATCGCCGCTCCACCGCCATCCGTACGGTCGTCCCGACCCCACGCGCCGAGTCCACCCGCACTCGTCCGCCGCCGTCCTCGACCAGGCTGTGCAGGCCGCGCAATCCGTAGGAGCTGTCTCGCCCCGGCGAGGACGGGTCGAACCCGACGCCGTCGTCCCGGACCATCAGCCGCACCTGACGTTCGTCGCCACGGACCTCCACCGTCAGGTTCGAGGCGTGCGCGTGCCGGACGGCGTTCCGGATCGCCTCCTGCGCGACCCGCCACACCAGCGTGACGACATGGTCGGGTGCATCCGCCACGCCCTCGACCGACACCGACGTCGTGGTGCCGGACGACGCGGCGGGCGCGGTCAGGTCCTCCAAAGCCGCGCCCAGCCCGGAAGCGTCGAGCCCCGGCGGGTGGATCTCCACGAGCATCGACCGGAGCTGGCGCAGGGAGCGGCGCAATGCCTGGCTGGTGCCCTGGAGCTCTTCCCGGAGCTCCGGTGACAAGGACGGCTCTCGCGCGGTCCCCGAGACCGCGAACGCCGTACCGGCCAGCTCCTGGACGACTCCGTCATGCAGGTCGCGGGCGATCCGACGGCGCTCGGCCTCC
Organism: Nocardioides sp.; assembly: GCF_036493135.1. Taxonomy (GTDB): domain Bacteria; phylum Actinomycetota; class Actinomycetes; order Propionibacteriales; family Nocardioidaceae; genus Nocardioides. The sequence goes on along the minus strand of NZ_DASXQG010000009.1, from coordinate 23,663 downwards.
GACGACTCGATCGCGCGACGCATCAACCGCTCGCGCGCCCGGGAAGCTCGCGTGAGCCGGAGAGTGAGAACGCCGAGGAGCGGTACGCCGAGCAGGAGCAGTGCGATCAGCGCACCGAGCGTGATCCGGCGGAACGGCTTGAGCACCTCGACCGACCGCTGCTTGACCGTCTCGACGGAGTAGTAGGCCTCGAACAACAGCGGCTGACCCTCGGGTGACTCGATCCGGGTGTACACCTCGAGCAGGCCGCCCTCCTCGGACTCGAACCTGTTCTCGCGCCGCCGCAGGTCCGAGACGCCACCCTCGGTGTAGCCACTGTGGAGCACGCTCAGCTGCTCGTCGTCCAGCTCGAACCGCTTGCCGATCAGCTGGGTCTCGTCGCTGTAGACGATGGTGCCGTCGGCCCGCCAGATCTTGATCCGGCGTACGTCGCTCACCAACAGGCGGTCGAGCACCTCGCGGTCGAACCGGTCGATCGCGCCGGCATCCCCGGTGACGAGACCCCGGGGCATCGCCGGCTCGGCCACCGAGTTCGCCAGGAGCTCGGTGGTGCCGCGGGCGTCGGCCAGGGCCTCGGACCGTGCGGCGCGCTGCGAGAAGATCCCGGTCGCCCACCACGTGATGCCGAACAGCAGCAGGCTGGCCACCACGAACTGCACCAGCGGACTGGCCCAGGGACGCCGCCGTGCGCTCACTCGGCGCTCCTTCCCCTGGGCGGCAGGTCCGGGGAGCCTGCGTGGTCGGTCCGGTCAGTCGGTCACGGCGCGGTCAGCGCCCGGTCAGCGCAAGGTCAGTACGAGATCGTGCCACGGCAGACCTGCCCGCCGTGGGTGGCTCGGAAGGTGAACTGGTCCTTCCCGGAGAGGTTCGCCATCCGGCGCCGCACCTCGAACGAGCCGCTGCGTCCCGCCGTCCGCTTGGAGCCCTTGGCCGAGCTGCTGCCGTTGTGCTTGAGCTTCCAGTGCCAGACCTGGCCGGACCTGTTGCTGTCGATCTCGCCTTCGATCTCGATCCGTCCGTTGTCGGGCTTGGCCTTGAGCTTCCAGTGTGCGCTGCCCGAGCAGCGTCCTTTCGTGCGGACGTCATCGCCTCCACCGTGCGAGGCCGTGGCGGGCGCGATGAGGCCCACCGGGAGGGTGAGTGCGGCGACGGCGATGGCGGCCAGAGCGGTGCGGGTGACCATGTCAGAACTCCTCGGGAACGCGGTTGAGGACACCAGGATCCGGCCCGACAGGTGGGAGTTTCCATTGGCCGCTGGTACTACGACCCGCGCCCGGGTGTGGTTCAGTCCGACGTCCGGCCGGTGCCCTCGTTGGGGTAGAGCACGCAGGCCACGTCGACGCCGCCGGCTCGCCGCAGGGCGGGCGACGGGGCCGGCTCGAAGTGCACGGTGACCCCCGATCCGCTGTCCTGGATCGATGTGACGCCCGACCACAGCGGCTCGGCGGTGTCCTCGGCCCTCATCCGGTCCAGGATGGCGCGTACCGCCGCACTGCCACCGGCTCCGAACGTCGCGATGGTCGACGGGTCGTCCAAGGCCTCCAGGTCACCGATCACGTTCTGCTCCTCGTCGTACGCCGCGTCCGCCCGCATCCAGTGCTCCTCGAGGAGAGCCCGCAGGTCCCTCGACTCCCACCCGCAGGCGGAGACCGCCTCGGGGCACCGAGGGTGGAACGCGCACCCGAGCGGGGGTTGCGCGGCGTCCGGGATCTCCCCTCGCGGCAGATCCCGCGGCAACGCTTTGTCGGGATCGGGCTCGGGGATGGCCGCCAACAGCGCCTTGGTGTAGGGATGCCGAGGGTTGGCGAAGATCTCGTCGGTCGGCCCGATCTCGACCACCCGGCCGAGGTACATGATCGCGATCCGGTCACAGAAGTACTTGGCCGTGGCCAGGTCGTGGGTGATGTAGACGTAGGTGAGGCCGAGGTCGTTCTTGAGGTCGAGCATCAGCTGGAGGATCTTCGCTCGCACACTCATGTCGAGCATCGACACCGGTTCGTCCGCGACGAGGAGCTCGGGGTCGAGGACGATTGCCCGGGCGAGCACCACGCGCTGCTTCTGCCCACCGGACAGGTCTCGGGGGTACTTGCTCAAGAAGAGCTCCACCGGCGAGAGTCCCACCCGCTCGAGGGCTTCGACGACCCGCGTACGCCGCTCCGCGGACGATCTCACGCCATGCACCCGGAGGGCGTCCGCCACCGCCTCCTCGACCGTCATCGAGGGGTTCAGGGCGGCATTGGGGTCCTGGAACACCATCTGGACCACCTGCCGGATCTCACGGAGCTTGCGACGGTTCAGGTCGGCCAGGTCCTGGTCCTTCAGGCGGATCGAGCCGTGCGTCGCCGGCACCAGGCCGAGGAGGGCACGACCCAGCGTGGACTTGCCGCTGCCGCTCTCGCCGACCAGGCCCACGACCTCACCGGGCCGAAGGTCCAAGGTGACCCCGTCGACCGCCTTGATCAGGCCGGTGTCACGCCCGAACAGCCTGGCGAATGTCCCGCCCCGCAGCTCGAAGTACACAGAGAGGTCGCGCACCTCCACCAGGGACGACATGACGCTGGGAGAGTCAGGCTTCGTCGACAACGGTCAGCTCCTCCTGCTTGAGGGACTGCTTCCCACCGGGCGGGATCTGGTCGTCCGGACCCACCAGCCAGCACTCGACACGACCGCCGCCGGGGCGCTCGATGTCGACCGGGTTCTGGACGGCGCACACGTTCATCGCCTCCGTGCAGCGGGGATGGAACCGGCACCCGTCCGGAGGGTCGACGAGGTCGGGCGGTGCGCCGGGGATGTAGTTCAGACCGGTCGTCGTCAGCGAGATCGTCGATCGCATCAGCGCCCGCGTGTAGGGATGCTGCGGATTCTTGAAGACCTCGGCCACCCGACCCTGCTCGACGATCCGGCCGGCGTACATCACCGCCACCCGGTCACACGCCTCGGCCACGATCCCGACGTTGTGGGTGATCAGCAGCAGCGACGTCTGGAAGTTGCGGCGCAGGTCGTTGAGGATCTGCACGATCTGGGCCTCGACCAGCACGTCGAGGGCCGTGGTCGGCTCGTCCGCCACCACGAAGGCGGGACGCAGCACCAGAGCCAGCGCGATCATCAGGCGCTGTCGCATCCCGCCGGAGAACTCGTGCGGGTAGGAGCGGTAGCGGGTCGGAGGAATCCCCATCAGTCGTAGTACTTCCAGGGCGCGGTCGCGGATCTCGTCCTTGGAGAGGTCCGGCTCGTGCTGCTTGATGGTCTCCTCGAAGTGCTGCGAGATCCGCATCAGCGGGTTCAGCCGGGTCAGCGGCTCCTGGAAGATCATCCCGAGCTCGCGGCCCCGCAGCTGATAGGCCTCCTTCTTGCTGAGCGAGAAGATGTCGCGGCCCCGGAACAGGACCTCGCCGTCCCGCTTGGCACCTTCGGGCAGAAGCCCCATCAGGCCTCGCCCGAGGGTCGACTTCCCGCACCCGGACTCCCCGACCAGGCCCAGGGTCTCGCCGGGAGCCAGGTCGAAGCTCACGCCGTCCACGGCCCGGATAGCGCCTCTGGTCGTGCCGTACCAGACCCGGACGTCGCGGGCCGAGATCACCGGTTCCTGGGGGGCGGGGGCGACGACTTCGTCGGTGAGGTCGATGGCCATGTCAGCCCTGCTCTTCCTGGACGGGCGTCGTGCGTTCGCGCTGCGACATGACGACGGGGAGCAGCCGGCGGCGGCGCAGCGTCGGGTTCAGGGTCTCGTTCAGGCCTTCGCCTACGAGGGTGAGTCCGGTCACCAGGAACACGATGGCCAGACCGGGGTAGAGACCGGTCCACCATACGCCGGAGCCGGCATCGGCCAGGGCACGCTGCAGGTCGTGGCCCCACTCGGCCGCCTGGGTCGACTGGATGCCGAGTCCGAGGAACCCGAGGCCGGCGAGAGTGAGGATGGCGTCGGCAGCGTTCAACGTGCCCAGGACCGGCACGCTGTGCACGACGTTCCCGAAGAGGTACTTGCGCATGATCCTGATGTCCCGTGCCCCGATCGCCCGAGCGGCCTCGATGTACGTCGCCTCCTTGGCGCTGAATGTCGTGTTGCGGACCACCCGGAAGTACTGCGGGATGTAGACCACCGTCAGCGAGACAGACACCGCGATCACGCTGCCGCCGTAGACGTCGGTGAGCAGGAACGACACGACGATGGCCAGCAGGAGGGTCGGGAATGCGTACAGCGCGTCCATGATCAGCACCAGGACCCTGTCCAGTGCGCCGCCGTAGAAACCCGACAGCAGACCCAGCGGAACCCCCAGGACGACACAGAAGAGGATCGAGAGGACCACGACCTCCAGGGCGGTGCGGGCCCCCCAGATCACGCGGGAGAGGACGTCGAAGAAGAGCCGGTCGGTGCCGAACGGATGAGCCGAGCTGGGGTGGCCGGTCTTCGGGAAGTCCACGCCGTGGGCAGAGGACTGGGCGAAGCCGTAGGGGGCGAGCCACGGCGCGAAGATCGCACAGACCACGAAGACCGCGGTGATCAGGATCCCTGCGACCAGCATCCAGCGGGCCAGGCCGGTGGTCTCGGTGAAGGGCTTGGCGAGGGCGGCAAACATGCGTCGCATCAGTACCTCACTCGCGGATCGATGAGGGCGTTGACGACGTCGATCAGCACGCTGACCACCACCACGGCGATCGCGAGGAAGGTGACGATTCCCTGGACTGCGCCGTAGTCGCGGTTGTTGATGTAGAACAAGAGCTTCGAACCGATCCCCGGCCAGTTGAAGGTCTGCTCGGTCAGGATGGCCCCTCCCAGGAGCAGCGCGAACTGGAGCCCAACGATGGTGATGACGGGGATGAGCGCGTTGCGAAAGCCGTGCCGCCACGTCACACTGCTCCGCTTCAGGCCCCGAGCCTCAGCGGCCTCGACGTAGTCGGTCTGCATGGTCTGCAGCATGTTGACGCGCACCAGCCGGATGAAGACCCCGCAGATGAGCAGCGCGAGCGTGAACGCGGGAAGGATCAGGTGCTTGAGCACGTCCTGGACCGCGGTGCCGTTCCCGCTCAGCACGGCGTCGAGAAGGAGGATGTGCGTCTTGGTCGGGACCTCGAAGACGGTGATCGGACTCGCGTCTCCCGACGTGGGCAGACCGAGGGGCTCGGCCACGTAGAACTGGAGCAGGAACCCCACGAAGAAGATCGGCGCAGCGTAGGTCAGGATGCCGAACAACCGAATCACCGCGTCCGGCGCGGAGTCGCGATAGCGACCCGCGAGCAGTCCGAGGGGAATGCCGATCAGCAGGGCGAGGGCGAACGATGCCATCGTGAGGTAGAGAGTGGCGCCGCCGTTGTCCCGGATCACGTGCAGGACGGGTTGGTTGTCGCTGAAGGTGGTCCCGAAGTCGCCGTGCAGCACCGACGACAGGTAGTCCCAGTACTGCGCGAGCAGCGGCCGGTTGAAGCCGAGCGCCTCGCGCCGCTGTTCCAGTGCTTGTGGGTTGAGCTTCCCGCCAAGGGCCGCCGAGACGGGATCACCGGGAGCGACCCGCATCAAGAAGAAGACGAGGGTGAGGATGACCCAGATCATCGGGATCACCAAGAGGATGCGCTGCAGGATGTACCGGGGAAGCGATCCTGATCCAGCACGTGTCATGAGAAGTGCCTCCTGGCACGGGTCGTGGGGAGAGACCTCTCGGGCCTCCCCCCACGACGTCGTGCTCTGAGTAGATCAGCCGTTCTTGGTGACCAACCAGAACCGGAAGATGAACGACGGGTCGAGCGTGCTCTCGACCCCGGACATCCCCTTGCCGTACACCGCGGTGTTCTGTCCCACCCACGACGGGATGAACGGGACGTCCTTGGCCGCGATGTCCTGCAGCTGTCCGAAGATCTGCTGCCTCTTGGCCTGGTCACTGGTGCCCTGCTCCTCGGCGACCAACTTGTCCGCCTGCGGGTTCGAGTAGCCGTTCTGGAAGAACCCTCCGTTGACCAGGAACGGCGACAGGTAGTCGTCGGCGTCCGGGTAGTCGGGGAACCAGCCGAGGATGTACAGGTCGTAGGCACCCTGCTTGTAGATCGTCTGGTACTGATCCCACTCGGTGCTCTTGAGGGTGACCTTGAACAGCCCGCTGGCCTCCAGCTGACGCTGGACCTCGTTGGCCTCGTCCTCGGTGCTCGGCCCGTAGTGGGTGGGCGTCCACCCTACGGTGATGTTGATCGGCGTCTTGATGCCCGCCTTCTGCAGGATGGCCTTGGCCTTGGCCACGTCGGGTGAGCCGTAGGCCGTCTTGAAGGAATCCTTCTGGCCGCCGTAGCCCGGTGGGACGATCGAGTACAGCGGGTCGACGGTGTTGTCATAGGCCTTGCTGGCGATCGCGGTCCGGTCGAAGATCTGGGCCGCGGCTTGGCGTATGGCCAGCTGCTTGCCGACGGCACTCTTGAGGTACCAGACCCAGTAACGGATCTCGGCGCCCTTGCCCGTGGCCACCGTGACGTTGCTGTCCTTCTTGAGCGAGGCGACGTCGGTCGGGGCCAGGCTCCGCCAGGCGACGTCGACCTCCCCGTTCTGGACGGCGAGCTTCAGCGCCGACGGCTCCGTGTAGTACTTGACGAACACCTGGGGCGCCTTGCCCTGGTTGGGGCCCGTGTAGTTGGAGTTGAGCTCGAGCACGCCCTGCTGCCCGGCCTTGTACTGGGCCAGCTTGTAGGGCCCGGAGCCGATGATCTGGTCGTCTGGGAGCTTCTTGTCGGCCGGGAACACCTTGTGGTCCACGATCGCCGCGGCGCCGGGGTACGTCAGCACGTACTGGAACGTCGTGTCGGGGTGGTCGAGGTGGAACACGACGGTCTGGGGGTCGGGCGTCTCGATCGCCCCCTTGTTCATGGTGACCGTGCCGTCCTTGGCGGTGTCGGTGATGCTGCCGAGCAGGTAGATGGCGGCCCCGTTGGCGTCCTGGATCTTGATCGCCCGGTCGAGGCTGTACTTGACGTCCTCCGAGGTGAGCGGGTCGCCGTTGGAGAACTTCTCACCCGGGTTGAGCGTGCAGGTCAGCGTCTTGGGGTCGCTGTAGGTGCACGACTTCGCCGCGTCGCCCTCGATCTTCGTCGAGTTGGGCGGAACCGTCACCAGGGTCTGGTACAGGTTGTACTCCATCGTGGAGGAGCCCAGGTCGTAGGAACCGGCCGGGTCCAGGGCCGTCACCGTGTCGGTGGTGCCGAGGATCCACGGAACACCGGTGCCGGTGGCGGCCGTGTTGCCGCCGCTGCTGTTGCTGCTGCCGCAGGCCGCAAGCGCGACGGCGAGTGCGCCGGCGCCCGTCGCGGCCAGGAGCTTGTGTCGGATCACGAGTCATCCCCTCGTATGGTCGGGTGTGCCGCGCCAAGCCCCACTCCGACCGGGCGCGTTCGTGCCGAGAACATAGCCTGTGGTCCCGATGCGGTCCATCACCGCGGTGTCCCGGGGATGTCGCGAAACCACAACGATTGCCGGCGGGCTCGGAATTGCTGCGGTTTGGTCCCAAACCGCACGTTGGAACGGTCCAAATCTGCGGTTTGGGACCAAACCGCAACTCAGGCCGGAAGCAGCGAGGAGGCCGAGAGGCCGACGAGGGAGTCGGTGAAGACCCGGCCCGGACCCGGTGGGACCTGCACGTGCAGGGGGGCGCAGAGCACCGTGCAGCCCGCCGCGACGGCGGACGTCGCGCCGGTGTCGGAGTCCTCGATCGCCAGGCAGTCACCGGCGAGCACGTCGAGCTCCCGGGCCGCGGTCAGATAGGGCTCCGGGTGGGGCTTGCCGCGGTCGACGGTGTCTCCGGTGACCACCGCGGCGAACGTGTCCACCGGGAGTCCCTCGAGGATCGGCTTGACGAAGCGGGTCCAGGACATCGTGACCAGCGCGCACGGGACGCCCGCCTCACCGAGCGACGAGAGCAGCTCGACCGCCCCCTCGCGCCACGGTACGGCGTGCTCCACCTGCTCGATCACCGAGTCGAGCATCTCCTCGACGATCTGCTCGGGAGCGGGCTCGATGCCCATCCGCTCGCGCATGACGCGTGCTGCGTCGATGAGGTCGAAGCCGACCAGGGTGAGCGACTGCTCGGGCGTCCACGTGCCGCCGTACCTCTCGGCCAGCGCGAGCTCGGCGACCATCCAGTAGGGCTCGGTGTCGACGAGCGTGCCGTCCATGTCCCAGAGCACGGCGGCGTACGAGTCGATCCGGCGACCCGGTGCCTCGTCTCCCACCGGATCAGTCCTCCGGGTCGTAGCCGAGGTTGGGCGAGAGCCAGCGTTCGGCCTCGGCCAGCGTCCAGCCCTTGCGCTCGGCGTAGTCGGCCACCTGGTCGGGCGCGAGCCGGCCGACCACGAAGTACTGCGACTCGGGGTGGCTGAAGTAGATCCCGGACACCGACGCACCCGGCCACATCGCCATCGAGTCCGTGAGCTCCATGCCGGTGTTCGTGGTGACGTCGAGCAGGTCCCACAGGACCTTCTTCTCGGTGTGGTCCGGGCTCGCGGGGTACCCCGGCGCGGGCCGGATGCCGTGGTACTGCTCCTTGATCAGCTGCCGGTTGTCGAGGTGCTCGTCGGGGGCGTAGCCCCACAGCTCACGCCTGATGCGTTCGTGCATCCGCTCGGCGAAGGCCTCCGCCAGCCGATCCGCCAACGACTCGAGCAGGATCCCGGAGTAGTCGTCGAGCTCCTTCTTGAACTCCTCGATCCGATCCTGGCTGCCGATCCCGGCCGTGACCGCGAACAACCCGACGTAGTCCTTGAGGCCGGTCTCCTTGGGCGCGACGAAGTCGGCCAGGCATCGGTTCGGTACGCCGGGCCGGTGTGCCCCCTGCTGCCGCAGCTGGTGGAGTACGGCGTGCGCCTCGCCGCGCTGCTCGTCGAGGTACACCTCGATGTCGTCGCCGACCGAGTTCGCCGGGAACAGACCGACCACACCGTTCGCGGTCAGCCACTTCTCGTCGATCAGGCGCTCCATCATCTTCTGCGCGTCGTCGTACAGCTTCCGCGCGGTCTCGCCGGAGTCGGCGTCCTCGAGGATCTCCGGGAACGACCCCTTCATCTCCCACGCGTTGAAGAACGGCTGCCAGTCGATGTAGCGGCGGATGTCGCCGAGGTCGGCGTTCCGGACGACCCGCACGTGCTGGGTCGCACCCCGGCGGCCGGTGATCGGCGAGACGTCGTGGTCCTGCTGCAGGAGCAGGTGCGGCCGCGGCGGCCGGTAGCCCTGCCACTCGATCGGGGTGCGCGCCGCGCGGGCGTCCTCGAGGGTGGCCAGAGGTCGATCGTTCTTGGCCGCATGCCGGGCCCGCAGCGAGTCGTAGTCGGCCTTGACGTCCGCCATCAGCTTCACGCGGTTGGTCTCGTGCAGGAGCGCGGCGGTGACCGGCACCGAGCGAGAGGCGTCCTTCACCCAGACCACCGGACCGTCGTACCGGGGATCGACCTTGACGGCGGTGTGGGCGCGCGACGTGGTCGCGCCGCCGATCAGCAGCGGCAGCGTGAAGCCCTGGCGCTGCATCTCGGTCGCGACGTTCACCATCTCGTCGAGGCTCGGTGTGATCAGGCCCGACAGCCCGATCGCGTCGGCCTCGACCTCGCGCGCCGTGTCGAGGATCTTCTGCGCCGGCACCATCACCCCGAGGTCGATCACCTCGTAGTTGTTGCACTGGAGCACGACGCCCACGATGTTCTTGCCGATGTCGTGGACGTCGCCCTTCACCGTCGCGGTGACGATCGTGCCGTTGGTGTCCTTCTGCTTGGCCAGCGCGGGGTCCTTGGCCTTCTCCTCCTCGATGAACGGGATGAGGTGGGCCACCGCCTTCTTCATGACGCGCGCGCTCTTGACGACCTGCGGCAGGAACATCTTCCCGGCGCCGAAGAGGTCACCGACGACGTTCATGCCGTCCATCAGCGGACCCTCGATCACCTCGATCGGGTGTCCACCGGCGGCCGCGATCTCGACGCGGAGGTCCTCGGTGTCGCCCTCGACGTAGGTGTCGATGCCCTTCACCAGCGAGTGCGTGATCCGCTCGCGGAGCGGGAGCTCCCGCCACTCCTCAGCAGCTTCCTCGACCTCGCCGGCGGCGGTGTTGTAGCGCTCGGCGATCTCCAGCAGACGCTCGGCGGCGTCGGCGCGCCGGTTGAGGACGACGTCCTCGATCCGCTCGCGCAGCTCGGGGTCCACCTGGTCGTAGACGGTCAAGGCGCCGGCGTTGACGATGCCCATGGAGAGGCCGGCCGCGATCGCGTGGTACAGGAACACCGCGTGGATCGCCTCGCGCACCGGGTTGTTGCCGCGGAAGCTGAAGCTGACGTTGGAGATGCCGCCGGAGACCAGGGCGCCGGGGAGGTTCTCCTTGATCCAGCGGGTCGCCTGGATGAAGTCGTGCCCGTACGCCGCGTGCTCCTCGATGCCCGTCGCGATCGCGAACACGTTCGGGTCGAAGATGATGTCCTCGGGCGGGAATCCCACCTTCTCGGTGAGGATCCGGTAGGCGCGCTCGCACACCGCGGTACGACGTTCCAGGTTGTCGGCCTGGCCGTCCTCGTCGAACGCCATCACCACCGCCGCCGCGCCGTACCGGCGGCACAGCCGGGCGTGCTCGATGAACGCCTCCTCGCCCTCCTTCATGGAGATCGAGTTGACGATCGCCTTGCCCTGCACGCACTTCAGGCCGGCCTCGATCACCTCCCACTTCGAGGAGTCGACCATGACCGGCACCCGCGAGATGTCGGGCTCGGAGGCGATCAGCTTGAGGAAGCGGTCCATCGCCGCGACCCCGTCGATCATCCCCTCGTCCATGTTCACGTCGATGACCTGCGCGCCGGCCTCGACCTGCTGCGCCGCCACGGACAGCGCGGTGTCGTAGTCCCCGTCCTTGATCAGCTTGCGGAAGCGCGCGGAGCCGGTGATGTTCGTGCGCTCGCCGACGTTGACGAACAGGCTGTCCTCGGTGATCGTCACCGGCTCGAGCCCGGACAGCCGCATCGCGCCGTCGATCGTCGGGACCGGTCGCGGCGTGACGCCCTTCGCCGCGTCGGCGATCGCGGCGATGTGGTCGGCGGTGGTGCCGCAGCATCCGCCGACGATGTTCAGCAGCCCGCTGGTGGCGAACTCCCCCAGCACCTCCGCCATGTGGTCGGGGGTCTCGTCGTACTCGCCGAAGGCGTTGGGAAGCCCGGCGTTCGGGTGGGCGGAGACGAAGCAGTTCGCGATCCGCGACAGCTCGGCGACGTACGGACGCAGGTCCTCGGCACCGAGCGCGCAGTTCAGCCCGACTGCGAGCGGCCGGACGTGCCGGATGGAGTTCCAGAACGCCTCGGTCACCTGGCCGGACAGCGTGCGCCCGCTGGCGTCGGTGATGGTGCCCGACACGATCACCGGCCACCGCCGACCGTGCTCCTCGAAGAGCGTCTCGACCGCGAAGATCGCGGCCTTGGCGTTGAGGGTGTCGAAGATCGTCTCGATCAGGAGGATGTCGACGCCGCCGTCCACCAGGCCGCGCGCCTCCTCGAGGTACGCCGCCACCAGGTCGTCGAAGGTGACGTTGCGCGCGCCCGGGTCGTTGACGTCCGGCGAGATCGACGCGGTCTTGGACGTCGGGCCGAGCGAACCGGCCACGAACCGCGGCCGGTCGGGAGTCGAGGCGTCGTCCGCCGCCTCCCGTGCCAGCCCCGCCGCGGCGGCGTTCAGCTCATAGCAGAGGTCCTCGAGACCGTAGTCGGCCTGGGAGATGCGGGTGCCGTTGAAGGTGTTGGTGCAGATGATGTCGGCGCCCGCGTCGAGGTACGCGCGGTGGATCGCACGGATCACCTCGGGGTTGCTCAGCGAGAGCAGGTCGTTGTCGCCGGCCAGGTCACCGTCAAAGGACGCGAAGCGTTCTCCGCGGTACGCCGCCTCGTCCAGGCGATGCTCCTGGATCATCGTGCCCATCGCCCCGTCGAGCACCAGGATCCGCGCGCCGAGGAGCTCGCCGAGCTCCTCGGTCGCATCGGGACGGTGGGTCCCCTCCGGCTGCGGCACAGCACTCCCAAAAATGTCGTCGGCTCTCGTGGGTCACCAGCCTAGGAACGACGTCCCAGGTGGCGGACTCCGTTCCCGCATCGTGACACCGTTCGGGGCGCTCGACGAAATCCCGACCGGACCGCGACCGGACCGTTTCGGTGGGCGGAGCCATCACCTGGATGACTACTGTTGTCGAGTGATCGAGATCGAGGAGATCGACGGCCTGATCGAGCCGGTGGTGATTGCGGCCTTCGAGGGCTGGAACGACGCGGCCGACGCGGCGTCGGCCGTCATCGACCACCTGATCAAGGTCTGGGACGCGCGGATCATCGGCGCCATCGACCCGGAGGAGTTCTACGACTTCCAAGTGAACCGTCCCCTCGTCGGCAGCGACGAGCTCGGGCACCGCCGGATCACCTGGCCGAGCACGCAGCTCGCCGTCGCCTCTCCTCCGGACCTCGACCGCGACGTGATCCTGATCCGCGGCATCGAGCCGAACATGCGCTGGCGCCAGTTCTGTGCCGAGCTCCTGGCCGCCTGTGACGACCTCGGGGGTGAGCTCGTGATCACGCTCGGCGCCCTCCTGGCCGACACTCCGCACACCCGGCCGATCCCGGTCTCGGGGACCGCGACCGAGCCCGACCTGGTCGACCGGCTCCGGCTCGAGCAGTCGACGTACGAAGGGCCGACCGGCATCGTCGGCGTCTTCCAGGACGCCTGCGTGCGGCTCGACGTACCGTCGGTGTCGTACTGGGCGGCAGTCCCCCACTACGTCGCGCAGCCGCCGTGCCCGAAGGCGACGCTGGCCCTGCTCGGGCAGATCGAGGAGCTGCTCGAGTGCGCGATCCCGTTGGGCGAGCTACCGGAGGACGCACGCGCCTGGGAGCGCGGTGTCGACGAGCTGGCCGAGGAGGACGAGGACGTCGCGGACTACGTCCGCGCCCTCGAGGAGACCCGCGACACGACCGACCTGCCGGAGGCGAGCGGCGAAGCGATCGCGCGGGAGTTCGAGCGGTACCTGAAGCGACGCGGCGACGAGGCCTGACCCGCCGAGTCGGCGCAAAGACAGCGCCATCACGCCGAGTCGTCATCTGACGACCCGGTGTCCCTACAGAGGGCTACCGGTCGCTACAGAGCGACGCCGAGCGCGGCGTCGAGCAGCGCACGCATCGACGCGCCCGCCTCGGGATCGCTGGTGTCCGCGAGGCCCGAGCTCCCGAGCGTGGCGTCCGCCCACGCGTCGACGGCCGCGATCGCGGACGGCGCGTCCAGGTCGGTGGCGAGTGCGGTGAGGACGGCGTCCACGACCGGCGCGGCCGGAGCACCGGCACCGACCGCGAGCGCGCGACGCCACCTGTCGAGCTGGTCGATGGAAGCCCACAGCTGGTCGTCGGTCCACTCCCAGTCGGAGCGATAGTGGTGCCGGAGCACGGTCAGCCGGATCGCCATCGGGTCGACGTCGCTGTTTCGCAGGGCCGAGACGAAGACCAGGTTTCCCTTCGACTTCGACATCTTCGCGCCGTCGTAGGCGACCATCCCGGCGTGCACATAGGCCAGGGCGTACGGCGCGCCGGTGAGCACCTGGGCCTCGGAGGCGCACATCTCGTGGTGCGGGAAGATCAGGTCGGTGCCTCCGCCCTGGACGTCGAACCGCTCACCCAGCAGGTCGAGGGCCATCGCGGTGCACTCGACGTGCCAGCCAGGGCGGCCGCGGCCGAGTGCACTGTCGAGGGCCGGCTCACCGGGTCGCTCCGCGCGCCAGACCAGGCAGTCGAGCGGGTCCTTCTTCCCCGCCCGGTCGGGGTCGCCGCCGCGGTCGGCGAAGACCGCGAGCATCTCGTCGCGGGTCCAGCCGGACTCGTCGCCGAACGCCGGATCCGCCGACACCGAGAAGTAGAGGTCGTCGTCCACCTGGTAGACCACACCGACGTCCTGGAGTCGGCGGATCAGATCGACGATCAGGTGCAGCGACTCCTCGGCACCCGGGAAGTGCGCAGGCGGGAGGATCCGGAGCGCGGCCATGTCCTGACGGAACAGCTCGGTCTCCCGTGCCGCCAGCTCGCGCCAGTCGATCCCCACCTTCGCCGCCCGCTCGAACAACGGGTCGTCGACGTCGGTCACGTTCTGCACGTAGACCACGTCGTGCCCGGCGTTGCGCCAGGCCCGGTGGAGCAGGTCGAACGCGACGTACGTCGCGGCGTGGCCCATGTGGGTCGCGTCGTACGGCGTGATGCCGCAGACGTACAGGCGGGCCGGACCGTCAGGACGCGTCTCGACGAGGCCGCCGCTGGCCGTGTCGTGTACTCGAACCGGGGGCGCCGTCACGGGGAGGACAGGCAGGTCCGGAGCAGGCCACGCACGCATATCGGGAGACTACGGCAGCCGTCCCGCTCGTCGTCCGGGTGTCAGAAGGGTGGCCACGGGATGGCCCGCCAGCCCTGGCCGGGCTCCGGCAGGGTGCCGACCCGGAGCAGCCGCTTGACCCGGCGCCGGGTCGCCTCGACCTCGTGCGGCGTGAGCAGACCGAGCAGGCGTTCGCCGATATCTCCCTCGAGCCGGGCGGAGATCTGCTCCAGCCCGTCGCGGTCGTCGTCGGTGAGGAGCTCGCCGGCCCACCCCCACAGCACGGTCCGGAGCTTGTGCTCGACGTGGAAGGTCAGCCCGTGGTCGACGCCGTAACGGTGGCCGTCGGTCATCGTCAGCACGTGCCCGCCCTTGCGGTCGGCGTTGTTCACCACCGCGTCGAACACCGCCATCCGCCGCAGTTCCGGAGTGTCCTCGTGGACCAGCGAGACGACCTGGTCGCGGTCGTCCACGCCCTCGAACACATAGAGGAAGCCCTCGGGCACCTCCGTGTCCGGCACCAGCGTGACGGCCTCCTGGACCGGATCCGGCTCCTGCCAGACCTGCACCATCCCGAGACCGTGCGGGCCGTCGCGGCGGAACGTGAGCGGGACGATGTTCCACGCCAGCGCCTCCGAGACGACGTACGCCGCCTCCTCGCGCTCGGCCAGGGTGCCGTCGGGAAAGTCCCACAGCGGCCGCTCCCCCGCGACCGGCTTGTAGATGACGCGGCAGCCGTCGACCTCGCCGACGAACGTCGCGTTCGACGCCGGCATCACCCGGCCGTGCAGCCTGAGCTCAGCGGTGAGGAGTGTCTGCCCCATCAGGAGGGTCCGTCACGCCGGGTCGCGACGGCGGAACCCGTTCGCGCGGACGCAGAGATGGCCGTCGGGGTCGATCGGGCTGCCGCAGAAGGGGCAGTCCGGACGGCCCGCCTCGAGCACGAGGCTGGCCCGCTTCACGAAGGCGCGCGCCGGGCCGGCCTCGAGGCGGACCAGGAAGACCTCCTCCGGCTCGTCCTCCTCGTCGTCCTCCTCGGCGGTGTCGGTCAGCGGGAAGACCTCGATCACGACCCGGGCGATGGCGGGGTCCCAGGACAGGGTCATGGTGCCCGCCCGGAACTGCTCGTCGATCGGCTGCTCCAGCGGACCGGCGTCGTCCAGCGCGACCGGCGCGACCGCCGGGATCAGCGTGTCGTTTCCGGTGCTGGCCATCACCTCGTCGAGGAGCTCGTCGACGCGCTCCGCGAGCACGGCGACCTGCTGCTTCTCCAGCGCGACGCTGACCATCCGCGGGCCGGAGCGGGCCTGCAGGAAGAACGTGCGCCCGCCGGGTTCGCCGACCGTGCCTGCCACGAAACGCTCGGGCGGGTCGAACTCGTGCATCACGGGCATGGCTCCACCTTATGCAGCGGAGTGGAGCGGCTCAGGGCCGCGTTCCCGCTCCGGCGCCCCCGCCGACGGCGGCACCGTGGTCGGCCCTCTTCCGCGAACCCTTCTTCGGGACCTGCGGGACCAGCCAGGAGAGATCGCCCTCGTGGGTGTTGGCGGACAGGACGTAGGGCCGGGCCTCGGTGTAGCGGATCACCGAGATCGAGGCGGGGTCGACCTGGATGCGCTGGAACAGGTCGAGGTGCATGCCCAGGGCATCGGCGATCACCGACTTGATCACGTCGCCGTGGCTGACCGCCAGCCAGACCGCGTCGGCACCGTGCGCCGCCGTGACGGCGGCGTCCCGACGGCGTACGGCGTCGACCGCGCGCGACTGCATGTGGAGCAGCGACTCCCCGCCCGGGAACGTCGCGGCGGACGGGTTGGTCTGCACCGTCTTCCACAGCGCCAGCCGCGCCAGGTCGCGCAGCTTCCGGCCCTGCCACTCGCCGTAGTCGCACTCGGTCAACGCCTTGTCGGTGTGCACGCGCGGCCTGGTGGCCTGGCGGGCCCCGACGGCCCGCGCCGTCTCCCGGCACCTCTCGAGGGGGCTGGACACGAGCTCGGCGAGCGGTACCACGGCGAGTCTTTCGGCCGCCCGTTCGGCCTGGGTGCGGCCGAGATCGTCGAGATGGACGCCGGGCGTGCGGCCGGCCAGCGTGCCGGACGCGTTCGCCTCGGTACGCCCGTGCCGGAGCAGGATCACGGTGGCCATGGGTCGAGACTAGGGGGCGCCCCCGGGTGGTCCTCGGGGAGTTCCTGCGCGGCTGCGCCTCACGCCTTACCGACGGGACTAGCGTGGGCGCCGTGATCGTGGACAGCGCCGTGTACCGCCAGGGGAAGCGGATCGTCGACGACCTCCCGCCCAGCGATCTGGGCCGCGTCCGCAAGCTCGCGACCGAGCCCGGCGACTTCGTCTGGGTCGGCCTGCACGAGCCGAACGAGGAGGAGCTGGCGACCGTCGAGGAGGAGTTCGGACTCCATCCACTGGCGGTCGAGGACGCCTTCACCGCGCACCAACGTCCCAAGCTCGAGCGCTACGAGCACACGCTGTTCCTGACCGTGAAGTCCCTGTGGTACGTCGATGCCACGGACGCGGTCGAGACCGGCGAGATCAACATGTTCGTGGGCGACGACTTCGTGATCACCGTGCGGCACGGCTCCGGCTCGGAGCTGCACAGCGCACGGCGCGACCTCGAGGCCAAGTCCGCCGTGCTCACCCACGGACCTTCCGCCGTGGTGTACGCCGTGTGCGACCGGGTCGTCGACGGCTACCTGTCGGTGATGAGCTCCCTCGAGGAGGACGTCGACGAGGTCGAGACGTCGGTCTTCTCGGCCCAGCGGACCAACGACTCGGCCCGTATCTACACACTCAAGCGCGAGATCGCCGAGGCCAGGCGCGCCGTACTCCCGCTACGCGAGCCGATGCGGCGCTTCGCCACCGGCGCCGTCCCCGGCATCGACGAGGCGTCCGCGCCGTTCTTCCGCGACGTCCTCGACCACCTCAACCGCGTGGCCGAGACCGTCGACGGGCTCGACCAGCTGCTGTCCACGGCGTTCGACGCCCACCTGGCGCAGATCTCGGTGCAGCAGAACGAGGACATGCGCAAGATCTCAGCCGGCGTCGGCCTGGTCGCCGCGCCCACCCTGATCGCGGGCGTCTACGGCATGAACTTCGTGCACATGCCCGAGCTCACGTGGCAATACGGCTACGCCTACTCGATCGCCCTGATGGTGCTCTTCGTGGGCGCGCTGTGGATGTTCTTCAAGCGGTCCGGCTGGCTCTGAACCTTGCGGTTTGGTCCCAAACCGCAGTCTTGGATCGATCCAGGTTGCGGTTTGGGACCAAACCGCAGGAGCCAGACCCGGCAGCCGTCGGGATCAGGTTGCCGACATCACCCCGCTGGCCAGCAGCACGAGCAGGAGCACACCCAGCGCCACCCGATACGGGATGAACCACGTGATCGGATGGTGGGCGACGAAGCGGAGCAGCCACGCCACCGTCGCGTAGGCGACGACGAACGCCACCACGGTCCCCACGATGGTCTCGCCCACGCTGATGTTGCCGCCGAGCGCGTCCTTCATCTCGAAGATCCCGGCCGCCAGCAGGGCCGGGATGGAGAGGAAGAACGAGAGCCGGGTCGCAGTCACGCGGTCGAGCCCGCGGAAGAGCCCCGCCGAGATCGTCGCCCCAGATCGCGAGACGCCCGGGATCAGGGAGACGCATTGGAAGAGGCCGACCACCACCGCGTCGGTCAGGTTGAGCCGCTTCTCGGACCGGTCCTGGCGCGCGGTCCGCTCGGCGGCCCACATCACCACACTCCAGCCGATCAGCGCATACCCCACGACCCAGAGCGAGCGCAGGTCGTCCTTGATCACGTTCCTGAACGCCAGCCCGACGATGCCGACCGGGATCGTCCCGACGATGATGTACCAGCCCATCCGGAAGTCTCGGTGGCCGCGGTACTCCGGCTTCACCAGACCCAGCACCCAGGTGCGGACGATGTTCCAGATGTCGCGGGCGAAGTAGAGGATCACCGCCGCGATCGCGCCCATCTGGATCACCGCGGTGAAGCCGGTGACGGCCGGGTCGTCGACCTCGAGACCTAGCATCTTCTCGGCGATCGTCAGGTGGCCGGTGCTCGAGACGGGCAGGAACTCGGTGAGCCCCTCCACGATGCCCAAGATGATCGCGTCGAAGTAGTTCATCGGCAGCTTTCGGTGTGGAGGGATGTCGGCAGGATGTCGGCCGGACCAAGGCTAGGGCGTGGACCGAGCTTCGAGTTCGGGACACCCCAAGGACCTGCGAAGGGATACGTTTGTCCGCATGCAACAGCGGGCGGTCGGTGCCACGGGCCTCACGGTCTCGCGGCTCGGCCTGGGGACCATGTCGTGGGGTCGGGAGACCGACGAGCACGAGGCCCGTGACCAGCTGATCGCCTTCGCCGAGGCGGGCGGCACGCTCGTCGACACGGCGGCCGGGTACGCCGACGGCGCCTCGGAGGAGCTGCTCGGCAGGCTGATCGGAGACGTTGTCGCGCGGGACGAGATCGTGATCGCGACCAAGGGAGGTATCTCGCGCCGCCGGGGCGAGCGCGAGACATATGCCTCCCGAGGTCGGCTACTGGCCGACCTCGACGCATCTCTACGTCGGCTCGGCGTCGACCACGTCGATCTCTGGCAGGTCCACACCTGGGTCGACGGCGTGCCGATCGAGGAGACGTTGACCGTCCTCGACCAGGCCGTCGCGTCCGGACGCGCGTCGTACGTCGGCATCTCCAACTACACCGGCTGGCAGACCGCACAGGCCGCCACGTGGCAGCGCGCGGTGCCAGGCCGGGCCACGCTGGCGTCGACCCAGATGGAGTACTCACTGGTCAACCGCCGCATCGAGGCGGACGTCGTGCCCGCGGCCGAGGCGCTCGGCCTGGGCATCCTGCCGTGGTCGCCGCTGGGACACGGCGTGCTCACCGGCAAGTACCGCAACGGCATCCCGTCGGACTCCCGCGGCGCGTCGGAGTCCTTCGGCCGGGTGATCGAGCGTTACCTCGACTCCCGCTGCCAGGGGGTCATCGAGGCCGTCGCCAAGGCCGCGGACGGCCTGGGCTGGTCGATGACCGAGGTGGCTCTCACCTGGGTCCGCGACCGCCCGGGTATCACCGCCCCGATCGTCGGGGCACGCACCGCCAAGCAGCTCCTCGGAGCGTTGGCGGTCGAGGACCTGACCCTGCCATCGGAGATCGTCGCCGCCCTCGACGACGTCTCGGAGGACTGAGCCGTGCCCACAGCCCAGATCTTCGATCCCGCTCTGCGGCGTGCGACCTGGCGGCGGGTGGAGTGGGAGTTCGAGAAGCTCACGATCGCGCGGGAGTTCTCCCGCAACGTCGTGACCACGATGCTCGTCGAGCGCGCCGAGCACGGCGGCTGGGAGCTCGACCGGGTGCACGTCTCTCCCGACGGCACCCGCCGGGTGGTCCTGCGTCGCAAGATCATCCGGATGCGGCCGACGCTCACCTGACGCGTGGGCCGGGCCGGTTCAGATCTCTTCGAGGAACCGGTCGAGGACGCGCGCCCCGAACTCCAACCCGTCCACCGGCACCCGCTCGTCGACGCCGTGGAAGAGCGCGGTGAAGTCGAGGTCGGCGGGCAGCCGCAGCGGCGCGAATCCGTAGCTGCGCAACCCCAGCTTGTTGAAGTGCTTGGCGTCGGTGCCACCGCTCATCAGGTACGGCGCCACCCGGGCGTCGGGGTCCTCGGCGAGGAGGCAGCGGCTCATCGCGTCGACCAGGTCACCGTCGTACGGCGTCTCCCACGGCTGCTGGTGCGAGAGGTAGGTCCGTTCGATGCCCTCGCCACAGAGCACGGCCACGGTCTCGAAGAACTCGTCCTCATAACCGGGCAGGAAGCGGCCGTCCACATGGGCCGTCGCCTCGGTGGGGATCACGTTCACCTTGTATCCGGCCTCGAGCATCGTGGGGTTGGCGGTGTTGCGGATGACCGCACCCATCATCCGGGCGGCGCCGCCGAACTCCTCGACCAGCGCCTCGGCGTTCTCTGGCCTCGCCTCGGTGCCGGCGATCTCAGCGACCGCGGCGAGCAGGGTCTGCATGGCCGGCGTGAGGCGCACCGGCCACTCGTGCGCGCCGATCCGCGCCACCGCGGCCGTCAGCCGCGTCACCGCGTTGTCGTCGTTGATCATCGAGCCGTGGCCGGCTCGACCGCGTGCAGTGAGCTTCATCCAGGCCATGCCCTTCTCGGCCGCCTCGATCAGGTACAGCCGCTGACCCCTGATCGTCGTACTGAACCCGCCGACCTCACCGACGGCCTCGGTGCAGTGCGCGAGATGCTCGGTATGGTCCTCGACCAGCACCTGCGCACCGTGGTGGCCACCGGCCTCCTCGTCGGCGGTGAAGCAGAGCACCACAGGCCGCTCCGGCACCGCACCCGCCCGGGTGCGCGCCCGCACCACCGACAGCACCATCGCGTCGAAGTCCTTCATGTCGACCGCCCCGCGACCCCAGAGGTAGCCGTCTCGGATCTCCCCCGAGAACGGGTCGACCTGCCAGTCGTCGGCGGCCGCCGGGACGACGTCCAGGTGGCCGTGGAGCAGCAACGCACCCTCGCCGCCCGGCGTCGCGCCCCACTGGGCGACCAGCGACGTGCGCCCGGAGTCCAGCTCGAACAGCTCCGAGGAGACCCCGACGTCGTCGAGCAGGGACGCGACGTGTTCGGCCGCCTTCCGCTCCCCCGGTCCGGACTCGTCGCCGTAGTTGCTGGTGTCGATCCGGATCAGGTCCCGGCAGAGGTCGACCACCTCGCCCGCGGGGTCGTAGGCCGGGTCGTACGGCGTACCGGTCGCGGTCTGCTCGGAGTCCTGCGCCATGCCCTCATCCTGACACTCGTCACCACCCCTGAGTGCCCCCCGCGTGCCACCTTGTGCCCCCTTGGGTCGCCCTCCGGAGCGTCGTCACCGATGTGAGGATCGCGGCCCGCGTTGCTAGAGTTCCCTCCGCACTCGTCCGGGTGGCGGAATTGGCAGACGCGCTAGCTTGAGGTGCTAGTGCCCGTATTAGGGCGTGGGGGTTCAAGTCCCCCCTCGGACACCACGGAATCTGTGAGTTGTCGTAGGTCAGGGGCCCAAGCCTGAGCCGCAAACGCACTCATCTGCCGCTGACAGCGCACGGATCTGCCGATGAGCGGATGCATCGTGGGGCCTACGACAGGGTCCGCGGCAGCACTAGATTGCAGCTGTGAGGGATACCTTCACCACTCCGAGCGGGCTCGCGGGCTGGGTCACAGGTTCGGGCCCTGCGGTGCTGCTCTTGCACGGCGGACCGGGCATGACTGACTACATGCAGAGTCTTCTTCCGGAGCTGGACGGTTACCGAGCTGCATCGTTCCAACAGCGTGGAGTCGCTCCCTCGATCTTGGCCGGGCCGTTCGACGTCCCAACGCTGCGCGACGACGTCGTCGAGGTCCTCGACACCCTCGGATGGGAGTCCCCAGCCATAGTCGGCCACTCCTGGGGCGGGCACCTGTTGCTCCACCTCATGGCGGCGGCACCTGCGCGCGTCGGGGCCGCGCTTCTGGTGGATCCACTCGGCGCGGTCGGCGATGGAGGACTGGCCTCCCTCCACGGCGAGTTGATGCGCCGACTCCCGGAGGCCACCGTGGCCCGGTTGGAGGAACTAGACGCCATCGAGGCGACTCGCCCGCTGACGCATGAGGAACACTTGGAGGGCATGGAGATCGCCTGGCCGGGATACTTTTCCAGCCTCGACGTCGCGCAGCCCATCCCCCAGACCGGCCATGCCCCCAGCGACGAAAGCTGGGCCTCCATCCGCGCCGAGCTGCCGGCCCTCCCTGAGCTTCTGCGCGAATGCACTGTGCCAAGCCGTTTTGTGCACGGCGAACTGGACCCCCTACCGGTGACCGCGAGCAGTGACAGCGCCGAGCTCGTGGGCGAACCGGTAGACGTGCTTCCGGGCAACGGTCACTTCCCCTGGCTCGAGGACCCCGGCTGCGTGCGCCGCAGCCTCGACCGGCTCCTCGGTACCGCCAGCTGAGCCGCGTCTGGTAGACGCGGTGCCAAGGCATCCGAATCCGTCCGCACATGCCGCTGACATTGCGCGGACGTGCCGGTGGGTGATCGTGTACATCACGATCCAGCCACAAGCGTCCAAGAGGGCACCAACTGAATGCACCCTTGGGGCATGAGCAGACGCCTGCTGCTGAGCGCCGTCGCCCTTGGGCTGATGGCCACGGGGTGCGGTGCGCATGACAATCAGCCGGGCGCTGACGCCACCCCGACCGTCGCTTTGTCCATCACCGGGACGACCGCAGCTAGCGGGACGACCCTGTGGCCCAAGGATTCGTTTCCCGTCGCAATCCCGGACCGTTGGGTGGTGCTGGACGGGGACGTCGGGGTCACCAAGTCGGGATGCTTCACAATCGGCGACGCCGTGCTGTGGGCTAACCAGGGCTCGCACATCGTCGCCAACGGCGCCGCGATCCACTTGACCGGACTTGGCACTTTCAGGATCGGTGACCACATAGACGCTGCCGGCTCGTTCTACCGAACCAAGGCCGCCTCAAACCTCGCCCCAGTGCCGCGCAAGTGTGCCGACGGGCAGCGGTACATGTCGGTCGCCAGCCTGTACTCACCGCACACGATGCGCGCCCTACCGCCGTGCCTGAACGAGAACGACCCGCCCTTCTGCTGACAGAAACGCACTGTCATGCCGCTGTCAGGTGCGCGCTCCTGCCGATGGGCGTGCGCGTCGTCTAACGACCAGGGATGCTGACCGAGTGGTGCGAGCAACCGGACAACGTGTGTGGATTCTCGCCGTCGCGTCTGTGCTCCTCGTCGCCTGCAACGGGCCACATGCCGGTGTCGCCTGTGACGACGTCGGCGCCTCGATGGCAGTTCAGATCGACTACGCCAACGTCCTTCGCCTCCATCCGCAGGCGCTCACGGTCCGGGCATGTGTTGAGAATGACTGCACGATGCAGATCATCCCGAGCGGTCAGAACCGCCTGTCGATCGTGGCCTTGGGTCAGCATGTCCTGCACACGGGGCACGCGGCTGGTGTGCAGCTGGACATCACCGACAATTCCGGGCGTGCCGTCTTCGCGGGAATTGCTGCCATCGAGCCGGGCAACGGCCAGCCAGACGACTCCGATTGTCCGACTGCATGGGTCGGGCATGTCATCGCCACTGGGTCTCACACGCTGAAAGAAGCAACGACCGGCTGATCGAAGAAGCGCACGCTCATGGCTCCCTTCTGTGTCAAGACACCTTCGGGAGGGTGGGTTTAGGCTGAGGGTCGACGGGTCCCGGAGTGGCTTGTCCGAAGTGCCGGTGTTGGGGTTGTGAGCCGGTCGCGCTGGAGTCAGAGTCGTTGCCCCGTTGC
>NZ_DASXQG010000008.1:0-26730 GCF_036493135.1 Nocardioides sp. | reverse complement strand
CCAGTGGTACACCTTGCGCTCGCCCGCGACCCAGGCCGCCGGGACCAGCAGCACCTCGGCCCCGGCGTCGACCAGACGGCGTGCGAGCTCGGGGAAGCGCAGGTCGTAGCAGGTCATCACGCCGACCGTCGTGCCGTCGAGGTCGAACACGGCGGGCTCGATCGGCCCCGCGGCGAGGACGTCGGACTCCTTGTACCCGAACGAGTCGTAGAGGTGGATCTTGCGGTAGTCCACATGCGCGCCCCCGCGCACGACGACGGTGTTGTACGGCGTGCCGGCGGCCTGCTCGAACATCCCGGCGACGATCGTCGTACCCCGCTCGGTCGACACCCGCTCGACCGCGGTCACGAACGGCCCGTCCAGCGGCTCGGCGTAGGGCGCGAGGTCGGAGCCGGGCTCGCCGAAGTCGCGGGCGAACGCCTCGGGCAGGACGACCAGGTCGGCTTTTTCGGCAACCACCGACTCCAGCCGGGCGCGGTTGTCCGCGGGATCGAGCGACGAGGCCTCCTGCACCAACACCACCTGCATGGGCCAAGCCTGCCACCATTCACCTTGTGACCTGGGCCGCGGTGATCCTGACCGGTGGCACGGCCGCGCGGCTCGGCGGCATCGACAAGGGGTCGCTCGAGCATGCCGGCCGTTCCTTGCTCATGCGTGCCCTCGACGCGGTCGCCGGCGCGTCCGAGATCATCGTGGTCGGACCGGAGGCCGGGCCGGAGGTCGGCTCGGAGGTCGGCATGGCCGGCCCGGTGAGGTTCGCCCGGGAGGATCCTCCGGGTGGCGGCCCGCTGGCGGGGACCGCGGCAGGCGTCGCGGCGCTCACCCTCAGCCACGACCTGGTCGTCGTGCTGGCGGTCGACATGCCTCACGTCACCGCCGGAACGATCGCCCGGATCCTGGCGGCGGCCGAGGACGAGGACGTGGACGCCGCCTGGCTGACCGACTCGGAGGGACGTCGCCAGCTGGCCGGTGCCGTCCGGCCGTCGCTCGTCCCGCCGTCGGAGGACGCGCAGGACGGTCCGATGAGGCGGCTGATGACCGCCGGCACGGTCCGCGACGTGGCGGCGATCGAGGGCGAGGCCGAGGACATCGACACCTGGGAGGACGTGCTCCGGCTGTCGGGAGACGAACCTCCTGGCGTGGCGAGGCCCGATCGGACTTGAAGGTCAGCCGCCGTTTCGAAAGATTGGGCACCGTGAACCTGCACGACTGGATCGACGAGCTCTGTGACGTCCTCGACATCGACACGGAGGTCGACGAGGCACTCGTCCTCGACCTGGCGAAGGTGGTCGCCGACAACGTCGTCCGGCCGGCCGCGCCGGTGTCGACGTACCTGCTCGGGTATGCCGCCGGACATGCTGACGCGAACGTCGAGGAGGTCGAGCGCCTGGCCGCCCGGGCCCAGTCGTTGGCCGAGGGATGGGACCGCCCCCCGGGAGCGGCCGACCCGGTCGATGTCGACGACGACGTCCCCGATGACACCGGTGTCGACCACAGCGACGACGAGTTCGACGAGTGAAGGCGGTCCTGCCCCGGGAGCCCGGTGGCCCGGAGGTGCTGGAGCTGACCGACGTCCCGGATCCCGATCTGGCTGACGGAGAGGTCCTGATCGACGTCGTGGCCACCGCGGTCAACCGTGCTGACCTCCACCAGCGGCAGGGTCACTACCCACCTCCGCCCGGAGCCTCGGAGATCCTCGGGCTGGAGTGCAGCGGCAGGGTGGCCGCGGTGGGTACGTCGGTCGAAGGGCTCGAGGTGGGCCATGAGGTCTGCGCCCTGCTGGCGGGTGGGGGCTACGCCACCCGTGTCGCGGTCCCCGCCGGACAGGTCATGCCGAAGCCCGCCGGCGTCGACCTCGTCACGGCCGCAGGGCTCCCCGAGGTCGCGGCCACCGTGTGGTCCAACGTGTTGATGGTGGCCGGGCTCCGGTCGGGTGACACGTTCCTGGTGCACGGCGGAGCCGGTGGCATCGGGACCTTCGCGATCCAGCTCACGGCTGCGCTCGGTGCCCGGGTGTTCGCCACCGCCGGCTCGGCCGAGAAGCTCGCGCTCTGCACCGAGCTCGGCGCGGAGGTCACGATCAACTACCGCGATCAGGACTTCGTCGAGGTCGTCCGAGAGGTGACAGACGGTCACGGGGCAGACGTGATCCTGGACAACATGGGCGCCTCCTACCTCGCCCGCAACGTCGAGGCCCTGGCGGTCGAGGGACGCCTCGTCGTGATCGGGTTCCAGGGCGGAACGAAGGCCGAGCTCGATATCCGCGCTCTGTGGCGCAGGCGCGCCGCGGTGATCTCGACCAACCTGCGCGGTCGTCCGGTCGCCGAGAAGACCACCATCTGCGCCGCCGTGGCGGAGCACGTCTGGCCGCTGGTCGTCGATGGCACCATCCGTACGGTCGTCAGCCGGACGCTCCCGCTCGCGGAGGCGGCCGAAGCGCACCGCCTGATGGAGAGCGGCGAGAGCACCGGAAAGATCCTGCTGGTCGCCTGACCTGCCCGCTACTCACGCCGCGTTTGTAGGGTGGGCGCCATGACCGAGGAGCAGTCCGGACAGCAGCACGTGATCGTCGTCGGCCCCGACGGCCAGCCCGTCGCCGTACCGGCCGATACGGTGAGCCGGCCCACCGAGGACGAGGACAGTGACGACCTGCGTGAGCTCACCGAGTTGGTGGAGCAGCCGGCGAAGGTGATGCGGATCGGCAGCATGATCCGGCAGCTCCTCGAGGAGGTGAAGTCGGCGCCCCTGGACGACGCCAGCCGCAACCGCCTCAAGGAGATCCACCGCTCGTCCATCAAGGAGCTCGAGAGCGGGCTTGCGCCCGAGCTGGTCGAGGAGCTGGAGCGGCTGTCGCTGCCGTTCACCGAGGACGCGACGCCCTCGGACGCCGAGCTGCGGATCGCCCAGGCGCAGCTGGTCGGCTGGCTCGAGGGCCTGTTCCACGGGATCCAGACCGCGATCTACGCCCAGCAGGTGTCGGCGCGTGCACAGTTCGAGCAGATGCGTCGCGCCCTGCCGGGCGTCCCGGCTCGGGGCGTTCCCGGGCAGCCACCCGGGGTGCCCGGCCAGCAGGACGAGTCGACGCCCGAGCCGGGCCAGAGCGGGATGTACCTCTAGGGGCCAGTCCCGGCCGGATCAGGTCGCGGAGTCGACGAGGGCCTGGAGCGCCGCACGATCCGCGACCACGTTGCGCGCCACGTCGGTGAGCCGCAGTCGATGCTGGCGGGCGTAGGCACGCAGGACCCCGAAGGCATCGTCGACGCCGATCTCGAGAGTCCGGGCGACGGCACCCTTCGCCTGTTCGATGACGATCCTGCTGTTGAGGGCGAACTGCAGCTGCTCGGTCAGCTCCTCGGCCCTTCTCAGCGCGCGCTCCTGCATCAGGCCGATCGTCGCCAGGTCGGCCAGGGCGCGGGCGACCCGGCGTTCCTCCTGACTCATGGGCGAGGCGTCGGCCCGGAAGGTGTTCATCGCCCCGATCACCTGGTCGCGCAGGCGCAGGGGGAAGCAGTGGGCAGAACGCAGGCCCAGCTCGATCGCCCGGGGGGTGAAGACCGGCCAGCGCTCCATCGACTCCTCGATCACGATGTCGGCCACCTCCTCCCCGGTGTCGTGGGCGTCGAGGCACGGCCCCTCGGAGTTCTGGAGCTGGAACAGCTCCAGCAGACGGGCGTCCTCGCTCGACGCGGCCATGAATCTCAGGTTCCCCGCATGGTCGTCGAGCATGAGACCCACGGCTGTGCTCGAGGTGATCTCGGCTGCGTTGGTCGCCACGTGGTGGAGGAAGTCGATGAGGTCGAAATCGTCGACGAGTGTGTCGGCGACCTCCACGAACAGGTCTGACAGACGGCTGGTGCTGATCATCGCGAAATTCCTTCTCTCGTCCTCAGCGTAGGTTCCGGTGCCCAGGTGCGCATCTCAGTCGTCCTCCGGCCCGGGTAACCGTTCGCCCTCGAGGATGCGACGCGCCAGCTCGAGGAGGGCGAGGTCACGGCTGAACGCGTGGGCGCGCATCAGTGCCAACGCCTCTGCCAGGTCGATTCCGAGGTCGACCGTCACCATGCCCTGCGCCTGATGGACCTCCAGGCGTCCGTCCATCGCGCCCAGCTGGGGGTCGTCGAGCAATCCCACGGACGACCCGTCGGCTCCGGTCAGCAGGGTGTCGGTGGCGACCCTGGCGAACACCAGGGCCAACGAGAGCTCGTCCGGAGCCAGGGACCTCGCGCTGGCGCCGTACAGGTCGAGGACTCCGAGGCGCAGCGCACCCACGTGGAGCGGGAAGGAGTACGACGCGCGCAGGCCGTACCCGTCCAAGGTGGAGAGGTAGCCGGGCCATCGGGACCGGCCCATGAGCAGGAGGTCGGGCACGAGGACCGGGCGGGCCAGGGCGAAGGCCTCCAAGCAGGGGCCCTCGCCGACCTCGAAGGGCAGCTCACCGAGCCGCCGGGTTGCGTCGTCGGAGCTCGCCACGAGCGCCTCGCGCTCGCCGGTGATGAGATGCACGACGGCGCCGATGAGGCCGAGCGACGAGGTGGCGGCTCGGCAGACGCGCTGCAGTCCGGCGGCGGGGCCCGACAGGGAGGGATCGGCGACGCTGTCGGCCATCGCGGCTCGCGCCGCCGTCCATGAGACGCGGTCTCCACCAGCGTCAGCCGGGGTGTGGTCGTCGTGCGTGTCCACGTCAACCCGCTTCCCAGGGGACCTGCAATGGATCGTGACCACCCTACGCGCATCGGGTGTACGCAGGGTCGGTCCGGCGATAGGGTGCGGTGAGCACCCAGACCTCGTGCCCACCGCGTTTCCGGGGGGGAGGCGTGGCGCCTCGGTCGGGTCTCGGGACCACCGGGTTGACCGAGGCGCCGACGCTTCACGCGGCCCTCGTCTCCTACGGCGTACGCCGGCCGATCGTGGCGACGACCAGCAGACCGAGCAGGCTCAGGATCAGCAGTGCCGCGCCGGGTGCCAGCAGCCGGGACAGGCCGGGCGGCGAGGCGTCCGCGACCAACGTGAACCGGGCGGTGGCGGGTGGTGGCGGCTGGGGCTGGGCGCCGTTGCCGAGCTTGGCGACCACCTGGTCGGTGAGCTTCTTGGTCGCCTTGGCGGTCGCCGAGGTCGACACCAGCCGCGAGCCCTCCTCGGTGACGAAGAAGATGTATCGCTTGCTCTGCGCGAGCGTCGGGGGTGGGCAGGCGCTGCCGACCTTGGCGGTCACCACGACTGCGTCGGTGACCAGGGACCCCTGGTAGACCCGGTCGGCCTTCACCTTGTAGGTGCGCATGCGCAGGTCGCCCTTGCCGTGCACCGGCCGGACCTTGTCGACCACACCGCGGAACACCACATCGGCCCCCTTGATCTGCTTGTTGAGGCTCTGCTTCGGACACGGCGCGAGGGCGCGGGCCTGGGCAGGCGGCGACGCAGCCAGCAGCGCACCACCGACCAGCGCCGCGGAGATCGCGGCGCCGACGGCGCGTCGTACCGAGTGGGTCACCGGGCCATCACATCACAGCCCGTAAAGCCCGGCGAGGGTCACCGCGACGCCGTCCTCGGTGTTGCGCGGGGCCACGTGGTCGGCGGCGGCCAGCACCGACTCGTGAGCGTTGGCGACGGCGTACGACGATCCCGCCCAGGTCAGCATGGGCACGTCGTTGGGCATGTCACCGAACGCGACGACCTCATCGGCGCCCACGCCGAGGCGCTCGCACAGCGCCGCCAGGGCGCCGCCCTTGGTGACGCCGACCGCGCTGATCTCCATCAGGCGATCGGTGGTCCAGGTCGGGGTCGCGACCTCGCCGACCGCGTCGATCGCCCGCGCCCGGAAGTCCGTGGGGTCCAGGGTGAGGTG
Organism: Nocardioides sp.; assembly: GCF_036493135.1. Taxonomy (GTDB): domain Bacteria; phylum Actinomycetota; class Actinomycetes; order Propionibacteriales; family Nocardioidaceae; genus Nocardioides. The sequence goes on along the minus strand of NZ_DASXQG010000008.1, from coordinate 20,888 downwards.
CTGGGCCAGCACCTTCACGGCCGGTTCGTCCCAGATCTCGGCCAGGTCGCCCACGCGCATGTCCGGTGGCGTCGGATGCATGTCGACGTACGCCGGCTCGTGTCGGAACCCACCCAGGCACTCCAGGGCGATCGCGGTGCCCGGCGCCGCTTCGCGGATCGCCTCGACCATCGGCAGACCGACCTCGGGCGGGATGCCGTGGTGGTCGAGCACCTCGCGGCTGCCGATGTCGTAGGTGATCGCGCCGTTCGAGACGATGCCGACACCGCGGCCACCGCCGACCCGGGCCCAGAGCTCGTCCATCCAGCGCAGTGGTCGAGCCGTCACGATCACGACGCGGACGCCGAGCTCCTGCACCCGGCGTAGCACGTCCTGCGAGCGCTCACTGAGGATGCCCTCGTCGTCGAGCAGGGTGCCGTCGAGGTCCGTGGCGACCAGGCGCGGCACGCTCACGCCGGGGGCCAGTACCGGTCGAGCTCCCGGGCGGCCCCCTCGTCGTAGACCGAGGCGGTGACCGCGTCCGCGGACTCCTTGACCACGTCGATCGACTGGCCCATGGCGACCCCGCGGCCGGCCCACTGGAGCATCTCGATGTCGTTGCGCCCGTCGCCGATGGCGAGGACGTCGGAGGCGTCGATGCCGAGCTCGCGCGCGACGTACTCCAGGCCCGAGGCCTTGCTGACGCCGACCGGCGCCAGGTCGAGCCAGGCGGTCCAGCCGACGATGTAGTCGGTGCCCTGGAGGCCGAGGCGCTCGCCGAGTGCGACGAAGTCGTCGGCGGTCGCGTCGGGGTCACGGATGATCACGCGGCTGACGGGCACGGCGACGAGATCGGCGACGTCGGCCATGGTGAACTCGCCGGAGAGCTCGCCCGTGGGGAACGGTCGGTTGACGCGGTATCCCACGCCGCGCTCCTCGACGGCGACCAGCGCCGAAGGGTGCTCCTGGAGCACGGCGCGGACCGCGGGCGCCGCGTCGAACGTCACCTCGTGGACGACCTCGATCGGCGGGTAGCGGAACACGACGGCGCCGTTGCTGGCCACCACCCAGAGCTGCTCACCGTCGCCGTGGAGGTCCAGGAGGTCGGCCACGTTGGTCATGCCGTGCGGGGAGCGGCCACTGGCCAGCACGACGTGGACGCCGGCGTCGAGGGCCCGGTGCACCGCGGCGTACACGGGTGGGCTGATCTGTTCGTACGTCGTGCCGACGCCCTCGATCCACTTCAGGAGAGTCCCGTCGATGTCGAGGGCGACCAGCTTCGGCCGCCATCCGTCGTCGTAGGTCACTGCGTGACCGGCTTGAGCACCTCGAGCCCACCGAGGTAGGGCCGCAGCGCCTCGGGCACGCGCACCGATCCGTCCTCCTGCTGGTGGGTCTCGAAGAGCGCGATGATCGGGCGGTTGGTCGAGCAGAGGGTGCCGTTGAGGGTGGCGATCGGCCCGATCTCGCCGTCCTTGCCGTCCACGGGGAACCGGCCGCGGGTGTCGAGCCGTCGCGTCTGGAAGTCGGTGCAGTTGGAGGTCGACGTGAGCTCGCGGTAGCGCCCCTGGCTGGCGATCCAGGCCTCGCAGTCGAACTTGCGCTGCGCCGAGAGCCCGAGGTCGCCGGCCGCGACGTCGATCACGCGGTAGCAGAGCTGGAGCTTGTCGAGGAACTCCTTCTCCCACTCCAGCAGCCGCCGGTGCTCGGCGAAGGACTCCTCGAGCGTCGTGTAGACGAACATCTCGACCTTGTCGAACCAGTGCACCCGGAAGATGCCGCGGGTGTCCTTGCCGTGCGAGCCGGCCTCCTTGCGGAAGCACGGGCTGAACGCCGCGTAGCGCAGCGGCAGCGTCGTGGCGTCGAGGATCTCGTCGGAGTGGTACGCCGCCATCGGGACCTCCGACGTACCGACGAGGTAGAGGTCCTGGCCCTCGATCCGGTACACGTCGTCGGCGGCCTGGCCGAGGAACCCGGTGCCTTCCATGGCCCGCGGCTTGACCAGCGACGGCGGAGTGACCTGGATGAACCCGTTGGCGCGGGCCATGTCCAACGCCATGTTGATCAGTGCGAACTCCAGCTGTGCGCCGACCCCGGTGAGGAAGTAGAAGCGAGAGCCCGACACCTTGGCGCCGCGCTCGAGATCGATGGCGCCGAGCATCCGGCCGAGCTCGACGTGGTCGCGGGGCTCGAAGTCGAACTCCGGCGGCGTGCCGACGGTCTCCAGGACGACGAAGTTCTCCTCACCGCCGGCCGGAGCCTCGTCCGCGGCGAGGTTGGGGATGTCCAGCATCGCCTGGCGCCAGGCCTCCTCGGCCTCGGTCTGCTCCGCCTCGGCCGCCTTCACCTCGGCCGAGAGGTCCTTGGTGCGGGCCAGCAGTGCGGCCTTCTCGTCACCCTGCGCCTGCGGGATCTGCTTGCCGAGCTGCTTCTGCTCGGCCCGCCTGGCCTCGAAGGCGGTGATGGCGCTACGGCGGGCGGAGTCGGCGGCCAGGGCTCGGTCCACGACGTCGTCGGAGAGCCCGCGCTTGGCCTGAGCGGCTCGCACGCGGTCGGGGTCCTCTCGCAGCACCTTCGGGTCGATCACGTCGTAAGGCTATCCGCGGGCGGTGCGGTCGAGCACGGCAGTTCCACACGCTCACGCGGGTGGGGTCCGGCGGCGGGGCTCCCGGCATACTGGCGCGCGTGCTCGAGCGCCAACGCCCCGTGATCCTGGCCTGGGCCGTGGTGTGCGCGGTGCTGTTCGCGGTGCTGGCGGTCCTCGTGCACCTCGACCGGGCGCCGTTGATCGGGTTCGACGACTTCGGGCGCTCGGCGGAGAGCTGGGCGCGGCAGTCGCACGCGTTCGTGAACGTGCTGCGCGGGATCGAGGCGGCGTTCGCCGGCCTCGGCATGACGATCCTCACGCTGCTGGTCGCCGTACCGCTGTGGATACGGAACCATCATCGGGCGGCGATCTACACGGTTCTGGTGATGGTCACCACCAGCGTCCTCTTCACCGGGATCAAGGCGCTCTACGGGCGCAGTCGGCCGGTGTGGCAGGACCCGGTCGGACAGCTCACCTCCCGATCCTTCCCGTCCGGACACTCGGCCAGTACGGCGGCGTTCGCCGGTGTCGTGATCGTGCTGGCGACGATGCTGATCCGGCGCGGCAACCCGCGGCGGGCCGTCTGCGCCGCTGCGGTGCTGCTGCCCCTGGTGGTCGGGGCCGACCGCGTGCTCCTGGGCCGGCACTACCCGACCGATGTGCTCGCCGGCTGGTTGCTCGGCGCGAGCGTGGTGCTGTTCTGGCTGGTGATCTACAGCCCGCTGCCGCGCAGTCATGCCGAGTCCGCCGTACCGCTGACCGAGTCGGTGCCGTCCGACCGCAAGCTGGCCGTGGTGGTCAACCCGTCCAAGCTCGAGGACGTCGGTCAGTTCCGCTCGATCCTGGCGGCGATGGCCGCGGAGGCGGGCTGGTCACGGCCGACGTGGCACTACACGACCGTCGAGGACCCGGGCACCGGCATGGCCGAGGCGGCCTCCGTCGGCGGGGCCGACCTGGTGCTGGTCTGCGGCGGCGACGGCACCGTCCGAGAGGTGTGCGCGGAGCTCGCGGGGACCGGGATCCCGGTCGGGATCATCCCGGCCGGGACGGGGAACCTGCTCGCCCGCAACCTCGCGATTCCGCTGTACCTCCGCGCCGCGATCGATGTCGCGCTCACCGGCCAGGACCAGGCGATCGACCTCGTCGAGGTGTCCGGCGACGACATGGAGGACACCCACTTCATGGTGATGGCCGGGATGGGGCTCGACGCCGCGATCATGGAAGGGGTCAACGAGCAGATCAAGGCCAAGGTCGGCTGGGTCGCCTACCTGCTCTCCGGGGTCAAGGCTCTGATGAGCCCCGTGGTGCGGATGGAGATCTCCGTCGACGACGGTGAGTTCACCGGACACCGCGCCCGGACCGTCGTGGTCGGCAACGTCGGCTTCCTCCAGGCCGGGATGCCACTGCTCCCGGACGCCGCGATCGACGACGGCCTGCTCGACGTGGTGCTGCTGTACCCCAAGCGCTTCGTCTCGTGGCTCCCCCTGGCGTTCCGGGTGCTCGCCAAGCGGCCCCGCACGGACGAGACCATCGCCCGGATGCGCGGCCGCACGGTCACGATCCGCGCGGCCTCACCCACACCCCGCCAGCTCGACGGCGACCCGCTCGGCGCCGGTAAGGAGCTCCGGATGACCTGCCTCCACGGCCGGGTGCTGGTGCGGGTCCCGCGCTAGCAGGTGCCCTACGTCCGCGACGGTCGCTCTACTCGGTGACGCGGCAGTCGCCGAACGCGGTGAAGGTCTTGTCGAAGCAGACCTGCCCGAGCTCGCTGGAGACCAGAGCGGGCGGGGTGTACGCCGTACCGCCCTCGGGGTCCCAGGTGAAGACGCGGAACCGGCCGGGGGTGTCGGTGGGGACCCGCGTGTAGAGGGCGCCGGAGGCCGAGACCCACGAGGTGGCGCCGAGGGCGACCGGGCCCTGGGTGGGCAGCGGCTGGAGACGGCCGTCCCACCGGACGAGGACCTGCCAACCCCCCGGCGTATGACGCAGCGTGCCCTCGGTGATGTCGCCGACCCGCACCTGTGCGCCGTCCTGAAGAGTCGGCCGCCCCGACGGGAGCAGCGGCGGCAGGTCGGCCTGCGAACCGAGCCGGCTGTTGGTGCCCGCGTGGTGGACCGCCGGGGCGGGAGACGGCTGGGCGACCGGTGCTGCCGGTGAGGCCTCGGCCCCGCTGTGATGCGCCCCGTGCAGGGCGAAGGGAACGACGATCGCGGCACCGGCCAGTGCGACCGCGGCGATCACCGCCGATCGTCGTCCGTGCTTCCCCGCATCCCCTGGTCCGATGCCCGTACCTGGTGCGCGTGTCGTGGCCATCGCGTCCCCTGATTCCCCGAGTACCCGTCATCAGGAAGGACGTCTCGCGAGCTGTCTGAGTTGCCTGCCGTGACGACCGTGGCCGAGTCGTGACCTTCCACGGGCCTCCTGGAACCAGAGCCTACGGACGGGCGTGCGCGATGGCTTCATCCTCTTCGGGTGACAGCTGCTGCTCGCAGGTCCAGGAGGTGATGCCCTTGGCGTACGTGCGAGCGTCGGAGCGGCCGTGGATCGAGGTCAGGACGACGCCGTCGCCGGAGTCGTCGAGCAGCGCCAGCGACCACGACAGGTGCCCGCCCATGTCGCCGAACGCGTCGTACCGGACGACCGCGAGGTGCCGGAGCGCGTCGCCCCCCTCGACCCGGAGCGCCGCGACCTCCTGCCGGAGACCCTGCACATCCTCCGGGAGCGCGTCGGCACCCGGTGGGTGACGGCCCGCCGTCTGGCGGCGGAGCGCGACGACCGCGAGCGCGGCGGCCGCAAGGGCCACCATGAGCGCGACGATGTCGAGGATCCACACGCTGAACGAGCGTAATCGCGTCGGCCGCCGACATGTGACACTGACGCGCGTGAGTACCCCCATCGCCGCAGATGCGCGACACCGGATCGCCTACCAAGGCGAGCCCGGCTCCAACTCGCACCTCGCCTGCCAGCAGCGCTTCCCGGACCTGGAGCCGGTCGCGACCGCGAGCTTCGAGGACTGCTTCGCCGCGGTCGAGAGCGGCGAGGCCGACCTGGCGATGATCCCGATCGACAACTCCGTGGCCGGCCGCGTCTCCGACATCCACCACTTCCTGCCGACCTCGCCCCTGCACATCGTGGGCGAGCACTTCCTGAGGATCCGGTTCGCCCTGCTCGGCATCCCGGGCGCGACTCTGGACGGTGTCAAGACCGTGCACAGCCACGTGCATGCGCTGGGTCAGTGCCGCCGGGTGATCCGCGAGCACGCCTTCACCCCGGTCATCTCGGGCGACACCGCCGGCGCGGCACGGGAGGTAAAGGAGGCCGGTGACCCGACGCAGGCCGCGATCTCACCGCCGCTGGCCGCCGAGATCTACGGCCTCGAGGTGCTGCTCGACGACGTCGAGGACGAGGACCACAACACCACGAGGTTCGTGGTCCTCTCCCGCGACTTCGAGCAGGCCCCCCGGGGCAACGGCCCGGTGGTGACCAGCTTCGTCTTCAACGTGCGGAACCTGCCCGCCGCCCTCTACAAGGCGCTGGGCGGCTTCGCGACCAACGGCGTGAACATGACCAAGCTCGAGAGCTACATGGTCGGCGGTGAGTTCACCGCCACCCAGTTCCTGGCCGAGGTCGACGGGCACCCCGACGACCCTCCGGTACGACGCGCGCTCGACGAGCTGGCCTTCTTCACCACCGAGGTGAAGGTGCTCGGGGTCTACCCCGCCGACTCGTTCCGCGCCGGCTGAGCTCGGACCGGTCCCGGACCGTCTACTCGGACTCCTGTGCGGGGTTGGACATCACCCAGAAGTTCGCACCCTGCGGGTCGGCGACCATCGCCATCCGTCCGACACCGGGTGCGTCGAACGCCGGCGCGACCGAGGCACCGCCGAGGTCGACGATCTTGGCGACGCTGGTGTCGACGTCCGCGACGTTGAAGTACACGTTCCAGTGCGGCGGGACGCCCTCCATCGGCGGGTTCATCGCGCCGCCGATCTGCCGGCCCTCGGTGTTGGTGAGCACGGTGTAGGTGCCCATCTCCCCGAAGTCCACGTCCTCGCTGCCCATGCCGAGCACCTCGGCGTAGAACTTCACCGCCGTCGGCACGTCGGGGGTCACGCACTCGTTCCAGGTCGGGGTGCCGGGCTCGTTGGCTCGCTCGGTGCCGATCGTGTCGCGGGCCTGCCACAGGCCGACGCGCGCCCCGGTGGGGTCCTGGATCGCGGACATCCGGCCATTGGTGTTGACGTCGAACGGTCCGGCCTCGACCTTCCCGCCCGCGGGCTCCACCTTCGCGGTCGCGGCGTCCACGTCGTCGACCGCGAGGTAGACGCCCCAGAACGCCGGATGACCTTCCATGCCCGGCATCTGGCCGCTGATCCCGCCGATCTCGTCGCCCTCGACCTTGGGGATGAAGTAGTGCCCCATCTCGCCCATGTCGTGATCGTCGAACGACCAGCCGAACAGGTCGCCGTAGAAGGTCTGGGCCGCAGCTTGGTCGGGCGTCATCAGCTCGATCCAGCTCGGCGTGCCTTGCTCGTAGTGCTCGAACTTCGTCATCGTTGCTGCTCCCCTGTGGATGGGTGGTCGACCCCGAGGACGACTCAACACCCGCACACCGACACTGGCAACGGGTGCCGGGGTGAACGTTGCGCAAATGCCACCCGCTAGGTTCGACCAGTGGACCTGGCCGTCATCGGGATCGCGTTCGGGGCGATCTTCCTGGTCGAGCTCCCCGACAAGACATTCATCGCCGCGCTGGTGCTCTCCACCCGCTACCGACCGTTCGCGGTGTGGGTCGGAGTCGGCCTGGCCTTCCTGATCCAGACCCTGATCGCATGCACGGTCGGCGGGCTCGTGACGCTCCTGCCACACCGCATCGTCGAGATCGTGGCCGGCCTGATCTTCCTGGCCGGCGCGATCCTGTTGCTCCGCGAGGCACCCAAGGCCGACGCCTCGGAGGCCGCGACCGAGGAGGAGTACGCCGCGAAGGCGGCCTCGCCCAAGTCCGGGCTGGCGGCCGTCGGTGCCAGCTTCGTGGTGCTGTTCGCGGCCGAGTGGGGCGACCTCTCGCAGCTGCTCACGATCAGCCTCGTCGGCCGCTATCACGATGCGGTGTCGGTCTTCATCGGCGCCTGGGGTGCACTGCTGGTCGTCTCGGGACTCGCGGTCGTGGCCGGGCGCTTCCTGCTGCGCTACCTACGGCTGTCGACCATCCACTACGTCGGATCGGCGGTGTGCTTCCTGCTCGCGGGGGTCACGGCGTACCAGGTCGTCGCGGGGTGACCAGGGGTGGGAGCCGTGCCCTAAAGTGCGCCCCATGTCGACCACACCCACCCCCGGCGACCGCGTCGCGGGGCGCCCGGCCGGCGCCGACTCCGAGGTCGGCCGTCTGCGCACGGTCATGCTCCACCGGCCCGGTCCCGAGCTGACCAGGCTCACCCCGCGCAACAACGACCGGCTGCTCTTCGACGGCATCCCGTGGGTGGCACGCGCACAGGACGAGCACGACGCGTTCGCCGCGGCCCTGCGCGAGCGCGACGTCGACGTCGTCTACCTGACCGACCTCCTGACCGAGACCTTCGCCGACGTGGACGCCCGCGAGCGGGCGATCGAGACGGCCCTCGGAAGCCTGCACCTCGGCGAGACCATGCGGCGCTGGCTCGGCCCGATGCTGCACGAGTCCTCGCCGGAGGAGCTGACCACCCACCTGACCGCCGGCGTCCGCAACGACGAGGTACGCGGCGGGTTCGGCCTGGTCACCTCCCTCCTTCCCCACGACGACTTCCTGATCGACCCCCTGCCCAACCTGCTGTTCACCCGCGACTCGTCGGTGTGGGTGCGCGACCAGGTGACGATCACGTCGCTGGCGATGCCCGCCCGGGCACGCGAGACGCAGCTGACCGAGCTGATCTACGGCTCCCACCCCCGCTTCTCCGACGCGCCGCGTCTGCACGGCTGGCGCAACGAGCACGTCGAGGGCGGTGACGTCCTTCTGCTCGCACCGGGGGTGCTGGCGATCGGCGTCGGCGAGCGGACGACGCCCGCGGGGGCCGAGCAGCTGGCCCGCGAGGTGTTCACCGCCGGGCTGGCGCACACCGTGCTCGCGGTGCCGATCGCCCAGGAGCGGGCGACCATGCACCTCGACACCGTGTGCACGATGGTCGACGTCGACAAGGTGGTGATGTACCCCAACGTCGCGGACACCCTCACGGCGTACGCCGTCACCATGGTCGACGGGACCGCCGGGCCTGGTGACTCAGACCTCGAGCTCCATGTCGCCGACGCCGAGCACTTCCTGGTGGCGGCCGCCAAGGCGATGGAGATCGACACCCTGCACCAGATCGACACCGGCCTCGACCCGGTGACCGCCGAGCGGGAGCAGTGGGACGACGGCAACAACACCCTCGCTCTCGCGCCCCGGGTCGCCGTGGCCTACGAGCGCAACGACGAGACCAACTCGCGTCTCGAGGAGGCCGGCATCGAGGTCGTGCGCATCGCCGGCTCCGAGCTGGGCTCCGGGCGCGGTGGCCCGCGCTGCATGAGCTGCCCGATCGAGCGCGACCCGCTGGGCTGAGCCCGGGCTGAGGCCGGGTCAGTGCAACAGCGACTCCGGTAGGTGCGCATGCCGGAGGGGCACTCCTGCCCGTTCGCAGGTGCCGGTCGACGTGTCGCAGCGCACCACCTGCACCGGAGCGATGTCGAGGTCGCCCGAGAACAGCAGGACGGAGGTCGGCGACTCCCAGGCGAGCACCTGAGCGTTCCGTGGTGCCGCCAACGGGCGGGCCCCGCTCGCGGTCCAGACGCGAGCCCGCGCACCGGGGGCCTTCGGCAGATAGGCGTACGTCGTGCCGTCCGGCGACCAGATGCCCAGGGATGCGACCGGCACCCGACCCACCCGGCGCAGGTGCCCACGCCAGTCGACCCGTGCGAACGCCGCAGGGCCCGCCCCGTCGCTGCGCAACGTGAACATGATGCCGTGCGGCCACTGGTCCGACCCGTCCAGCCACTGGTCGTGGGGCAGCGGGACGTGCACCGGCGGGCGGCCCGGTCGCCACAGCCACGAAGAGCCGCCGACGACGTCCAGCACGACGGCGCCGTCGGTGTCCACGCCGATGGCTCGGACGACCCCGTCGGCGTCGCAGCAGGTGACGCGTGTCGTCATCGTCGTGGAACCGATCCGGTGCGCCCGGCGCACGTCGTACTCCACGACCGTGAAGGCGGTGCGCGTCGTGTTCTCGTCGTACCGCTCGAGCTCGTGCGAGCTCACCCAGGCGACGTGGTCACCGTCCGCAGAGACGCTCGGCACCACTGCCTGCGAGGTCGTCGCGAACAGCAGGACGAGCCGCCTCCCCACCACACGGCTCCACGTGCTCCCGTGGTCACTGTCGTCGCCGACGAGGGTGGTCGGGCCGGCGGCCACCACCCGGGACAGTGGTGTGCGGATCGTGCGACCGTCGACGTGGAGCAGGCCGCGCGACCACCACGGGATCCTCGGCGGGTCGCCGACGACGTGGCCGCTGGTGGCGGGGTGAGCCGTCTGGACGGGAGCCGATGATGGATTCGCATGCTCGTGCGAGCCGCATCCCGCCAGGACGACAACGGCCGCGAGCACTGCCGCAGACCGCCACCTCATGCTGAAGGGACGCGCGGGGCCGCCGGAATTGTTGTGACGCTTGCAACCGATGGGCATCCGGTACTCGTGGTAGTGGGTGAGTGGCGCCGTCGGGATGCCGGTCGAAGGGGCACGGAATGCCGCCATCGTCTGGGTCGTGATCGCGCTCGTGGTACTCGTGGCGGCGCTGCTGGCGATCGACTGGTCCACCGCGGGGCCGAGCAGGCGCCGGATGCTCGTGCGTGCGAAGGACCAGAGCTCCGACAACGCCGGCGTGGGCTACGCGAGCATCCCCCGCCAGGCGCAGTCCACCCAGAGCCGGAGCAACACTCACATCTGACGGGCATGAGAAGGCCCGGTCGATGTCGACGGGGGAGGCAACAACGACCGGGCCGTCCGCGACGCTAGCGAACGACCGGTCGTCGGATCAACCTCCCCGGGCGTCCTTTTTGTCCGAGGGCGGAACGTCGCAGGTCAGCGCAGGGTCACTTGCTGGCTGGCCAGCAACGAACGCGCCGCGCGTTCCCCTGAGGTGAGGTCGGAACCCTCGGCCAGCGCCTCCTCGAGACGAATCCGAAACGCAGCCACCGGTTCCTCGAGCACGGCCGCTCCGGTGCCGGCGGGGAGGTCCCAGACCGGGGCCAGGAGCCCGTGCGCACGGAACATCCCGACCAGCTTCGAGCCCTCGGCGATCGAGTCCTCGTCGGCGGCGTGCAGCCTGGCCAGGGCGTCGAGCAGAGTCGTCTCGTCCTGCGGGAGCACCCAGCGCAGGTGCTCCTTGCTCCCCGCGTCGACCCAGTACGCCGCATCGACCGAGCCGAGCCGGGCGGTGGGCGCGACCGCGCCGTTCGCCTGCTCCAGGGCCTCGGCCATCGCCTGGTCGCGCTCCTCGACGTCACCCAACCACCACTCGAAGCCGTCGTGCACGGTCACCTCCAGCGGCTGGTCGGCGACGAGGTCCTGCAACCGAACACCCGGCCCGGGCGGGTCGATGAGTCCGACGATGCCGGGCTCGTCGGTCGCCAGCGCCCTCTCCAGGACGGCGGCCAGGTCGCGGGAGGGGTCACCGAACGAGTGCCGCACCTGCAGGCCGATCCACACCTGGCCGGAGTCGCGCACCATCGCGGGTGCCGCCATCGGCAGCAGGCTGCCGAGCAGGACTGTGCGATCGCCCACGGTCAGCGGGGCCGTCGCCGACGGCACGAACTCACGCAGCGCCACCAGGTCCCGCTCGCCGGCCAGCCCCTGGAACGGTCGTGCCACGAAGGCACCACCGCTCGAGCCGTGGCACGCCTTGTAGCGCTTGCCCGACCCGCACGGGCACGGCTCGCGCGGGCCGATGTCGCCCTCGGTGACGCGGTCGCGCGCCTTGGTGCGTGACTTCTTGGCCATGCCGCAGGCTACCGAGGCCGCGCGTGCCCAGATCAGACCGTCACGCGGTGGGTACGCCGTTCAGCCACCCCAGCACCGCCCGCGGCCGGTCGGTGATCACCGCGCTCACCCCGAGCGATCGGCAGAGAGCCAGCTCCTCCTCGGTGTTCACGGTCCACACATGGAGCTCGCGGCCGGTGCGACCCATCTTCGCGGCGAACTTCGGGTGCTTCATCAGCTGGTCGATGCCCGGCCCGAGGATCCAGCCCTCCTCGACCATCGGCTTGAGCATCGGCCAGTGCCGCGCCTTCTCGAGCAACAACACCAACCGCAGCCCGGGCGCCAGCTTCTGCATCCGCTGCAGCGCGACGTAGGAGAAGCTCATCACCCGTACCGGGCTGCCCTCCCCCGTCCAGCCGAAGTCGGCCAGCGCCTCGACCAGGCGCCGCTCGACCAGCCCGCCGTAGCGCGTGGGGTGCTTGGTCTCGATGGCCAGCTCGATCGGCCGGTCCGCCTCCGCGACGGTCTCGAGCAGCCGGCGCAACGTGAGCACCTTGTCGAGGTCGGGGTCGGGGTCCTCCGCCTCGTCGTCGAGTCCCGCCCACGGGTTCTTCCAGGACGCGAACTCGAGCTGGTCGAGGTCCGCCAGCTCCATCGTGGAGACCAGGCCGCGCAGGCTCGCCGTACGCCGGAGATCGCGGTCGTGGACGCAGACCAGGTGCCCGTCGGCGGTGAGCCGGACGTCGCACTCCAAGGCCTCGGCCCCTTCGCGGATGGCTTCGAGATAGGCCCTCCGGGTGTGTTCGGCGTTCTCGAAGCTCGCGCCGCGGTGTGCGACGACCTGCGGCCTCATGCCTGCATTCTGGCCTATGGATGGCGACGAACCGGGGCTCTTGCCGCGCGGCGTCGCGGTGTTCACCGACTCTTCCTCGGGCGGTTGCCACGGGGCTACGCTGGCTGTGGCCAGAGGCAGCCGGCCGCCTGCTCCGGAAGCCCGGAACGGTGAATGCCCCGCAGCTCCCTTCCTGTCCGTGATGCGCCCTCACCGGGCGGACCCGATCCAGGCAACGCAGGCCCCTGACACACCGTGACTCCGCTGGAGTCCCGATGGTCCGCCGGAGAGAAGCAGCATCATGTCCGAGATCCACAAGCAGATGGCCAAGCGGCTGCGCGCCGACCTGGCCACCCGCGACCTCAGCGTCAGCCACAGCGACGCCCTCGAGCTCGTCGCCCATCAGTACGGCGTGCGTGACTGGAACACCTTGGCCGCGACCTCGGCCGGCGACGACGCCCCCGAGGGCCCGGCCGTCCCGATCCTGAGGATCTTCGACCGCGACAAGGCGGTCGAGTTCTACGTCGGCTATCTGGGCTTCACCCTCGACTGGGAGCACGGGCACGCCGACCACTCCCCGCTCTATGCGCGGGTGAGCCGCGGTCGCGCGGTGCTCCACCTCAGCGAGCACCACGGCGACGCGAGCCCGGGCGGTGCCGCGCTGGTGCCGGTCGCCGACGTCACGGCCCTGCACGCCGAGCTCCACGCGCGGCCCTACGACTACGCCCATCCCGGCGTGCGCGACGAGGACTGGGGCCGGGTGATGGTCGTCATCGACCCGTTCCACAACCGGATCCTGTTCCACCAGCCGGTGGCTCCGACCGTCGATCCGCGTCCGTCCGAGGCGGCGGGCCCGATCGAGCTGGAGTACTCCCTGGCGTGCTCGCCCGCCCACGCCTTCGACACCTTCACCCGGAACATCGACGGCTGGTGGGGTCGGAGCTATGCGCCCGAAGGGCTGGAGCGGGTCGTCGTCGAACCCCGCGTCGGTGGGCTCGTGACTCACTACCTGGCCGACGGGACGGCGTACCACTGGGGCGAGGTGCTCGTCTGGGACGAGCCGCTGCACTACGCGCAGGCCTTCACGCTCGCCCAGGACCCCGAGCACCCCAGCCGGCTCGACGTCTGGTTCGAGTCGCGCGACGGCGGCTGCCGGATGCACTTCGCCCATGGCGGCTGGACGCCGGGCAACGTCGCCGGACGCGCGAAGTTCAACGAGTGGCACATCCTCCTGGATCGCTTCGCCGCGGTCGCCGAGGGGCGGCCGGTGCCGGACCTCCCCGCGCACGTGACCGGGGGTGGTGCGGACTAGCGTCGACGCCATGAGCGCGGACGTGGAGGTACGGGACAACCCGGAGCAGCGGCGGTTCGAGGCGTACGTCGACGGGAAGCTCGCCGGCTTCTCGGCGTACGACCTCACCGACGGCGGGATCATGATCCTGCACACCGAGGTCGACGACGCGTTCGAGGGTCAGGGGGTGGGCTCGGCGCTGGCGCGGCAGATGCTCGACCTGATCCGCGCGGACGGCGAGCTGAAGGTCACCGTCCTGTGTCCGTTCGTGAACGCGTGGCTGCGGCGGCACCCCGACTACCAGGACCTGACCCGGCGATGAGCGTGATGACCCTGACCGACCACGTGCGTCGCCATCTGCAGAGGTCGCGCGATGACGTGGTGGCCTCTCTCGAGGGGCTGTCGGAGTACGACGTGCGCCGGCCACTCGTGCCGTCGGGCACCAATCTGCTGGGGCTGGTCAAGCACCTCACCGGCATCGAGCTCGGCTACCTCGGTGCGTGCGTCGGCCGGCCGTCGCCGGTGTCCCTGCCGTGGGAGGACGACGGCTCGGTGTGGGAGTCGGCCGACATGTGGGCGACCGCCGACCAGTCGCGGGACTACCTCCTCGGGCTCTATCACCGGGCCTGGCAGCACAGCGACGAGTCGTTCGAGACGCTCGCGCTGGACGCCCCGGCCCACGTGCCGTGGTGGCCGGAGGCGCACCGCGACACGACGTTCGGCGAGCTCGTCGTCCGCGTGCTCGACGAGACTGCTCATCATGCCGGGCACTGCGACATCGTGAGGGAATTGGTCGACGGTCGTGGTGGGGGCGACCAGAGCGATGTGGGGGACGTGGAGTGGTGGACGGCGTACGTCGCGAAGATCCAGGGGGCCGCCGACACGTTCCGGGAGTAGCCCACGCCCGTGCGAGGGTGGAGTCGCTACTCAGCGGTCCAGGAGGGCGAGATGGGCAAGATCCTCGTGCACGAGTTCATGAGCCTCGACGGTGTGATCGACGCCCCGCTGTGGACCTTCGAGTTCGGCTTCGACCCGAAGATGGGCGAGACCTTGGCCGCCGTCACCGGCGGCTGCCAGGGCATCCTGCTGGGGCGCACGACGTACCAGATGTTCGAGCCGGCGTGGTCGACGCGGACCGTCGAGGACGACCCGGGCGCGCCGTTCTTCAACGACACGATGAAGTACGTCGTCTCCGGCACCCTCACCGAGGCCACCTGGCGCAACAGCGAGATCATCGGCGCCTACGACCCCGACCGGATCCGGGCGTTGAAGGACGAGGTCGGCGACCTCTGCGTCAGCGGCAGCGGCATGTTGGTGCGTGGCCTGGTCGCGGACGGACTCGCCGACGAGCTGCACCTGTTCATGTACCCGGTCACCCGCGGCGGCGGCCCCCGAGTGTTCCCCGACGGGGTCGAAGGGACGTTCGAGCTGGCGACTGTCGAGCAGTACGCCAACGGCGTGGTGCACCTGCTGGCGACGCCGAAGTCCTGACCTCCCCCGCGATCACCGCGACCTCAGGAACGCCCCGAAGTGCGGGACGGTGAAGGCGATCCGTCCCCGCTCGCCGGAGTAGATCAGGCCCTTCTTCAGCAGCGCGTCGCGGGCGGGTGAGAGCGACTGGGGCCGCTTGCCCAGGACGCCGGCGACGTCAGCTGTCGGCACCGACTCGATGCCCTCGAACCTCTCGTCGGCCATCGCGTGGAGGTACTCCCGCTCCCCTGGCGTCGCGCGTTCGTAGCGCGAGCCGAAGAAGCCGACGGCCAGCTCGCGCTCGGCCTCCGGCGCAGCCACGGCGACGTCCTCGGCACTGATCGGCGAGCGGGGTGCGAGGTCCCAGACGGTCTTGCCGTAGGCCTGGATGAAGTAGGGGTAGCCACCGGTGGCGGCGTACAGCGCGGCAAGGGCCTCCTCGTCGTACGCCGCCTCCTCGGCCTCGGCAGGGACGCGCAGCGCGAGGTCGGCGTTCTCGCGGTCGAGCCGGTCGATGCGTTGGTAGCCGAAGAGCCGCTCGGAGTAGGACTTCGCGGCGGACAGCACCGCCGGGAGGTGCGGCAACCCGGCGCCCACGACGATCACGGGCAGTCCCGACTGGCTGATCTCGTGGCACGCGGCACAGAGCGCGGAGACGTCGTCGGGACCGAGGTCCTGCATCTCGTCGACGAACACCGCGATCCCGCGTCCCCGGTCGGCTGCGAGCCCCCCGAGGTCGGTGAACAGCTCGACCAGGTCGATCTCGATGTCGCCGGAGTCCGCCCGGCCGCGGACGGACGGAGCGTCGATGCCGGGATGCCAGCGGTCTCGGAGCTTGGCGTTGGTCCCGGCGTCGCGCTCGGCGAACGACCGGACGACGCCGAGCACGTGGGTGACCGAGTCCTGGTCGGGGTGCCCGAGCTCGCGGACCGCCTGGTGCAGCGCCGACGACAGCGGACGACGCAGGCCCTGGTCGGGGCGCGCCTCGAGCTTGCCCGTGCCCCAGCCGCGTCGTACGGCGGCGGAGCGAAGGGCGTTCAGCAGCACGGTCTTGCCGACCCCGCGCAACCCGGTGAGCACGATGCTCCGCTCGGGCCGACCGTGGGCGACCCGCTCGAGGACGACGTCGAACGCCGCCAGCTGCGCGCTCCGGCCGGCCAGCTCGGGCGGCCGCTGCCCGGCGCCGGGCGCGTACGGGTTGCGGATCGGATCCATGCTCGGACCGTATCCGGCTCTCTAGCCGATCCCGTAGAAAGACCGCGCTCCCCGAGCGTGTCGGGGAGCCCGGATGGTGCCATCGGTACGTCGTGACGCGGCACCTTTCTCTCGCACGCGGATGAGCGAGGTGCGACGTCCAGGTCACGGAGGGGTGAACTCTTCGTGGACTCGATGCGCGCGTCACCCAAATCGTTAGTACCCTTGAACTAATGAACTCCGCAGCCTCTCCCGCCACCCTCGGACCGCGCTACAAGTGGATCGCCCTGTCCACCACGACGCTCGGCGTCCTGATCGCGACGATCAACTCCTCGATCCTGCTGATCGCCCTGCCCGACATCTTCCGCGGCCTGAAGATCGACCCGCTCGCGTCCGGCAACTCCAGCTACCTGCTCTGGCTGATCATGGGCTACCTTGTCGTGACCGCGGTCCTGGTCGTCACGTTCGGCCGGTTGGGCGACATGTACGGCCGGGTGAAGATGTTCAACGCCGGCTTCGCGATCTTCACGATCTTCTCGATCACCCTCAGCGTCGTCTGGCTCACCGGGACCCCCGGCGTGCTGTACCTGATCATCATGCGCATCCTGCAGGGCGTCGGCGGCGCGCTGCTGATGGCCAACTCCAGCGCGATCATCACCGACGCCTTCCCCTCCGACCAACGCGGTCTCGCGCTCGGCCTGAACATGGTGGCCGGCATCGCCGGCTCGTTCCTCGGCCTGGTGATCGGCGGCGTGCTCGCCCCGGTGGACTGGCGCCTCGTGTTCCTGGTCTCGGTGCCCTTCAGCCTCTTCGGTACGGCGTGGGGCTACCTCAAGCTGCGCGACCTCAGCCCGCGCCGTCACCACGTCATGGACTGGTGGGGCAACATCACCTTCGCCCTCGGCCTGATCGGCGTCCTGGTCGCGATCACCTACGGGATCCAGCCGTACGGCAGCCACATCATGGGGTGGACCAACCCGTGGGTGCTGGCCTCGATCGTCGGCGGCGTGATCCTGCTCGGGGTCTTCTGCTGGATCGAGACGCGCATCGAGCACCCGATGTTCCACCTCGACCTGTTCAAGATCCGCGCGTTCACCTTCGGCAACCTCGCCAGCCTCCTCGCCGGCCTCGGTCGCGGCGGCCTGATGTTCATCCTGATCATCTGGCTGCAGGGGATCTGGCTGCCGCGGCACGGCTACTCGTTCGAGTCCACGCCGCTGTGGGCGGGCATCTTCATGCTGCCGATGACCCTCGGCTTCCTGGTCGCCGGCCCGCTGTCCGGCTGGCTCTCCGACCGGTACGGCGCGCGCCCGTTCGCCACCGGCGGCATGCTGATCGCGGCGCTCAGCTTCTTCTGGTTCGCCGCGCTGCCGGTCGACTTCACCTACTGGATGTTCGCGGCCGCGCTCTTCTGCAACGGCTTCGGGATGGGACTGTTCGCCTCGCCCAACCGGGCCGCGGTCATGAACTCGCTGCCGGCCAACCGGCGAGGCGTGGGCGGCGGCATGAGCACCACGTTCCAGAACACCTCGATGGTGCTCTCGATCGGCATCTTCTTCTCGCTGATGATCGTCGGGCTGGCCGCGTCACTGCCGGCGACCATGCAGACCGGACTGACGGCGCACGGCGTACCGGCGGCGCAGGCGCACGCGGTCGCCGGCCTGCCGCCGGTCGCGGTGCTGTTCGCGTCGCTGCTCGGCTACAACCCGGTGCAGTCGCTCCTGGGCAGCCACACCCTGGCGCAGCTGCACAGCGGGGACGCGCACTACCTCACCGGCCACACGTTCTTCCCGTCGCTGATCTCCGGGCCGTTCCACGACGGGCTGATCGTCGCCTTCGCGTTCGCGATCGCGGCGTGCCTGGTGGCCGCCGCGGCGTCATGGTTCATGGGAGAGAAGTTCGTCCATGCCGACGACCAGCACGAGACACCGATGGACTTCGCCCAGCCGGAGGCTCCGGCTCCGGAAGTCGAGGCGTCGCGGCCCCAGGTGGCCCGGTCATGACAGGGGGTACGCCGCGGAAGGTCACCCGGCTGGCCGGCGAGGTGCGGACCGAGGTCAGCCGGCTCGCCTATCACCTGCGCACACCCGCCACCAGGTCGGGGATCACCCCGACCCGGCTGACCGCACTGTCTGCGCTGACCCGCTACCCGGACGGCCTCCGCCAGGGCGACCTGGCCGAGCTGATGAACATCTCCGCCCCGAGCATGACCCGGCTCGTCGAGATCCTCGAGGAGGCGGGGTGGGTCGAACGACGCCGCGACCCGGACGACCAACGCTGCCTGCTGATCGTGCTGTCTCCGGTCGGCCGGAAGACCCTCGACACCCTCCGCGACGAGTCCGCCTCCCAGCTCAGCGAGGAGCTCGCCGACCTGACCGCCGACGAGCGCGCGGCCCTCGCGGCCGCGGTACCGGTCCTGCGCAAGCTCGCCGACCGCCACCTCGACGGCTGACCCCGCCGAGTCGACGCCAAGAGGCACGGATCTCACGCCGAGTTGCCGACTCGGCGATCGGCGATCGGCTTTCAGCTGACGTTGTGCCGGCGGGTGCGGGCGACGGCGTACGCCGTGTCGAGCCCGGTGCGGAGCAGGTCGATCAGCTCGGGGACCTCGTCGACGGTCAGCCTGAACGATCCCGTGCAGACGTTCTCGCGCCACAGCGAGAGCACGACCATGTCGGTGTCGTAGTGCCACGAGACCCGCAGGGCGCGGTCGGCGCCGCGCGCGTCGAGGAAGATCTCCCCACTCGCGGGCAGCGGTCGCGCGGTGGCCATGATCGATTCTCCCTCCGCCCCGGTGATCTGTCACCGCTCTCGGTGATACTTGACCCATGCCGGAGCTGCCCGAGGTGGAGGCGCTGGCCCTCGATCTCAAGGGCCGGCTCGACGGTCATGCCATCGCCAGGATCCATCTGGCCGCGTTCAGCGCGCTCAAGACGTTCGACCCGCCGGTCCAGGCGCTCGAGGGCACGCTGGTCGATGACGTGACCCGGCACGGGAAGTTCCTCGACATCGAGGCCAGCGGGCTCCACCTGGTCTTCCACCTCGCGCGGGCCGGCTGGATCCGGTGGAAGGACGAGCTGCCGACCACGCCGCCACGGCCCAACAGCAAGTCGGGGCTGGCGGTCCGGGTCGTCCTGGACGACCAGAGCGGGCTCGACGTCACCGAGGCCGGCACCAAGAAGAGCCTCGCGGCGTACGTCGTGCGCTCGCCGCAGGACGTGCCGGGCATCGCCAGCCTCGGGCCGGATCCTCTCGACGACGCCTTCACCCGCGACATCCTGGCGAACATCCTGGAGGACGCCGGCCGTTCCCAGATCAAGGGCGTGCTGCGTCACCAGGGCACGATCGCCGGCATCGGCAACGCCTACAGCGACGAGATCCTGCACGCGGCCAAGATGTCGCCGTTCAAGCCGGCGAACAGCCTGACCGCTGACGAGCTGGACCAGCTGTTCGCCGCGATCAAGGACGAGCTCGGCGACGCCGTCGAGCGGTCCCGGGGTCTGGCCGCCAGCGAGCTCAAGGGTGAGAAGAAGACCCACATGGCGGTGCACGGCCGCGCCGGTGACAAGTGCCCGGTCTGTGGTGACGTCGTGCGCGAGGTCAGCTTCGCCGACTCCGCCCTGCAGTACTGCCCCACCTGCCAGACCGGCGGCAAGCCGCTGGCCGACCGCCGGCTGTCCCGTCTGCTGAAGTAGGGGCTATGGAGATCCCCAGTGCCACCGTCTCGGGAGTACCCGACCCGCTGCCCGAGGGCCTGCTCGTGCTGGACGTCCGCGAGGACGACGAGTGGCGCGCCGGCCACGTCGAGGGGTCGCTGCACGTCCCGCTGATGGAGCTGGGCGCGACCTACACCGAGCTCCCGCGCGCCGACCAGACCCTGGTCGTGTGCCGCGTCGGCAGCCGCTCGGCGTACGCCGCCGGGTTCCTGATCCAGCAGGGCATCGAGGCGGTCAACCTCGAGGGCGGTCTCCTCGAGTGGTACGCCGCGGGGCGGCCGCTGGTCACCGACGAGGACCATCCGGCCACGGTGCTGTGAGCGAGTCCTAGGACGACGCGTCGGTCGGGAGGCCCTGGCACTCCTGGGCGTAGAAGGTGACGAAGGCCGTGACGTCGGCCTGGTCCTGACCGGTCAGGCCGCGCGCCATCTGGGTGATGTCGCCCTCGTTGGTCTTGTCCGGCAGCTGCTGAAGCCGGTCGACCAGCAACACGAAGCCGCGCCGGGCGGAGGAGTCGATGCCGCTCGGAGTCCCGACCTTGCTCAGCGTGTCGGCAGCCTCCTTGGGAGTGGTGCCGGAGCCGATGTCGTTGAACGACTGGCAGAACGTGTCCTTGGTGGCGTTCGTCGGCGAACCCGAGCCGCTCTGCGCGGAGCCCGACGAGGACCCGTTGCCGCACGCTGCGAGCACTCCCGTGAGCACGAGCGCGCCCACGGCGACCAGCGGCTTCCGGTCCTGCATGTGTCTCCTCAACGTCCGGCGGTGTCTCCTGCCACTGTGCCCTCTCCTCCGGGAGTACGCACAACGGCGGTGAGTCGTTCGAAGTCGACGTCGGGGGT
>NZ_DASXQG010000007.1:0-19093 GCF_036493135.1 Nocardioides sp. | reverse complement strand
GAGCTCCTCCAGCAGCTCCTGGGCGACCAGGGCCACCCGCACGGCGTCCGCGAACGTCGTACCGGGCTGGGGGTCGAGGTCGATGCGGAGCTCGTCGGGGCGGTCGACGTCGTCACGACGGACCGGCCACGGGTGGAACGTCAGCGCACCCATGTGCGCACACCAGACCGGCACCGCGATCTCGGTCGGGCAGATCTCGTCGGCGGTGCGTCCGGACGGGAACGTCACCTGGACCGACTCGAGGTAGTCGGGCGCTCCCTTGGGCACGCGCTTCTGGTAGAACGCGTCCGCGTCCTTGTCCATCGGGCCGGTCGCGAGCTTCATCCCCGGGCGGACCCCGGAGGTCCACCGCTCGAGGGCGGTCGGCCGGTGGCGCAGTGCCCGCATCAGGCCGTCGTCCACGCTCGCGAAGAACTCCGCCACCATCAGCTTGGAGACCTCGGGAGTGCGGTCCGTCGCCTGGTAGATCACCCGGTCTGGGCTGCTCACCCGCACCGCCCGTCCCCCGGCCTGTACCTCCGCTGCGGGTGTCTTGGGCATGCGGCCAGGCTATCCGCCCGCTGACCCGGCAGGAGTTCACGCGGTACGACGATGACCCGGCAGAATGGCGGCATGGATCCGCGGTTGCGGGCAGCGGTCGACGCGAGCCGACAGTGGTACGACGACGTGTTCGCCCTGCACGGCGTCCCGGTGCGGGTCGACGACGGGCTCTGGTCCGCGCTCGGTCCTCCGCCGCCCTGGCACTCGGCGGTGAAGACCCTGGAGCCGGGCATCGGCACCGAGCGGGTCGTGCGTGCGGTCGAGAGCCTCGAGCACTGTGCGGTCGCCGACTCCTTCGGCGACCTCGAGCCGGAACGACACGGTTTCGAGCTCCTGATCGATGCCCGGTGGGTCCACCGAGGCCCCGTGGGTGAGACGCCGGACCGGCTGCCGGAGGGCTGGTCGGTGGTCGACACCGTCGAGGAGCTGGCGGAGTGGGCCGCCGCTCACGACTACACGGACGTGCTGCCGCCGGCCGTGCTGGACCACCCTCGGTTCCGGATCCTGGCCTGCCGTCAGGACGGCGCGCTCGCGGGCGGTGCCGTCACGCACGACGCCGGTGATGTCGTGGGGCTCTCGAACGGCTGGGGTGCGGGCGCGGTGGCGACGTCAACCGGGGTGCTCGCCGCGGTGGCGGTGCTGCATCCGGGCCGGCCGGTCACCGACTTCGCCGAGGGCGCCGAGCTGGACGCGATGGTGGCCGCCGGCTTCACGCCGCTCGGCCCACAGCGGGTCTGGATGCGCTGACCGTCACGCTTTCGTCACTCGGCGGGCTGCCCGGCTCTGGTGTCGGCGACTACCGTGGAGGCATGGGTTACCAGGTGGAGAAGACCGACGAGCAGTGGCGCGAGGAGCTCTCGCCGGAGGAGTACGCCGTACTCCGCGAGGCCGGCACCGAACGGCCGTTCGTCGGTGCGTACACCGACACCGAGACCAAGGGCGTCTACTCGTGCAAGGCGTGCGGGACCAGGCTCTTCGAGTCCGACACGAAGTTCCACTCCGGCTGCGGCTGGCCGAGCTTCTACCAGCCGATCACCGACACCGTGGAGTACATCGAGGACGTCTCCCACGGGATGAAGCGGGTCGAGGTCCGGTGCGCCAACTGCGGCTCCCACCTCGGGCACGTCTTCCCCGACGGCTACGGCACCCCCACCGGCGACCGCTACTGCATCAACTCGATCTCGCTCACCCTCGCACCCGCCGACGCGCCCGCCGAGCGCGCCTGACGGCACTTCCGCGGTGACAGCCCCGCGTGACATGGGGCGTACGCCGGCTCAGGGGAGGCGGGCGAGGAGGTCGCCGACCGGGGTGCGGGCTCCGGTGTAGAACGGGGTCTCCGCGCGGACGTGCCGACGCGTCTCCGAGCCGCGGAGATGACGCATCAGGTCGACGATGCGGGACAGGTCGTCGGCCTCGAACGCCAGGATCCACTCGTAGTCGCCGAGCGCGAAGCTCGAGACGGTGTTGGCCCGGACGTCGGGGTAGTCGCGCGCCATCCGGCCGTGCTCGGCGAGCAGGTTGCGGCGCTCGGCGTCCTCGAGGAGGTACCACTCGTAGGAGCGCACGAACGGGTAGACGCACACGTGGGCGCGCGCCTCCTCCTCGGCGAGGAACGACGGGAGGTGGCTCTTGTTGAACTCCGCCGGCCGGTGCAGCGCCATCTGCGACCAGACCGGAGCGAGCCGCCGGCCGAACGCCGTGCTCCGCAGACGGTTGTACGCCGACTGGAGCTGCTCGCTGGTGGCCGCGTGCCACCAGATCATGACGTCGGCGTCCGCGCGGATGCCCGACACGTCGTACGTGCCCCGCACCACCACGTCGTCGGCGGCGAGCTTCTCGAACAGCTCCTCGACCTCGGCCGCCTCCGCACCACGGTCGGCACCCCGATCAGCCGACCCGAACGACTCGTCGAGCCGGAACACCGACCACATCGTGTAACGGACGGTGTCGTTCAGCTCGCGGGTGCGAGCCGCGTTCGTCTGGTCCTTCGTCGGCGGTTCGGATGACTGGGCCATGCCCCTCATTCTGCCGCGAGCAGCGAAGCCGCCGCCCGGCGGGCGGACCCGATCACGGCCGGGATCCCGACACCGTCGTACGCCGCGCCGCACAGCACCAGGCCCGGCACGGTCCCGATCGCGGCCCGGATGCGCGCCACCCGGTCGAGATGGCCGACGGCGTACTGCGGCAGCGCGCCACCCCAGCGCTGCACGTGTGCCTCGACCGGCCGGATCACCTGGTCCGTCGCGAGCACGAGGTCGGCGACCACCCGCGCCACCAGCTCGTCGTCCGTGGCCTGCAAGGACGCCTCCTCGCGGTGCCGGCCGATCGACGCCCGCAGGATGCGCAGGTCCGAGGCCTCCCCGACCCAGCTCCACTTCGAGAAGGAGTACGTCGCAGCCTTGATCCGCCGCCCGTCGACCGCGGGGACGAGGAACCCCGAGGAGTCGCCGACCTTCAACCCGGGCACCGCGAGCGTGACGATCGCCATCGACGCGTACTCGACCGCAGCGAGCTCGCGCGCGGCCTCCGCAGCGACGTCCGCGAGCAGGCGAGACGTCGGCGCGGCCGGCGTCGCCAGCACCACGCGCCCCGTCTCCAGGATCTCCGGGGAGCGGGTCGACCCGATCGTCAGCCGGAAGCCCGTCGACGTCCGCACGAGCTCGCGCGCGGGCGCCGAGGTGCGGACGTCGAGGCCGGCCGCGAGGCGCTTCGGCAGCAGTCCGACTCCGCCCTCGATCCCGGCGAACACCGGAGCGTCCGACGCCGGTGGCACGGCGGCCGCGGCCGCCAGCAGCGATCCGTGCTCCCGCAGGAGCGCGACGACCTGGGGGATGGCCGCGTCCGCTGACAGGTTCGAGGCGTGGCCGGCGTACACCCCGCCGAGGAGCGGGTCGGTCAGTCGATCCACTACTTCCGGTCCGAGCCGAGACCCGAGCAGCTCGGCGACCGAGACGTCATGGTCCCCCAAGGGCAGTGCGGTCTCGTGCGTGGCGCGCTCGAGGCCGTCGTCGGAGAGCACCCCCGAGGCCGCCAGGTCGGCCAGGTCCAGTGGTACGCCGAGCAGCGTGCGCGGCAGCGGACGGAGTTCTCCTCGGGTCCACAGCTGCGACGAGCCCGAGGCGGGGTGCACGAGCTCGACGTCCAGCTCCGTGGCGAGACCCACGGCCTCCGGGCGCCGAGCCAGCATCGACTCGGCCCCGACGTCGATCTCGACGCCGGCCACCGTGGCCAGCCGGAGCTTGCCACCCACGTCGGGCGAGCTCTCGAGCACCAGCACCGACAGCCCGGCGGCGGCCAGGTCGCGCGCTGCGGCAAGTCCGGCGATGCCGGCGCCCACCACTACGGCGTCGGGGCGCTCGTCGACCACGGCCTCCACTCCCTCAGTAGCCCTGCACGAACTCCGTCAGCCGCTTCAGCTGGTCCGGATCCGTCGACGGCAGCACGCCGTGCCCGAGATTGAACACGTGCCCCTTCGCCGTCCGGCCCGCGTCGATGATCTCCGCGGCGCGGGACGTCATCACCTCGGTCGGCGCGAGCACCAGGGTCGGGTCGAGGTTGCCCTGCACGGCGCGGTCGCCGACCAGCGGGATCGCGGAGGCCAGCGGCGTACGCCAGTCCACACCCACGACGTCGGCGCCGGCCCCGGCCATCAGCGGCAGCAGGCTGCCGGTCCCGACGCCGAAGTGGATCCGCGGCACGCCCAGCCCGGCGACCGCAGCGAGCACGGCGGCCGAGTGCGGCAGCACCGAGCGCCGGTAGTCGTCGGGCGTGAGCGCGCCCGCCCAGGAGTCGAAGAGCTGGACCGCCGAGGCGCCGGCCTCGACCTGCACCCGGAGGTACGCCGCGGAGATGCCGGCGATCTTGCCGAGCAGCGCGTCCCAGACGTCAGGCGCGCCGTACATCATCGCCTTGGTCAGTGCGTGGTCCTTCGACGGCCCGCCCTCGACGAGGTACGACGCGACCGTGAACGGCGCGCCGGCGAAGCCGATCAGCGGGGTCGGCCCGAGCTCGGCGACCAGAGACCTGATCGCGGCCGTCGTGAACCGAACATGCCCGGGCGTCAGGTCGGGGATCGCCGCGACGTCCTCGAGCGTGCGCACCGGCCGTGCCACGACCGGACCGACCCCGGGCACGATGTCGAGGTCGACGCCGACGGCCTTGAGCGGCAGCACGATGTCGGAGAAGAAGATCGCGGCGTCCACGCCGTACCGCCGCACCGGCTGGAGGGTGATCTCGGTGACCAGGTCGGGGTTCATGCACGACTCGAGCATCCCGACGCCCTCGCGGACCTTCAGGTACTCCGGCAGGGAGCGCCCCGCCTGACGCATGTACCAGACCGGCGTGTGGTCGACCGCCTCCCCACGGGTCGCGCGCAGGAACGCGCCGTCACGGGGGGAGGTCATGGGCGAATGCTGGCACCCCACCCGGCGTGTGCGCACATCGGCCACCGAGCACCGGCCTACTGTGACCTCATGGTCGTGGGTAGCGAGGCGCGCCCGGGTTCGGGCCCGCCGCCAGACCCTCCGGAGTTCACCGACGCGGTGCACGCCATGAATGAGGCACGCCTGCGGCCCGAGGTGCTCGCCGAGCCGATGCCCGCGCCCCAACGCATCGCGCCGTACGCCGCGGCGCTCAGCGCCGACGTCACCGTCGACGGAAACGACCTCAGCACCGGGCGGATCATCCTGCTCCACGACCCCGCCGGGAACGACTCCTGGGACGGCACCTTCCGCTGCGTCGCCTATGCCCGCGCCGAGATCGAGCTGGAGATGATCACCGACCCCGCGCTGGCCGAGGTCGGGTGGTCGTGGCTCACCGAGGCGCTGGCGGCGCACGGCGCGTCGTACGCCGCGGCCTCCGGGACGGTCACCCGGGTGGCGACCGACAGCTTCGGCGCGATGTCGGAGGACTCCGGCAGTGCGCAGATCGAGATCCGCGCGTCGTGGACCCCCCAGCTGGTCGAGGGTCGTCTCGACATCACGGGGCACGTCGAGGCATGGGGCGAACTACTGTGTACGGCGGCGGGCCTGCCGCCGGTCCCCGAGGGCGTCACCGCCATGCCCAGCCGTCGTGGTCGTGGCCGGCGCGGTGCCGGTCACTGACACTCATGACACCAGACTCGGACCACGCATCCCGCGCACCGGCCGCCGACGAGGGCACGAACGCCCAGCCGGGGCAGGCGCCGGACGCCGCACCGTCGGCGCCGGACGTGCCGGAGGAACCGCCGGCCCCCCTGCTCGAGCTCCGGGACGGCCTGCCGCCGCTCAGCGACACCCCGCCCGCTCTCGCCGAGGCCTGCCGGGCGCTGGCCGCGGCCGCCGGGCCGGTCGCGATCGACGCCGAGCGCGCCTCCGGCTACCGCTACTCCTCGCGCGCCTACCTGATCCAGCTCCGCCGTGAGGGCGCCGGCACGTTCCTGATCGACCCGATCGGCTTCGACTCCCTGGACCCGCTGCAGCAGGCCCTGACCGGCGCCGAGTGGATCCTGCACGCGGCCACCCAGGACCTGCCGTGCCTCAACGAGGTCGGCCTGACGCCGGCGGCGCTGTTCGACACCGAGCTGGCCGGCCGGCTCCTCGGCTACCCCCGGGTCGGTCTGGCCACGCTGGTCGAGACGCTTCTCGGCGAACGGATGAAGAAGGAGCACTCCGCCGCCGACTGGTCGACCCGTCCGCTGCCCACCCCCTGGCTGGAGTACGCCGCGCTCGACGTGGAGGTGCTGCTCGAGCTCCGAGAGGTGCTCACCCGTGAGCTGCGCGAGGCGGGCAAGGAGGAGTGGGCGCGTCAGGAGTTCGACGCGCTGCGCGGGTTCACGCCGCTTGTCCGCCACGAGCCGTGGCGACGTACCTCCGGGCTCCACAAGGTCCGCGGCCGGCGTCTGCTCGGCGCTGTTCGCGAGCTGTGGGAGGAGCGCGACGAGCTGGCCCGGTCCCGCGACGTGTCGCCCGGACGGATCATCGGCGACAACGCGATCGTGGCGGCCGCCCTGGTCGACCCGGCCACCCGCGCCGACCTCCTGTCGACCAAGGGCTTCCACGGGCGTGGCGCCGCGAGGTACGCCGACCGGTGGCTGGACGCCCTCCGTCGAGCACGCGAGATGCCCGAAGCGGACCTGCCGGTGCGTGCACCGCGTACCGACGGCCCTCCCGCGCCTCGTGCCTGGGCCGAGCGCGACCCCGTGGCGGCCGAGCGCCTGGCGTTCGCCCGCGACGGGATGGCCAAGCTCTCGGAGGAGCACCAGGTCCCTGCCGAGAACCTCCTGGCACCGGACACGGTTCGCAGGGTGATGTGGGAGCCCGCCGGTGCCGACGTCGACGCCGTCGGCGCGCAGTTGCGCGAGCTCGGCGCGCGGGACTGGCAGGTCGAGCTGACCGCGCCGATGCTGGCCGACGCCGTCACCGCCGCCCGGGTCGCCGGCTGACCTCCCGCCGAGCGCTCAGCCCGGCGAGGGCCCGGCGCTGGGGCCGAGCCGCGGTCCGATGACCCGGAACGACGCGCGGTCGATCTGGCGCGTCGTCCTCGGGACCTCGGCCGGCGTGCCTCGCAGCATCGTCTCCAGCATCGGGTCCACGGCCAGGTCGAGGTCGTCCATCTGTTCGACGACCGGCGGGTAGACCATGCTCTTCACGCTGAAGGTGAAGACGGAGGCGTGCTGAGGCAGCCGGCCGGGCTGCTGGAACGCGTCGGAGAGTGCCACCGTCTGGTTTGCCGGCTGGAGATACCCGCCGAACGACACCAGGGCGAGGGCACCGGGCGAGCTGGCGTAGACCAGGAAGTCGGCCGCCGTCGCGGCGTCGCTCGGGTGCTGCGAAAGACACAGCCCGGTGAGGTTGCCGACCGTGGCCGAGGTGCCGAGGCTGGGCATCGGCATCACGTCGAAGTCGAGCCCCGGGGCGGCCCGGAGATCGGGGACCATCCGCCGAGATCCCTCGAGCAGCGCCAGCTTCCCGCGGGCGAACCACTCGATCGGCGTGTGCTTCTCCAGCTGGGCCCGGGTCAGCGTCGACCCGGGAGTGTGCAGCGCCCGCACGGTCTGGGTCAGCGACTGCATGTTGGGGTCCTCGGACAGCGCCAGCGTTGTCGGGTTGGTGACGTTGTCGAAGAGGGCGCCGCCCCCGGAGTACACGAACGGCGCGATGCTGGTCAGGTCGGGGGCGAGGTAGATCCCGGCGATGCCCGGGTGGTGGTTCACGGCCCAGCGCCCGGCCGCCGCGAACTGATCGAGGGACCAGCCCTGGCCGGGCTGGGGCGGGTCGTTCCGCATCTGGCCGAACTTGACCAGCTTCTTGTTGTAGAAGACCACCGCGGGCTGTACGCCGTACGGGAGGCACTCCAGGCGGTTGTCGGCGCCGAACGCGGTCAGGCTGCTGCGCGGGTACTCGTCACCGAAGTCGAAGCCCCGGTCGTCGAGCAGCTGGTCGACCGGCTGCACGAGCTGGTGCTGGATCAGGTAGGGCAGGTGGCGGCGGTTCGCGAGAAAGACGTCAGGGACCTGCTCCCCGTTGCGGAATGCCGCGAGCATGGCCGCGTCGTTCGGCCACGACTCGACCTTGACCGTGACCTTGCGTGAGAGCGGCGCGTAGGTCTCGGCCATCGTCTTGAACTGGTCGATCTCGCCCGCCGAGCCGGTCACCCCGAAGGTGAGCGTCTCCGGCGGCAGCTGTGGCGGGGCGGACGTCGAGGGGGCCGAGGTGGGCGGAACGCTCGGTGACGAGGTCGCGGACGAGGTCGCGGACGAGGTCGCGGACGAGGACCCGGACGAGTCGCAGGCGGCCAGGAGACCGGTGCTGAGCAACGCTGCGGCGGCTAGGACGGAGGCCCGCTGGCTGATCCGCCCCGCACTCTCCCGCACGGCCGAAACCCTAACGGCCCGGGGAAACAAGGAGTGCGCCGGACCGGGAGCGCCTCACGGCGCGTGGCCGCTCGAAGCGGCTGATGTTGGGACCCGGGGCTGCCGCGGCCCGGCACACTCGCGGACATTGTAACGAGGGGACGGCCCTCGGTGTTCCCGTTGTCCGCAGGCGCGCCCTAGGAGAGTCCGCCCGCGAGCTCCAGGCGGGCGGCGCGGTCCAGCTGGTCGGCGACGGCCTGGATCCGGGCGGCCGCGACGGTGTCTCCTTCGGGGAGCTCGACGCGACCGGTGGCGACCACCCGGGCGAACGCCGCGGCGCGCAGAAGGACGTCGGCGAAGTCGCTGCCGGCGATGCCGAGCAGCACCTGGTCGACCATCGCCCGCAGCTCGTCGGGGCCCGGTGGGTCGGCCACCCCGGCCACGACCCCGTGGACGGCCGCGCGATCACGCCCGGCCTCGAACTCCCGCGCCACGCCGACCGGGTCGGCGTACACCCAGGAGCGGAGGAGGTACAGCCGCCACAGGCAGCCGGCGATCGTCTCGGCCGGGCGACCGGCCCAGACCTCGGCGATCGCCTCGATCCCCTCGGTGTCCGCGAGGTGGAGCACCCGCTCGGCGATCTCGCTGTCACCGGAGTCGCGAGCACCGCGCACGAGGAGGTACGCCGCACGGTCGGCCGCCTCGGCGAGGCGGAGGGGGTCGAGGTCGTCGGCCTCGAGGCCCTCGAAGAACCGATCGCCCGGGGTCAGCGGGCGGTGGTGCGGACGTTGGGTCACCGGTCCACGGTAGCGACCCAGCTCAGCTCGCGAGCAGCTTCCGGATGCGTTGGTCGCTGACAGGTGCGTCGGTGCCGAGCTGCTGGGCGAAGAGGGAGACCCGATACTCCTCGAGCATCCAGCGCGCCCGGCGCAACGTGTCGCCCGGTGGACGCCCTTCCTGTAGCGCGGCCACCTGGTGGAGGTAGGCCTCGTCGAGCGGTCGCACCTGGTCCATCAGCTGTCGGTCGCGGGCGACCTTGTCGTCGAGGTGCTCGCGGCGGAGCCGGATCGCCAGGAGGTACTTCGGGAAGCGTCGCAGCCGGGCGGCCCCGGCCTCACCGAGGAAGCCACCGGTCACGAGCCGCGCCAGCTGCTCGCGCATGTCCTGCAGGGCAGGAAGGGTGGCGAGCTCGGCGCGGCCGCTGAGCGCGCGGTCGGTCTCGCGCCAGTCCGCGAGGACGCGCAGCACGTCGAGGACCACCCGGCCGGTGCGCTCGGCCAGGGCGTCGCGAGCGGCCGCTGCCAGCGCGTCGTACGACTCCGGAGTCCGGGCGGGAGGGTGCGCGTCGACGACGTCGGTGAACACGGCGGCGCGGACGTCGTCGAGCAGCTCATCGACCGAGGCGTAAGGCGAGCCCGCGAGGCCCAGGCGCTGCGTGGTGTCGAGGGGCCCGGTCGGGTCGGTCGGGAAGGGCAGCGCCAGCAGCAGGAGCCGTCGGACGCCGCGTCGGTGGCGGGCCGTCGCCTCCTCCGCCGAGCCGAACACGCCGAGCCCGACGGTCTCGCCCTCGTCGAGGACCGCCGGGTAGGCCAGCACCTCGTGGCCGGCCCGGCGCTGGAGGATCTCTGTCGGCAGCTCGCCGAACGTCCACTCGGTCTGGCCGGTCGCGCCGTACCCGCTGTCGCCGGCGACGGCCGTCAAGGCCGCGTCGAACTGCTCCTCCAGGGGAGCCTTGAGCGCGTCGAGATCCTTGCCGCGGGCCTGCTCGTCGCCGTCGTCGCCGAGCACGCGGTAGGTCGGCTGGAGGTGGGCGGGCACCTTGGTCCAGTCCCAGGACTCGCGGGGGATGACGACGCCCGTCGTCGACCGGGCCCATCGCTCGAGCGCGTCGAGCAGCGGCTCCTCGCCGGGTGGGACCGACCCCAGGAACTCCCGCGCCCTGTCGGGGGCCGGCACGAACGAGACCCGCAGGTTCTTGGGCAGGCTCCGGATCAGGCTGGTGACCAGCTCCTGCCGGACGCCCGGGACGTTCCAGGAGAAGTCGTCGGCGGCGACCCGGTTGAGGGTGGCCACCGGCACGTCGATGGTGAGGCCGTCATCGGCGGCGCCGGGCTCGAAGTGGTAGCTGATCGGGAAGGTCAGGCTCTCGCCCTGCTGCCACGACTCCGGGTAGTCCTCCTCGCGCACCTCCTCGGCGTTGTCGTGGGTGAGCATCGCCGGGTCGAAGGTGAGCAGGTCCGGCCGGCGCTGCCGCTCCTTCTTCCACCAGGTGTCGAAGTGGGCACCGCTGACGACCTCGGCGCCGAGCCGGGCGTCGTAGAAGTCGAACAGGGTCTGCTCGTCGACGACGATGTCGCGGCGTCGGGCGCGGTGCTCGAGCTCCTCGGCCTCCTCGAGCAGGCGTTGGTTCTCCGCGAGGAAGCGGTGGTGGCTCGACCACTCGCCGTCCACGAGGGCGTGCCGGATGAACAGCTCGCGGCTCAGCTCGCGGTCGATGCGGCCGTACTGCACGAGCCGGTCGGTGACCAGCGGCACGCCGTACAACGTGACGCGCTCGTAGGCCATCACGGCCGCGCGCTTCTTCGACCAGTGGGGCTCGCTGTAGGTGCGCTTCACCAGGTGGCCGCCGAGCTGCTCGGCCCACTCGGGCCGGATCGCGGCGTTCTGCCGGGCCCAGAGGCGGCCGGTCTCGACCAGCTCGCCTGCCATCAGGTAGGCCGGGTTCTTCCCGCGCAGCCCGCTTCCGGGGAAGATCGCGAACCTCGTGCCGCGGGCCCCGAGGTACTCCCGCGGGCCGCGTGGGACGCGTGGGCCGCGTTGCCCCGGCTGTCGCCGCTCGCGCTCCTCCAGGGCGCCCACGTGCGACAGCAGCCCCGACAGCAGGGCCTGGTGGATGCCGTCGGCGTCGTACGCCGCCCCCTCGGACGTCATACGTTCTGGTTGTTCTAACGACCGTTTCGTATGACGTCCGTCGGGGCGGCCCAGGTCGACCTTCAGCTCGCGGCAGACCTGCCGGAGCTGGGACTCGAAGTCCTGCCACTCACGGACGCGGAGGTAGTTGAGGTACTCGCGCTTACACATCCGGCGGAACGCACTGCTCGACAGCTCTTGCTGCTGGCCGCGCAGGTGACGCCAGAGGTTGAGCCAGGTCAGGAAGTCGGACGTCGGGTCCTTGAACCGGGCGTGGAGCTGGTCGGCCTGCGCCTGCTGCTCGAGCGGGCGCTCGCGGGGGTCCTGCAGCGAGAGCGCCGCGGAGATGACCAGGATCTCGCGGACGCAGCCGAGGCGCTCGGCCTCGAGGATCATCCGGCCCAGCCTCGGGTCGATCGGGAGCCGGGCGAGGCGTCGGCCGACTCGGGTCAGGCGCCCCTCGTCCGCCAACGCACCGAGCTCCTCGAGGAGCTGCACGCCGGAGGTCACCTGGCGTCGGTCCGGCGGCTCGACGAAGGGGAACCGGGCAATGTCGCCGAGAGCGAGCGACGACATCTGAAGGATCACCGAGGCGAGGTTGGTACGCAGGATCTCGGGGTCGGTGAACTCCGGGCGGCTCTCGAAGGCCTCCTCGGAGTACAGGCGGATCGCGATGCCGGCCTCGACCCGGCCGCAACGGCCGGAGCGCTGCTGGGCCGAGGCCCGGCTGATCGCCTCGATCGGGAGCCGCTGCACCTTGGTCTTCATGGAGTAGCGCGAGATGCGCGCGACGCCGGTGTCGACGACGTACCGGATGCCGGGGACGGTCAGTGACGTCTCCGCGACGTTGGTGGCGAGGACGACGCGTCTGGTCGTCTGCGGGTGGGAGGAGAAGACGCGGTGCTGCTCGGCCGCCGACAGCCGCGAGAAGAGCGGGACGATCTCGAGCGTGCGACCCGGGTCCGGCTTCACGTCGGAGAGAGCGTCGGCGGTGTCGCGGATCTCGCGCTCCCCCGGCAGGAACACCAGGACGTCGCCGGAGCCCTCGCGGGACAGCTCGCGTACGGCGTCGACGATCGCCTCGGTCTGGTCGCGGACGACGGCCTCCCCCTCGTCGTCCTCCTCGTCGGGCAGGTCGATCAACGGCCGGTAGCGGATCTCGACCGGATACGTGCGACCGGAGACCTCGATGATCGGCGCGGCGCGCCCGTCCCGGTCGGCGAAGTGGGCGGCGAACCGCTCGGGGTCGATGGTGGCCGAGGTGATGACCAGCTTCAGGTCGGGCCGTCTCGGCAGCAGGCGCCTGAGGTAGCCGAGCAGGAAGTCGATGTTGAGGCTCCGCTCATGGGCCTCGTCGATGATGATCGTGTCGTAACGGCGTAGCTCACGGTCGCGCTGGAGCTCGGCGAGCAGGATGCCGTCGGTCATCACCTTCACCCGGGTGTCGCGCGAGGTGCGGTCGGTGAAGCGCACCTGGTACCCGACCTCGGTGCCCAGCTCGGTCCTCAGCTCCGAGGCGAGCCGCTCGGCCACGGAGCGGGCCGCGATCCGGCGGGGTTGGGTGTGCCCGATCAGGCCGCCGCGACCGCCGGCTCCCCGGCCCTGCCCTCGACCCAGCTCGAGGCAGATCTTCGGCAGCTGGGTGGTCTTGCCCGACCCGGTCTCGCCGGCGACGACGACGACCTGGTGGTCCCGGATCGCCGCCTCGATGTCGGCGCGCCGCCCACTGATCGGCAGCTCGGCCGGGAAAGAGATGTCCACAACGTCGGCGATTCTCCCTCACCGCCGGTGGGCCACCGCAACGCGATTCCCAGCCGGAGCCCGGCGCGTGGATCAGCGTCCGTTCTGGCCCTGACCCTGACTCTGGCCCGGGCCGAACGGAGGAGTCTGCTGGTTCTGCGACCCGTTGCCGAAGCCCGGTCCCTCCGGGAAGGCGCGCTGCTGGAAGAAGCCACCGGGCGCGCGCCCGAAGCGTTGGTCGTCGCTCGCGGAAGCGTGACCGAGGATGAAACCGCTCAGGCCGCCGATGATCAGGCAGGCGAGGGCGACGGCGACGACGGCACGCATGCCGAGCACCTGGTCGGCGAAACGTGGGCGGGGCTGCGCCGGGGGCACGCCGTACGCCGGGTAGCCGACCGGGAGGGGCATGGCGTACGCCGGGGCGGCGGCCTGCGGCTCATCTGTCTCAGGGGTGATCGGCGGTGGCACCGGTGCGTCCGGCTCGATGGGCCGGGTCTCGTCGTCGCTCATGTCAGGAGTCTGGGCGGGCTTGCTGTGCCGGACCTGTGGATTTTGTCAGAGCGTGTCGTGTCTCGCGGACAGGGCGCTCACAGAGAACGCACAGCGTCAGTGCCCACACTGAGGGCATGGAGCTCACCCGCCCCGACGGCTCACCTCTGCGCGTGCTCGTCGTCGACGACGAGATCAACATCGCCGAGCTGATCAGCATGGCACTGAGGTACGAGGGTTTCGAGGTCTCGATGGCGCACACCGGCGCGAAGGCCGTCTCGAATGCGAGGACGTTCGGCCCGGACGCGGTCGTGCTGGACATGATGCTGCCCGACTTCGACGGGCTCGAGGTGCTCCGCCGGATGCGGACGACCGATCCCGACGTCCCCGTGGTGTTCCTGACCGCCCGCGACTCGGTCGAGGACCGGATCGCCGGGCTGACCGCTGGCGGCGACGACTACGTGACCAAGCCGTTCTCGCTCGAGGAGCTGGTCGCGCGGCTGCGCGGCCTGATGCGACGTACCGGCGCCCGTCGAGCCGAGTCCGACTCGGTACTCACCGTCGGCGACCTCGAGCTCGACGAGGACAGCCACGAGGTACGGCGTGCGGGTGACGAGGTCATGCTGACCGCGACCGAGTTCGAGCTGCTGCGCTTCCTGATGCGCAACCCGAAGCGCGTGCTGTCCAAGGCGCAGATCCTGGACCGGGTCTGGAATTACGACTTCGGCGGTCAGGCCAACGTCGTCGAGCTGTACATCTCCTACCTGCGCAAGAAGATCGACGCCGGGCGCGAGCCGATGATCCACACCATGCGCGGCGCGGGGTATGTGCTGAAGCCGGTCTCATGAAGCAGGCTCTCGCCTCGCTCACCTCGCGCCTGGTCGTGACGACCGTGGCGTTGGTGCTGCTGGTGTCGGTGCTGATCGGGACGGTGACGACGTTGGCGATGCGCAGCTACCTGACCGACCAGCTGGACCAGCAGGTGCAGGACACCATGGCACGCACCGTGCTCGGTCTCCGGGGCTCCGGACCCGAGGGACCGGGGCCCGGACTCGGCACCCAGGTCGGCACCGTGACCGCGATCCTGCCGAGTTCCGGCCCGGACCAGGGCTGGCTGGCAGACCAGAGGGGCCGCGGGGCCTTTCGCAGCGACCTGGCGCAGTCCCAGCTCGCCCAGCTCGAGGATGTCCCCACAGACCAAGCGCCACACGGTGTGGTCATCACCGGCCTGGGTTCCTACCGAGCCGTGGCACAGGACTTCAACGGAACGACGGTGGTGACGGCGCTGCCGACCAACAATGTCGACGACGTCGTCTCGAACCTGATCTGGTGGGAGGTCCTGCTCGCCCTGCTCGCGGTGCTCGGTGCCGGCGCGGCCGCGCTGGTCGTCGTACGCCGTCAGCTGCGGCCGTTGCGCGAGGTCGCCGCGACCGCGCACACCGTCGCCGGGCTTCCGCTGGCCGAGGGCGAGATCGCGATCGCACCCCGGGTACCCGAGCACCTGACGGACGCGCGGACCGAGGTGGGCCAGGTCGGGTCGGCCCTGAACACGTTGCTGGTGCACGTCGAGTCCTCGTTGGCGCAGCGGCACGAGAGCGAGCAGCAGGTGCGGCAGTTCGTCGCCGACGCGTCGCACGAGCTACGTACACCGCTGACCACGATCGCCGGGTACACCGAGCTGGCCCGGCGCCGGCCGGACGACTCGGCGGCCGTGACGACCGCGCTCGGAAAGGTCGAGGAGGAGTCGGCGCGGATGACGGCGATGGTCGAGGACCTCCTGCTGCTGGCCCGGCTCGACTCCGGCCGGCCGCTGGCGAGCGAGTCGGTCGACCTGTCGCGCCTGTTGGTCGAGGCCGTTTCTGATGCGCGCGTGGTCGCGCCCGACCACCACTGGCGGCTGGACCTCCCCGAGGAGTCGGTCGAGGTGACCGGCGACGGCGAGCGCCTGCACCAGGTCGTCAGCAACCTGCTCACCAACGCCCGCAAGCACACCCCGGCGGGCACCACGGTGACCGTGACCGGCACGTCGTACGGCCTCTCGGTGCACGACGACGGCCCGGGGTTCCCACCGGACCTCGCGGCCACGGCGTTCGAGCGGTTCGTGCGCGGTGACGTCTCACGCACGCGCACACCGGGTGGCACCGACGGCGGTGCCGAAGGGGGTGCCGAAGGCGGTGCCGGCCTCGGCCTCTCGCTCGTCGACGCGATCGTCACCGCCCACGGCGGCTCGGTCTCCCTCGACTCCCGCCCCGGCTCCACCACGATCACGGTGTCTTTGAAGGGGTAGTCCCTGACGTTTCCGTTCGAGATCCGCACCAGATCGAACGGAAACGTCAGGGACTACCCCTTCACAGACGGTCCATGGGTGGGCGAGGGGGGTCTGCCAGTGGGGGTGGCCACGGTGGGCCCATGACGTCCGAGACCTCCGCGCTCGCCCGCGACGCGCACCCCACAGATCGTCCCCGGCCGACACGCGCGTTCACGCGCCGGGGACACCAAGCGGTCGAGGGCCGCGACGGTCGGTTCCAGGTGCCTGCCGACCACGCGGCCCTCGCCGGGCTGCTCGTCGCCACCGCCCTGCTGTACCTGTGGGGGCTCGGGGCATCGGGCTGGGCCAACTCCTTCTACTCCGCCGCTGCCCAGGCCGGGTCGGCGTCGTGGAAGGCGTTCTTCTTCGGATCCTCCGACGCCGCGAACAGCATCACCGTCGACAAGACGCCGCTGGCGATCTGGCCGATGGCCCTGTCGGTCCGCATCTTCGGACTGTCGTCGTGGAGCATCCTCGTGCCGCAGGCGCTCGAAGGTGTGGGCGCTGTCTGGCTGCTGCACGCGACGGTCCGGCGTACGACGGGATCCGCGGTCGCCGCCCTCATCGCCGGGGCCGTGCTGGCGCTGACCCCGGTGGCTGTGCTGATGTTCCGGTTCAACAACCCCGACGCGATGCTCTGCCTGCTGCTAGTCGCCGCGGCGTACGCCACCCTGCGCGCCGTCGAGTCGTCGCATGCCGGTCGTCGCGCCGGCCGATGGCTCGTCTTCGCCGGCGTGCTGGTGGGGCTGGCGTTCCTGGCGAAGATGCTGCAGGCCTTCCTGGTGCTGCCCGCGCTGATCCTGGTGTACGCCGTGTTCGCCGGCGTCGCCTGGCGGCGCAGGATCCTGCACCTGCTCGCCGCGTTCGCCGGGATGCTCGTCGCGACGGGCTGGTGGATCGCCATCGTGATGGTCTGGCCGGCGGCGTCCCGCCCGTACATCGGCGGCTCGCAGCACAAC
Organism: Nocardioides sp.; assembly: GCF_036493135.1. Lineage (GTDB taxonomy): Bacteria > Actinomycetota > Actinomycetes > Propionibacteriales > Nocardioidaceae > Nocardioides. The sequence goes on along the minus strand of NZ_DASXQG010000007.1, from coordinate 2,316 downwards.
TCGATCCTCGAGCTGACCCTCGGCTACAACGGCCTGGGCCGCCTCGACGGCTCGGAGACCGGGTCGGTCGGCGGAGGAGGCTTCGGTGGGAGCGGACAGTGGGGCGCGACCGGTCTCCTGCGGATGTTCGGCAGCGAGGTCGGGACCCAGGTGGCCTGGCTGCTGCCGGCGGCCTCGGCACTCGGCATCGCCGCCCTGTGCTTCGCCCGTGGTCGACGCGCGGTCCAGGCGGCGCTGACGCTCTGGCTGGGCTGGCTGGGGGTGACCGCGTTGACGTTCAGCCTGATGGCGGGCATCTTCCACCCGTACTACACCGTTGCCCTCGCTCCCGCGATCGGCGCTCTGGTCGGCATCGGCGCCTGGGTGCTCTGGCAGCACCGCACCTCACTGGTCGCCTCGGGCGTGCTCGGGTTCACCATCGCCATGACCACTGCGCTCGCCTTCGAGCTGCTCGCGCGGGACGGCTCCTGGCACCCGTGGCTGAAGTACGTCGTCGCCACCGTGGGCTTCGCGGCCGCGCTGATGATCGTCGGCGTCCGGCATCTGCCGCGGAGGATCGCGACGACGGTCGCGGTCGTGGCCCTGCTCTCCGGCCTGGCGGCTCCCGCGGCGTACTCCCTGTCAACGGCGACGACACCCCACTCCGGCTCCATTCCGAGTGCTGGGCCGGCGAGCTCCGGGGGATTCGGTATCGGCGGTGGTCAGCCCCCGACCGCCGGAACCGGCAACAACCCAGGCACCGGCGCCAGCACCGGCGGCCTGCTCGACGGCAGTACGTCGAGCACCGCCCTGACCGAGCTGCTCGAGGCCGACGCCTCGTCGTACACGTGGGTCGCGGCGGCGATCGGCTCCAACAGCGCGGCCGGGTACGAGCTCGCAACCCAGCAGCCGGTGATGGCGGTCGGCGGATTCAACGGCAGCGACCCGAGCCCGACCCTGGCGCAGTTCCAGGCATGGGTGGGCACCGGCAAGATCCACTACTTCATCGCCGGCGGTGGAGGCCTCGGCGGAGGCTTCGGAGGCGGTCCCGGCGGCGGCACGGGCGGCAGCGGCACGGCCTCGCAGATCACCCAGTGGGTCGAGTCCACCTTCACCGCCAAGACCGTCGACGGGGTCACCGTCTACGACCTCACCACCGCCGGCTGACCGGGTACTCCCTGACAGAACGGTCCAGAAATCGGCCGCAGGAGGACCGTTTTGTCAGGGACTACCCCACCTGCGGCGCGAGCAAGACCACACGTCGGGGGCCCGGGTATTCGACTACGGTCGAGCGGCATGAGGCTTCCGCAGCGGGTCGATCACCTCATCGTCGGCGCCGGCTTCGCCGGTATCTGCGCCGCGATCAAGCTCACCGAGGACGGCGAGAGCGACCTCGTCGTGATCGAGAAGGCCGACGACATCGGCGGCACCTGGCGCGACAACACCTATCCCGGCGCGTGCTGCGACGTCCCCAGCCAGCTCTACTCCTACTCCTTCGCCCGCAACCCCGAGTGGAGCTCGTCGTACTCCCCACAACCGGAGATCCAGTCCTACCTCCAGCGCGTCGCGAGCGAGTACGGCGTGACCGACAAGGTCGTCTTCCACACCGAGCTCGAGCGGGCCGCCTGGGACGACGACGCCCAGGTCTGGCGATGCCGGACGACGTCCGGCGAGGTCGTCGCGCGCACCCTGATCACCGGTACCGGGAGCCTGTCCGCGCCACGCCTGCCGGACATCGAGGGCATCGACAGCTTCGCCGGCGCGCTCTTCCACTCCGCGTGCTGGGACCACTCGGTCGACCTCATCGGCAAGCGGGTGGCGGTCATCGGCACCGGCGCCTCGGCGATCCAGATCGTGCCCGAGGTGCGGCAGGTCGCCGCGCACCTGGACGTCTACCAGCGCACCGCGCCGTGGGTGATCCCGCGCAACGACCGCCGCTACCCGAAGCTCGAGCGGCTCGCGCTGCGCCACGTGCCGGCGCTCGCGAAGGTCTACCGCACCGGCATCTACTGGGCGCACGAGGGCTACGTCCCGGCGTTCACCTGGCAGCCGAGGCTCGGTGCGCCGGCCGAGAAGGCCGCGACGATCAACATCAGGAAGGCGATCAAGGATCCCGAGCTCCGGGCCAAGGTGATGCCGACCTTCCAGCTCGGCTGCAAGCGGGTGCTGCGCTCGAACACCTACTACTCCGCCCTCGCCAGCGAGAACGTCGACCTCGTCACCGACCCGATCGCCCGGGTCACCCCGACCGGGATCGTCACCGGTGACGGGGGCGAGCACCCGGCCGACGTGATCGTCGTGGCCACCGGCTTCTGGACCACCGAGCAGCCGATCGCG
>NZ_DASXQG010000006.1:0-33115 GCF_036493135.1 Nocardioides sp. | reverse complement strand
GGCGACCACGACCATGCCGAGCACGATCACCCCGGCGAAGACCCACGGGCCCTTGGCCTTCTGGACGTTCCACAGTGCGATCGGGAAGGTGGCCACCACCTGGGTGAAGATCAGGATCGACATGCCGTTGCCGACGCCCCGGTCGGTGATCAGCTCACCGAGCCACATGATCACCGCGGTGCCGGCGGTCATCGTGAGGACCATGACCAGGAAGGTCGTCGTGCTCTTGCTGTAGAGCAGGTCCTCGTTGCAGCCCTGGAGCAGCCTGTTGGAACGAGCGAGCGCCACGATGCCGGTCGCCTGGAGTAGGGCCAGGCCCAGCGTCAGGTAGCGGGTGTACTGCGTGATCTTGGTCTGCCCGGCCTGGCCCTCCTTCTTGAGGGCCTCCAGGCGCGGGATCACCACGACCAGGAGCTGCAGGATGATGCTCGCAGTGATGTAGGGCATGATCCCGAGCGCAAACACGGTGAGCTGCAGCAGCGCGCCACCGGAGAAGGTGTTGATCAGGTTGTAGACGTTGTTGTTGTCGCCGATCCCCTGGATGCAGTCATGCACGTGGCCGACGTTCACGCCCGGTGCCGGGATCTGCGAGCCGGCCCTGAAGATCACGATGACCAGCAGGACGAACAGCAGCTTCTTACGCAGGTCCGGGGTGCGGAACGCGTTCACATAAGCGCTGAGCACTGCATCCTCTTTCCGGGTCTCGCCCCGCGGGCTCGCGACCTGTTGGTAACGCCGTCCGAGCGTCGGCATCGGCCTTCGCACACGTCCGCGAAGACCGCCGGAAGCCTAACAGGGGCCTGCCAGCAGACAGCCTTCGCGGAGAGCACGGAGAGCGCCGGGACGAGCGAGGGCGCGGGCCGCCGGGCGTACGTCGTCCGCGGTCCGCGCCTCGCGCAGCTCATACCACCGTGGCAGTGCCGCCGGCCGCCTCGATCTTCGCCTTGGCCGAGGCGGAGTACGCCTGGACGTTCACCTGACAGGCCACCGCGATGTCGCCCTGGCCGAGGATCTTGACCGGCTGGCCCTTGCGGACCGCGCCCTTGGCCACCAGGTCGTCGACCGAGACGTCGCCGCCCTCGGGGTACAGCTCGCCGAGCCGGTCCAGGTTCACGACCTGGAACTCGACGCGGAAGGGGTTCTTGAACCCCTTCAGCTTCGGCAGCCGCATGTGCAGCGGCAGCTGTCCACCCTCGAAGTGCGCCGGCACCTGGTAGCGGGCCTTGGTGCCCTTGGTACCGCGGCCGGCGGTCTTGCCCTTGGAACCCTCACCGCGGCCGACCCGGGTCTTGGCCGTCTTGGCCCCGGGTGCGGGACGGAGATGGTGCAGTTTCAACGTCACTTCTTCACTCGACTTCCTCGACCGTCACCAGGTGACGGACGGTCTGGACCATGCCGCGGATCTCCGGGCGGTCCTCCTTCACGACCACGTCGCCGATGCGCTTGAGACCCAACGAGCGCAGGGTCTCGCGCTGGTTGGACTTGCAGCCGATGGAGCTCTTGCGCTGCTGGACCTTCAGCTGAGCCATCAGCGCGTCACCTCCGCCGGCGAGTCCGCCGACTCCCTGGCGGCCCTCAGCAGCGCGGCGGGGGCCACCTGCTCGACCGGCAGGCCCCGGCGCGCGGCCACCGTCTCCGGCTGCTCGAGCATCCGCAGCGCCTCGACCGTGGCGTGGACGATGTTGATCTGGTTGGACGAGCCGAGCGACTTGCTCAGCACGTCGTGGATGCCGGCGCACTCCAGGACGGCGCGGACCGGGCCGCCCGCGATCACACCGGTACCGGGAGCGGCCGGGCGCAGCAGCACCACACCGGCGGCCTTCTCACCTTGTACCGGATGCGGGATCGTGCCCTGGATGCGGGGGACCCGGAAGAAGTGCTTCTTGGCCTCCTCGACGCCCTTGGCGATCGCGGCCGGGACCTCCTTGGCCTTGCCGTAGCCGACGCCGACCATGCCGTCGCCGTCGCCGACCACCACGAGGGCGGTGAAGCTGAAGCGACGACCACCCTGGACGACCTTGGCAACCCTGTTGATCGCAACGACGCGCTCGACGTACTGGCTCTTCTCGGCACCGCCGCCGCGACGGTCGTCGCGACCCCGGCCCTGGCGCTCGCCACCGCGCTGTCCGCGCTGGGCTCCGCTCATGAGATGTTCCTCTTCCTTGTCTGTCGTGCTCTGTCGTCGATCAGAAGGTCAGGCCGCCCTCACGGGCGGCATCGGCCAGGGCCGCGATGCGGCCGTGGTACTTGTTGCCGCCGCGGTCGAAGACCACGGACTCGATGCCCGCGCCCTTCGCCCGCTCGGCCACCCGCTCGCCGACCTTCTTGGCCTTGGCGGTCTTGTCGCCGTCCAGCGCGCGCAGGTCGGCCTCCATGCTCGAGGCGGCGACCAGCGTGCGGCCGGCGAGGTCGTCGACCACCTGGACGCTGATGTGCTTGGAGGACCGGGTGACCACGAGTCGCGGACGCTCGGCGGTGCCGGAGATCTTCTTGCGGCCGCGAACCTGACGGTGCAGGCGGGCCTTGACCCGCGACGCGGTGTGCTTGTTCTTGGACAGGGAGATGGCCATGGTCACTTACCAGCCTTTCCGACCTTGCGGCGGACGTGCTCGCCGGCGTAGCGGACGCCCTTGCCCTTGTAGGGCTCCGGCTTGCGCAGCTTGCGGATGTTGGCGGCCACCTCGCCGACCAACTGCTTGTCGATGCCGACGACGCCGAGGCGCGTGGTGCCCTCGACGGTGAAGGTGATGCCGTCGGGCGCGTTGAACGTGATCGGGTGGCTGTAGCCGAGCTGGAACTCCAGCTGCGTGGGGCCCTTGGACAGGACGCGGTAACCCACGCCCTGGATCTCGAGCCTCTTCTCATAGCCCTCGGTGACGCCGACGACCATGTTGTTGATCAGGGTGCGGGTCAGCCCGTGGCGCGAGCGGCTCTCCCGCTCGTCGTCGGGCCGCGTGACGTCCAGGACGCCCTCGTCGTTCCTGGCGACACTGATCGGCGAGACCACCGTGTGGGAAAGCGTGCCCTTGGGGCCCTTCACGGTCACGTGAGCGCCGTCGATCGACACCTCGACACCCGAGGGCACGACGATCGGCATTCGTCCGATGCGCGACATCTCAGTTCTCCTTCGCGGGTCTCGGGCTACCAGACGTAGGCGAGGACTTCCCCACCCACGCCCTTCTGGTTCGCCTGGCGGTCGGTCAGCAGCCCCTGGCTGGTCGAGATGATCGCGACACCCAGACCCCCGAGCACCTTGGGCAGGCCCGTGCTCTTCGCGTACACGCGAAGTCCGGGCTTGCTGATGCGCCGGACGCCGGCGATCGAACGCTCACGGTGGCGGCCGTACTTCAAGGTGATGGTCAGCGTCTTGGCGACGCCGCCGGTCGGGTCGTCGGCCACGTCGTACGACGTGATGTAGCCCTCGGCCTTGAGGATCTCGGCGACCCCGGCCTTCAGCTTGCTGTAGGGCATCGTCACCGCGTCGTGGTACGCCTGGTTGGCGTTGCGCAGACGGGTCAGCATGTCTGCGATCGGGTCGGTCATGGTCATGGTGGTGTCGTTCTCTCTCGTTGTGGTTTCCCGGTGAGTTCCTCGCCGGGACCTGCAGCGTTCGGGTAGGTCGGGGAGGCCTGGGTTACCAGCTGGACTTGGTGATGCCGGGCAGCTCGCCGCGATGGGCCATCTCCCGCAGGCAGATCCGGCACAGGCCGAACTTGCGGTAGACGGCCTTGGGGCGGCCGCAGCGCTGGCAGCGGGTGTAGCCGCGCACCGCGAACTTGGGCTTGCGCGCCGCCTTCACCCTGAGGGCTGTCTTCGCCATGTCAGTTCTCCTTGCTCTGCCTAGATTCCGCTGTCGCGGAAGGGGAAGCCGAGCTGCTTCAGCAGCGCGCGACCCTGCTCGTTGTTCGTCGCGGTGGTCACGATCGTGATGTCCATGCCCCGCGGACGGTCGACCCGGTCCTGGTCGATCTCGTGGAACATGACCTGCTCGGTCAACCCGAAGGTGTAGTTGCCGCTGCCGTCGAACTGGCCGGGGTTGAGACCCCGGAAGTCACGGATGCGCGGCAGCGCCAGCGACAGCAGACGGTCGAGGAACTCCCACATGCGGTCGCCACGGAGCGTGACGTGAGCGCCGATCGGCATGCCCTCGCGGAGCTTGAACTGGGCGATCGACTTGCGGGCCTTGGTCACCATCGGCTTCTGGCCGGTGATGGCGGTCAGGTCGCGGATGGCGCCCTCGATCAGCTTCGAGTCGCGGGCCGCCTCGCCGACGCCCATGTTGACCACGATCTTGGTCAGGCCGGGCACCTGCATGACGTTGGCGATCTCGAACTCGCTGCGCAGCGCGGGGATGATCTCCTCGCGGTAGCGGGTCTTGAGACGAGGCGTGACCTTCTCCTCGGCGACGGTCTCCGTCGCGTTGTCGACAGTGGTTTCGGTCATCTCAGATCTCCTTCCCGGACTTGCGCGAGACACGGACGCTGCGCGTGCCGGCGTACGTCGAGCCGTCGGGGCGCCGCTTGAGGACGTCCTCGCGTCGGAACCCCACGCGGGTCACGCCGTCGCCCTCGACCAGCATCACGTTGGACACGTGGATCGGGGCCTCGGTGGTGATGATCCCGCCGGTGGTGCCACCGCGACCGCCCTGCTGGACGACCTTGGTGTGCTTCTTCACGCGGTTGACGCCCTCGACGATGACCCGGTCGTCGTCACGGAGCACCTGGATCACCTTTCCCTCGGCGCCCTTGTCCTTGCCGGCGATCACCTTGACGGTGTCGCCCTTCTTGATCTTCATCGCGTGCTTCCCCATCTCAGAGAACTTCCGGCGCGAGCGAGATGATCTTCATGAATCGCTTGTCGCGCAGCTCGCGGCCCACCGGGCCGAAGATGCGCGTGCCGCGCGGCTCGCCGTCCTGCCGCAGGATGACCGCGGCGTTCTCGTCGAACTTGATGTACGAACCGTCGGGGCGGCGGCGCTCCTTGGCGGTGCGCACGACCACGGCCCTGACAACGTCGCCCTTCTTCACGTTGCCGCCGGGGATGGCGTCCTTGACCGTGCACACGATCACGTCACCGATGCCGGCGTAGCGACGGCCCGAGCCACCGAGCACCCGGATGCAGAGGACTTCCTTCGCACCGGTGTTGTCGGCGACCTTGAGGCGCGACTCCTGCTGGATCATTTCGCACGCTCGACAATCTGCACGACGCGCCAGCGCTTGGTCGCGGAGAGCGGACGGGTCTCCATCAGCTGGACGCGGTCACCGATGCCGCAGTCGTTGTTCTCGTCGTGGGCCTTGAGCCGCGACGTACGCCGCATGACCTTTCCGTAGAGCGCGTGCTTGACGCGGTCCTCGACCTCGACCACGACGGTCTTGTCCATCTTGTCGCTGACGACCAGGCCCTCACGCACCTTGCGGGCGTTGCGGGTCGCAGCTGCTGTGGGCTCGCTCATGCGTCAGCGCCCTCCTTCTCGGCCTTCTCGCTGTCGGTCTCGTTGTCGTTCTGGTTGTCGCTCGCGTCGGGGTTCGACCGGATGCCGAGCTCGCGCTCGCGCACCACGGTGTAGATCCGAGCGATGTCCTTCTTCACCGTGCGGAGCCTTCCGTGGCTCTCCAGCTGGCCGGTGGCCGCCTGGAAGCGCAGGTTGAACAGCTCCTCCTTGGCCTCGCGCAGGCGGGCCTCGAGGTCGGTGTTGTTCATCTCGTCCAGCTCGTGGGCCTTCACACTGCTGGCCATCAGAACTCACCGGCCTCTCGGGAGATGAAACGGGTCTTCATGGGGAGCTTGTGCTGCGCACGGCGCATCGCCTCGCGCGCGATCGTCTCGTCGACACCGGACAACTCGAAGAGCACGCGTCCGGGCTTGACGTTGGCGATCCACCACTCCTGGGAGCCCTTGCCGGAACCCATCCGGGTCTCGGCAGGCTTCTTGGTCAGCGGGCGGTCGGGGTAGATGTTGATCCAGACCTTGCCGCCACGCTTGATGTGACGGGTCATGGCGATCCGGGCCGACTCGATCTGCCGGTTGGTCACGTAGTGACCCTCGATCGCCTGGATCCCGTAGTCACCGAAGGCCAGACGGGTGCCGCCCTTGGCCGCACCACGCCGGGTGGGGCGATGCTGCTTGCGGTGCTTGAGACGCCGCGGCATCAACATGGCTCAGGCCTCCGATCCGGCGGTCTGTGCGGGGTCGGCAGCGGGCGCAGCCGCGGGCGGGGCCTCGGCGGCCGGGGCAGCCTCGGCTGCCGGCGCGGCACCACGGTCGGCGCGGGTCGGGCGGTTGCCGCGGCTCGGGCGGTCGCCGCCACGGGACGGACGGCCGCTGCGACCGGGGACCCCGGCACGCGCGGCGGCCTGGGCCTGGCGCTCGGCGCGGGTGCCCGCGACCTCGCCCTTGTAGATCCAGACCTTCACCCCGATCCGGCCGAAGGTGGTCTTGGCCTCGTAGAAGCCGTAGTCGATGTCGGCGCGCAGCGTGTGCAGCGGCACCCGGCCTTCGCGGTAGAACTCCGTGCGCGACATCTCGGCGCCGTTGAGGCGGCCCGAGCACTGGATCCGGATGCCCTTGGCACCCGAGCGCATGGTGGTCTGCATGGCCTTGCGCATCGCACGGCGGAACTGCACGCGGCCGCTGAGCTGCTCGGCGACGCCCTGGGCGACCAGCTGCGCGTCGACCTCGGGGTTCTTCACCTCGAGGATGTTCAGCTGGACCTGCTTGCCGGTGAGCTTCTCGAGGTCGCCACGGATGCGGTCGGCCTCGGCGCCGCGGCGGCCGATGACGATGCCCGGCCGCGCGGTGTGGATGTCCACCCGCACGCGGTCACGGGTGCGCTCGATCTCGACCTTGGCGATGCCGGCGCGCTCCATGCCCTTGGACAGCAGCCGCCGGATGGCGACATCCTCGCCGACGTACGACTTGTAGAGCTTGTCGGCGTACCACCGCGACTTGTGGTCGGTGGAGATGCCGAGGCGGAAGCCGTTCGGGTTGATCTTCTGGCCCATCAGGCCTTCCCCTTCTTCCGGTTCGTGGTGCTCTTCTTCGCGGGCGCCGCCTTCACTGGCTCAGGACGGGGCGTCACCACGAGGGTGATGTGACTGGTGCGCTTGAGGATCCGCGTCGCCCGGCCCTGGGCACGTGGGCGCCAGCGCTTCATCGTCGGACCTTCGTCGACCTGGCAGCTGCTGACGACCAGGGAGGCGCGGTCGAGGTCCTCGGTGGTCTCGGCGTTCGCGATCGCACTCTCCAGGACCTTGTAGACGGTCTTGGCGGCGGACTGCGGCGCGAACTGCAGCAGTGACAGGGCGTCGTCCACGGGCAGGCCGTGGATCATCTGCGTCACCCGGCGGGCCTTCATCGGCGTGATCCGCTGGTAACGCGCGCTCGCGAAGGAGCCCGGCTGGTCGCCGAGCAGCGACTCGCGGCGGGCGCTGGTGCGCCGGCGGTCAGTGGTCGGCATCAGCGACGCCTCCCCTTCCGGTCGTCCTTGACGTGCCCGCGGTAGGTGCGGGTGGGAGCGAACTCCCCGAGCTTGTGGCCGACCATCGAGTCGGTCACGAAGACGGGCACGTGCTTGCGGCCGTCGTGCACGGCGATCGTGTGGCCGATCATGGCCGGCACGATCATCGAGCGACGCGACCAGGTCTTGATCACGTTGTGGGAGCCCTTGTCGTTCTCCACGTCCACCTTCTTCATCAGGTGGTCGTCGACGAACGGGCCCTTCTTCAGGCTGCGCGGCATGTGGTCAGTCTCCTCAGCGCTTCTTGCCGGTACGGCGACGACGGATGATCTGGGCGTCGCTGGCCTTGCCCTTGCGACGCGTGCGGCCCTCGGGCTTGCCCCACGGGCTGACCGGGTGGCGACCACCCGAGGTCTTGCCCTCACCTCCACCGTGCGGGTGGTCGACGGGGTTCATGACGACACCGCGGACGGTGGGGCGCTTGCCCTTCCAGCGCATGCGCCCGGCCTTGCCCCAGTTGATGTTGGACTGCTCGGCGTTGCCGACCTCGCCGATCGTGCCGCGGCAGCGGACGTCGACGAACCGCATCTCGCCGGACGGCATGCGCAGCGTGGCGCGCGAACCCTCCTTGGCGACCAGCTGCGCGGAGTTGCCGGCCGAGCGGGCGATCTTCGCGCCGCCGCCGGGACGCAGCTCGATGCAGTGGATCGTCGAACCGACCGGGATGTTGCGCAGCGGCAGGTTGTTGCCCACCTTGATGTCGGCGTTCGCGCCGGACTCGAGCACCGTGCCCTGGCGCAGGTCCTTCGGCGCCACGATGTAGCGCTTCTCGCCGTCGGCGTAGTGCAGCAGGGCGATGCGGGCCGTGCGGTTCGGGTCGTACTCGATGTGCGCGACCTTCGCCGGCACGCCGTCCTTGTCGTAGCGACGGAAGTCGATCAGCCGGTAGGCCCGCTTGTGGCCACCGCCCTGGTGACGGGTGGTGATGCGGCCCTGGTTGTTGCGGCCGCCCTTCTTGGGCAGGGCTCGGGTGAGCGACTTCTCCGGCGTGGTCCGGGTGATCTCGACGAAGTCGGCCACCGAGGAGCCACGACGGCCCGGGGTGGTCGGCTTGTACTTGCGGATGGCCATGTCTACCTCTCAAGCCCGGTCAGGAGACCGGACCTCCGAAGATGTCGATGCGGTGACCCTCGGCCAGGCTGACGATGGCGCGCTTGGTGTTCTTGCGCCTGCCGAGCCCGGTGCGGGTACGACGGGTCTTGCCCTGGCGGTTGATCGTGTTCACCGAGGTGACCTTGACGCCGAACACCTTCTCGACCGCGATCTTGATCTCGGTCTTGTTCGCGTCGGGGCGCACCAGGAACGTGTACTTGTTGGCGTCGAGGAGGCCGTAGCTCTTCTCCGACACCACCGGCGCGAGCAGGATGTCGCGGTGGTCCTTGTGCAGGGTGCTCACTTCGCCTCCTTCTCACCGGCGCGGGTGAAGCCCGCAGCCTCGGCGGCCTCGGCGGTCCTGAAGTAGAACTCCGCCTCGGTCTGCTCGTACCACTGGCCGTCGGGCTCGTGGTACAGGCCGGAGTCGGCGTTGCCCTTGACCTCGTACCCCTTCGGGGCGCCGCCGCTCTTCAGAGGTGCCTTCGCGCCCTTCGGCAGCTCCGGCTTGGCGTCGTCGGCGGTCTCGACCTTCGCCTCGGCCTTCTTCTCGGCCTTCTTCTCGGCCTTCGGCTCGGCCCTCTCCTCGGGCTTCTCCTCGGTCTTCGCCTCGGCGGGAGCCGAGACCGGCTCCGCGGGACGCTCGCTCGAGGACGCCGTGCCACCCACGAACGCGTCGTACGCGCCACGGGTGAAGACCACGTCGTCGGTGGCCAGCACGTCATAGGTGTTGACCTGGTCGACGGCGACGATGTGCACCTCGACCGCGTTGCGCAGCGAGAGCCAGGTCAGCGCGTCGGAGCGCTCCAGCACCACCAGGAAGTTCGCGCGGTCGGAGACGAGGCCGCGGATCGCGGCGAGCGCCGACTTGGTGGACGGGGTGTCGCCGGACACCAGCGACTCGACGACGTGGATGCGGCCATCGCGAGCCCGGTCGGACAACGCGCCGCGGAGCGCGGCGGCGACCATCTTCTTGGGGGTGCGCTGGGCGTAGCTGCGCGGCCGCGGACCGTGGACGATGCCACCGCCGGCGAACTGAGGAGCGCGGGTCGAGCCCTGCCGGGCGCGGCCGGTGCCCTTCTGCTTGTAGGGCTTGCGGCCACCGCCGCGGACCTCGCCGCGGGTCTTGGTGGAGTGGGTGCCCTGGCGGGCGGCCGCCCGCTGGGCCACCACGACCTGGTGGATCAGCGGGATGTTGACCTCGACGTCGAATATCTCGGCGGGGAGGTCGACCTTCACGACGGTGGCGTTCGAGGACGAGCCGGACTCGGAGGCCGCCTTCTTGGTGGTGGTCGCCATGATCAGTCCTCCTTCTGCAGGCTCTTGGCGGCGGAGCGGAGCACGATGAGCCCGCCCTTGGGGCCGGGAACGGCGCCCTTGAGCATGATCAGGCCCTTCTCCGTGTCGACCGCGTGGACGACGACGTTCTGGGTGGTCACGCTGTCGCTACCCATCCGGCCGGACATCCGGACGCCCTTGAAGACGCGCCCGGGCGTCGCGCAGGCGCCGATCGAGCCGGGCTTGCGGTGGTTCTTGTGGGCACCGTGCGAGGCGCCGACGCCGTGGAAGCCGTGCCGCTTCATGGTGCCGGCGAAGCCCTTGCCCTTCGTGGTGCCGGTGACGTCGATGACGTCACCCGCGGCGAAGGTGTCGGCGGGGAGCTCCTGGCCGACGGTGTAGGAGCCGGCGTCCGAGGTGCGGATCTCCGCGACGTGGCGCCGCGGGGTCACCCCGGCCCGCACGAACTGACCGGCCTCTGGCTTGGTGACCTTGCGGGAGTCGATCTCGCCGAAGCCGACCTGGATGGCGTTGTAGCCGTCGGACTCGGGCTTGCGCACCTGCGTCACGACGTTCGTGGACGCCGCGACGACGGTCACCGGGACGATCCGGTTGTTGTCGTCCCACATCTGGGTCATGCCGAGCTTGGTGCCCAGCAACCCCTTCACGTTTCGCTCAACAGTCATCTCAGCAGCCCTCAGAGCTTGATCTCGATGTCGACGCCGGCAGGGAGGTCGAGGCGCATCAGGGAGTCGACGGTCTTCGGGGTGGGGTCGATGATGTCGATCAGCCGCTTGTGCGTGCGCATCTCGAAGTGCTCGCGCGAGTCCTTGTACTTGTGAGGCGAGCGGATGACGCAGTACACGTTCTTCTCGGTCGGCAACGGCACCGGGCCGGCGACCTTGGCACCCGTGCGGGTGACGGTGTCCACGATCTTCCGCGCCGAGGTGTCGATCACCTCGTGGTCATAGGCCTTGAGCCTGATGCGGATCTTCTGTCCCGCCATAGGTCTCTCTCGTCCTTCGTGTCGTGCCTGCGAGTCCGTCCGACGGCCCCGGCGGAGCCGCCCGTTTTCGCTGTCCGGCCCGCCTGGATCCCCGACCCCCGAGGTCGGGCGTGTCGCGTTTCGGCGGCACACAGATCTCCGGTGCGGGGATCTGCATCGTGTTGGTGGGCGCCCGGCCCTCACTCATGCAGGGGCCGAGCGATCGGGTCTCCAGGTGCGGCGCGACGTACCACCACAGCGAACCAGCAGGAGACGCGATCCAGAAGTCAAGTACGGCGCACCCCGGCAACCCGCCGGAGCAACCGGACAATCCTGACAGATCGCCCCCGACTGCGCCAAATCCGAGCCCGCCGACCGAGCATGCGAATCATGCCCTGGTCCTCGATCGACCTGACAGGATGGGCGCTCGCGGCGCTCGTCCTGCGCCCGTTCACGAGGGGAGACAGGCGTGTCGGGAGACCAGCCTCCTCCGCCCGGATGGCAGCCCCCACCCGAGCAGCAGCCGCTGTGGGGTCAGCCCGCCGGTGCGCCACCGGGCCAGGTGCCGTACCCCTCGCCGCACGCGCCCGGGCAGTACCAGCAGCCCTACCCGGTCGGCATGCCGGTCGCGCACAAGCCGGGCGCGATCCCGCTGCGCCCGCTCGTGCTCAGCGACATCTTCGACGGCGCGTTCCGGATCATCCGCTACAACCCGAGAGCCACCATCGGCGCCGCCGTACTGGTCTCGGCCGTGGCGATGATCGTGCCGATCGTCGCCGGGCTCGCCAGCGGCTCCACGGGTGGGCTCTCGCCCGACGCCGGCGGCGACTCGCTCTCCGACAGCCAGGTGGTCAGCCTCTTGGTCGCGGCCGGGGGACTCCTGGCCGGCGCCCAGCTGCAGTCGATCGGGCTGTTGTTCGTCTCCGGGATGATCGCCCACGTGAGCTCGGCGGCCGCGGTGGGACGCAAGCTGACCATGGCCGAGGCCTGGGCTGCCACCCGGGGCAAGCGGTGGCGGCTGCTCGGGATGGCGTTCCTGCTCGGCCTCGGCGTGGTCGCCGTCGTGGGGGTGGCCATCGCACTCGTCGTCCTCGTCGCCGTCGGCTTCCAGGCACCTCTCGGTGAGGTGGTGCTGTTCTCGATCCTCGTCGCCGCGATGCTGCTCGTCGGCTACCTGTGGTTCTGGGTGCGGCTGCGGGCCCTGGCGGTCCCCACCCTGATGCTCGAACCGGTCGGCGTCTTCGGGGCGCTCGGCCGCGCCGTCCGCCTCACCCGTCACCAGTTCTGGCGCATCCTCGGGCTGCTGCTCCTGGTGACGCTGGTGGTGGGCGTCGCCGGCGGCATCCTGCGACTCCCGTTCAGCATCGCGGGTCAGGTGTTCCTCACCGCCTCGGCGGACGCCGGACACGGCCTGCTGATCTACCTCCTGCTGACCGCCGTCGGCACCATCATCTCGTCGGCCGTGCTCCAGCCGTTCACGGCGGCCGTGTCGGCCCTGCTGTACATCGACCAGCGCATCCGCAAGGAGGCCTACGACGTCGAGCTGCTCGGCCGGGCCGGGGTCCTGCCCGGCTGATGCTCGCCCCCGACCCTCCCCTGCAGCCTTCCGGTGACGAGGGCCGGCGACTCCTGCGCGACGAGCTCGTCCACGGCGAGTACCACCGCCAGCACGTCCTCCAGCGCCTGATCGACTGGCTCTGGCGCCACCTCCAGGACGGCGTGGGTGCCGCATCGGGAAGCAGCGGCGTCACCGCCTTCGTCACGATGCTGGTCGCGGCGGCCCTGGTCGTGGGGCTCGCCCTCCTGCTGACCCGCGTACGTCGTGACCGTCGTACCCGGGTCCGCTCCGACGCCGTGCTGACCGGCGACCGGGCCTCGGCCGACGATCTGCGGCGGCTGGCGGAGGCCGCGCTGGCCGAGGGCCGCCACGCCGACGCCCTGGTCGACGCGTTCCGGGCACTCGCCGTTCGCCAGGTCGAGCGCGGCCGGCTGAGCGACCAGCCCGGGGCCACCGCCCACGAGGTCGCGGCGAGCCTGGCCACGTCGTACCCGACCCACGGTGGCCTGGTCGGGCGCAGCGCCGACCTCTTCGACGCGACGCTCTACGGCCACCACCCGGCCCGGCCCGAGGATGCGCACGACGTACTGGACCTCGACGACGCGCTGGCGGGTCCCCGATGAGCTGGCTGGCGAGGCACCGAGGGATGACGCTGGTCGTCGTGGTGGCGGTGGTCGCCGTCCTCGCAGCGGCGTGGGTCGGCCGCAACAACCGGACGTACGCCGCGGCGCTCGACCCGGGCAACCCCGACGGGAAGGGCGCCCAGGCGCTGGCCCGGGTGCTCGACCAGCAGGGCGTCGAGGTCGACGTGGTCCGCTCCGCGGCTGCCCTCGAGCACGCCACCGCCGATGCCTCGACCACGATCGTGGTCACCTCGTCCGGCCAGCTGGGGCGCTCCACGACCGCTCGCCTGCTCGAGCACCAAGGAGCGGCGACGCTCGTCGTGGTCGGACCCGGTCCGGAGCTCGTGCGAGAGCTGGGCGTCGCCTCTTTCCCGATCACGACCGTGCCCAGCGGACCCGTCGCCGCCGGCTGCCCGGCGTACGTCGGGCTGGAGGTGCGGGTGGACGTGGCGGAGACCTATCGGACCCCGGGATGCTTCCGGGGCGAGGGTGGGGTGATGGTGGCCCGGCCCCGGTCGGGTCTGACCCTGCTCGGGGCACCGGCGATGCTCACCAACGACCAGATCCTCGAGGGTGACAACGCCGCGGTGGCGCTGCGGCTCCTCGGCGAGCGCCAGCGGCTCGTCTGGTACGTCCCCTCGCTGGCCGACCTGGGCGGCGCCGACAGCGTCTCGGTGCGGAGCCTCCTGCCCGACTGGCTCGTTCCGGGACTGTGGCTGCTGCTCCTCACCGGCGTGGGCGTGATCGCCTGGCGCGGCCGCCGACTGGGGCCCTTGGCCCGCGAGCCGTTGCCGGTCGAGGTCAAGGCCGTCGAGACGACCCGGAACCTGGGCCGCCTCTACCGCCGCGCGGGAGACCGCGCCCACGCCGCCGAGGCGTTGCGCGCCGCCGCCCGTGCGCGCCAGAGCGAGCGGCTCCGCCTCCCCCACCGGGTCAGCCCCGATCGCCTGGTCGACGCCGTCGCCGCACACACCGGTCGCCCGGTCGCCGAGATCGACGCCCTGATCGGACCGACCGCGTACTCACCCCGTGACGACCAGGAGCTGGCCTCCTTGGCGGCTCTGCTCACCGAGCTCGACAGAGAGGTGTCCCACCGATGACCCTGACGACCAGCCCTGCGAATCCTGGGGACGCACGCGAGCGCCTCGGCGCCGTCCGCACCGAGGTGGCGAAGGCGGTGGTCGGCCAGGACGCCGCGGTGTCCGGCCTGCTCGTCGCGCTGCTCTGCGGCGGCCACGTGCTGATGGAGGGAGTGCCCGGGGTCGCGAAGACCTTGCTGGTCCGCAGCCTCGCGGCCGCGTTGTCGGTGCAGACGCGCCGCGTGCAGTTCACGCCGGACCTGATGCCGGGCGACATCACCGGCTCGATGGTGATCGACAGCAGTCGTGGCGAGCTGACGTTCCGCGAGGGTCCGGTGTTCACCAACCTCCTCCTCGCCGACGAGATCAACCGCACGCCGCCCAAGACCCAGTCGGCGCTCCTCGAGGCCATGGAGGAGGGCCAGGTCAGCGTCGACGGCGTGAGCCACGCCCTGCCGCGGCCGTTCCTGGTCGCCGCGACCCAGAACCCGGTCGAGTACGAAGGCACCTACCCACTGCCCGAGGCGCAGCTCGACCGGTTCCTGATCAAGGTCGTGCTGCCGGTTCCTGATCGGGCGCAGGAGCTGGAGATCGTCGGGCGGCACGCGGCCGGGTTCGACCCGCAGGACGTCGCGTCGTCCGGAGTCATGGCTGTCGCCGGAGCGGCCGACATCGAGGCCGGCCGGCGCGCCGTACGCGAGGTCCAGGTCTCCCCCGAGGTGGCCGGCTACGTCGTCGACGTCGCTCGCGCCACCCGCCAGGCGCCCTCCCTCGGCCTCGGCGCCAGCCCGCGCGGCGCGGTGGCCCTGATGCGGACCGCCCGCGCCTGGGCGTGGCTGTCGGCACGCGACTTCGTGACCCCGGACGACGTCAAGGCGCTGGCCCAGGCCACGCTCGCGCACCGCCTGACCCTGCGGCCCGAGGCGGAGCTCGAGGGCGTCGACGTGGCGGCGGTGCTCTCCTCGGCCCTCGGCTCTGTGCCCGTCCCCCGCTGATGTCAACCCACGACGTTCTTCGTCTCCCCCGCTCCGCTCCTCCGCCGCACAACGCCACGGGGACCCCGACTCCTCGGCGGATGAGGTCGCACACCAACTGATGGCGATCACCGGACGCGTGCCGCCGCTGCTCCTGCTGGGGTTGGTGGCGGTGCTGCTGCGCCCGGACGCCTCCACGGTGTGGCTCTGGTTGCTCGCGGTCCTGGCGCTGGTCGGGCTCGACGTACTGCTCGCACCCTCGGTCGGCACGGTGTCGGTCGAGCGGCTGCCGGTCGGGCGGGTGCGGGCCGGCCACGAGACCGCCAGCACCGTCTCGGTCGAGAACACCGGGCGGCGGCGTGCCTCGCTGCTCGTGCGCGACGCCTGGCAACCGTCGGCCGGTGCCTCCGGCAACCGGCACCGCGTGCGCGTCAGCCCCGGGGATCGCGTGCTCCTCGCGACTCCTCTCCATCCGTCGCGCCGCGGCGACCTCGCCGCGCTCGGGGTGACGGTGCGCAGCCTTGGTCCGCTGGGGCTCGCCGCTCGTCAGCGGACCCTTCCGGCACCCGGTGGGGTGCGGGTGATCCCGCCGTTCGAGTCGCGCAAGCACCTGCCGTCCCGGCTGGCCCGGCTCCGAGACCTGGACGGGCGCTCCGCCGTACGGGTGCGCGGACAGGGCACGGAGTTCGACTCGCTGCGCGAGTACGTGCGCGGCGACGACGTCCGCTCGATCGACTGGCGGGCGTCGGCCCGCAACCGCACCGTCGTCGTCCGGACGTGGCAGCCCGAGCGCGACCGCCGCGTGGTGATCGTGCTCGACACCTCGCGGGTGTCGGCGGGGCGGGTCGAGGACGTGCCCCGCCTCGATTCCGCGATGGAGGCGGCGCTGCTGCTGACCACCCTCGCCGCACGGGCGGGTGACCGCGTCGACGTCGTCGCCGGCGATCGCCGGGTGCGGACGCGGCTGCGGTTGGCCGGTGCCCGCGACGCCACCAGCCGGCTCGAGGACGCGATGGCCACGCTCCACCCCGAGATCGCGGAGGCGGACTGGACCGCCCTGGCCGGTGCCGTCCAGTCCTTCGGTCGCCAGCGCGCGCTGGTCTGCCTCCTCACCCCGCTCGAGCCCTCGGCGGTCGAGGAGGGCCTGCTGCCGGTTCTCCCGGTACTGGTCGCGCACCACCGGGTCGTGCTCGCGTCGGTCCGCGACCCCGAGCTGGAACGGATGGCAGGGGCGCGCCACGGGCTCGACGAGGTGTACGCCGCAGCCGCCGCGGAGCAGACGCTGGCCCGCCGGCGTGCCACCGCCGACCTCCTGGAGACCCTCGGCGTCGACGTGATCGACGTACCCTCCGACGCGCTGCCGCCCGCCCTCGCCGACCACTACCTGGCGTTGAAGGCCCGCGGGCTCCTCTGAGCGGTCACGCTTGCGCGACGACCCGGTCGCCGAGCAGGGCAGGGTCGATGTCGCCGGTGTGGCCGCGCAGGAACGCCTGGCGGCCGAGCACGAACACGTAGGCCAGGAACGTCGCCTCGGCGAGGACTCCGATCGCGATCCGTCCCCAGGTCGGCAGCGGGCTGGGTGTCACGAACGCCTCGATCAACCCGCTCACGGCCAGCACGCCGACGAGCCCCAGCGCGACCGTCCCGGCCGTGCGTCCCTCGAGGGCGAACGACTGGGCGCGGGTCAGGTCGCCCGGCTCGACCCACGACCAGAACAGCCGGAGCCCCACGCCACCGGCCACGAAGACCGCGGTCAGCTCGAGCATCCCGTGCGGCAGGATCAGCCCCCAAAACTGCGCACCGTGGCCGTGCCGGATCATGATCGAGCCGATCACGGCGAGGTTCGCGATGTTCTGGAAGAGCAGGTAGATGACCGGCAGGCCGAGGACACCGAGCGCCAGGCACAGCGCGGTCACCCACACGTTGTTGGTCCAGACCTCGGCGGCGAAGTGCGTGGCGGCGTACTGGCTGTAGTAGCCGGAGACGTCGTGGTTCACGAGCTGGTCGACGTCGCGGGGCGAGAGCAGGGTCTGCTCGACGTTCGGGTGGTCGAGCAGCCACCACATCATCACCGCGGTCACCACGACGTTGGCGGCCATCGTCCCGAGCCACCACCATCGCAGCCGGTAGAGGGCCGCTGGGAAGCGCTCCAGCGCGAACGTGCGGACGCCGTGCCAGGTGCTGCCGCGGGCTCGACCCGCGCGGTTGCGCGCGCGGCTCAGCAGCAGGGACAGATAGGTGATCACGGTGGCGTCCGGTGTCGCCGTCCGGATCACCGACAGGTGCGTGGCGACCCGTTGGTACTTCTCGACGAGCTCGTCGCTCTCCCGTCCGTCCAGCCGCCGCTTCTTGGTCAACGCCTCGAGGCGCTCCCACTCCGCGTGGTGCGCGAGCACATAGGCGTCCAGATCCACGGTTCCGACCCTATGCTTTCGCCGATGTCGACACCGGAGTTCGCGATGCTCTCCCCCGACGACCTCGTCACCGGCGAGGCCGTCGCGCTCGACCTGCCGCCGGCGTCCGTGGCGGCGCGGATCGGCTCCGGCCTGCTCGACGTGGCCTCGATGGGCGTGGTCGGGTTCTGCGTGCTGTTCCTGCTGCTGGTGGCCAGCACCGGCGCGGACGACGCGCTTCAGCACGTGGCGCTGGTCTGCTCATTGATCGTGGTGTTCCTGGTGTACCCGACGACGGTCGAGACGCTCACCCGCGGGAAGTCGCTGGGCAAGCTCGTGCTCGGGCTGCGGGTGGTACGCGACGACGGTGGCACGGTCACCGCACACCAGTCGTTCGTGCGGGCGCTGGTCGCGATCGTGGAGATCTACGCACTCGCCGGCGGTCCGGCGTTCTTCTGCTGCCTGGTGAGCTCGCGCGGCAAGCGGCTCGGCGACTACGCCGCCGGCACGTACGTCGTGCGTGACCGGGTCCGGCTCACCCTCCAGTCGCCGCCCCCGATGCCGCCCGCGCTGGCGCCGTGGGCGCAGGCCGCCGACCTGCGCACGCCGCCGGTCGGCCTCGCGCTCGCGGTCCGGCAGTACCTCACTCGTCTGCCGACGCTCGACCCCGCGTCGCGGCAACGCGTCGGTGAGCTCCTCGCCAACCGGATGACGCCGTACGTCGCGCCCCCACCGCCGCCGGGCACGCAGCCGTGGGACTTCCTGGCTGCCGTCGGTGCCGCCCGCCGCGACCGCGACCTAGCCCGGCTGCACCGCGACGAGTCAGTACGCGCGCGGCTCGTCGAGCGCCGTCGATGACGCTCCTGCCGGTGCCGTTAGATTGCGGCGCATGATCGACCGCTCCCGCCTCTCGGCCCTGCGAGCCGACGAGGAGCGCCGCTTCGCCGACACCCATCCGCGCTCCGGCGAGCTGTCCGAACGCGCCGGTGCCTCGCTGCTGGCCGGGGTCCCGATGCCGTGGATGACGCGCTGGGCCGGCTCGTTCCCGCTGTTCCTCGAGCGCGCGTCGGGAGCGCGGCTCGTCGACGTCGACGGCGTGGAGTACATCGACCTCTGCCTCGGTGACACCGGAGCCATGACCGGTCACAGCCTGCCGGCGGTGGCCGAGGCTGTCGCCGCACGCGCCACCGCCGGGATCACCACCATGCTTCCCTCCGACGATGCGATCTGGGTGTCCCAGGAGCTGTCGCGACGCTTCGGGCTGCCGCAGTGGCAGTTCGCCATGACGGCCACCGACGCCAACCGATTCGTGCTGCGCTTCGCCCGGCACCTCACGGGTCGGCCGCGGATCGCGGTGATGGACTGGTGCTACCACGGCACCGTCGACGAGGCGTTCGCGACGCTCGAGGGCGGGCGGGTGGTGCCGCGACCTGGTCTGCTCGGAGCGCCGGTGGACGTCGCCGAGACCACCGCCGTGCTTCGGTTCAACGACGCCGAGGCGCTCGACCGGCGCCTGGCCGAGGGCGACGTCGCATGTCTCCTGATGGAGCCGGCGCTGACCAACATCGGGATCGTGCTCCCCGACGACGGCTACCTCGACGCGGTCCGCGAGATCACCCGTCGGCACGGTGTCCTGCTCGTCATCGACGAGACCCACACGCTGTGCGCGGGGCCGGGCGGCGCCACGGCCGCGTGGGGCCTCGACCCCGACCTGCTGGTGGTGGGCAAGCCGATCGCCGGCGGGGTGCCGCTCGCGGCGTACGGCATGACCGAGGAGGTGGCTGCCGGGCTGCGCGCGCCGATGCTCGGCCACGAGATCGATGTCGCCGGCGTCGGCGGCACGCTCACCGCCAACGCGTTGGCCATGGCGGCCGCCCGGGCCGCGCTCTCGACGTCCCTGCGGGAGGAGGACTTCGCGGTGGCGATCCCGCTGGCCGAGCGCTTCACCGCCGGCGTCGCCTCGGTGATCGAGCGGCATGCGCTGCCGTGGCACGTGCAGCGGCTCGGCTGTCGGGCGGAGTACTGGTTCTGTCCCCCGCCACGCAACGGCGCCGACGCGGCCGCGGCCATCGATGACGAGCTGGAGGGGCTCCTGCACCTGTGGTCGCTCAACCGCGGGATCCTGCTGACGCCCTTCCACAACATGGCGCTGTTCTCCCCTCACCACACCGAGGCGGACGTCGACCGGCACACCGAGGTGTTCGGCGAGGCCGTCGACGCCCTGGTCGGCTAGTTCGTCGAGAAGCCGGCGGCGATCAGACCGCCGAAGACGAAGACCAGAACCACGAGAACGAACGCCGCGATCATGAGCAGGGTGACCACGATCCCGAGGATGCGTCCGATGTTCGCCTCGGTGCGGCCGCCCCAGCCACCACCGGAGGCGTCGATCTCACGGACGACGCGGTTGCCCATCACCCAGGCGAACGGCCCGATGATCCCGCAGAGGACCAGGCCGAGGATGCCGAGGATGAGGACGGTGGTCGCCTGCGGATGGTTGGGGGCGGGCGGCCCGTGGCCGCCGTACGCCGGTGGCCCGTACCCGGGAGGCGGATGCTGCGTCATGGCGCGCATTGTGGCAGTCGGCGGACACGGTGAGGCGAGGAATGCGCTCGCCGAGCCTTGCCGCGTCCCGCGCAGCGACCTACCGTCGGAGCATGCCGAGCGAGGCATGGGGTGTCGTCGACCTGGGGCTGATCACGATCGGGCTCGCGGGCACGTTCTGGATGATCGCGAACGCTGCCGAGGTCATGGCGTTCGGCATCCGATGCGGACGCGCGCTCGGCCTGGTCAAGCCCGTGCCGCCGGCTCCCGCCGGGATGCCGATCGAGCGGATCGCCGCCGACCTGCGCCGGATCCGCGTCCAGGCCCGCCGTCCGGCGACCGGGATGCCGATGGTCCGGCGGCGGGCGATCGCCGCGGCGTACGACGACGCGTTGCTCGACGCGTGCCGGGCGCTCGACGTACCGACCGAGCTAGACCGGATCTCGGACGACCTCGAGCGCGAGAGCGAGCGGCTGCGTACCGAGGCCGAGCTCGAGCGGGCGGGCGTCGACCTCGGCTGACGCTGTCCGGTCAGACGCGCGTGTAGCAGAGGTCGGTGATCGTGCGGCCTGCCTGGACGCCCTTGCGCTCGAACTTCGTCACCGGCCGCTCCTCCCAGCGCGGCACGATCCCGCCGGTGAGCGAGGGTTCGGCGTCGAGGACCGTCTGCATCTGCTCGGCGTAGTCGACCCAGTCGGTGGCGAGGCGCCACCGGGCACCGGGTGCGAGGCGCGTGGCCGCGAGAGCGGCGAACCGGGCGTCGACCAGACGCCGCTTGTGGTGACGGGTCTTCGGCCAGGGGTCGGGGAAGAACGTCCAGAGCTCGGCCAGACCATCTGGCGCGACGTGCGTCTCGATCATCCAGACCGCGTCGACCGAGCAGAAGCGCACGTTGCCGGCCCCGGCCGTCTCCACCTCGGCCAGGGACGAGGCGACGCCCGGCCGCCAGACCTCCAGGGCCAGCACGTCGTACGACGCGCGCGCGGCCGCCAGCACCCCGGTCGCCTCCCCCACGCCCGACCCGATCTCGACGATCAGGGGCGCCTCCCGGCCGAACCAGTCGGCCAGCCTGAAGCCGGGTTGGTCCACTGCCTCGTCAGGGATCACCCATGCCGCGTGATGGGCGTCCCAGGCCTCCTGCTGGTGCGGGGTGAAGCGGTTGCCACGCCGGGAGTAGCTCAGCACCTCGCGGATCCGGCGGCCGTCCTCGGTGAAGCGATGGTGCGGACGTGCGGGTGGGGTCGCTCCGTCCGGGGCCATGGCCACATTCTCGCGCGGGCCGCGGCGCGCGCGTCGTACTAGGGTCGCGGCGTGATCGACCCCCGCCCGCTCTGGGACTTCGATGACCCCGCCTCCTCGGGCGAGCGCTTCCTCGACGCCGCCGAGAAGGCCGACGAGCCGGACCGGACGGCGTGGCTCACGCAGTACGCGCGCGCACTCGGACTCCAGGAGCAGTACGACGAGGCCACCAAGGTCCTCGACGTGCTGCACTCCGACGGCCCGGAGGCAGCGACGTACCTCGCGATCGAGCGGGGCCGGGTGCTGCGCTCGTCGGGACGGGTCGAGGAGTCGCGGTCGCACTTCGAGAGCGCCGCCGCGTTGGCCGGGGTCGGCGGGCTCGAGGCGCTCCGCGTCGACGCGCTGCACATGGTGGCGCTGGCCGCGCCCGAGGAGGAGCAGCTGGCTCTCAACGAGGCGGCCCTGGCCGTGGCCCGGGCCTCGACCGACCAGCGCGCCCGCGACTGGGACGCCTCACTGCTGAACAACATCGGGATGACGCACGCCGACGCCGGCGACTTCGAGTCCGCGCTGACGGCCTTCGAGCAGGCACTGGCTGCCCGCGAACGCATCGGCGACCCCACGAACATCCGGGTAGCGAGATGGATGATCGGCTGGGCCCTGCGGAACCTGGGCCGCCGCGACGAGGCGCTGGAGATCCAGCGGAGCCTCAAGGCCGAGCTCGAGTCGGTGGGCGACACCGACGAGTACGTCGATGAGGAGCTCGCCCTGCTCGCCGACTGACCTCCTCCGTGGTGGAGCCCGGCGTACGCGGTCTCCTCGTTGACGGGCCTTCCGGCCGTGTGCTAGGCCAGTCTTGCCGGCGTCACCGTGAGGTGGACACCGGGCCGACTCTGGGGACGTCGGCGAACCAAGGGGGAAGCTGCGATGGCCCTATTTCCAGACGCCGAGTTCAGGCCGGTCACCCGGTATGCGCCAGGCGGCCCGAACCACGTCGTCTCTTCGGGCCAGCACCGCCTGGTCTTCCACACGGCCGTGACGCAGGCACAGTCGCTCTTCGATTTCTTCAACACCCCGAAGAATGCCGTGGCCCACTTCTTCATCGCGGAGGACGGCGGCGTCGAGCAGTACATCGACACGGATTTCGAGTCGTCGGCAGACCTCGACGGCGACCACGACATCATCTCGGTCGAGTCGTGGGACGACAAGCGGATCCGGGATTGGACGCCGGCACAGGTCGAGGCATGCGCGAAACTCGCCGCGTGGTGCCACAAGGTGCACGACATCCCGCTCGTGAAGCTCCCGAGCTCACGTCCAGGGTTGAAGGGGGTCGGCTGGCATCGACTCGGCATCCCACCTGCCCCGGGCGGCGCCTTCACCCAGCCCGCCGGGCAGCTGCTCGGCGGCCGCGTGGAGGGCGGCGAGACCTGGACCCTGAGCCCGGGAAAGAAGTGCCCGGGCGACCCGAAGATCAAGGGCGTCGTCGACGCCATCATTCCCCGCGCCATCGAAATCGCGAACGGAGACGACATGAGTGCAGCGGACGTCAAGGCCATCAACGACCACACCGATGATCGGATCAACCACGTCATCGATGTCATCAACGCGCGCGCGGCGAGCCAGCGGCAGCTGATCAAGGACCGACTGGCAGGCCTGCGGAAGGCCGTCGACCGGAGCGCGAGTCCGGCGGAGATCAAGCAGCTGCTCGACAAGCTCGCCAAGAGCATCGATGACGACGACGACCGCACACCAGGTCGCGCTGGTCCGGCGTCGATGTCCTCCGGCGGGGCGGCGCGGACGGCCGTCGTGGGTGACGTCGGCGGTCCCCTCGACGAGCCCACGGAGGGCGAGGGCGCCGAGCCTCGCCCTGCGGGCGCACGGGGCTCGGTGACCTGAGGTCGCACCCGTCGATTGCGACGTACGCCGTGAGCGGCACTCGTGGTGGACGTCTGGATGGGCCTACCGGTCCTGCCGGTCTGCGTCCCACCAGTCGAGCACCCGGCAGGCTCGCAGCGTGTTCCAGCGACTCGGCCGGCCGTCGCCTT
Organism: Nocardioides sp.; assembly: GCF_036493135.1. Classification (GTDB taxonomy): domain Bacteria; phylum Actinomycetota; class Actinomycetes; order Propionibacteriales; family Nocardioidaceae; genus Nocardioides. The sequence continues at coordinate 9,792 of NZ_DASXQG010000006.1, read as the reverse complement.
CCTCGAACTCGACGTGGACCGCGCCGGCATGGGTGTTCTCGAGCAGCCAGGTGCCGTCGGCCAGGCGCTTGGAGCGCACCAGCTCGATCGCCTCATCGAGCCTCGGGTCCCTGACGTCGGCCCTGCGGAAGTACTCCAGCCCACGCAGGACGTCGTAGTGCCAGCGGGTCGGGAACGAGAACTCGAGCCAGGCGTCGACCGGCACCAGGCCGGTGCTCCTGCGCCGGAACAGCGAGCGATCGAGCAGGTACTGCTCGCCGCGGCGGCGGGCAGCAAGCGTCTCGTCCGAGCCGCCCCCTGCCTGCTCGTGCTCGAGCAGGCCCTCGAGCACGCAGATCGTCGAGTCGAACGACGACACGGTGGCGCCCCGCTCGGCCTCGCAGTTCCAGCCGCCGTCCTCGAGCTGATCGGCGAGCAGGCGAGTGACGATGCCTGAGACGTCGGCACCGAAGTAGGCGCCGAGGGTCACCGTGTGGCCGTTGATGCAGGGTTCGACCTCGCCGTCGAAGAACGGCAGGTCGTCGTACTCCCAGCGGCAGTTCGCGGCCACCAGCGCGGTCATCTCCCGAGCGGTCTCGGATGCCGGGTCCAGCCCGAGGGCGTAGAGCTCCAGCATCACCGGCAGCGTCGCCGTCCACGGCTGGCTGCCGTCCTCGGGGCGTTCGGTGAGGTTGAGACCCTGGAACGGGTCGCCCCGGCCGGGGAAGCAGGCACCGCCCAGCCACTGACCATCCGGGTCACGAGCAGACAGCAGACTCGCACCCCAGCCCTCGTGCGCAACCCGCCGGCGCTCTCTCATCACGTCGTCAGCCGGGGCGCCGGTCAGATCGCGCATGACCTGCCACCGGATCGCCGGGTCTGAGTCGAGCAACCACTCCAGCACCGGAACCGGGGCCGCGGTCCCGACCGTGGTCTGCCGCGCGTTGTCAGCCATGTCCGACAGGCTAGGAGCCATTGCGGACGTGATCGTTCCGGAAACTAGAACGTATAGGTCAGCTCGTAGATGTGGCCCCGGTCGTCGATGGTCAGCGCGAGGGTGCCCTCGATGCCGGAGAGCTCGCCGGTGCCGGAGCGTGGAGCGAGCCTTCGACCACCTCGAGCGCGACGTAGCCCGCGCGGCCCTGCGCCGGGTCACCGGACGACAGCAAGAGGCCGTGGCCGCTGCCGGCCAGGTCGCCGGACCAGGTCTTGGCGATCGCGAAGTGGCCCATGCCGTCATCGGACTCCTGGGGCGTGATCGTCACCTCGAACGAGCCGTGCGCGGTCTCCGTCATGGCGCGAGCATGTCAGGCGGTGCCGACAGGGCGACCCCCGCGGCCCGGGCGGGCTCGGCGTACGCCGCGGCGAGGCTGGCCACGGACTCGTGGGCGTTGAGCCCGCTCGGGTTGGGCACCACCCAGAGCTCCGCGGAGCCGATCGGCCCGGGTTGGCGACCGGGTACGGCGTGCGGGCGGGCGAAGGCGGTCCGGTACGCCGTGACGCCCAGCACCGCGACGACCCGAGGCCGGTGCTCCGCGACGAAACGCTCCAGCCGATCACGCCCCGCGACGAGCTGCGCGCGGGTGAGCTCGTCGGCGCGCGCGGTGGCGAACGGGACCAGATTGGTGATCCCGACCCCGCGCGCGAGCAGCGTGGCCAGATCCGCCTCGGTCATCCCGGGCACGCCGTCGACCGGAGGGTCCAGTAACCCGGCCGCGACGAGGGCGGGGCGGAACCGGTTCGCCGGGTTGCCGAAATGGATCTGGGTCGCCGCTGTTCGAAGGCCAGGGTTGATGCCCACGAAGACCAGCCGGACGCCCGGTCCGACCAGGTCGGGCACCTCCGCCCCGCGAAACGACTCGAGCTCGGCGCGGGTGAAGCGGGGCACCGGCTCACCCTGCCACGGCACCCGAGAGCACAGCGGAACGCTGCGGAGGGGTCCCGTTCTGGGACCTCCTCCGCGCGGCGATTCATCGGGCGGGGCTGACGCAGCCCGGCAGCTCCACGTTCGGGATCGGGTGTCCCGCCCGGCACACGTAGGGGTTCGGCCCGACGTTGCCGTGATAACCCTTGCGACCGGTGTCGATGTTGGTGCTGGGACCCGGGCCGTCACTCCCGGTTCCCGTGAGCTGCAGCGTCGCGAGGATCAGCGCGAACACGGCGCCGGCGAGGACGGCCGCTGCGGCGTACCACCAGAGGTTCAGGTGGATCGGGCGGTGGTGGATGGTGCTCATCGTCGTTCTCCTTGACTCGGTGAGACGGTCAGGCGGCCGCCTCGGCTTGATCCCTGTTGTGCACCCCGGCGGTATCGCGGCGGCGCTCGAGCGGTATCGCCTCGGTATCCCGCCGCTTGACGAGCGCTCGGCCGGGTCGGACAGTCGAGGGGTGCGGATCGGGATCCTGGGTCCGCTGGAGGTCGACGAGAGGAGTGCGCGGCTCGGGACACGTGACCGGGTCGTTCTCGCAGCGCTGGCCATGCGTCCGGGAGAGGTGCTCTCTCTGGACCGGCTCGCCGACGCGGTGTGGGGAGTTGAGCCGCCGGCGTCCTGGGCGAAGAACCTGCAGGGTTGCGTCAGCCGGCTGCGCAAGCTGCTCGGGCCCGACCTGATCGAGACCGCGGGACAGGGCTACCGGCTGGGGATCCCGGCCGCCTCCGTCGACGGGGTGGAGTTCTGTCGCGCGGCCGGCCGGTCGCGCGAGCTGCTCACGTTGCACGAGTGCGAGCGCGCGCGGTACGTCGCCACCCAGGCCCTGGACCTCTGGCGCGGCCGACCCTTGCCGGAGCTGGAGGGCTGGGAACCGGGCGCTGCCGAGACCCATCGCCTGCTGGAGCTACGGGCGGAGCTCGAGGAACTGGTCGTGGAGGCGTCGCTGGCGGCGGGCCACCATGCAGAGGTCCTGACCCAGGCCGCCGCGATGGTCGAGGCCGCGCCGCTGCGGGAGCGGCGGTGGGCGCTGCTGGCCCAGGCGCAGTACCTCGCCGGGCGGCAGATGGAGGCGTTGCGCACGCTGCGCAGGGTCCGGGTCGTCCTCGCGCGCGACCTCGGACTCGACCCCGGCCCGGACCTGGTCGCGCTCGAGCAGGCGATCCTGCGCCAGGACCCGGCGTTGGCGGTCGAGGACGCGACACCCGCGCGCGACGACGTCTCGCCGTACCCCGGGTTGGCGGCGTACGGCGAGGACGATGCGGAGTCGTTCGTCGGCCGTGAGGGTGAGACCCGTAGCTGTCTCGAGCGGCTGGCCGAGGCCCGTCTGCTGGCCGTCGTCGGACCCTCGGGCAGTGGGAAGTCCTCGCTGCTACGTGCCGGGCTGGCCGCCTCGCTTCGACGCGACGGCACCCACACGGTGGTACTCACCCCGGGGCGCCACCCGATGGACGCGCTCACCGCCGCCGCCGTACGACGGGACACGGTCGTGCTCGTCGACCAGGCCGAGGAGGCCTTCGCCCTGTGCAAGGACGAGGACGAGCGCGGTCGGTTCTTCGAGGCGCTGGTCGCCCACACCGAACGCGGGCGCGTGGTCCTCGCCCTGCGCGCCGACCACACCGGCGACCTCGCCACCCTCCCCGCGGTGGCCCTGCTGGTCGAGCGGGGCCTGTTCCTGCTCGGCCCGATGTCGGCGGAGTCGCTGCGCCAGGCCATCGAGACGCCCGCGCGCCAGCGCGGGCTCGTCCTGGAGCACGGGCTCACCGACCTGCTGGTCCGGGAGATCGAAGGCGAGCCGGGCGCGCTTCCGCTCCTCTCCCACGCGCTGCGCGAGACCTGGCTCCGCCACGAGGGCCGCACCCTGACCGTCGCCGGCTACCAGGCGTCGGGCGGCGTCCGCGGTGCGGTCGCGCAGTCGGCCGAGTCGCTGTACGTCGCGCTGGGCGAGGCCGAGCGCTCGCAGCTCCGCGACCTGGTGCTCCGGCTGGTCGTCCCGGGGCCACGCGGCGAGCCGGTCCGCGGAGAGGTGCCACGCCGACAGGTCGTGGTCGACCCGGTCCAGGAGCAGCTCATCGACCGGATGGTCGAAGCGCGGCTCGTCACCAGTGACGCCGAGGCCATCGAGCTCGCGCACGAGGCCGTCGTACGCGCCTGGCCACGGCTGCGTGGCTGGCTCGAGGACGACCTCGAAGGACAACGCACCCGCCACCACCTCACCCAGGCCGCCGAGGACTGGGCCGGCGCGGGCTTCCAGGACAGCGACCTCTACCGCGGCACGCGTCTGGCCGCGACCCGAGAGTGGATCACGTCCTCCGAGCCACGGCTGACCGAGACCGAGCAGCGATTCCTGACCGCGAGCGAGGAGATGGCCGCGGCCGAGGACGCATCGACGGCCGAGCTGGCCAACGCCCGCGGGCGGATGGTCCGGCGGCTCCGATTCGCTCTCGCGGGTGCCGCCGTCCTCCTCGTGCTGGCGCTGATCACCGGTTTCGTAGCCGTGGGTCAGACCGGACGCGCCCGCGACGAGGCGGACGCCGCCCGTGCGCGGCAGCTGAGTGCCGAGGCGCTCGGCGACGCCGACATCCCGCTCAGCACCCTGCTCGCCCTCGCGGCGGTCCACCTCGACGACACTCCCCAGACTCGTGCCAGCCTCGCCACGCTCCTCGCCCGGAACCCGGCGTTCCTCGCCACCAGCTCCCACGTCGGCGAGACCCCCGGGCGCCTGGTCCGGAGCCCGGACGGGGGCCGCGTGGCCGTCTACGGCTTGGACAACGTCGTCTCGCTCGTCGACGTGGCGACCGGGAAGGTGACGAGACGCTACGACACCGACGGTCCGGGGCCCGTCAACGACCAGTTCTTCGCCCTCGGCGCGATGGCTTTCAGTCCGGACGGGAGAACTCTGGCCGTGGGTGCCCAGACCTATTCTGCGCCGGCCATCGTGCTGCTCGACGGTCGCACGCTCCGGCCCCTGCGCACGCAACCGGCACATCTGCCACCGAGCGCGAAGGCCCGGGACGTCGACTTCTCCGCCGACGGGCGCCACGTGGCCGTGTCCTACATGCTGCTCGCGCCGGGCATCCAGTCCGGGGTCGATGAGGAGATCGACCGCACCCAGACCCGGGTCTGGGACCTCCGCCGCCTGGACCGTCGCCCGAAGACGATCGAGGTCCCGTGGGTCAACCTGGGCGAGACGATGGCGCTCAGTCCCCATGCGAAGCGCGTCTACCTGAGCGCACCCGTGGCTGCCTACTCCGTGCGTACCGGCGAGCGGCTGTGGAAGGCCGACGTGGACCCGACGTGGCTGCCCATGGACCTGTCCGCGGACGGTCGCCATCTGGCCGTGATACCGCGGGAGCCCGGCCTGACGGTCGACCTCGTCTCGACCCGGGACGGTCACGTCGAGCGCACCCTGCAGGGGGCCTCGGGAGGCGTCATCGACGTCACCTTCTCAGACGACGACTCGCAGGTCGCCGCCGTGTCACAGGGACCCGAGCTGCTCATCTGGAGGCGCACCGGCTCGCAGCCCACGCAGACGATCACGATCGACGATCCCGGAGGCGTGCAGCTGGCCCCTGACGCCTCGCGCGCCTATGTGTCGGACGCCCAGGAGGGGACCATCATGACCTGGGACCTCACCGGCGGCTCGTCGTACCTGAGGCTGGTGGCGACGTACCCGAAGTTGATGACACGTCAGGTGAGCTTCCTTCGGACGTCGGACAACGGTACGCACTTCGCCGAGTACGGCGACGACCTCACCCTGTTCAACGCGACCACCGGTCGGGTGACGACCGCGCGGGATCCCGGCGAGTGGGGGTTCTACACACCGGGCTCCTGGCGGCCCGACGACCAGCGCTTCGCGATCGGCACCCTGCGCGGGCGGGTACAGATCTTCGACGAGGCGGGAACCAAGCTGCGGGACACGCGGGTGTCGCGCGCGACGGTGACCGACGTCGACTACTCCGCCGACGGAGCGACGCTCGCGGTGGACGACGTGTCGGGGCATGTGGGGCTCCGGGATGCCGAGACGCTCGAGCCGAAGGGCACTCCTGTGGACATGCCTGCGTCGACGTACGGGCTCACCCTGGCCCCCGACGGCCGCACCGCGTTCGTGATGACCCGACGCGGTGTGATCCGACCCGGTGAGACGCCGACCTTCCCCAGCTGGGCCCTGCTCGACCTCCAGACGGGCCGGGTCCTGCGGACCGGTTCACTGCACGGGGACGGGTATTACGACGACTTCTCACCGGACGGCCGGCACGTAGCCATCGGGCTCGGGTCCGGACGCATGCTGATCCTCGACCCACGCACCGGCGCATCGGTCCCCACTCAGAACCCGGCACACGACTTCGGCATCGGCTGGCTCGCGTGGTCCGTCGACGGGTCCCGCATCATCAGCACCGGTGGCGGCTTGGAGATCTGGGACGCCTCTACCGGACAGATCCAGGACACGGTGACGGCCCCCGGCGGCGGCATCGGCACGTTCCGTCGCGACTCCTCACACATCACCATCGTGAACGTGGAGGGACGGGTCTTCGACTGGAATCCGAGTCGGAGGTACGCCGTCGAGTACGCCTGCCGCATCGCCGGACGCGACATGACCGCCGACGAGTGGCGCACCTACGTCGGGAGCCAACCCCGGTTCCAGGTGTGCCCCTCCTGAGGGTCACACGCGCACCGACTCGTGCCCCTTGACGCTCCAGCCGTGGCGGGCCGGCGGCCGACCGCGCACCGGCTCGTACCCGTCGAAGCGGGACTCCAGAGTCCCCTCGCCCCCGGTCAGGTCGGGCAGCTGCCGCTGGAGCTCGTGCAGGCGCGCGGCGACCAGTCGGACCTCCAGGCGCGTCAGGTCGCCTGCTCCGGTCTGACCGAGCAACTCGGCTCCCCATCGCGTCACGACCCGCTGCACGGCGGCCGCGTCCTCGCTCGGCACCTCCACGAGCACCCGCAACACCGGCTCACACACGCGCGTGCGGGCCCGGTCGAGCGCCCTCCTGGCCACGATCGGGGTCACCTTGCGGTAGTCGAACGACGTGCTGGTCGGCCCGCGCTTGGACGGCGGGCCGTCGGCCACGCTGTACGACGCCTCGGTCATGGTGACCACGCAGTCGGTGACCTCCCAGCCGTACGCGCCGTGCGTCAGCTCGCGACGTACGTGCTTCTCGATGGAGGCCGCGAACGCCTCGACGCTCTTGAAGAGGTACAGGGGCATATCCCTGGCGGGTACGTCGGTGCTGAAGACGAAGCCGGAGCCGGGCGCGCCCGGCTCGATCCGAAGCCCGATCGTGGCGTGGTACGGGTTCTCGTCCGTGTTGAGCCGCAGCACCGCCTCCCCGACGCCGCGCGGCCGCTCGACATGCAGCACGCTCGCGTCGGAGAACTCCACCTCGATCCCGTGCTCCTCGGCCAGCGTCGAGCCCAGCACCTCCTGCTGCACACGGCCGTACAGCGACACGGTCGGGCGGCCGTCATCATCGGTGCGCGCCGCGATCAGCGGGTCCTGGTCGGCCAGCTGGGCCAGCGCAGCCCTCAGTGCGGGGCGCAAGGCAGGATCGATCGCCTCCACCGACGCCTCGAGGGTCGGCGGCGCGAAATGATGCTCGTCGGCGCGACAGGAGTCGCCGAAGCCGTCGCCCACGCGCACGGTGGTGAGCCCGTGCAGCCGGCCGATCCGGCCGGCCCCGACCTCGTCGGCGCGGACCCACTGCCCTTCTTCGAAGACCTGGATCCCGGCGACCTTGCCGGTGCGTCCACCCGGAAGGTCGAGGCCCTGACGGGTCCGCACCGATCCGGAGAACATCCTGACGTAGGCCGCCTTCTCGCCGGCCCCGCCCCGCTCGACCTTGAACACCCGGCCCGACGGCTCGCCCGTCGAGGTCGGCACGGTGCCGGGCAAGAACGTCGCGATCCCGGCCATCAGGTCGGGAACGCCGGCACCGGTGGCCGCCGATCCGGCGAACACCGGGTGCATCACCGCGTCGCGCGTCTGGGCGGCGGCTTCGGCGAGGAGCTGGCCCGGCGTACGGTCGCGCCCTTCGATGTACGCCGCGAGCAGGGCGTCGTCGTGCTCGGCCAGGACGACGGTCTCACGCTCGCGAAACGCGTCGTCCTCGGCTCGGTACGCGGTGAAGGTCGCGGCCCGCGACCCGAGCCCCGTGGCGGAGCCCATCGGCAGGATGTCCGGGGTCAGCCGGCTGCGGATCGCCTCCAGGACACCCTCGACGTCGGCGCCCGCGCGGTCGATCTTGTTGACGAACAACAGGGTCGGCACCCGGAGCCGCTGCAGCGCCCGCATCAGGATCCTGGTCTGGGGCTGGACCCCCTCGACCGCGGACAGCACGAGCACGGCCCCGTCGAGCACGCCGAGGACGCGCTCGACCTCGGCGATGAAGTCGGGGTGGCCCGGGGTGTCGACGACGTTGACCGTCGTGTCGTCGAGCGGGAACGCCACCACGGCGGCCTTGATCGTGATGCCGCGCCGGCGCTCCAGAGCGAGGCTGTCGGTCCGGGTGGTGCCGGAGTCGACCGATCCCGGCTCGTCGATGACCCCCGCGAGGTGCAGGAGGCGCTCGGTGAGGGTGGTCTTACCGGCGTCGACGTGGGCGAGGATGCCCAGGTTGAGCGAACGAGTGAGCTGGCGTGTGAGCACGCGTGATCCCTTCGAGGTGGCGGAACAGGACGAGTGCGTGCGCTCCTCGCATGTCGCTGCCTTCCTCGGGATCTCGGGCCGGGCCGTCCGGTCGACGCCACGGTACGACGTACCGCCCCAGGCGCTCCACCGGTTTTCGCCGAAGTGGGGGTTCTCCACCCTCGAGGTGGGAGTTCTCCGCAGGCAGGGTCGGGACATACCCCACCTGGGTGCCGGAGAAGGCCCACCTCGGCACGGGAGAAGGCCCACCTCGGCACGGGAGAAGTCCCACCTCGGGGGAACGCAGAACGGCCCCGGACCGTGAGGTCCGGGGCCGAACTGGTGAAGCGTCAGATCACAGAGTGGTCACTGGGTGATCTTGGTGACCCGGCCGGCGCCGACCGTGCGGCCGCCCTCGCGGATCGCGAAGCGGAGGCCGTCCTCCATGGCGATCGGCTGGATGAGCTCCACCGACATCTCGGTGTTGTCACCCGGCATCACCATCTCGGTGCCCTCGGGGAGGGTCACCACGCCGGTCACGTCCGTGGTCCGGAAGTAGAACTGCGGACGGTAGTTGTTGAAGAACGGCGTGTGCCGGCCGCCCTCCTCCTTCGACAGGATGTAGACGCTGGCGTCGAAGTTGGTGTGCGGGGTGGTCGTGCCGGGCTTGATCACGACCATGCCGCGCTCGACGTCCTCACGCTTGGTGCCGCGGAGCAGCAGCCCGACGTTCTCGCCCGCCTGGCCCTCGTCGAGCAGCTTGCGGAACATCTCCACGCCGGTGACCGTCGTCTTCTGCGAACCCTCGCGGATGCCGATGATCTCGACCTCCTCGTTGATCTTGACGATGCCCCGCTCGATGCGGCCCGTGATCACGGTGCCACGACCGGTGATCGTGAAGACGTCCTCGACGGGCATCAGGAAAGGCTTCTCGGTGTCGCGCGCCGGGGTCGGGATGTACTCGTCGACCGCGGTCATCAGCTCGAGGATCGACTGGCCCCACTTCTCGTCGCCGTTGAGCGCCGGGAAGGCCGCGACCTTGATCACGGGGATGTCGTCGCCCGGGAACTCGTACTCGGAGAGCAGCTCACGCACCTCCAGCTCGACGAGCTCGATGAGCTCCTCGTCGTCGACCATGTCGCACTTGTTCAGCGCGACCACGATCGCCGGCACGCCGACCTGACGGGCGAGCAGCACGTGCTCACGCGTCTGCGGCATGGGGCCGTCGGTGGCGGCGACCACGAGGATCGCGCCGTCCATCTG
>NZ_DASXQG010000005.1:0-26222 GCF_036493135.1 Nocardioides sp. | reverse complement strand
AGTTCTCCCGGTCGACCTCGAGCCAGACCGTCCCGGCGCCGACCTCGGCACCGGCCTCGAGCAGGCCAGACATCAGACGCCGGCCCAGTCCTTGTCGTCGTCGGGCCTCGTCGACCCACAGCCCGTGTACGCCGAGCCAGTCGCCGTTGAGCTCCGCCCGGCCGCGCCCCACCTCGACCCCGTCGACCGTCAGGGTGGCGATCACCCTGGGGCCGTCCACGGTGACGTCGACGTCATCGTCCGGCCCCGCGACGCGGCGCGCCATCACCAGCGACCCCACGAGGTACGGCGCATCCGCCGGCCCGAGCGCCGTCCAGCCGCCCGCGAGCAGGTCGGCCTCGGTCGACGACTCGGCCTCGACCTGGGCCAGCACGTCGCGCCCGCGCGAAGCGTAGAAGTCACGCACAGCCGAGACGGCCGCGGCCCACGGAATGGCGGGATCGCCCACCGCCAGGCAGGAGTTGGCCCGTCGCGAGCCTCTGCCCCGGTCGCCCTCGACGACCCGCAGCACCCAGTCGCCGAGTGGTTGCGTGGTGGGGGACGTCCACAAGGGCAGGGCCCGGATCTCGGCCTCGCGCACCGACACGCGCTGCCGCACCGACCCCCGGGGTGGCACCGGCTTCCCGGTCACGATGTCGGACAGTGCGATGCTCACCGGAGCGCCAGACTCGGGTGCCACGACGCAGGTCGCCGAGTCCCACGAGAGCAGGGTTCCGAGCACGTCCGTCATCGCCGGACCACCCGACGGGCCGGTCTCCCCGCGCACCACTCGGCGTACGACGACACGCTGGCCGACGACCTGGGGGCCCAGGCCGTGGGCCGTTCCGGGGGCGGGCACCCAGGGATACTAGGCTTCTGCACAACAGAGCAACGCATTCCGTTCAGGAGGACCTGGTGACCTACGTCATCGCCCAGCCGTGCGTCGACCTCAAGGACCGGGCCTGCGTCGACGAGTGTCCGGTCGACTGCATCTACGAGGGCAAGCGCATGCTCTACATCCACCCCGACGAATGCGTCGACTGCGGTGCCTGCGAGCCGGTCTGCCCGGTCGAGGCGATCTTCTACGAGGACGACACACCCGAGGAGTGGAAGGGCTACTACGACGCCAACGTCCACTTCTTCGACGACCTCGGCTCGCCCGGCGGCGCCGCCAAGCTCGGCGAGATCGACCACGACCACGCGCTCGTCGCCGAGCTCCCACCGCAAGAGCACGACGAGTGACCCTGCTGCGATGAGCTCGCCGGTCTCCCGGCGTCTCCCCGACTTTCCCTGGGACCAGCTCACCGAGTACGCCGACCGCGCGCGCACCCATCCCGACGGCATCGTCGATCTCTCGATGGGCACGCCCGTCGACCCGACCCCCGACGTCGTACGACGTGCCCTCGAGGCCGCGTCCGACTCGCCCGGCTACCCGCAGACCATCGGGCTCCCCGAGACCCGGCGGGCCGCCATCGACTGGCTGTCCCGCCGGCACGGCGTGACGGGGCTGGGCCTCGACGGGGTGCTGCCCGTGGTCGGTACCAAGGAGCTGGTCGCGTCCCTGCCGATGCAGCTGGGGCTCGGCCTCGGGGACACGGTCGTCATCCCCGAGCTCGCCTACCCGACCTACGCCGTGGGGGCGAGGCTCGTCGGCGCTCGCACGGTCGCCACCGACTCGCTCACCAGCCTCGGCCCGGAGCGCCCCGCGCTGCTCTGGCTGAACTCACCGTCCAACCCGACCGGCCGCGTGCTCCCGGTCGCTCACCTGAGGAAGGTCGTGGACTGGTGCCGCGACCGCGGCACCCTGGTCGTCAGCGACGAGTGCTACCTCGAGTGCGCCTGGGAGGGCGAGCCGGTCTCGGTGCTGCATCCCGAGGTCTGCGGGGCGAGCCATGACGGTGTCCTGTCCGTGCACTCACTCTCGAAGCGGTCCAACCTGGCCGGCTACAGGTGCGGCTTCGTCGCCGGGGACCCCACGGTGGTCGCCGAGCTGCTCGCCGTCCGGAAGAACCTCGGGCTGATCCAGCCGGGTCCGCAGCAGGTCGCGATGGCCGCTGCGCTGGCCGACGACGCGCATGCGGACGAGCAGCACGCGCGCTATTCCGCACGTCGTACCACGCTGAAGGCGGCGCTGGAGGGCTCGGGCTTCCGGGTCGACCACTCCGAGGCGTCGCTGTACCTGTGGGCCACGCGCGACGAGGACTGCTGGCGGACGGTCGCCCGGCTCGCCGACCGGGGCATGCTGGTGGCGCCGGGCACGTTCTACGGGCGTGCGGGCGCCCAGCACGTCCGGGTAGCGCTCACCGCGAAGGACGAGCGCATCGAAGCCGCTGCCCGCCGGCTCGGCGAGGCTGCGTCATAGCGCCATCGGCGCCATAGCTCAGACGGTGGCACCCGGCATCGCGAAGGAGCCGTCGTCCTCGCGACCCGCCATCGCGAGCTGGTGCTGGTCGTCGAAGGTCTCGGCCACCGGCGCGTCGGGCATGGTCTCGGGGATGCGGACCGCGGAGATCGACTCCAGGCGCACCACCGAGTGCTCGGCGTGGGTGCTCAGGATGACGCCTTGCCCGTCGACGCCGACGACGGTGCCGCGCAGCCAGTGGCCGTGCACCAGCACCTCGACCGGCAAGCCGTTGTCCTCGGCTCGGCGTAGCGCAGTACCGACCGTGAAGAGTGTGGAACTGTGCATGACTGACCCCCCGAGCCCCCCGGCTCTTCGCCCCAAAGCCCCCCCGGGCTCTGCACTGGTCCCAGAGTAGGGCGAGACAGCCACCGTCGACGAGATTCCGAGGCAAAGTTTTGCCCGCGTGCCCCGGATCGGGCGGTCGCCTCACCCGATCACGACGGAATCCGCTGAGGCGGAGTCCGAGGCGTGCTGCCAGCCGCGATTGCTCTCCGCGGACCACCCGCGGTCGCGGTAGACGACGCTCGAGATCCCGAGCTGCGCAGCGTGCGCCACCAGGTACGACGCGACCGCCCAGCCGCGCGCCGTCGACGACGTCGGCAGCTCGAGACGACTCCCGCTGCCGACGCGCACCTCGACCGCGCCGAACGCGGGCGCGAGCGAGTCGCGTAGCCCGGCCGCGCGGCGGATCGCCGGTGGTGCGGCAGCGCCCGGCTTCGGGAGATGGCACCAGAACGCCGCTGGCGAGTAGCCGGTCAGCGCCGAGGCCAGCGCCCGCGCGTCACCCTCGTACACGGCGTACGCCGACGGGTAGCCCGAGCGCTGAACCTCCTGGGCCGCCTCGGTCACCGGCAGGGTCGTCCAGTTCGGAACCTTGGTCAGGGCGTCGTAGAACGCGTTGGTGGCGTACACCGGATCGAGGATCTGCTGCGGCGTCCCCCAACCCTGGGAGTGGCGCTGCTGGAAGAGCCCGAGCGAGTCCCGGTCGCCACCTCGGAGGTTGTACAGCTTCGACTCCTGGAGTGCGGTGGCGAGACCGATCGTGGCCGCGTGGGCGGGCATGCCGCGCCGGATGGCGATGGCCGAGATCAGGCTGGCGTTGCGGGCCTGCTCGTCGGTGAGGACCACGGTCAGCCTGCCGACCTTGGTCGTGCACTGGCCGAGGGTCTTGTCGTCGCTCGAGCCGTGCCGAGAGACGCCGTACCAGACGCCCCCGACCACCAGGGCGAGGGGGACGACCACGGCGGCGGCCCGTTTGACGACGCCCATCAGCGGGTCAATTCCGGTGCAGCGCCTCGTTGAGCGCGACCCCGCCGGCGCGCCACGGCATCACCTCGACGGTGCCGGTCACCGAGTTGCGTCGGAAGAGGAGGTGGTCGCCGCCGGACAGCTCGAGCGCCTTCACGACCTGGCCGTCGGGCATGGTCACCTTGGTACCGGCCGTGACGTAGCACCCGGCCTCGACCACGCAGTCGTCGCCCAGGGAGATGCCGATGCCGGCGTTGGCGCCGATCAGGCAGCGCTCGCCGATGGAGACGACCTGCGTCCCACCGCCCGACAGGGTGCCCATGATCGAGGCACCGCCGCCGATGTCGGAGTCGGCTCCGACGACGACCCCGGCGGTGATCCGACCCTCGACCATGGAGGTGCCGAGCGTGCCGGCGTTGTAGTTGACGAAGCCCTCGTGCATGACCGTGGTGCCCGGGGCCAGGTGGGCTCCGAGGCGGACCCGGTCGGCATCGGCGATGCGGACGCCGGTGGGTACGACGTAGTCCGTCATCCGCGGGAACTTGTCGACGCCGAAGACCTGGAGCGGCCCGTCGGCACGGAGCTGGAGACGGATGCTCTCGAAGTCGTCGACCGGGCAGGGCCCGGCACTGGTCCACACGACGTTCGTGAGAACACCGAAGATGCCGTCGACATTCAGCCCGTGCGGCCGGACCAGCCGGTGGGAGAGCAGGTGCAGGCGCAGGTAGGCGTCGGGAACGTCGGCCGGGGGCGCGTCCAGGTCGGTCTCGACGTGCCGCACCTCGGTGCGCACGCGGCGCACGGCGTGGTCGCGGGCGAGGCGTTCCAGAGGTTCCAGGGTCTCGGGCGCGCGGGCGCCGGACCGGGCGTCGCTCGCCCCTTCCCCCAGCGCCGGGGCGGGGAACCAGGTGTCCAGCACCGCGCCCTCGGCCGCACCGTCGGTGACGACGGTGGCCAGGCCCCAGCCGTGCGCCCTCTGCTCGCTCACGCCCGCCAGGCTACTGACCGGTCCTCCCGTCGACGCATTCGCGCAGCAGGTCGGCGTGACCGCAGTGCCGGGCGTACTCCTCGATCATGTGGACGACGATCTCGCGCAGCTCGGACTCGTCGCCGACCGGGCCGACGAGGGTGCCGAGGTCGTCGTACCGCTCGTAGACCTCGCGGGCGTGAGCCACCTCGCGGCGCCACGACTCCCACGCCTCGGCGACGACCGCGTCGTCCGCGACCGCTCCGTTGAAGTCCAGGTCGCGGTCCTCGGGTGACTTGAAGGGCCGGTCGAGGTCGTTGTGTCCCTCGATGAAGCGGCGGGACCAGTGGAACTCCACCGACGCCAGGTGGCGCACCAGCCCGAGCAGGGACATCGACGACGGCGGGATCGAACGGCGCGCGAGCTGCTCGGCGTCCAGGCCCTCGCACTTGAGCTCGAAGGTCATCCGGAAGTGGTCGAGGTACTCGCCGAGCACTGCCTTCTCCCCCCGCGGGCTCGAGTCGGTCTGACGGGGGTCGTCCTCGGGGTCCACCCACAGGTCGGGGTACTTGCGCTCGGTCACGCAGACGACTCTGCCGGGTCGGACAGCCTGACCCAAATCACGGACCTGACGGTGCTCAGCGGCCCCACGTCTGCCGGTTCAGCTCCCGCATGCGGTCACGGAGCGCCGGGGCCAGCCGCCTGCTGGCGAACCACGCCCAGTGGTCCCCGGCCCCGACGCGGACGTAGTCGCGCCGGAGGACCGGGGCCAGCCAGTCGTCCTCACTGTGCCGACCGACGGCGATCAGTTCCGGGCGTCGCCCGGCGATGCGATCGGCGTACCCCGCCAGACCACCGTCGAGGTGGTCGTCCATGAACGGTGCCGTCGCCGAGGTGGCGAGCTGCCAAGGCGTGGCGTTGCGGCGGTCGAGAAGCACCAGCACCTCGGGCGCGTTGATCGACAGCACGGAGGAACCCGCGGGTAGCTGCCCGGCCAGGCTGGTGGCGTCACGTCGTTCCAGGGTCAGCCGCGAGTCCCGCGTGACCACCGCCTCCGCCGTCGCGGCCGCGACCGCGAGGACCACCACGACCGCGGAAACCCGACGCGCGGTCGCGACCGGCAGGCTGTGCGCGGCCGTGGTGATGGCGCCGCCCGCGCCCAGCGCCGCGAAGGGGAGGACGACGAACAGGTCCGCTCCGCCGTTGATCGCGTAGCAGGACCACAGGCCGGCAACAAGGCCGCCGGCGCCGAGGATCATCAGGTGCCGGTCCACCGCAGTCACGCCGGTACGCCGCGCGCGTCGGACCGCGGCGGCGCCGAGCGCTACAGCGAGCACCCACCCGGCGATCACCAGGACGAGCGAGGCGCGGTAGTCGGTGGTGACAAGCCGCCAGGAGCCGACGATCGTCGGCTGGGTGGTGTAGCCGACGTTCACCACGACGAACCCCCACCACGCCATCTGCAGATGGCCCGAGACCAGGAACATCAGGGCCGTGACAGCCGTCGGCACCGCGCCGCCCGCGACGCACGACGCGGCCGCGCGCAGCCGCGGCCCCTCCGCAGTGAGGACGGCAACGGTGGCCGCGGCCACGGCGCTGAGCAGCACCGGCTGCCAGGTCAGGGTGGCCAGTGCGGTCAGCACCCCCGCCCAGAACCACTGCCGGCGCAGCATCAGCAGGAGGGCGATCTCCAGGCACAGGACCATCACGGTCTTCTCCCGCGGCCCGGCGGTGGCGAGCTTGAGGAAGCTGGCGAAGGTCAGGAACAACGCCGGCGCGATCACCCCGGCGAGGCGGGAGCGGAAGGCCTCGCGCGCCAGCACGCTGAGCGCGGCCACCGCCGCGGCGGACGCGAGCAGGTAGGTCAGGCGGGCGGCGAGCACCGGGTCGATACCCACCAGGGACCCGAGCCGGATCCCGCTCCCGGTCACCATGTCGCCCACCGGTCCGACCGAGTTGAAGATGCCGGCGTACGGCGGAACCCCCCGGGCCACCTCCTGCCCGGCGTACACGAACGTGCCCTGATCGCGGTCGAGCGTGCCGTGGAACCCGTGCAGGCTGTAGACGACGAGTGCGACGAGTCCCGCCGACGCCGGGTCGAGAGCCCGAGCTGGCACGCGTCGGGTCAGCGGCATGCGCGCGAAACTACCGGGGCCACCGCCCGAAGGGCTCCAGCGCCTCGTCGTGCGCGATCTCAGCGCGGATCAGCGCGTCGTGCCCGGCGGAGCGCCGGAGGTACCAGGTGAAGGTCGCACCACCTCCGATCCGGCGGTAGTCGCGCTGCAGCCAGGGGTAGGGCCAGTACCCGTGGAACGTCGAGCCGACGACCACGAAGGTCGGACGCAGCTGGCGGAGCGTGGCCATGAAGCCCGCCATCCCTCCGGGATACGTGCCCGCGAGGTAGCGCTCCATGGTGCCGCTGAAGATCTGGTAGGGGACCGGGCTCTGGCGTCCCGACAGCGCCAGCACCTCCGGTGCGCTCAACGCGACCACGGTGGCGGTCGGTGGCTGGGTGCCGAGAACGGCGTCGACGTCCGCGCGCTGCACGAGCAGTCGGTCGTCGCGGGTGGTCACCGACACCACTCCGGCGACGACCACGGCCAGACTCACGACCGCCGCGGCGCCCGCGAGCGCCCCGCGGCGAGGCAACCGGCTGAGCAGCAGCAGCACGACCCCGGCGATGCCCAGGGCGGCGAACGGGAGCAGCACGAACAGGTCGGGCCCGCCGTTGATGGCCAGCAGGGTCCATCCCGTGCCCACGAGCGCCCCGGACGCGGTGATCACCAGTCGTCGGGCGACCGGCGAAACGGTGGGACGACGCGCGAACGGCACCGCCCGTACGCCGAGCACGATCAGGGCCGCGAGCCCGGCGATCGCCAGCGGCAGGGTCCAGTGGTAGGAGAGCCAGAGCATCTGCCACGTGGCCCGCGGGTGAGCCAGCGCCGAAGGCTGCTCGGTGTAGCGGACGTTGACCAGGACGAACCCATCGATCGCTTGCGACAGGGCACCGGCGCCGAGGAAGTAGCAGAAGGTGGCGAGGCCGGGCACCGCACCGCCGACGGTGAAGCGGAGCAGGATCCGCCTCGGGGTGTCCTGCTCGTCCAGGATCGCGGCAGCGGCGACGGCTGCCACGGCCACCGCGAGGACCGGCTGCCAGGTCAGCGTCGCGAGAGCCGCGCAGGCTCCCGCCGCGGCCCATCGCCGCCGGCCGAGCAGGATCAGGCAGGCCAGCATGAAGACGACCATCGTGGTCTTCTCCCGCGGCCCGTCCGAGGCGAGGTCCAGGAAGCACTCGAAGGTCAGGAAGACCGCCGGCGCGACGAAGCCGGCAGTGCGTGAGCCGAACGTGTCGCGCGCGAGCACGCACAGCAGCGAGCAGGCCAGGGCGGAGAGGAGGGTGAAGAACAGTCGTGCGGACAGGATCGGGTCCGCTTCGGCGAAGTGCCCGAGCCAGATCGCGAACCCGGGGACGGCGTCGGCGAGCGGACCGACCGAGTTGAAGATGCCGACGTACGGCGGCACACCGTGTGCGACGCGTTCCCCGCCGTAGGTGAAGACTCCGAGGTCGCGGTGGAGGATCCCGTCGTACCCGTGGAGTCCGTAGACCACCAGGGCGACCAGGCCGACGAGCACCGGGTCGCCGTACCGGTGCGGGCGGGCGGTCCTGACGCGGCGCAGCGGCGGCGGCAGCCGGAGTCGCGGCACGTGCAAGGTCGTCATCGTTCGTCCGTTCGCCTGGCTCCGGCGGTCGATGACCGAGCTCACGCCTGAGGATCCCGCCGCTCGCTGAGTGAGAGGTGAGGAACGTGTAAACAGACGCCGTGTCGAGACCATCGGTTCGGTGCGACCGAGTAGTTCTCGGCGCGGTCGGCCCCGTACCCTGGAGCCACAGGCGTTCGAGCCGTCATCAGCGGCGAGCCTCCGGAAGAAAGGTCGGGCCGTGACCACGGCCCGTCCCACTAGACCCGGACGGGTGGGCCCGTCACAGCCCGCGAACGAGCGGTCCCGCCACACCGGCGGGGCAAGCGAGGTGGTACCGCGGTTGCCTTCGCCGGAGGTGGTCGTCCTCGCAGGTTTCGAGACGGGCCCAGCTGCCCTCCTCAACCAGCGAGGACACCGATGACGTACCCGAAGGTCTCCACCGATGCGCACGCCGCCGAGAGTGCGGGCGTCCCGTCGAGCCCACGGTTCCCGCAGATCGAGGAGGGCGTACTCGCCTACTGGGAGGCCGACGACACGTTCCGGGCGAGCGTCGAGCAGCGTCCCGCCGGAGAGAACGGCGCCAACGAGTTCGTCTTCTACGACGGCCCGCCGTTCGCCAACGGCCTGCCGCACTACGGCCACCTGCTGACCGGCTACGTGAAGGACCTGATCCCGCGCTACCAGACGATGCGCGGCCGCCGGGTCGAGCGACGCTTCGGCTGGGACACCCACGGCCTGCCCGCCGAGCTCGAGGCGATGCGTCAGCTGGGCATCAAGACCACCGACGAGATCGTCGAGCTCGGCATCGAGAAGTTCAACGACGCCTGTCGAGCGTCCGTGATGGAGTACACGGACGAGTGGGTCGAGTACGTCACCCGGCAGGCGCGCTGGGTCGACTTCCAGAACGACTACCGCACCATGAACGCCGACTACATGGAGTCGGTGATGTGGTCGTTCAAGCAGATCTACGACAAGGGCTGGATCTACGAGGGCTTCCGGGTGCTGCCCTACTGCTGGAACGACGAGACGCCACTGTCCAACCACGAGCTCCGGATGGACGAGGACGTCTACCAGATGGTGAAGGATCCTGCGGTCACCGTCGGGTGCCGGCTCGACGATCGTGGCGACGACCTGGACGGGGTGCTGGCCCTGGTCTGGACGACGACCCCGTGGACCCTGCCCAGCAACCTGGCGATCATGGTCGGTTCGGACATCGAGTACGTCGTGGTCGAGGGGCCCGTTCCTGGCCGGCGGAGTCCGGGCACCGTGCGGACCGCGCGCTACCTCCTCGCCGAGGCCCGGCTCGCGGCGTACGCACGCGAGCTCGCCCCGGAGGGACACAGTGAGCCCGAGGTGCTCGCGCGGTACCGCGGCAAGGACCTCCTCGAGCGCACCTACACACCGCCGTTCTCCTACTACGCCGGCCGCGAGCGCGCCTTCCGGATCGTCGCCGCCGACGAAGCCGTCACCACCACCGACGGCACCGGCCTGGTGCACACCGCCGGCGCGTTCGGCGAGGTGGACAAGGAGGTCACGGACCGCGAGGGCATCGAGGCGGTGATGCCGGTCGGCAAGGACGGCCGGTTCACCCACCCGGTCGACGAGTACGCCGGGATGCTCGTCTTCGATGCCAACCTGCAGATCAACGACCACCTGAAGGCGGCCACCCGAGGCGAGGGCGAGACAGGATCGGTGACGCCCGGGACGGTGCTGCTGAGGCGTGAGACCTACGAGCACTCCTACCCGCACTGCTGGCGCTGCCGGGAGAAGCTGATCTACAAGGGCGTCTCGTCGTGGTTCGTCGAGGTGACCGCCTTCAAGCAGGCCATGCTCGACCACAACCAGCAGATCACCTGGGTCCCCGAGCACGTGAAGGACGGGCAGTTCGGCAAGTGGCTGGCGAACGCCCGCGACTGGTCGATCACCCGCAACCGCTTCTGGGGGAGCCCGGTGCCGGTCTGGGTCAGCGACGACCCGGCGTACCCGCGCCTCGACGTCTACGGCAGCTTCGCCGAGCTGGAGGCGGACTTCGGGAGGGCGCCGCGCGACCGCGACGGCAACCTCAACCTGCACCGGCCGTGGGTCGACCAGCTCACCCGGCCCAATCCCGACGACCCGACCAGGACATCGACGATGCGCCGCGTGCCGGACGTGCTCGACGTGTGGTTCGACTCCGGGTCGATGAGCTTCGCGCAGGTGCACTACCCGTTCGAGAACCACGACTGGTTCGAGCACCACTTCCCGGGCGACTTCATCGTGGAGTACATCAACCAGACCCGCGGCTGGTTCTACACGATGCACATCATGGCGACCGCGCTGTTCGACAAGCCCGCGTTCGAGACGTGTGTCTCCCACGGCATCGTGCTCGGCAGCGACGGGCAGAAGATGTCGAAGTCGCTGCGCAACTACCCCGACGTACGCGAGGTGTTCGACCGCGACGGCGCCGACGCGATGAGGTGGTTCCTCATGCAGTCGCCGATCCTGCGCGGCGGCAACCTGATCGTCACCGAGCAGGCGATCCGCGAGGGTGTCCGGCAGGTCCTGATCCCGCTGTGGAACTGCTGGTACTTCTTCGCCCTCTACGCCAACGCCGTTCATGAGCACGGGTACGACGCGAAGCGGGCGACCGAGTCCGACCATCCGATGGACCGCTACCTGCTGGCCAAGACCCGGCAGTACGTCGCGGAGTCCACCCGCGAGCTCGACGGCTACGAGGTCGCCAACGCCTGCGACAGCACGCAGCGGTTCCTCGACGTGCTGTCGAACTGGTACATCCGTCGATCGCGCGAGCGCTTCTGGGCGGCGGACGGGACCGTCGACGAGGCGGCCTTCGACACGCTCTACACCGTGCTGGAGACGGTCTGCCGGGTGGCGGCGCCGCTGCTGCCACTGACCACCGAAGAGGTCTGGCGCGGCCTGACCGGCGAGCGGTCGGTGCACCTGACCGACTGGCCGTCGGTCGAGGCCCTGCCCGAGGACGACGAGCTGGTCGCGGCGATGGACCAGGTGCGAGACGTGTGCTCGGCCGGCTCGGCGCTGCGCAAGGGCGCCTCGCTGCGCAACCGGCTGCCGCTGTTGTCACTGACGGTCGTCGTCGCCGGCGCCGAGCGGCTCGAGGGCTTCGAGGAGATCGTCGCCGACGAGCTGAACGTCAAGTCTGTGCGGCTGCTCGACGCCGACCACCCGGACGCCGCGTCGTACGGCGTCTCGGAGCGGCTGACCGTGAACGCCCGCGCCGCCGGACCACGTCTCGGCAAGGACGTGCAGACCGCCATCCGCGCCGCCAAGGCGGGGGACTGGACGGTCTCCGAGACGGGCGTCGTCACCGCCGGCGGTCTGGTGCTGCAGGACGGCGAGTACGCGCTCGAGACCGTCGCCTCGGGTGGTGAGGAGTCGGCGACCGGGCTGCTGCCCGGCGGCGGCTTCGTCGTGCTCGACACCGCGGTGACGCCGGAGCTCGAGGCCGAAGGCGTCGCCCGCGACCTGGTGCGCGCCGTCCAGCAGGCCCGGCGCGACGCCGGGCTGGACGTCTCCGACCGGATCTCCCTGACGATCTCGGCCGACGCCGCCGCCGCCGACGCCGCCCGCACCCATGCCGAGCTGATCCGGCGCGAGACGCTCGCGACCTCGTTCGAGGTCCGCGAGGCCGACGTGGGCCAGCCGGTGATCGAGCTCAGCCGGGCGTGATCATCCGGCGACCGGGATCGTCCGGATGCCGCATCCGGAGGGCGGATCCAACGGCTGGTTGGATGGGCGTCGTGGACCTCGACCTGACCGCCGACGTGGTGGACCTGACCGCCGCGCTGGTCGACCTCGAGTCGGTGAGCCGCCACGAGCAAGCGATCGCCGATGCGGTGGAGGCGGCGTTGACGGCGCTGCCGCACCTCGACGTCGTACGCCGGGGGCACACGGTCGTGGCGCGGACCGACCTCGGCCGCGGTGAGCGGGTCGTCATCGCCGGACACCTCGACACGGTGCCGTTGAACGACAACCTGCCGAGCCGCAACGACGGCACCCACCTGCACGGCCTCGGCGCCTGTGACATGAAGGGTGGCGACGGCGTGATCCTGAAGCTCGCCGCGACTGTCACCGATCCGGTCCGTGACGTCACCTACGTGCTCTACGAGTGCGAGGAGATCGAGAGCGAGCTCAACGGCCTGGGCCACCTCGCCACCGAGGTGCCAGACCTCTTGCGTGCCGACTTCGCGATCCTGATGGAGCCGTCGGACGGCGTGGTGGAGGCCGGCTGCCAGGGGACGATGCGGGTGGAGGTCACGACGCACGGCGAGCGTGCCCACTCGGCGCGGGCCTGGCGTGGCGACAACGCCATCCATCGCGCCGCGCCCGTGCTGGAGCGGCTCACGACGTACCAGCCGCGGATGCCGGTGATCGACGGTCTCACCTACCACGAGGGCCTGAACGCGGTCGGCATCAGCGGCGGCGTCGCGGGGAACGTCCTGCCCGACCGGTGCACGGTCAGCGTGAACTACCGGTTCGCTCCCGACCGCAGCGAGGCCGAGGCCGAGGCCTACCTCCGCACCCTCTTCGACGGGTACGACGTCCGGGTCGCCGACAGTGCGCCCGGCGCGCTGCCGGGACTCGACCGGCCGGCAGCCAAGGAGTTCGTCGAGGCCGTGGGCGGCACGGTGAACCCGAAGTTCGGCTGGACCGACGTGGCCCGGTTCAGCGCGCTCGGGGTGCCGGCGGTGAACTTCGGGCCGGGAGACCCGATGCTGGCGCACAAGCAGGAGGAGTTCGTGCCCCTGGAGCAGATCCGGCACTGCGAGCGGCTGCTGGCGGCGTGGCTCGGAAGGACGGGATGACGAGATGACCGACAGCAGTCACGAGAAGTACAAGGGCCCGGTGGTGATGCGCCGCAGCCAGGTGGACGGCACCACCACCGACCGGCGGCTGCTGGACTCCCGAGGGCCCAGCGACTGGGTCCACACCGACCCGTGGCGAGTGCTGCGCATCCAGGCGGAGTTCATCGAGGGGTTCGGCGCGCTCGCGGAGCTCGGCCCGGCGATCGCCTGCTTCGGCTCGTCGCGCACCAAGCCCGACGACGCGACGTACGCGATCGGCGAGGAGGTGGGCCGGAAGCTGACCGCGGCCGGCTTCGCGGTGATCACCGGTGGCGGACCGGGCACGATGGAGGCCGTCAACAAGGGTGCCAGCGAGGCGGGCGGCATCAGCGTGGGCCTCGGCATCGAGCTGCCCTTCGAGAGCGGCCTGAACGCCTGGGTCGACGTCGGCATCAACTTCCGCTACTTCTTCGCCCGCAAGACCATGTTCGTGAAGTACTCCCAGGGCTTCATCGTCCTGCCCGGCGGTCTCGGCACCCTCGACGAGCTGTTCGAGGCGCTCACCCTCGTGCAGACGCAGAAGGTGACCAGCTTCCCGCTCCTGCTGATCGGCACGGACTACTGGCAGGGGATGATCGACTGGCTGCGCGACCGGGCACTGGTGCACGGCACGATCAGCCAGTCGGACGTCGACATGCTCCAGCTCACCGACGACGTCGACCACGCCGTCCAGCTCATGGTCGAGGCGCGTGCTCGCCGCCAGTCCGAGGCGATGACGCCGTGATGTGGCTGTTCGCGATCCTGATCGTGCTCGCTCTGGGTGGGGTCGCGGTCGTCGCCTCCGGACGCGGGACGCCGATGTCGCCGGCGTACGACGACGCGCCCGA
The DNA here is from genome assembly GCF_036493135.1 of Nocardioides sp. Classification (GTDB taxonomy): domain Bacteria; phylum Actinomycetota; class Actinomycetes; order Propionibacteriales; family Nocardioidaceae; genus Nocardioides. Next base: position 12,233 of record NZ_DASXQG010000005.1, on the reverse strand, counting down.
CACGCTGGTGCCCGCCGACGGGCCGATCACGGCCGACGACCTGCGCCGGATCCGGTTCCCGATGGCCTTCCGCGGCTATCGGATGGCCGAAGTGGATGCCTTGCTCAGCCGTCTCGCCGAGGAGCGGGAGCAGGCGGAGCCTGACACCGGTGAGAGCGACTAGGGTGCCTCTCTCACTTCGGCGCGAAACCCCGCGCAGCAGGCGCCTCCGAATCGAGAGACGTGCCCTAGGGCACACTGGGGGCCCGTGAAGCCCGAGTACATCGTCTACGTCCTCACCTTCTTGTCCGCCGTGGTCGTCGTCCTGACCCGGGTCCGGCTCTCGCAGGCGCAGGCGGCCGGGCAGCACCAGGTGGGGATGGGGACGGTGAACGCGCACTCCGCCTTCGGGGTGGTCGCGCTGGTGCTCTGGGTGGTCTTCCTGGTCACCGGTCACGACATGTCTCTGGTCGGGGTCGTAGCGCTCTTCTTCTACTGGCTCACCGCGCTGGCCGGGCTGATGATCCTGCTTCGCTGGGTCCCGAGCCGGGGCAAGCACGCCTCGGACACCGCCGACGACCGCTGGTCGGAGGGGCCGGGGTTGTCGGTCCTGGCCCATGTCGGGATGCTGGTCGGCGTGCTCGTGTTCACCTGGTTCTATGCCACACAGGGATGAGGCGCTGATGTCTCGGGCCGCTCGCTCACGTCGTACGCCGCTCCTCGGGGCGTTGCTCTGCCTCGCCCTGCTGCCGGCGTTCCTGGTGCTGCCGTGGCAGCCCACCGTGGCCGCCGACGGCCGTCCCGCCGTGATCGGGAAACGCGTCATCGGCCACTCGGTGCAGGGCCGCAAGATCGTCGCCTGGCACCTGGGCGAGCCGGGCAAGAAGAAGGTCGTGCTGATCTCGCTCATGCACGGCAACGAGCCCGCGCCGCGGCGGATCCTGATGAACCTGGTGAACGGCGCCAAGGTCCACCACCTCGACCTGTGGGTCGTGCCGGTCTACAACCCGGACGGGTTCGCCCATCACACCCGCAAGAACGCCCACGGCGTCGACCCCAACCGCAACTACCCGTACAAGTGGATCCGACAGACCGGGAACTACGACTCCGGGCCGAAGCCTCGCTCGGAGCCCGAGACCCGAGCGATGATGCGCTTCCTGTCGAGGATCAAGCCGGCGATCATCCTGTCCTTCCACCAGCCGCTGCACGCCGTCGACATCACGCAGCGGCCGAAGTTCTCCAAGCGGGTCGCCCGCGCCCTCGACCTGCCGACCTCGCACCTGAGGTGCGGCAGCAGCTGCCACGGCACCATGACGATGTGGTACAACCACGCGTTCAAGGGCTTCGCGCTGACCGTGGAGTACGGCGCGTCCCCGCCGAGGGCAAAGCTCCGGGCGGCACCCGCCAAGATCCTGAAGCTGTTCGGCGCCTGGCGCGGCGCCTCACACGGGACCTCCCAGAGCTGATCGGGGGGCTGTCATATCCGCGCGATCGCGCTGTTGTGACAGCGATTCGGCCCCCGGCACTGTCATAACTGCGCGATCGCGCAGTTATGACAGTGCCTAGCGCCCCTCGAAGACCGGCTTCTCCTTCGCCAAGAAGGCATCGACGGCCGCGGCGTGGTCGGCGGTCTGGCCGGTGCGGGTCATCTGCGCGGACTCGAACTCCACCGCCTCCAGGAACGTGTGGTCGGCGGCGAACGCCAGCGACTGCCGCATCGCGCCGAGCGCGACCGTCGGGCCGGCCGCGAGCCGGGTCGCCAGTCCGGTGACGATCTCGGTGAGCTCGCCGGCGGGCACCACCTGCGTGGCGAGGCCGAGCGCCAGCGCCTCGTCGGCCTTCACCGTGCGCGGGAAGTACAGCAGCTCGATCGCCTTGGCCCGCCCCACGAGGCGCTGGAGCGTGAAGCTCGAGCCGGTGTCGCAGGAGAGCGCGATGTTGGCGAAGGCGAGGTTGAAGCCGGCGGTGTCGGCAAGGATCCGCAGGTCGCACGCGAACGCCAGGCTGGCGCCGGCTCCGGCCGCCACGCCGTTCACGGCGGCGACCACCGGCTTGGGCATCCCGACGATCGTGGTGACGATCGGGTTGTAGTGCTCGTCGACGGTGCGGAACAACGAGTCCGTGGCCCCGCTCTTGAGGATCTCGACGTGCTCCTTGAGGTCCTGCCCGACGCAGAACGCGCGCCCCGTGCCGGTCAGCACCACGCACCGGATCGCCGGGTCGTCGGCGACATGGCGCAGGGCGGCCAGCACGGCCACCTTGGTGGCGATGTCGAGGCTGTTCATCGCATCGGGGCGGTTGAAGGTGACGGTTGCGACTCCGTCGGCGACCTCGAGCAGCACGGGGGACACGTCATCAGCCATGACGGCAGGCTTTCACAGGGTCCTCAGGCGGTGCCGAGGCACCGACCCACGAACCGGTCGGCTGCCGGCTTGAGACGCGCCGCCTCGCTCGTGAACAGCTCGGCCGCTCGGACGCCCGGCCAGTCGCCTGGCAGCAGCCGGGCGGGCAGGCCGGGGTCGTCGAAGAGGAACTTGCGCCATTCGTGGACCAACCGGAACCTCGCGGCGAACGCCTTCTCGTCCTCGTCGGCGTGCGCCGGCTCGTCGTTCACGAGCCGGTCGGCGACCCGGGGCCATGCGGCGTACGACGCAGCCAGCCCGGAGAGGTCCCACGCGCCGACCGGGTCGGGATCGAGCTCCACGGCGACCGCGTGCCGCGCCGTACCGCCGGCCAGGCCGACCACCTCGTCGACCTCGGGCCGGTCGAACGGGCACAGCCACACGCCCGGCGCATGCTCGCCGTAGCCGAGGTAGGTCAGCTCCTTCCGCAGCCGCTCGCGCTCACCGCGCTGACGCGGTGCCTCGAGAAAGACGAGTCGCCAGCGCCCGTCCCACGGCTCCGGTGCGCTGCGGTAGATGCGGGCGGCCGCCTCGGACAGCCGTTCGATGGCACGCGGAGAGGCGCGGTAGCCCGGGGCCTCGTCCACCCGGGCCGGCTCCAGCCAGCCCTGCGCAGCCATCCGCGAGATCGCGGTCCGGACGGCGGGCTCCGCGATCCCGACCGGCTCGAGCAACCGGATCAGCGCGGACACCGGCGCCTGGTCGCCGCGCGAGCGCAGGTGGTCGCCGTACACGTCGAACAGAGCCGAGCGCGCTCGCATGCGGTCACTGTGCCAGTTCGAGCGAGGAGGTCGCGCGAGGCCTCGCGGCAGTGCTAGCAACAGTGCTCGCGACGGTGCTCGCAACAGTACCTGCGATGGTGCTCGCGACTGTGCCCGCGACAGGGTCGAGGACGTCGGAGGTCGCGATAGGGGATAATGGCCAGCGCATCAGACGCGTGTGGGGCTCTCGTCCCCTGTGTCCGGGTCCAGCCACGAAGAGAACGACAAGAATGAGGTGCGCGGATGGCGGCAATGAAGCCGCGGACAGGTGACGGTCCGCTCGAGGTCACCAAGGAAGGCCGCGGCATCGTGATGCGCGTGCCGCTCGAGGGCGGTGGCCGTCTCGTCGTCGAGCTGAACGCGGAAGAAGCCGGCGCTCTGGGTGATGCCCTCAAGGAGGTTGTGGGCTGACGTGCCCACACAGACTGCAACGTTGCCGGCCCAGGTCTCACCGCCCGCCTTCGCGCTCAGCGGTCGGCCGCCGCATGAGCTGACCGGGGTCGAGGTCCTCGCGCTCCCGTTCACGGTGGCCGACGACGCGCCGGTGCTGGGCGCGGGAGCCGCCGAGGCGGCCCAGGCGACCGGGCTCGACCTGGCCGGCGTGCTGACATCTCGTCGGGTGAAAGGCACCGGCGGCGAGGTCGTCGTCGTACCCGTCGGTGGCCCTGACCTGCGGCTGGTGCTGCTGGTCGGGCTCGGCGAGGAGACCGTCACGGACTACCGCCGCGCCGGTGCCGCGGTCGCACGCGCGTCGTTCGACCACGAGTCGGTGGCGACCAGCATCCCGGCCGGAGGGGACGCCGAGGCCCTGACCGCGTTCGTCGTCGGGACCATGCTCGGCTCCTTCGTCTTCCATTGGCGCTCGCAGGGTCCCGAGCACGAGCCGGTACGCCGGGTCGTCCTGGCCGGGCTCGCGGGCGACGACCACGCCTCCGCGCTCGAGCGCGGTCTCGCTCTGGGTGGCGCGGGCTGGCGCTCCCGGATGCTCGCGACCGTGCCGTCCAACCTCAAGTCGCCGCAGTGGCTGGCCGGGCAGGCGGAGCAGATCGCCGGCGAGCACGGCCTGGCCGTCGAGGTCTGGGACGAGAACAAGCTCAGCAAGCAGGGCTTCGGCGGCATCCTCGGCGTCGGCCAGGGCTCGGCGACGCCGCCGCGGCTGATCCGCCTCGACTACACCCCCGCCGGGGGCCGCAAGGCCGCGCGCGTGGTGCTGGTCGGCAAGGGCATCACGTTCGACTCCGGCGGACTCTCGATCAAGCCGGCCGAGAGCATGACCACGATGAAGCGAGACATGACCGGTGGCGCCGTCGTCATGGCGGTGCTGGGCGCCCTCGGCGCCCTCGGGTGTCCCCTGCGCGTGACCGGGCTCGTCCCCGCCGCCGAGAACGCCGTCGGCGGCTCCTCGCTGCGTCCGGGCGACGTGGTCACCCACTACGGCGGACGCACCAGCGAGGTCCTCAACACCGACGCGGAGGGTCGACTGGTTCTCGCCGACGCGATGGCCTACGCCCTCGACAAGCTCGAACCGGCCGTCCTCATCGACGTGGCGACGCTGACCGGCGCCATGAAGGTGGCGCTGGGCCAGTGGACGGGCGGCTTCTTCGCCAACCGAGACGCCTTGGCCGACGCCCTCTCGGGGGCCGCCGCAGCGGCCGGGGAGCCGCTCTGGCGCCTCCCGCTCGAGCCCGACTACGAGGACACCCTCACCTCTCAGATCGCCGACGCGAACAACTCGCCCGGCGGCCCCGGCGCGATCACCGCCGCCCTGTTCCTCCAGCACTTCGCCGGCGACGTGCCGTGGGCGCACCTCGACATCGCCTCGGCCGGCGACGCGCCGAACGACTCGTTCGAGTGGACGAAGGGGCCCTCGGGCTTCGGCCCGCGTGCCCTGCTCACCTGGCTGACGGGTCCTGATCCGCTGGCCGGGATCGTGGGCTGACTGTCATCGGCTGACTGTCAGGCCGCCTGGCGAGCAAGCTCGCTGCGGCGTTCGCTCCGGCCTGGCCGCTCGGACTCCGTCCGATCGGCCAGTCCTCGCTCACTCCGGAGACCACTCCTTCTTCGCGACGAGCAGGCCGTCGCCCACGGGGAGCAGCACCGGGACCAGCGTGTCGTCGGCCGCCATCTCCTTGCCGAGCTCGCGGATCACCGTGGTCTCCTCGTCCCGCTGCGCCGGGTCGGCCACCCGGTCGTGCCACAGCGCATTGTCGAACGCCACGATCCCGCCAGGTCGCAGGAGCCGAAGCGCCTCCTTGAGGTACGCGGCGTACTCCGCCTTGTCCCCGTCGCAGAAGACGAGGTCATAGTGGCCGTCGGTCAGCCGCGGCAGTACGTCGAGCGCGGCACCGGCGATCGTCCGCGCGCGCTGCGGTGGGATCCCGGCGTCGTTGTAGGACTCGCGCGCCAGCCGCTGGTGCTCGGCCTCGATGTCGATGGTGGTGAGGACGCCGTCGGAGCGCATGCCACGCAGCAGCCAGAGCCCGGACACCCCGGCCCCGGTGCCGACCTCGACCACGGCCCGCGCCTCGATCAGCGACGCCAGGAAGCGCAGTGCGGCCCCACCGCCCGAGCCGATCGCGACCGCCCCGACCTCCTCGGCCCGGGCGCGCGCCGCGGCGAGGACCTCGTCCTCCTCGACGAACCCCTCGGCGTAGGACCAGCTCGCGGGCTTGGGCGGGGTGACGGTCATCGTGGCGGCCTTCCGGTCCGGGGACGGCGATCATCGCGACCCTATCGCCCCCGTCACCGAGAAAGTGCCGGCGATCCGGGACCGCCGCCGGGAACACCGGACCCCCCGTCGTTCGTTGGAGGAAGCGACATTTCACACGCTGCTGGGGCGCGTTCTCACAGGTTCCTCTCAGCCGTGGCGACGAGAGTTTCGAGGACGGAGGCAGGGCACTGTTCAGGTCGGGATCGCACCAGACGCGCAGGCGTCGCCAGGAGGAGCTCGTGGAGGCGGAACACTCGTACGACGAGCCCGCGGGCGCGCCCCGAGCCACGCCTGGAGTGCCCACCTGGGAGGAGATCGTCGACCAGCACTCCGACCGGGTCTACCGGCTCGCGTTCCGGCTGACCGGCAACCGGCACGATGCCGAGGACCTCACCCAGGAGGTCTTCGTCCGCGTCTTCCGCAGCCTCTCGACGTACCAGCCCGGGACCTTCGAAGGCTGGATCCACCGGATCACCACCAACCTGTTCCTCGACCAGGCCCGCCGCAAGCAGCGCATCCGGTTCGACGCCCTGTCCGACGAGCGCGCGGATCGGCTCCACAGCGCCCTGCCCTCGCCCGACACGGCGTACGCCGACCAGACGTTCGACGACGACGTCGAGAAGGCGCTGTCGACGTTGCCGCCGGAGTTCCGCGCAGCCGTCGTGCTCTGTGACGTCGAGGGCCTGTCGTACGACGAGATCGCCCAGATCCTCGACGCCAAGCTCGGCACCGTGCGCTCGCGCATCCACCGTGGCCGCGCGATGCTGCGTGCCGCGCTGGCCCACCGAGCCCCGGCCGAGGGCCGCACGCGTTACCAAGGTCCTGACGTCTCGGCGTCCGACCTCGCACCCGGGACCGCGTCGTGATCGGCCACCTGGGCGCCCGGGTCAGTGCACTCCTCGACGGCCAGCTGTCCCCGGCCGACGAGGAGCGCGCCTGGGACCACGTTCACTCCTGCCATCAGTGCCGCGACGCCGTCGAGCGCGAGGGCTGGGTGAAGACCCGGCTGGCGACCATGCAGCTGGGCGGTGGGGCGGCCGCGCCGTCGCACCTCAAGGGGTCGCTACTGGTGCGCGGCATCGTCGACTGGCCCTCCCTGTCCGATCACCCCGCCCTGGCTGACGCCGGCGCCCGCCGTCGTCACCTCGGCATGACCGGCATCGGGAGCGGCGCCGTCGGCGCCGCCGTGATGGGCGTGCTCGCCCTGGGTGCCGCTCCGGCGAACGCACCCGGAGCAGTGGTGCGGCCCCCTTCCGAGTCGTTCGGCTCGATCACGCACGCGATCACGACCGTCATCGACCGCGATCGTCGGTCCTCCGGGCACGGTCAGCACCGCCAGGACGCCCCGCCGGCGGCCCACGGGCCGCGTCGTACACTCGCGCCGTAGGGCCTGCTCGGGCCCGGCAGGCCGTCCGAGTCCGGCCGGCATCCCTGTGGAGAGTCAGGACCCGTGACCGACGAGCACCCCCGCGACAGCGAGGAGACCGCGCCGTTGAGCGCGCCCGGCGACGACACCCGGCCCCCCGCGCGCGAGCAGACGCCGCCGCACCACTGGGCGCCGCCGGGTCCGCCGCCCGCTCCACAGAGCCCGCCACAAGGCCCATCTCAGGGCCCATCTCAGGGCCCGCCGCAGGGCCCGCCGTACGCCGGAGCACCCGAGCCGACCCGTCCGACGTACGTCCCCCTGGGCACCCAGTCGTACCCGGTCCAGCACCGGCCGGCCGAGCCCCCGCGCGGCCGGGTCTCCGGCTGGGTGTGGCCGGTGGTGTCGGTGCTGGCGCTGGTGATCGGCCTGATCGGTGGCGTGTTCGGGGGAGCGGCGTACGAGAACCTCCGCTCGAGCTCGACCGAGGGTCGGGTGACCGGCGGCCTCAACGAGGCCGGCACCGTGTCGAAGGCGCCGTTGCGACCCGGCCACCGCTCGGTCGCGTCGGTGGCGCAGCGGCTGTTGCCGAGCACCATCCAGGTGCTGGCGCAGTACCAGGGCAAGAAGGACGGGGCCACCGGGTCGGGTTTCGTGCTCGACCAGTCGGGCCACTACATCACCAACAACCATGTCGTCGCGGATGCCGTCGAGAACCACGGACCGATCGAGATCGTCGACGAGAACGGCGACAAGTACGCCGCGAAGGTCGTCGGCCGGAGTCCGACGTACGACCTCGCCGTGCTGTACGTGAAGGGTGGGCCGGAGCTACCGCCGGCGAGCCTGGGATCGGCGCAGGTGCTCCGCGTCGGCGACCAGGTCGTCGCGTTCGGGTCGCCGTTGGGGTTGAGCTCGACCGTGACCGCGGGCATCGTCAGTGCGCTCAACCGGCCTGTGACCACGAGCGACACCGGTGCGGACTCCTCCTACATCAACGCCGTGCAGACCGACGCCGCGATCAACCCCGGGAACTCCGGCGGCCCGCTCGTGGATCTCACCGGACAGGTGGTCGGGGTGAACTCCGCGATCGCGACCACCGGCAGCGGCACGGGCGAGGCCGGCAACATCGGGGTGGGGTTCGCCATCCCGATCGACCAGGTCAAGATCACCGCCGACCAGATCCTGCGCACCGGCGAGGCGCATTACCCCGTGATCGGCGCGACGGTGGACACTCTCGGCACCGAGGACGTGGGGGCCAAGATCCTGAAGGTCAACTCCGACGGGCCGGCCGACAAGGGGGGTCTGCGCAAGGGCGACGTCGTGACCGAGGTCGCCGGTGAGAAGGTGGCGGACGGGATCGCGCTGATCGTGGCCATCCGCGCCCACCAGCCGGGAGACACGATCCCGTTCACGGTGCAGCGCGGAGGATCGCAGATGAGCCTGCGGATCACCCTCGGGTCGCAGATCGGCTGAGGCCTCACTCGGCGGGCGGCTCGGCCTTCGCGTCGCCCTCGGTGAACGGGTGGGCGTCGACGAACGCGCGCGCCTCGTCGTACATCCGGTCGATGTAGGCCTCGAGCTGGCTGGTCTCGACCCGCCACTGGCCGCGTCCACCGATCTTGATCGCCGGCAGCTCGCCGCGGCGGACCAGGGCGTAGACCTGGGCGCTGGACGTGCTGAGGACCTCGGCGACGTCCGCAAGCGTGAGGAACCGAGAGCTGGGAGGCATGGGGCCATCGTTGCACGTGTGAACGAGCGGTCATCGAGGCACGGCGACCGCCTGTGGAGGAGGGGTGCCGCGCAGGCCCGGATCCGGGTCATGATGTGGGGGTGAATCTCGGGATCACGGACACGCCTGCCGCCAGGCGGGTCACCTCACCCGGCTGGCGCGACCCGCGGCTGTGGCTCGGCGTGGCGATCGTGGCCGCCTCCGTCCTCGTCGGGGGGCTCGTGCTCGGCACCTCCGACGACACCGTGCCGGTCTGGGCGGCCGCCGACCCGCTCGGAGCCGGGCACGTGCTCACCGCCGACGATCTCGCCGTACGCCGGGTCCGGTTCGACGATGCGGACGCGTCCGCGCTCTACTTCCGCGCCGACGAACAGCTGCCGGCCGACCTCCGGCTGAGCCGTGACGTGGGCGCCGGTGAGCTGGTGCCGCGCTTAGCCGTCGGACCGGCCGCCGCTGGTGATCTGCGCCAGGTGCCGGTCGCGGTGCCGCCCGATCAGGTACCCGCCGAGGTCGGGGTCGGCGACTCCGTCGACGTCTACCTCCGGCCGGGGAGTCGCACCGGGTGCCAGGCGTCCACCGTGTGCGACGGCCAGCCGGTCCTCGCCGGGGTGACCGTGCTCGACGCGCCCGCGGCGGACGACGCGTTCGGCTCCGACGGCACGCGGATGTTGGTGCTGGGCATGTCCGGCGGTGAGGCGCAGCGGTTCTTCCGGCTGCTCGCCTCGACCGACGACGCCGCGCTCACGGTCGTCGGCCGGGGCTGACGTGGTCGTCGTCCTGGTCGTGGCCGCGGGGGCGCCGTGGGAGTCGCCCGCTCTGGAGGTGATCGGAGCTCGCAGCGGGATGGTCGTGCTGAAGCGGTGCGTCGACATCGACGAGCTGCTCGCGACGAGCAGTGCCGGACAGGCGGACGCCGCGGTCGTCGCCCTCGATGCGCCCGGGCTGGACCCGACCGCGGTCGACGTGCTCCACCGGCTCCAGCTGCGCGTGGTGGCGGTGGCGGTCGACTCCGAGACCGCCCGCACCCGCGCCGCTCGAGTCGGCATCGACGTCCTCGTCGACCCCGGCGACCTCGAGCTCCTGCCCGATGCGCTCGCGGCGGACGTCGACTTGCCGGCCTTCGACGAGGCGGCACTCGACGAGGCCGACCTGCCTGCCGAGCCCGGCGACCCCGGCCGGATCGTCGCCGTCTGGGGACCGGCCGGCGCACCCGGCCGCACCACCGTCGCGACTTCGCTGGCGTCCGCCCTCGCCCGCCGTGGACTGCTGACCACGCTCGTCGACGCAGACCCCTACGGCGGGTCGGTCGCCCAGCACCTCGGTGTCCTCGACGAGGTCTCGGGGATGCTGAGTGCTGCCCGGCTGACGGCCGACGGTGTGCTGGAGGCGCGGTTCGGCTCGGTACGGCGAGCCCTCGGCGATCGTCTGACCGTCGTCACCGGGCTGCCTCGGGCCGACCGCTGGGTCGAGGTGAGATCGGGCGTCGTGGAGCACCTCCTCGAGGTCGGGCGCGACCACGGGCACGTGATCGTGGACACCGGCTTCAGCCTCGAGGACGACCTTGCGGGCGACCTCGTCGCCCGCCCGGGGCGCAACCAGCTCACTCTCGCCGCCCTCGAGGTGGCCGACGAGGTGCTGGTCGTCGGCACCGCCGACCCGGTGGGCCTCTCGCGGCTCGCCCGAGGCCTGGTCGAGCTCCGCGAACGCCGCTCCGGGGCACCCGTGCGCGTCGTGGTCAACCGGATGCGCTCCAGCCTCGGCTGGTCCGAGCGCGACATCACCGGCATGGTCGAGGGGTTCGCCCGACTGGCCGCGGTCCACTTCCTGCCCGACGACCGCGCCGCCGCCGACCGCGCACTGACGACCGGGACCAGCATCCCCGAAGCGGGTGACTCCGAGCTCGCGCGGGCGCTCGCCGTACTCAGCGATGCGGTGGTGCCACCACCCGCGCCGCACCGACGACGCGAGCGCCGCCGCCTCTTGCGCCGTTGACCCGGCCTGGTCAGGTCGAGAACAGCAGATACAGGCCGCCGACGGTGAAGGCGACCATCGCGGCCAGCAAGGGGAGCTGGCCGGTGAGCTGGTGCTTCTTCGGCAGCACCTTGATCGCGCGCTCGTGCGCCGCGATCACGGCGACTACGTGGCCGATCACGACGCAGAGCACCTTGGTGTTCGCCAGGAACGTCGGGTGGTAGGACAGCCAGTACGGCACGGCCAGGGTGCCGGTGCCGAAGAGGTTGCTGCCGTTGCTGAGCGGGTCGCTGGCCTGGATCAGGGTCTGGGTGCCGATCTCGACGACGTAGCTCAGGTAGTGGGCGACGATGTAGCCGAGCACGATCGGGATCACCGAGAACGCGAACACGTCGGGCAGCCGGTTGCGCGACTGCTCCGGCCCGACGCCGGTCGCGATGCACGCCAGCCAGAAGATCAGCCCGACCGCGAGGCAGAAGCCGAGCAGGCCCAGGTTGTTCTGCAGGTACGTCGAGTAGCCCGTGCCCTGGATGAACGTCAGCCACCGCGTCGAGTCTCGGAAGGCGTCGAAGGCCGTGCTGCCGAAGAGCACCGAGATGACGCCGACGAGTCCGGGCGTCGCCGGGGTCGTGTCGAGGTTGGCCAGCGGGCTGCGCAGGACCAGCTGCCCGTCGCGACGTCCCCAGATCGAGAGCCGGGCGATCAGCGAGGAGTACACCTCGAACGGGTCGGCCCGCGCGTAGAACGTGTTCCCGAACAGCGCGCCGCCGATGATCATCAGGCCCAGGTAGACGCCGAGCCACAGTCGCACCGGCGAGAGGTCGACGTTGTGGGGGTAGACCAGCTCCATCCAGACGAACGCGAACAGACCGAGTGCGGCCGGCCACATGCCGAGTCGTTCCGGATAGGTGATCAGCCCCTCGTCCGGGTGACCGCCCGAGACGCGGGCGATGCCCGCGCTGATCAGCCGGAACGGGCTGATCGCCCGCCAGACCCGGCCGAAGAGCGCCGAGGCGACCGGCACGCCGACCCAGATCCAGACGTAGAAGATGCCGAAGATCGGGTTGATCAGCAGGTCCTTGCCGAGGACCGCGATCATGATCAGATAGGCCAGCGCGAGCAGGCCGACCAGGTGCAGGAACCCGCGCCACCAGATCGAGTCGACGAACCCCGACAGCCAGGCAGGAGCCGGCCGGCCGCTGGTGGCTGCGTCGTACCGGGGGGTCCGCCAGGCCAGCGCGAGTACGACGAACGAGAGCGCGACCGCGATCGCGGCGCCGGTGATCGCCAGGCCACGCGAGATCGGGAGGTCCTGGGC
>NZ_DASXQG010000004.1:0-5898 GCF_036493135.1 Nocardioides sp. | reverse complement strand
CTCCGGCGCACGACCGGGAGAGATCAGACGGCGCCGGCCCCGCAACCGACTCGGCCATCGGCGTACGCCGCTCCCGGGCGATGCCGAGGGCGGCCAGGGCGCCGAGCACCGAGATGCACGCGGCGGTGACGAGGGCGGGCTCGTAGCCGGACAGCGTCTCTGACGGCGTGGCCAGCGACCCGTGAGCGTCGAAGACCACCGTCACCACGGCGACCCCCGCCGCCTGGCCGATCTGTTGCACGGTGTTCAGGACGCCGGCCGCCCGCCCGAGCAGCGCCGGTGGCGCCGCGTTGAGCCCCGCTGTGGACGGCGCGGGCAGCGCCATCGAGATCCCGACTCCCGCGAGCACGAACGGCGCGACGAAGGCGGCGTACGACGCGTGCGTGTGCGCCTCGTGCAGCAGCCACAGGAATCCGACGGCCTGGAACAACAGGCCCGGAGCGGCCAGCGCCCGGGCGCCGACGCGGTCGACCAGCCTGCCGGCGAGCGGTGCGACCAGCAGCGGCGTCATCGTCCACGGCAGGAACCGCAGTCCCGTGCCGAGCGGCGAGTCGCCACGCGAGATCTGGAAGTACTGGCTGGTCACGTACGCCGTCGCGAAGATCGACGCCGCCATCAGGAACTGCGTCAGCGAGGCCGCCGCGAACACCCGCGACCGGAACAGCGACAGCGGCACCATCGGCGCCGGCGCGACCGCCTGCCAGCCCACGAAGGCCGCGAGCAGCACGACCCCGGAGGCGAGCGCGATCAGCACCTCGGCCGAGCCCCAGCCGGCGTCGGGGGCCCGGAGGACACCCCACACCAGCGAGGCCATGGCACCGGAGGCCGTGACCATCCCGAGCGGGTCGAGCCGGGAACGCGGACCGAAGGTCTCCGGCAGGATCCGGAGTACGGCGAGCGCGGCCGCGAGGCCGAGGGGGACGTTCACCCAGAACACCCAGTGCCAGTCCAGGCCCTCGGTGACCGCGCCGCCGACGAGCGGTCCGGACGCGACGCCGAGCCCGGCGACACCGCCCCAGATCCCCACGACGGCGCCGCGCCGGTCGGCCGGGAACGACGACGTGAGAAGGGTCAGTCCGAGGGGCATCACGATCGCGGCGCCGAGTCCCTGCACCGCACGGAACGCGATCAGCATCCCCAGTGTCGGCGCGAGTGCGCAGGCCGCCGACGCGAGGCTGAACAGCACGAGCCCTCCGGCGTACGTGCGTCGGCGCCCGAGCCGGTCGCCGAGTGCGGACGCTGTGATGATGCCGGCGGCGAAGGTGAGGGCGTAGGCGTTGATGATCCACGGCAGGTTCCCGGCGCCGCCGCCGAGGTCGGCGTGGATCGAGGGCAGGGCGGTGACGACGACGAGGGCGTCGAGGGTCACCAGCAAGTAGGCGCCCGCGGTCAGGAGCACGGTCAGCCGGCGGTACGGCTGCTCCGTCGGGCTCTCTGCGCGGGTCAGACCGGCGTCCGGACGTGGCATGAGGGTTCCTCTCTCCCACCGGCGACCGGGTGTCACCGGCGTACGTGTGAGCAGACGCGAGGTACGCCGCGAACTGGGCGCCGCCGGACCGCCCAGTTCCGCGGCCGCCCGTCGTCTACCTCCCCAGCCACCTGTGTCGGTGGCCCGCGAGAGGGTCTTTGGAGTTGCGAAGGTGAGGACATGGAGACAGACCTGGTGGCTGACCTGTTGGCGCGAGCCCGAGCGGGTGACGAGGACGCGTTCGGCGAGCTGGTCGCGCCGTACCGGCACGAGCTGCAGGTGCACTGCTACCGGATCCTGGGTTCGTTCCAGGACGCCGAGGACGTCCTCCAGGAGACCCTGCTCTCCGCCTGGCGCGGTCTCGGGCGCTTCGAGGAGCGCTCCTCGGTCCGGACCTGGCTCTATCGGATCGCGACCAACCGCAGCCTGGACGCGGTCCGCGCCGGCTCGCGGCGGGAGCCCGACGTGAGCTCCCGCATCCGTGGCGTCGTACCTCCCGAGCCGACCAGCTACGGCGAGGTGCCGTGGCTGCAGCCCTTCCCGGATGCTCTTCTCGACCTGGCCGACACCGCTCCCGGCCCCGAAGCGGTGATCGAACTGCGCGAGGCGATGTCACTCGCGTTCGTGACGGCCCTGCAGCTGCTGCCGCCGAGACAACGAGCGGCCCTCATCTTGCGCGACGTGCTCGGCTACCGCGCTGCCGAGGCCGCCGACATCCTCGACACCACGGTGGAGTCGGTGACCAGCGCGCTGAAGCGGGCCCGGGCCACGCTCGACGGGAACCACGAGTTGGTTGCCAAGCGCGCCCAGCCGTGTCCGCCGGAGCCAGGATCTCCCGAGGAGCGGCATCTCCTGGAGGCCTACCTGGACGCCTTCTCGCGTCATGACGTCGACCAGCTGGTCTCGCTGATGACGGACGACGTGTGGGTGAAGATGCCGCCGATGCCGTACGAGTACCACGGCCGCGATGCCGCGATCGCCTTCCTGCGGGCCATCGCACCGCCCGAGGCGCGGGTCATGCGGATGATCCCGGTCCGGGCGAACGGCTGCCCGGCCAGCGGCATCTACGCGCTCGACCCGGCCACCGGCACCTACCGGGCGCTGGGCCTCTACGTGTTCGGTCTCGCCGGCGAGCAGATCAGCGAGATCGTGCGGTTCGAGTCAGGCGTGATGGCGAGCTTCGGGCTGCCCCGGATCCTGGGCTGAGAGGCGCCCTCTAGGCTCGCCGGGTGACCGCACTGCAGATCGTGCTCAGCGCGGTCTGCGTCCTCTTGGCGGTCTGGCTGGTCGTCCTGATCGTGCGCGACCGCCAGCCCGACGACTACCTGTACGCCGCGCTCGGGCTGCTCGAGGTCGGACTCGTCGCGCAGCTGGTGATCGGGCTGGTGATGGTCTCCGGCGACCACGGCGGCGTGAACGTCGCGGCGTACGTCGGCTACCTGGTCGGCGCGCTGGTGATCCTGCCGATCGCGTTCGTGTGGTCGGTGGGTGAGCGCACCCGCTCCGGCACCGGAGTATTGCTGGTGGCGGTGGTCGTCGTACCGGTGCTGTTCCTGCGGTTGCACCAGCTGTGGGGTGCGAAGTGACCTCCACCAGGACCGGGTTCGGCCGCATCCTGGTCTTCGTGTACGGCGTGTTCGCGCTGGCCGCGACCGCCCGCGCCCTGGTGCAGCTGGCGACCCAGGCCTCGAAGGCGCCGGTCGCGTACTCGCTCTCGCTCTTCTCCGGGATCGTCTACATCGTCGCCACCTGGGCGCTGGCCACCGACCGACGCCGGGTGGCCCTGGTGACCATCGGGATCGAGCTGACCGGGGTGCTGGTCATCGGCACCCTGAGCCATCCTTCGGACATCGACCGGGCCAGCGTGTGGTCGGACTACGGGAACGGCTACGGGTTCGTCCCCCTGGTGCTGCCGTTCGTCGGCCTGTGGTGGCTCTGGCACATCAACCGCCCCCAACGCCCGATGCTTGGATAGTACGTATCAATCGGCCGGCGGGGTGACCGGCCGATTGATACGTACTATCGCTCCGTCAGAGGACCTTGGTGCCGTACATCTCCCCCAGCGGGTCGGCCAGCAGCTCGAGGCGGGCGCCGTCGGGGTCGCGGAAGTAGATCGACTTCTCGCTCTCCACGAGGTACTCGATACCGGCGGCGTCGAGCTTGCCCCGCAGGTGGTCCCACTTCTCCTGGGTGACCGAGATGGCGAGGTGATGCAGTCCGCCGAGCACCTCGGCGTACGGACCGAGGTCGAGTCCGGGCAGGTCGAAGAACGCCAGCAGGTTGCCGTGCCCGATGTCGAAGAAGAAGTGGTTGGACCCGGCGTAGTCCCGGTTCTCGAAGATCTCGGTGAGCGGGAACTCCAGGACACCCTGGTAGAAGTCGATCGTCGCTCGTACGTCGGAGCAGATCAGCGCGAAGTGGTGCAGCCCCTGGGCGCTGCTCGGCGGCCGGTCGCCGGAGTCCTGCAGGTAGTCGCCCTTGATCCGCTCCCGCTCGGCGTTGATGGCTTCCAGGTCGATGCTCATGTCATGGCTCCCGTCGATGGTTGAACCATCATCTAGGGGAAGGCCGCTGCACGCCAGGGTCAGCCCTTGCTGCGCTTGCGCGACCTGGTCGTCGACGCCGGCCTGACGAAGAGCGTGGTGCGCCCGCTGCCGGCGGCCACCTCGTTCACTTCGAGTTGGGGAAGGTCCCGGACGAGCGTGCTCAGCTTGGCGTAGCCGTAGTTGCGGGAGTCGAACGTCGGATTGGTGTTGACGACGTACGACCCGACCTCCGAGAGGGATGCCCACCCGTCCTCCTTGGCACTCGCCTCCACGGCCGGCAGCAGCAGGTCGGAGAGTCCCTCGAGACGCTGCTTCTTGGTGGGCGCGGCCGACCGCTTCGCCGGCGCCTTCGCGGCCGCCTTGGCCGCGGTCCCGGTGGCCTTCTTCGCGGCGGCCTTCAGCGGTTGCTCCGGCTCGGGGGCCTCCGGGTCGTCGCCGATCAGCACCTCGACGTAGGTGAAGCGGTCGCAGGCGTTCTGGAACGCCTCGGGCGTCTTGCGGGCACCGATCCCGAACACCCGCTTGCCCGACTCGCGCAGCCGCATCGCCAGGCGGGTGAAGTCGCTGTCGCTGGAGACGATGACGAAGGCGTCGACGTTCCCGGAGTAGAGCAGGTCCATGGCGTCGATGACCAGGGAGAAGTCCGTGGAGTTCTTCCCCAGGGTATAGGCGAACTGCTGCACGGGCTGGATGGCGTACGTCGGCAGCTTGTCGCGCCACCCCTTCAGGTGCGTGCTGGTCCAGTCGCCGTACCCGCGGCGGATGCTCAGGGTGCCGTGCTTGGCCGTCTCAGCCAGGATCTGGCGCGTCCACTGATGGCTGATGTTGTCGCAGTCCATGAGCACCGCCACGCGTGCTGGGTCGGTCATGGTCGCTCCCGGTGTCGGTCGGTCGGAAAGGTCACGAGCGCCCGGCCACCCTCGCCGCGTTGCATGCGCTCGAAGGCCGCTGGTACGTCGGCGAGGGTGATCCGGTCGGTGATGGTGGCGGCGAGGTCGAGGCGGCCGTCCGCGACGTACTCCAGGAGGCCCGAGATGTCGTGGCGGGCGTCGCTGTTGCCGTAGATGCTGCTGACCAGGGTCCGCGAGAAGTGGAAGAGCTCGAGCGGGTTGAAGGTGACCTGCTGGTCCTTCGGGCCGACGCCGACAACGACGCAGGTGCCGCCGCGGCGTACGGCGGTCCAGGCCTGGCGGATCGTGGTCGCCGAGCCGACGCACTCCAACGCCCGGTCGGCGCCGCGACCGTCGGTGAGGCCCCGCACCTGCTGGGCGAGATCGGGCGAGGCGACCAGGAAGTCGGTGGCGCCGGCGGTGCGGGCGAGCGACTCCTTGGAGTCCGAGACGTCGACGGCGAGGATCCGGTCGGCGCCCGCCAGCCGGGCCCCCATCACGGCCGAGAGGCCGACACCGCCGAGACCGATGACCAGCACCGTGTCGCCAGGCTGAATCCGGGCGGCGTTGCGCGCGGCACCGACCCCGGTGAGGATCGCGCACCCGAGCAGGGCCGACTCCTCGAGCGGTACGTCGTCCGGCAGCGGCACCACGGCGGTCGCGGGGACGACGACCTCCTCGGCCATCGCGCCCAGCCCCAGGCACGCCTGGAACGGCGTGCCGTCGGCCAGGGTGCCGCCCGGCGTCCCGGTGATCCCCTCGATCGTCGAGCAGAGCCACGGCTCGCCGTGCTCGCAGTGCCAGCAGGTGCCGCACGGGACCGCCCAGTTGAGGACGACGTGCTGCCCGACGCCGACGTTGGTGTCCGGTCCCGCCTCGGTGACGACCCCGGAAGCCTCGTGACCGAGCACCAGCGGGTACGACGGCCGCAGCGTGCCGTTGACCATGGACAGGTCGGAGTGGCAGACGCCGACCCCGGCGATGCGGACCCGGA
>NZ_DASXQG010000003.1:0-15971 GCF_036493135.1 Nocardioides sp. | reverse complement strand
CGATGGAAGCGATGAGATGTCTCAAACGACGCCTGTCCGACATCGTCTACCGCACCATGCTCGCCGACCTCGCAGCACACGACACAACGCGTCAGGTGACGGGTCCGGGAGGGCAACGGGGCAACGACTCTGACTCCAGCGTGACCGGCTCACAACCCCAACACCGGCACTTCGGACAAGCCACTCCGGGACCCGTCGACCCTCAGCCTAAACCCACCCTCCCGAAGGTGTCTTGACACAGAAGGGAGCCATGAGAGGCCGTTTGTGGCGGCCCCTCCCGGCCCGGCTTGAACGTGTTGCCTCCCTCAACTGCTGGACGACGAGCCGGGCGGTACTTCCGCCAGGTTGTAAGCGAGCCGCTCTAGCGGGACTCGCGACCAAAACGAAGCCCCCGCGGCGTACGCGAGGGCCTCGTGCTTCGTCGAGGGCCCCCGATCCTCGCCAAAGAGCGTGGCGCTTCTGGCGGGGTCCGGGGCAGAGACGCGATCACAGCATCGTAGGTCAGCAGCGGCAGTGCTGCTGAACGTCGAGACAGACGAAACCCCCGCCAACGTTCGGGGGATTCGTTGGACGGGGGCTCGCCAAGTTCGGGGCGCAGCAACACTAGACCCCTGATCGGCAACCGCCGCAACCCGCGTGGGTTTGTCACGTAACACATCGCCGACGAAGTTTCCTCTCATCGGCTGAGCGATCACGGACAGCGGCATGATCGAGCACCGGATTCCGGCACCGGGTAGGGCTCTCACCCGCCTTCGCTTCGACCGTTTGACGTCCGGCCCGATGCACCCCGGGGTAGGTTGGAGCAACACTGCGATGGACGGGTCGCGGGCGCCGTTCCCGGCGTCATAGATCCCCTCACAGGCAGTGGGCGCGAGGGTGGGTGGGAGATGGAGTCCACTCAGCCCGTGCTGCTCGATCGGCTCATGGCGGAGCTGCATACCGCACGGGCGACGGTCTCCCAGGAGCGGCGCCCCGGACACCACGTCAAGGAGGGTCGCTCGCGCAGGTCGGGCTGCTCTACGCATTGGAGGCCTACGTCGACGGGCTCGCCTCCGCGGGCCACCCGGTGCCGTATCGGCTGCGGGACGAGCTCTTCATGTATCGACGGCTCGCCCGGTTGGGCAGAGCCTGGCCGAGATGAGTCCGAAGGGGTGGAGGTTGTGCCGGAGATCGTTATGCGTGTGCGCTTCGTCGGCGGCGAGCACAGTGACGTCGTCTACACCGACCCCGACGCCGACTCGATCGATGCGGCGGTGGACCACGTGATCGCCGTCCTGTCCGACGGCGAGGGAGTGCTTCGCTGTCAGCACGGCGATCGCCTGATCGTGCTCTTCGCGAGGGGGATCGCCGCCTTCGAGGTGGCGCCGCGTGGCGCCATCCTCTGATACCTGAGCGCGCGTCGGTTGCGGTAGGACGTGGCCGCTTCGCGGCGGGATGACGCACGTACAAGTCTGACGTTTTGACATGGCCTCGAGGACCGTCCTTCGCGCGTGCGGCTCGAACCGACGTCGTTCGACCAACTCAGAGCTCCGGATTCGCGCGGCCTACTGGCCCTTCGGCGTACCGCTGTCTGGCTTGGGTTGCGTCGAACTGGGCGGAATGACTCGCCCTCTCATCGGCTGCACCGGACTCCGGCATGTTAGTGCGTTCAACCGTCGCTACGGGAGGTACACCCGGTGGCGCCTAGTGAGCATCTCCTGCGCTGGGTGTTGGTCGTTCGACCTCACTTGGGGCAACCACCCTGACCATCTCGCGTTGGGTTACGCGATCGGCTGACCACCGTTGCCCCCTCGCCGGAGTTGAGCACCCATGTAGCCCTTTGCCGACGCGAGTACGCGCACCCAGCGCCCGATGGCGACTAAGAGCAGCGTCAGACCACTCCGTTCTCACGAGCGAAGTCGCATGGCCAATCCTGATGGCAGCCTTCACAGAACGTCGTTCCATCCTCGTGCTCGTCGCCTTCGTAGTGCACGATGTCGGCTTCTTCCTCCGCCCAACGGAAGATTTCTTCGATGCCCATGTCTGTGTCCTTCAAGAACTCTCGGTGGATGAGGCAGCCTAGACGCGACACTCCTCAAGTGACCGCTCATCGGCTGAGAGGTCGTTGGCTGCCGGGGATTGCGTGGCCACGGGATCTCGGCTCGTCGGCCAGCTCGGGGAGACCTGCGGCGTGGTGCCCGCGCCGGGTGGACGATTGTGCTCGCGTGATGGTTGTCGGGTCCGTGTCGGAGCTCGGCGGCTGCCGTTCCGGGACCCGGTGAGTTCGGCGTGGTCCCGTCGTTTACACCGCCCTCTTCACCCCTCCTCTCGCCGTCCATCACTCTCCTCTTCCTCGCTCCTCAGCACCTCCAACCGCCCCCAACCCTTTCCACTACTCCGCTCCCTCACCCTCCTCGTTCCCCTGCCCACACCCCTTTATTCCACGCGGCACGCATGCTACGAAGGACGTAGATGGGTCGCCCGGGATCGGGCGGCCCACGCGGCATTTCTAGGGGTCCGTTGGTTGTCGACGGACGCCGTTGAGACCAGGACTCGGGGTGGTCGGCGTGCATGGCGGGGTGAAGTTCTACCGCGGCGCAGCGAGGGCCGCCCGGGCGTACGTTGAGCGGGACCGGTCAAGGGCCGACGACTACTACCTCGGTGAGGGCACCGGGGTAGCTGCCCGGCTCGCCGCGACCCCCGACGTGGTCCAGCGCGTGGGTCCGATGAACGGCGAGACCTACGAGCAGTGGGTCGCCGGGATCACCGTCGAGACCGGTTCGAAGAAGGGTCGGGTCCGCGATGATGCGAACGCGCTGCGGTTCGTCGAGGTGGTCGTCAACGGACCCAAGACCTGGTCACTGGCCGCGGCTCTGCATCCAGAGGTTTCGGCCGCACTGGACGCCGCCCAGGACAAGGCCGCGGCCGAGATCGTCGGCTGGGTCGCTGGTCACGCGACCACGCGGGTGGGGCCGCGTGGGCGGCAGGTGCAGGTGCCGGTCGAGCAGATCGAGGCCGCGGTGATCCGGCACTACACCTCCCGCGCGGGGGACCCGCACCGGCACCTCCATCTGCAGATCAACGCCCGCGTGTGGGCGGCCGGGGCGTGGCGGGGGCTGCACTCGGTCGGGATCCGGGACTCGATCGAGGCGATCAACGGGATCGGGCACGCTGCGGTCGCGACCGACCCGGGGTTCCGAGCTGCGCTCGCGGCGCACGGGTTCACGCTCGACCCGGAGACCGGCGAGATCCAGCAACTGGCGCCGTACGTCGGGGCTTTCAGCGCCCGGACCGCGCAGATCCGCCGCAACGTCGACCGCTACGAGGCCGCCTGGCGGGCCGAGCACCCCGGCGAGGAGCCCGGTCCGCGGCTGCGGGAGGGGTGGGACCGGCGGGCCTGGGCGCAGGCCCGGCCGGACAAGGTTGTCCCGATCGACGGCCGGGAGCTCGTTGCCCGCTGGAACGACGAGCTGCGCGAGCTCGGCTACGGCGACCCTCCCGGACCCGTGGCGCTGGCGGGGACGCGGCCGGGGTGGATCGACCGCGAAGCCGCCGCCGAGCTGGTCGTCTCCATTCTCGGGGCGAAGAGGTCGGCCTGGAACAGCGCCGCCATCCATGGGACGGCCGAGGTTCTCGTCGCCCAGACCTGCCTGGTCGCAGACACCCCGGTCCGCATCGAGCTCGCCGAAGACATCACCGCCCGCGCCGCCGACCGGTGCATCCCACTGCTGAACCGGCGCGATGTGCCCGAGCACGTCCGCTCGCTCAGCTCGCCACAGGTCCTCGAGGTCGAGGCCGACATCATCATTCGGATTGCACGACCCGCAGCTCAACCAGCCCGCAACGCCCGCATCGGCGGGCGCGGCCTGGTCCGGATCGACCCGACCCGAGCAGCAGTGGTCGGGGTCCTGGCCGGCGAAGGGCGCTTCGTGGTGGTCGAAGGTGCCGCGGGTGCCGGGAAGACCACGGCCCGGCGCTCGGTCCAAGAGCTGCTGGCACGGCAGGGGCATCGGCTGATGGTGGTGACTCCGACGTTGAAGGCCGCCGAGGTCGCCGCTAACGAGACCGGCGCCGACGGCCACTCGGCTGCCTGGCTGGTCCACCAGCACGGGTGGCGCTGGGACGACGACGGCCACTGGACCCGCCAACCGAGCTCGGCCCCCGGTCCAGGCGCCCGGCTCCGGGGCGGTGACTTGCTGCTCGTCGATGAGGCCGGGATGCTCGACCAGGACAACCGCCCGAGCCCTCCTGACGATCGCCGACGAGACCGGCGCACGCGTTGCGCTTGTCGGGGACCGGCACCAGCTCCCGGCCGTCGGCCGAGGAGGTGTCCTGGACCATGCAGTGGCGTGGGCGCACCCGACCGCCGTGGTCACCTTGGAGAAGGTGCACCGGTTCACCGACCCCGACTACGCCTCGTTGAGTCTGCGGATGCGCAAAGGCGACGCACCGGGCTCGGTCTTCGACGCGCTGGCCCGCCGGGGCCAGATCGTGGTCCACGCTTCCGAGGTCGAACGCACAGTGGCGCTGGCCGAGGCCGGCGCCGGCGGCGATCTGGTCATTGCCGATACCCGTGAGCAGGTCGCGAACCTGAACGCTGAGATCCGGGATCACAGAGCAGCTGGTCGCGCCGAACACGGTCGGACGGTCGCCACTGCGAGGGGTGAGCGGATCGGGCCGGGGGATCGGGTCGCGACCCGACACAACGACCCCGACCTGCAAGTCGCGAACCGCCAGACCTGGACCGTCACCAGTATCGGCGTCGACGGGAGCCTCCGCCTGCACGACCCCCATCGATATGGGCGGGACCCAGAGATCCCGGTCGACTACGCCACGCAGTTCGTCGAGCTCGCCTACGCCACCACGGTCCACGGCGCCCAGGGCGAGACCGTCGAATCGGCCCACGTCCGCATCGGTGAGCACACCGGGGCTGCGTCGGCGTACGTCGCGATGACCCGCGGCCGCGACGTCAACACCGCCCACCTAGTCGCCGACACCCTGCAGGACGCCAAGAGACAGTGGATCGACGTGTTCGGTCGCGACCGCGCCGACCTCGGACCCGCACACGCACGACGACAGGCACTCGACGGCATCGACCGGTACGGGCCTCATGTGCGACGCCGTCCGGCTCCTTCGCGGCCACCAGCACCGTCCATGCAATCGCGTGGCCCGAGCCTCTAGCCAAGGCCGCCTCCACTGCTGCCGCCACCCCTTCGTCAGCGGCCACGGAACTCCGATCTCCCTCGCCATCCAGGCGTTGAAACCGCCGGGGTCGTGAGGCGGTGGGTTCTGCGGAGCAGTAGCTGCGTCGATCAGCGGCTGCCATCTCGTCCGGATCGCCTCGGGAAGGTTCATCCGGGGCCACGCTTGGATCAGCAGGACCCCGTCGACCGAGCCCTCCACCATTGGCGCCGCACCGTGTTGCAGGAGCAGCTCGTAGAAGTCGACCCGTTCGGTCTCGTTCGAAAGGTCCCAGGTCCGGATCTCCTCAGACCAACTCGCGTAGACCTCGGCGGGGAAGACGTACTTCCACGCCTGTACGCGCGCGAAGCACTCGGGGATAGGGACTGACCACAGCCGGTCAGGCACGCCGAACCTGCCGAGCTCCGGGTCCTCAATGAACTCCCCAAAAGACCATCGGCTTCACCGCGAGCTCCGCATCCGCGGCGTCCAGCAGCCGCTCGACCACCTCCAACGTCGGCGACTTCCGCCGCGACTCGTACTCCGAGACCGACGACTGCTGCGTCCGAGCGATCTCGGCCAGCCGGCGCTGCGACAGGCCCGCCGCCCTCCGGGCGGACTCGATCACCGTCACCGGCCTCCTCATCGGGTTCGGTTCCACCCGTCAATGATCGCCGATCATCGATTGGGAGGCCATGCACACCTCACCGGTGAGGCCGGAAACACCGGCCCACGGCCCATGCCGGGTCGCAACCATCGAGGAGCACTACCCATTACCGCATCGCCGATCGACCCCCACGAGCACCGCAGTCCCGCCAGGAACCCGGGCGAGGAGATGCTCACCCTCCAAGAAGCCTGCACCTTCCTCCGGACCCCCGAAGGCACCCTGCGCTACTGGCGCCACCTCGGCTCCGGACCCCGCAGCTTCAAAATCGGCCGCCAGGTCCGCTACTGGAAGCCGACCTCGTCCTCTGGCTCACCGAACAGACCAACCGCCCCCAGCACCACGACTGACCGTCGACTCTGTCGGCGCGTAGAAGGAGGATGAGTCATGCCCAGCATCGGGAAGCGCGTCCGCAATGGCCAGAAGGCGTGGCGTGCGCACTACCGGACCCCTGCCGGTGCACAGCGCAACAAGACCTTCGCTCGCAAGATCGACGCCGAGCGGTTTCTGGCGACCGTGGAGAGCGCGAAGCTCACCGGCCCATACGTCGACCCACAGTTGGCGAAGGTCACCATTGGGCGCATGGGCCGACCGCTGGCTGGCCGGCCAAGCCCATCTCAAGCCCTCTACCCATCAGAGGTACGACGGGATCGTCCGCAAGCACATTCGCCCGAAGTGGGGCCTGGTCAGGCTCGGCGCGGTTTCTCACGCCGATGTCCAGGCCTGGGTCACGTCCTTGTCCAAGCACCAGTCCCCGGCCAGTGTTGTGAAGATCCACCGGGTGCTGAGCCTCGTCCTCGACATGGCGGTCAAAGATGGGAGGCTGGCCCGCAACGTGGCCAGCGGCGTCAACCTACCCCGAGTCGGCAGGCACGAGCACCGCTACCTGATCCACGACCGGGTCGACGACCTCGCACAGTCCTGCGGCTACCCGGGTGAGCCGAGCAAGCACGCGAGCTACGACACCCGGGCCAACGAGACCCACCGTCTCGTCGTTCTGTTCCTCGCCTACACCGGTGTCCGGTTCGGCGAGATGGCCGCCCTTCGTATCAACCGGATCGACCTGGACCGGCACCGGGCCGCGATCGTCGCCTCCGTCACACCGGTGCAGGGACATGGCCTGGTGTGGGGCACTCCCAAGACCCATCAACGCCGTGAGTTCCCCCTGCCTCCATTCCTCGTAGCCGAGCTGCGCACTCACGTCGCTGGCAAGCGGGCCCGACGACCTCGTGTTCCCGGGGATTCGACGCGGTTCTCCGCTGCGCGTCACGACGTTCAGGAAGGCCTTCGACGACGCCGCCCGGGCCATCGGCATGCCCGGGCTGCACCCCCACCAGCTCCGGCACACCGCTGCCAGCCTCGCCATCGCCTCCGGCGCCGATGTCAAGGTGGTGCAGCAGATGCTCGGACACGCCTCGGCCACCATGACCCTGGACACCTACGGCCACCTCTTCGAGGACCGCCTCGACGAGGTAGGCGACGCCATGGACGCTGCGCGCACGGCCGCACGGCAACGCCGGGCAACACTCCACGCCGTTCCAGCTGTTGCCCCAGTGTTGCCCCAGCCCAGCTCGGGCCGAAATAGCCAAGAGGTCCCGATCAGCGTTTCCGCTGGTCAGGACCCTTTTTCGACCTCGTACCCCCAACGGGATTCGAACCCGTGCTACCGCCGTGAAAGGGCGACGTCCTAGGCCGCTAGACGATGGGGGCCGGCCGTTCACCCGGGGACTCCGGGCGCGCACAGCATACGGGGAGCCTGCGACGGCCACCGACTCGACGTCGACGCGGGGACGTCAGCCGAGGTACCCCTCCACCGTGCCCTCCGAGCGCGGTGCCGCGCGGCTCGGGTCGCCGCCGGAGTCGCGGAGCGCCTGCCGCTGCCGCAGGAGGTCCCAGTACTGGTCGAGCTCGGTCTCGACGCGGCGAAGCCGTTCGTGCTCCTCCTCGGTCGAGATCTCCCCCGCGGCGAGCTGCTGGCGCAATGAGTGCTCGGTGCTCACCAGCTCGCTGATGCGCTGACGGATGTCCACGTCCTCGGCCATGCGCACACGGTAGTCCGTTCATCCGAGGTTGCGCCCGGCCAGCGTCCGGGCTGGACCCGTTCCGAGCAAGGCGAGCAACGTGGAGCAGCCGGTCGAGCCGATCATCCCGGCCGGTCACCGACGCGCCGTGATCTCAGCGTGCTCGGACGACGCCTCGGTCAGCTCCTCGGCCGTCGGTTTCTGCACGTTGTCGGCGAACATCGCGCGGGACAGCCGCAACCGCGCCCGCCGCCCCCGTACGCCGCGCGCGGGCACGCCGTTCTCGTCGCGGTCCGGTCCTTCCTCCTCGACCCGGTCGCGGTCGCGTGCGGTCAGCGCATAGGCGCGTGCGTTGGTCAGCGGCCGGTGCCGCTCCGAGTACCCACCCTCCGAGCCGCGCGTGATCACGCCCGTCTCGGAGCCATGCAGAAGCCGGTCCCGATCGGCCCGCTGAAGTCCGATGCACCAGCGACGCGCGACGTAGAACACCAGCGCCGGCAGCACGAACACCGCCGCCCGCATGAAGTACGTGACCGAGTTCAGGCTCCAGTGGAACCGCGTGGCCAGGATGTCGTTGCCGCCCGCGGCCCAGAGCAGTCCGTAGACGGTCACGATCGCGGCCAGGAACGCCGTGCGTGTCGGCGCGTCCCGGGGTCGCTGGAGCACGTGGTGCTCGCGCCGGTCGCCGGTCACCCAGGCTTCGAGGAACGGCCACCCGACGATGGCCACGAACGGCACGAAGGCGAACACCTGGGCCGGAAGCATCACGTTCCAGGAGATCGTGTGCCCCCAGACGTGCGTCTCCCAGTTCGGCATGATCCGCAGCAGGCCCTCGGCGATGCCCATGTACCAGTCGGGCTGCGAACCCGCCGTCACCTTCGACGGGTCGTACGGGCCGTACTTCCACACCGGGTTGATCGAGAGCAGCGCCCCCATCGCGGCGACCACGCCGAAGACCATGAAGAAGAAGCCGGTTGCCTTCGAGATGTACACCGGCAGGAACGGATAGCCCACGACGTTCTGCTCGGTCCGTCCGGGACCGGCCCACTGGGTGTGCTTGTGATAGACGATCAGCAACAGGTGCGTGGCGACCAGCGCGAGCAGGATCCCCGGGATGAGCAACACGTGCACGATGTACAGCCGCTGGATGATCGCCTCGCCGGGGAACTCGCCACCGAACAGGAAGAACGACAGATACGTCCCGATGACCGGCGTGGCCTTGATCAGCCCGTCGGCGATGCGCAGCCCGGTACCCGAGAGCAGATCGTCAGGGAGCGAGTAGCCGACAAAGCCCTCGAGGACCCCCAGCAGCAGCATGGTGGCGCCGACCATCCAGGTGACCTCGCGGGGCTTGCGGAATGCTCCGCTGACGAAGATCCGCATCATGTGCACCAACATCGCGGCGATGAACATCATCGCCGCCCAGTGGTGCATCTGCCGCACGAGCGGCCCACCGCGCACGTCGAAGCTGATGTGCAGGGTCGACGCGTAGGCGTCCGACATCGGCACACCACGCAGCTGGCTGTAGGACCCCTCGTACGTCGACTCCGACATGCTCGGCGTGAACCAGAAGGTCAGGAACACTCCGGTCACCAGCAGCACGACGAACGACCAGAGCGCGATCTCTCCGAGCAGGAACGACCAGTGGTCCGGGAACACCTTGCGCAGGTACTTCCGTCCCAGGAGAGACAGGTTGGTGCGATCGTCGACCCAGGCCGAGACCGCCGAGGTCCTGGCAGCCATCAGGGAAACGCCTCCTCACGGACGTGTCGTCACCCCTCTAGACACCGCAGCCCCGCCATTTGTGACATCCCTGGAATGACCCGCCTCAGGGCTCCGGCCCGTTTTCGGGCCGACGCATCTGCTCCGGTATCGTGTGCACGCGCTTCGCCCCGCGGGGTGCACCCGGCCAGGTAGCTCAGTTGGTACGAGCGTCCGACTGAAAATCGGAAGGTCGGCGGTTCGACCCCGCCCCTGGCCACCACCGCGCCCGCTCGCAGCCGATCCCGGCCCGCAGCGGGCCCCTCCCACGGACTTGCAGGATCCTGCGTTGCAGGAACCTGTGCCTTACGCCGCGTCTGCAGACGTCGCTAGCGTGCGAAGGCCGTCCATGACGGCATCGCCAGGTCACTCGGGAGTCATCGTGCGTCTCAGCCACCGCCGCGCCCTCATCCTCTACGCGCTCACCCTCGCCGCCGCCGTCCTCACCCTGGTGGGCGTCGGACCGGCGGCCCGCGCCGACGGTCCCGGCACCGGGACACCGTGGGTCGTCTCGGTCGGCGACTCCTACATCTCCGGCGAGGCGGGGCGGTGGGCCGGCAACTCCAACGCCTCCGAGTCGTACGTCGACGCGCTCGGCCCGACGGCGTACTACGACAACGCCGGCAACACCGGTGAGCAGATCACCCGCTGCCACCGCAGCAAGTCGGCAGAGATCTTCATCGGCATCGGGGCCAACGGCCTCAACCTGGCCTGCTCCGGCGCCCGGACCACGTCCTACACCGACGGCGACAACTTCAAGCCCGGCCTGGACTTCTTCGACAACGCGGGTCAGCAGGGCAGGCGCTGATGCTGCAGGACTTCACGGCCGCCCACAATGTGAAGATGGTCATCGTCGCCATCGGCGGCAACGACTTCGACTTCGCCTCGATCGTGCAGTCCTGCGTCGAGGACTTCCTCACCTCGCCGACGTGGTGGAAGAACTACTGCAACGACGACAGCTCGGTGACCGCCGACTTCACCGCAGCGAACGTCGCCGCCGTGCGCGCGCGCATCGCCACGGCGTACCAGAACATCCGCCAGGCCATGCGCAACGCGGGGTACGACGACAACGCGTGGACCCTGCTCGTGCAGAACTACGAGTCGCCGATCCCGGGCGGCTCCGGCTTCCGCTACTCCGAGTCGGGCTTCACCCGGCAGAGCACCGGCGGCTGCGGGTTCTGGAACGACGACGCCGACTGGGCCAACACCACGGCGCTGCCCACGATCAACGGGGCCGTCTTCGGGGCGGCGAGCGACTCCGGCCTGACCAACGTGAAGACGCTCGACGTGGCCAGCGCGTTCACCGGCCACCGCCTCTGCGAGACCACCGACGACCTCGTCGAGAACCGCTACAGCAGCTGGCAGGCACCCGACGCGGTCGACGGCAGCGAGTGGATCGACCAGATCCGCACGGTCTCGACGGCGGGCTCCGACTACTACGTCCAGGAGTCCCTGCACCCCAACTACTGGGGCCAGCTGGCGATCCGGAGCTGCGTCCGGCGGGCGTGGAACGGCGGGACGCCCCGCGGCGGGATCTGCGCGAACACCGGCAGCGGGCTGCTCGACGGTGAGCCGCGGATGACGCTCAACTGAGCGGGGCGGCCGACGAAGATGAGCCCGCGTACTCAGGGCGTCTGAGTCGCGCGACCCTGGGTACGCATACCCAGGACATGAGGCACTCGTGCTCATGACGACGTACGCCGATCCCACCCGCTGCCCCGACTGCCGGGCCGTGCTCCCGCAGGACCCTCAGGTCTGCCGGGTCTGCTCTCTCCCGCTCACCGGCGAGACCGCGGTCTCTCTGTTGCGGACGTTCCAGGAGGCCGACCGGCTGCTGGGCGTGCTCCGTGCCCAGAGGCGT
Organism: Nocardioides sp.; assembly: GCF_036493135.1. Lineage (GTDB taxonomy): Bacteria > Actinomycetota > Actinomycetes > Propionibacteriales > Nocardioidaceae > Nocardioides. The sequence goes on along the minus strand of NZ_DASXQG010000003.1, from coordinate 4,504 downwards.
CCCGCGGCGGCGCTGGTGGGTGCTGCGACGGCCGTGACCGGCTCGAGGCTCGACGGCGTCGCGCCCTACCCGGCCCCGAGCGGTCCGCACCCGGCGCAGGTGCCGGACGCTCCCCGGCTGCCCGGCGCGTCCGTCCCCAAGATCCTGCTCTCGCTCGGCGCGCTCTGCCTGCTCGTCGCCGCGGTGACGTTCCTGGCGGTGGCGTGGAGCTGGCTCGGCGTCGGCGGCCGGACGGTCGTCCTGGTCGCACTCACCGGCAGCGCGCTCGGAGTGTCCGCGGTGATGCACCGACGCGGCCTCCGGATGGCAGCGGAGTCGTTGTCGGTGGTCGGGCTCGGGCTGCTCGCCCTGGACGTCGTGGGCGCACGGCACGCCGACTGGCTGGGTCAGGTCGACGACGCGCGGCTGACGCTCCTCACCGGCTCGGTGGTCGCCGCCGGAGCCCTGGTGATGCTCGTGGTCTCGGCGGCGCGACCGCTCCACGCCCCCGCACTGATCGCGCCGTTGGGCGTCCTGGTCGCCACCATCGGCTCGCAGGCGCACACGACGCATCCCGTTGCTCTGGTGATCGCTCCCGTCGTCCTGTTGGCACTGGGACGGGTCGGAACGCTCCTGCCGAGTGCCACCCTGAGCTCCGCCTCGATCGGCTGCAGCGCGCCGATCTGGCTGCTCCTGCTCGTGGTCGGCGTCGACCGGGCCGGCGACCCGATCACCGCCGCTCACCACATCGGGGACGGCGCGGGCTGGCCGTTCCTGGCCGCCACGCTGATCGCCGCGGCGGTCGGCCCCGTCACGGGCGCACACCGCAGCATCACCCGCGGCGGGTACGCCGTTGCCGGCCTGGTCGGCAGCTACGCGGTGGTGCTCCCCGTCCTGGACAACGCCCCCACCGGGATGGTCGCCGTCCTGCTCGGGGTCTCCCTGGTCTGGGTAGTCGTCGTCGCCGCAGGCCCTCGGACGCTCCGCGCGCCGGCCCTGCTGCCGCTGGGCGGCGTCTTGATCGTGCCCGCTGTGTACGCCGCGCGCCTGGCCGCCGAGGCCGTCCGAGTCCTGAGCGTCGGCGATCCGTTCAGCCGCCCGTTCGGCGTGCACGTGCTCTCCTCCGTCACCGAGGGGTCCCCGCTGCTGCTCGTCCCCACCGCCCTGACTCTGGCCCTCACGGGCTGCGCCGTGGCCGGTCTTGTGGACCCGGTGCGCCGGTCGACGTGCGGCATCGCGCTCGCCGGCACTGCCGTGGTCGGGGGCCTCGCCACGCTCTCCCTGTACGATGTCCCGCTCGCCGTGGTCGTCGGGACCGTCCTGGTCGTCGCCGTCGCCGCTTTCGTGGCAGCCGAGCTCCTGGCTGCGTCCACGGCCGACGACGCCCGGATCGTCGTGCTGGCGCTCGTTGCCACCGCTGCGGTGCTGGCCCTGCCCAGCGATCGGATGACGGCCGGCGTACTCCTCGTGGGCTGCGCGATGGCCTGCTACCTGTTGCCGCGCACCGACTCGACCGGCGCGATCGCGGCGTTCGTCTTCCCGATCGCCTTCGCGGGACTCGTGTGGAGCACCTTCAACGTCCTGGGCCTCCACGCGGATCTGCGGGCGGTTCCGGTACTCGTGGTGCTCGGCGGCCTGGCCATCTGGCGCCCGCAGCTCGAGCTGGAGACGTCTTCGGCGATCGTCGGCAGCGTGACCTCGGCAGCGGCGATCGCCATGGCCCGGGACACCAGCGTCGCGCTGGCGGTCCACCTCACCGTCGCCGGTGTGTTGGTGACCGCGTCCTCGATCATCAACCCCAGCCGGCGCTGGCTCGCCTGGCCCGGTGGGCTCCTGCTCGCGGCCGCGACCTGGGTGCGGCTCCTGGACCTGGGCGTGCACGTGCCCGAGGCGTACACCCTCCCCTCCGCCCTCACCCTGGTCGCGGTCGGAGCGTGGCGACTGCGTCGGGACGACCGGTCGGCGACGCTGACCGTCCTCGCCCCCGGGCTGACCCTGGCGACCGTGCCATCGCTGCTCGCGATGCTCGACGACCCGTACTCGCTGCGCGCCCTGCTGCTCGGTGCCGCCTGCGTGGTGCTGGCGGTCACGGGAACCGTGCTGCGCTGGAGCGCTCCCCTCGTGGTCGGCGCCTCCGTCGGCACCCTGCTCGTGCTCCGGGAGTTCGCGCCGTACGCCGCCCAGGTGCCGACGTGGCTGTCCATCGGCCTCTCCGGAGCGGGGCTGCTGGTCGTGGGAATCACCTGGGAGAGCCGGATGAACGACGTGCGCCGCGCCTCGCAGTACGTCGGCGCGCTGCGCTGACGCGCCGGCCCGACCGGACGACCGCTGCTGGTGCCTAACGGGGGACCAGCAGCGGTTGCACGATCTGGCGCGCCGAGTGGATGCGCGACTTCACCGTGCCGACCGGGATGTCGAGCAGGTAGGCGATGTCGCTGTACTCGAGCTCCTGGACGTCGCGCAGCAGGAGCGGCTCGACGAGCGCCGGGTGATCGACGCCCAGGATCTCCAGCGCCTCGAGGAAGTCCAGACGGCTGCCGGCGATGACACTCGTGGTGCGCGGGTCGGCCGCGGTGGGCATCTCGTCGGTGGGCAGCTCGGCCGAGCGGCGCTTGAGGGTGCGGTACGTCGACCGGGCGCTGTTCGACGCCACCGCGTGCAGCCAGGTCGTGAACCGACTGCGACCGGCGAAGGTCTGGATTCGCGTCGAGACCAGCAGCAGCGCGTCCTGGGCCGCTTCCTCGGCGTCTTCGGGGTAGAGCAGCATCCGACCGCAGATCCGGCGTACCCGCGGCTGGATCTCGACCAGCAGCTGGTGCAGCGCGTGCTGGTCACCCGCCGCGGCCTGCGCCGCGAGCCCCTCCAGATCGGGGCTGTCCTGCGCGTCGGTCACGTGTGCCCTCCGAGTCGTCTGGCTGATCAGGCACACTACCGAGCGTGTCTCTGCCTGTTCGACTCGGACGCCTGACGCAGGTGGAGCGACTCGGGGTCGGCGGTTTCGCCTCGGTCTGGCTCTACCGCGATGACGAGCTCCAGTCCGACGTCGCGGTCAAGGCGCTCGCCGACAACTGGGCGCAGCGCCTCGACATCCGCGACCGCTTCCTCCAGGAGGCGCGGATCCTGCGCCGGGCAGACTCCGACTACGTGGTCCGGGTGTACGACGTGGGTGAGGTCGACGGCACGCCGTACTTCGTCATGTCGTACGCCGACCGGGGCACGGTGGCACACCTGCTCGAGCGTGAGCGCTCGATCTCGCTGGAGCGCACCGTCTCGTTGGTCTCGCAGGCCGGCGCCGGCCTGAACGTACTCCACGCGCAGGGCTCCATCCACCGCGACATCAAGCCGGCGAATCTTCTCCTGCGCACCGACGGCCCGGGGACCCGGGTGATGGTGGCCGACCTCGGGGTCGCCAAGGCGATGCTCCACGCCAGCGGGCTGACCCACGTGGTCGGGACGCCGGCCTACATGGCGCCCGAGCAGGCGACCGGCGGTGGCGTCGACGAGCGCGCCGACGTGTTCGCGCTGGCCGCGGTCTCCTACCAGCTGCTGACCGGAGAGGTGGCGCACCACGGCACGATCGCCGACCTGGCCGACCTCCGGCTTCCGACCCCTCCGTCGGAGCTGGCCGACCTGCCGGGCGAGCTGGACGACGTGATCCTGCGTGGTCTTGCACCCGACCGGGAGGAGCGATGGCCCGATGTGCGGTCGTTCGTCGACGCCGTCCAGGCCACGGCACCGAACAGCGCCCACACGCTGCTGGTCAGCCCGCCGGGCCAGTGGCGTCGGACGACCCGCGACGAGGAGCCGGCGGGGTCGCGAGTGCTCATCGGGCTGATCTGCGCGGCGGTGTTCGTGGCGTGCTTCGTCGGGGCGCTGGTAGTCACCCAGCAACTGCGCTGACGAGCCGCGACCGCCGTACACCCGATTCTCGGACCCTGCCGTTGCCGCACTATCTTTGCGAGGAGGGGTCACACCACCCTTCGTGGCCCGACCTACGCCATCCACCCGCGTGGCGCGACCGAAAGAGGCATCCTTTGTCTGCCGACCCCTCCGTACCTGGACCGATGACCAGCAGCCCCGCCGACGGTGTCGACGTCTTCGAGCTCGGCATCGAGCACGAGCAGGTCGTGTTCTGCAACGACCCCGCGACCGGGCTCAAGGCGATCATCGCCATCCACTCCACGGCCCTCGGGCCGGCCCTGGGCGGCACCCGCTTCTACCCCTATCCAACCGTCGCCGACGCCGTGGCCGACGCGTTGGCGCTCTCGCGCGGGATGGCGTACAAGAACGCCCTGGCAGGTCTCGACCACGGCGGCGGCAAGGGCGTGATCATCGGCGACCCGGCGACCGACAAGACCGAGCCGCTGCTGCGCGCGTACGGCCGGTTCGTCGCCTCGCTCGGCGGCCGGTACGTGACTGCGTGCGATGTGGGCACCTACCCGCTCGACATGGACGTCGCGGCCCGGGAGTGTCGGTTCGTCACCGGGCGCTCCCCGGAGCACGGCGGCGCGGGCGACTCCTCGGT
>NZ_DASXQG010000002.1:0-10263 GCF_036493135.1 Nocardioides sp. | reverse complement strand
CGTCGGCGCACCGGTCCCCGACGTGACCGCGGCGCTCGCCGAGCTCGCGCAGGAGTACGCCGACCAGGGACGCGGTTTCGAGCTGCGCAACGTCTCCGGCGGCTGGCGCTACTACACGCGCGAGGAGTTCGCCCCGGTGGTCGAGGCGTTCGTGCTCGACGGCCAGCGGGCGCGGCTCACCCAGGCGGCCCTCGAGACGCTGGCCGTGGTCGCCTACAAGCAGCCGGTCTCGCGGGCGCGGGTCTCCGCGATCCGTGGCGTGAACGTCGACGGCGTGATGCGCACGCTCCTCACCCGCGGACTCGTCGAGGAAGCGGGGGAGGATCACTCGACCGGCGCCCACCTGTACCGCACGACGACGTACTTCCTCGAGCGGATCGGCGTCACCTCGCTCGACGAGCTGCCCGAGCTCGCGCCGTACCTCCCCGACCTGGACGACCTCGACGACCTCGAGGACGAGCTGGGTGGGTCGCGGGCCGTGGTCCCGACCGGCTCGACCGACGACACCGGCTCCTACGACGGCAGCGACCCGGCCGAGGCCACGTGAGCGGACCCGACCTGGAGCGGGACGAGGACGGCCTCGTCCGGCTGCACAAGCTGCTGGCCCGCTCCGGCGTCGCCTCGCGGCGCAAGTGCGAGGAGCTGATGCTGGCCGGCGAGGTGAGAGTCGACGGTGAGGTCGTGACCCGGCTGGGCACGAAGGTCGACCCGACCGCCGCGGTGATCCGGGTCTCCGGTCACCGGCTCCCACCCATGTCGCCGAACGTGTACCTCGCGCTCAACAAGCCCGTCGGTGTCACGTCCACGATGTCGGACCCGCACGCCGAGCGCACGTTGGCCGACCTGGTCGGGGACCGCCCGGAGCGGCTGTTCCACGTCGGGCGCCTCGACACCGACACCGCCGGGCTGCTGCTGCTCACCAACGACGGCGAGTTCGCCCAGCGCATGGCCCACCCGTCGTACGAGGTCGACAAGACGTACGTCGCGGACGTCGCGGGCGTCGTCCACCCGAGCACGATCAAGCAGCTGCTCGCGGGCGTGACCCTCGACGACGGTCCGGTCACGGTCTCGTCGGTGAAGCTGGTCGGCGGTCGCGGCACCCGGGACGGCTCGATCCTCGAGCTGGTGATCCACGAGGGGCGCAACCGGATCGTCCGGCGGCTGCTCGAGCACGTCGGTCACACCGTGCGGCAGCTGACACGGACGGCCATCGGGCCGGTCCCGCTCGGCCGCCTCGGGGTCGGGGAGATGCGCGAGCTGACCAACGACGAGCTCGGCGCCCTCTTGGACGCCGCCAGCCTCTGAGCGGTCGCGCGGTTAGGGTCGGGACGTGGCAGTCAGGGCGGTGCGCGGAGCGACCCAGCTCGATCTCGACGAGCGCGAGCACATGCTCGCCCGGGTCACCGAGATGGTCACGGAGGTGATGGACGCCAACGGGTGGGACGTCGACGACTTCATCTCGATCATCTTCACCGCGACCACCGATCTGGTCTCGGAGTTCCCCGCCTACGCCGCGCGGATGCTGGGGTTCACCGACGTGCCGTTGATCTGCACACGTGAGCTGGAGGTCGAGGGTTCGATGCCCCGGGTCGTACGGATGATGGCGCACGTCGAGAGCGACCTACCACGGGCCGACATCACCCACGTCTACCTGCACGGCGCCGCGGCGCTGCGGCGCGACCTGGCCCGGGTCCGCACGGTGCCCGACACGTCTCCCACCGCCGAGCACGATGAGTGAGGACCTGCCGCAGCCGGTGCTGATCGTGGGCACCGGCGTGCTGGGGACGTCGCTCGGTCTCGCGCTGCGGCGCCGCGAGGTCGAGGTGCTGCTCAGTGACCGCAACGCCGAACACCTCCGCACCGCCAGCGGGTTGGGCGCCGGCCATCCGTACGCCGGTCAGCAGGTCGGCCTCGTCGTGGTGGCCGTCCCGCCTGACCACGTCGGGTCGGAGGTCGCCCGTGCACTCGCGGACACCGATGCCCTCGTCACCGACGTGGGCAGCGTCAAGACGGCGCCGCTCCGTATGCTGGACGGCGTCTCGGGCATCGAGCGGTACGCCGGTGGCCATCCGATGGCGGGCAGCGAACGGTCCGGCCCCCTGGCGGCCACACCGACGCTGTTCGACGGCCGACCGTGGGCCGTGACGCCGCACGCTCGCTCGTCGGCGGCCGCGACCGCGGCGGTCGATGAGCTGGCCCGGCTGGCCGGGGCGAGCGTCGTACGGCTGAGTCCGGAGGAGCACGACGAGGCCGTCGCCCGCACGTCGCACCTGCCCCACCTCCTGTCCGTGCTCGTGGCCGGCCGCCTCGCCGATGCCCCCACCGACCACCTCGCGCTCAGCGGCCAGGGCGTCCGGGATGTCACCCGGGTCGCGGGGGGAGACCCGTCGCTCTGGCAGCAGATCGTGACCGGGAACGCCGCGGCGGTCGCCGGGCTCCTGACCCAGGTCCGCGACCAGCTCGACGTCCTCATCGACGCCGTCGCCACCGGAGACCGGGCCTCGCTCGGCGAGATCCTGGAGCTCGGGGTCGCCGGCACGCGCGCGATCCCGGGTAAGCACGGCGGGCCGTTGCGTCCCACGGCGTCGGTGTTCGTGTCCGTGCCCGACCACCCCGGCGAGCTGGCCCGGCTGTTTGCGGACGCGGGCGCCAGCGACGTCAACATCGAGGACGTCCACATCGACCACGACCCCGCCCGCGACACCGGACTGGTCGAGCTCGTGGTCGACGAGACCCGCGCCGACCACCTGCAGACCTCCCTCGGCGGGCGCGGTTGGGAGACCCACCGCTGAGGTTCGGCGAATCACGCCCGGCCGCACCCGGCCACTAGTCTGAGCGCTTGGCCCGGCCCTCCGACGAGCAAGGACATCCAACCGTGAGCGCACGCACCGGCGTGGTCGTCGCGATCGACGGTCCCTCCGGCTCGGGCAAGTCCAGTACGTCGCGCGGCGTCGCGATGCGCCTCGGGCTGCGGTACCTCGACACCGGCGCGATGTACCGCGCGGTGACGTGGTGGATGCTGCGCCACGGTGTCCCGGTCGACGACCCTGCCGCCGTCGCCGAGCGCTGCGGGGAGCCCGAGATCGACACCGGCACGGACCCGGAGCGCCCCACGATCACCGTCGACGGCACCGACGTCGCGGCGGCGATCCGCACCCCGGAGGTGACCGGTTCCGTCTCGCAGGTGAGTGCCGTGCCCCAGGTGCGCGCCCGGCTGCTCGAGCTCCAGCATGCGGCCATCGGCGGCGCGCTCGACGGGCCGGGGATCGTGGTCGAGGGGCGCGACATCGGCGCCGTGGTCGCCCCGGATGCCGACGTGAAGGTCTACCTGACCGCCGAGGCGGCCGCCCGGGCCGCGCGCCGCGCCGCCGAGGAAGGTGGGGCAGATGTCGCCGTGACCGAGTCGTCCCTGCTCGCGCGCGACCGGATCGACTCCACCCGCATCGCCTCACCGCTCACGATGGCCGAGGGCGCCGTCCACATCGACAGCACGCCGTACACCCTCGAGGAGGTCGTCGACCTCATCGTGGGGCTCGTCGAGGCGTCGAGATGAGGAACGGGCACCACCCGCCCACGTGGCTGCTGCACGGCGGGCGGCCGGCGAGCCGCTGGCTGATCCGCCGCAGGTACGACGTGCGCGAGCACGGCACCGGATACGTGCCTCCCCAGGGCCCGCTGATCGTCGCCGCCAACCACACCGGCGTCATCGACGGACCGCTGCTGGCGATCTTCGGCCCGCGGCCGGTGCACGCGCTGACCAAGGAGGAGATGTTCCGTAGCAGGCTCGGGCCGCTCCTCCGGGTGACCGGTCAGATCGAGCTCGACCGCTTCGCGACCGACCTCCGTGCCGTCCGCACCTGCCTGCACGTGCTCGAGCACGGGGGAGCGGTGGGCATCTTCCCGGAGGGCAACCGCGGCGCCGGCAACCTCACCCGCTTCCGCAACGGCGCGGCGTACCTCGCTCTGGTCACCGGCGCCCCGATCGTCCCGCTGATGATGTTCGGCACCCGGCCGAAGGCCGGCGGCAGGGATGCGATGCCGGCCCGTGGCGCCGTACTCGACCTGGTGTACGGCGCGCCGTACCGGGTCGCGCGCACGCCGTGGCCGCGGACGCGCACGCTGGTGGCCGCGACCAGTGATGCGCTCCACGCCCGGATGCTGGAAGACCTGGCCGCCGGCCTGGTGTTGACGGGACAGACCATGCCGGGTCCGATCCCCGGTGACGAGGAGAAGGACCGCCCATGACCACCTACGACCTGACCGAAGCCCCGGCCGGACCGGTGCCGGTGCTCGCCGTGGTCGGCCGCCCGAACGTCGGCAAGTCCACCCTCGTCAACCGGATCCTCGGCCGCCGCGAGGCCGTCGTCGAGGACGTGCCGGGCGTGACCCGCGACCGGGTCTCGTACGACGCCACCTGGGCCGGCCGCGCGTTCACCGTCGTCGACACCGGCGGCTGGGACCCCGACGCCCGGGGCGTGGCCGAGCGGATCAAGGAGCAGGCCGAGATGGCGGTGACCCTCGCGGACGCGGTGCTGTTCGTCGTCGACGCGACGGTGGGCATCACCGATGCCGACGAGGCCGTCGTCCGGGTGCTGCGGAAGTCCCAGAAGCCGGTGGTCCTGGCCGCGAACAAGGTCGACGACGAGCGTGCCGAGGCCGAGGCCTACGGCCTGTGGAACCTCGGCCTCGGCGAGCCGTTCTCGGTCTCGGCGCTGCACGGCCGCGGGTCCGGCGACCTGCTCGACGCCGTCCTCGCCGTGCTCCCCGAGCCCCCGGCGGAGTCCTTCGAGGAGGAGGCCGGCCCGCGTCGGGTCGCGATCGTCGGCAAGCCCAACGTCGGCAAGTCGTCGCTGCTGAACCGCCTCGCCGGCTCCGAGCGCGTCGTCGTGGACTCGGTGGCCGGCACGACCGTCGACCCGGTCGACGAGCTGATCGAGCTCGGCGGTCGTGAGTGGCGGTTCATCGACACCGCCGGCATCCGGAAGCGGGTGAAGGAGGCCTCGGGCCACGAGTACTACGCCTCGTTGCGGACGTCCACGGCCATCGACCGGGCCGAGGTCGCCGTACTGGTCCTCGACGCCGACCAGACCATCTCCGAGCAGGACGTCCGGATCCTGCAGACGGTCAAGGACGCCGGCCGGGCACTCGTCATCGCCTTCAACAAGTGGGACCTGGTCGACGAGGAGCGCCGTCACTACCTCGAGCGTGAGGTCGACCTGGAGCTGGTGCAGGTGCAGTGGGCGCCACGGATCAACGTCACCGCCCGCACCGGCTGGCACGTCGACCGGCTCGTGCCGGCGCTCGACAAGGCGCTGCAGGGTTGGGAGACGCGGGTGCCGACCGGCGCGCTGAACGCGTTCCTGGGGCGGCTCGTGGCCGAGCACCCGCACCCCGTGCGCAGCGGCAAGCAGCCGAAGATCATGTTCGGCACCCAGCCGTCGGTCGCGCCACCGACGTTCGCGCTGTTCACCTCCGGCAAGCTCGATGCCGGCTACGAGCGCTTCATCGAGCGCCGCCTCCGCGAGGAGTTCGGCTTCGCTGGCACCCCGATCGTGCTGGTCCAGCGGGTGCGCGAGAGACGCAAGCGCTGACGCTGGACGTCGTGCCGTGAAATCGCGGGCAGGCCTCAACCGCCGCGTGAGACGATGCCGACCATGGTCACGATGCATCAGGTGGTCGCCTTCGGCCTGGTCGCGCTGGTCCTGATCGCCATCCCCGGCCCGAGCGTGGTGTTCACGATCGGCCGGGCGCTGACGTACGGGCGCACGGTCGCGCTGACGACGGTGGTCGGCAACTCGTTCGGCCTGCTCGCTGTGCTGATCCTGGTCTCGCTGGGGCTCGGCAACCTCGTCGCGACGTCCGACGTGGCGTTCGAGGTGGTCAAGGTCGGGGGTGCGATGTTCCTGATCTACCTCGGCTTCCAGGCACTCCGTCACCGGCACGGCATCGAAGTCAGCTCCGGGGACGACGCCCCGGCCATGCGCGGCGTGCGTGCCCTCCGGCAGGGCTTCATGGTCGGCTTCACCAACCCGAAGGCCTACGTGATCTTCGCGGCCGTGCTGCCGCCGTTCATCGAGCGCGACCGCGGCGGTGCGACCGTGCAGATGCTGCTGCTCGGGCTCGTCGCGTTCGTGATCGGCCTGTGCTCCGACAGCCTGTGGGCGCTGCTCGCCAGCCAGCTGAGGCGCTGGTTCAACGCATCGCCCCGGCGCGGGCGCGCGCTCGGCACGGTGGGCGGCATGTCGATGATCGGACTCGGAGTGGCCGTGGCCGTCGGCGGACGCCCGGACACCGCATGAGGTCGCGCACCAGTCTGCGTGCGACGACGCTCGGGGTCGCGGCCGCGCTGGCGGTGGGTGGCGCGACGTACGCCGGGGTCGCCAGCGGACGGTCGTCCGCGCCGGACGCCGCACGGCCGGTCCTCGGGACGTCGTGTCCGGTGTTCCCGGCGGACAACTGGTGGCATGCCGACATCCGCAAGCTCCCGGTCGACCCGAGGAGCAAGGCCTGGATGTCGCACATGTCGAAGGGGGTGGACCTCCACCCCGACTTCGGTCCGTCGTTCGGGCAGGGACCCAACTACGGCATCCCGATCACCGTCGTGAGCAAGAGCCATCCGCGGGTGCGGGTGCACTTCCAGTACGCCGACGAGAGCGACCGGGTCCGCTACCCGCTCGGCACGGACACCCGGATCGAGGGCGGACGACACTCGTCGGGCGACCGGCACGCGATCGTGGTCGACAAGGACGCGTGCCGTCTCTACGAGACGTTCGCGACCCAGAAGCGCAAGGGCAGATGGCACGCCGGCTCCGGGGCGGTCTGGTCGCTGACCTCCGATCGGCTGCGGCCCAAGGGGTGGACCTCCGCCGACGCGGCCGGGCTGCCGATCCTGCCGGGGCTACTGCGATGGAACGAGGTGAAGCACCGCGACATCGACCACGCCATCCGGTTCACCACGAACATCACCTCCGACCACTTCCTCTGGCCGGCGCGCCATCAGGCCGGGTCCACGCGCAGCTGGAAGTACCCACCGATGGGTGCGCGCTTCCGGCTACGCGCGTCGTACCACCCGACGGGCTTGGGGCCGCAGGCCATGGCGGTGGTCAAGGCGATGAAGAAGTACGGCCTCGTGCTCGCCGACAACGGCTCGCCGTGGTACTTCCAGGGCGAGCAGAACGCGAAGTGGCCGGATTCGCTGATCGAGCAGCTCAAGCGAATCCCGGCACGAAAGTTCGTCGCGGTGGACACCTCGTCGCTGATGGTGAAGAAGAACAGCGGCGCCACGCGCTGAGCGGTCGGGTCAGCTCTCCAGCGCCGCGTCGAGCGTGATCTCGACGCCGGTGAGGGCCTTGCTGACCGGGCAGCCGACCTTGGCGGCGTTCGCAGCCTCCTCGAAGCCGGCCGCGTCGAGCCCCTCGACCCGGCCCCGGACGGTCAGGACGATGCCCGTCAGACGCAGGCCGCCCGCAGGGTCTGGGCCGATCGACACGTCGGCCTGGATGTCGAGCGCGATGTCGGTGCCTCCGGCGCTGCCGATGATGCCCGAGAGCGCCATCGCGTAGCAGGACGAGTGGGCCGCCGCGATCAGCTCCTCGGGACTCGTGGTGCCGTCCGCGGCTTCGGCCGTGCGGCGCGGGAACGACACGTCGTACGTCGCCAGGCCGGAGCTGACGAGCTCGACCCGGCCGGTGCCGTCGTTGAGGCCGCCAGTCCAGGCGGTGCGAGCAGTACGCGTCGGCATGGTGTCTCCTAGGGGGTTGTGGTGGTGAGCTCACCTCTCAGGGCGCGCGTCACTCCGTCCGAGGTCCTGTGGGTGAGACCGCCGTCTCCGGTCGTCAGCGGTGGCTGGTCTTCTCCCTCTTGTCGGGGAGCTGGTCGTAGCGGACGGCGCCGGCCAGGGTGGTCGCGGCGATGGAGTAGATGAAGTACAGGAACAGACCCGCGGAGAAGCTGAGGGCCATGCAGAGGATCGCCAGGAACAAGAAGATGTTCGCGATGGTGAGGTTAGACATGGGGCACGTCCTTGTGGGATACGCCCTCCGCACGACTGAGCCTCGCCGGTGGGCGACTATCTGATCCTGTGCCCAAAGGGTCCTCACTTCAAACCCTCATTTGGGTGACGCGCGGAGCTCACGCCACGGGTCCGGACATCAGGGTCACCGACGCGATGTGCGAGGTGCCGTTCCGATCGGTCCACGAGACCCGCACCCGATCGCCGGGGGAGTACGTCGTGATCGCATCCCGCAGCTGGGTGGCCGTGCGCACCGTGGTGGCTCCGACCCGCGTGATCGTGTCTCCTGCGGTGATGCCGACCCGGGCAGCCGGCGTTCTCGGGTAGACGACGCCGACGCGGGTGCTGGACCCGCCGAGCCCCAGCCCGAGGAACGCGGGGGAACCGTAGTCGTACCTGGCGTTCTCCGTGCCGTTCTCGAGCTCGCCGGCGATCCGGGTCACCTTCGCGATCGGGATCGCGAACCCGACCACGTCGTTGCTGCCGGTGGAGGCCGCCGTCGTCATGCCCACGACCTCACCGCCGTCGTCGTACGTCGCGCCGCCGGAGTCGCCGGAGATGACGTCGCTGCTGATCTTGATCAGCCCCCGCAGCTTCTCGCCGCCGCGCCCGAGCTCGCTACTGGTGGTGATGTTCTGCCCGGTCGCGAGCACGTCACCGGCCGCGGCCGAGAACGTGGAGGTGCTGCCCCCCGCATCGCCGACTGCGGTGACGGCGTCGCCGACCGAGACTCCGTCGGTGTCGGGCGTGACCGTCTGCAACCCGCTGGCGTTCTCGAGCTGGAGCACGGCCACATCGTCCTTGGCGTCGGTGCCGACGACGGTCGCCGTGTAGGTCTGGCCGGTGCTCATCACCGTGACCTGGAGCTTGGTCGACCCCTCGACGACGTGGTGGTTGGTCACGACCTCACCGGTGCTGGTGAGGATCATGCCGGTGCCGGCGGCCCGGCCGCCCTGGTACTTCAGGGTCGAGGCGATCCGCACCAGGCCCGTCAGCTGGCTGTCGGTGGCCGGAGTCCCCCTCGAGGCCGAGTCGAACGGCGTACCCCGGCCGCCCGGCCCGGTGAACGGCGTACCGCCGAAGGGCGCCTCTCCGAATCGCTGACCGTTCGGCACCTGTCCCGCGTAGCTGCTCGGTGGACCGCCGGCAGCGGGATGGCCGTGGTCGTCGAGGTGTCCCAGGAGGAACCCGGCGCCCGCCGCGCCGGCGACCGCGGCCAGTGCGGTCCCGACCGCGAGGAGGCGCGGCCCGCGACGCCGCGGGGGAACAGGCGGCGTCGCGGACGACCAGGCAGGCGGCGGGAGAGGTGCTCCGAACCGGGCAGGGTTGACCTCGGGGTTCACGTCCGGGGTGGCTTCCGCCGGGACCTCGGGCGTGTGCTCGGTTGGTCGCGGGTCCTGCTCGTCCATGAGGCTCCTCCTCGTCGGGTGCCTCCATCAAGCCCGGCAATCCTCGGAGGAACCTGTGAGCCGGCTAGGACGTGGGTAGCCGCTGGGGAAGAACTTCCTGAGACGTGGACGGCCGATCACGGTCGATCGGGTCGATTCCAGCGCGCGGGCGGCGCTGCGGTAGCCTTCACTCCGCTTCGCGGCCGGCCGCTGTGGGGCATCGGGCTGTGGCGCAGTTTGGTAGCGCACTTGACTGGGGGTCAAGGGGTCGCAGGTTCAAATCCTGTCAGCCCGACCGAGAGAAATGTGCCTCTGATCTGCGCGAACTCTTCGGCTGTGCGGATGTTAGCCTAGGTTCGTGCCACACGTGTGCCACACGCAGGCCGATCTGACACGCACTCATCTGCCGATGAGCGTGCACTGAGCACCCGCACAGTCTGTTGGACCTAAGGTCATCCCGAGAGGTTGATGCCGCAGGCGGTGACAAAGTGTGGGTGAGGTTGCGGGCCGGACGGGTGGCGAAGCCCGACGGCAAGGGAGTTGGGGTTGTGCACCGGCACGGTGAGGGCTCACCTGTTGCGGTGTGGCCGGGGTCAGACCGCGTTAGCCTGCGGTTTCCGGTAGCGGGCCAAGGTGATCGCACCGAGCGGAAGGATGAGGACTGAGTAGGTGAAGCGCCACAGCAGCGCAGCAGCGAGCAGGGGGTCATCTGGGGCGGTGCTCAGTTCGAAAAGCATGGTGATCAGAACTGCGTCAACTACGCCGAGCCCGCTGCCCGTGATCGGGATCACCGCTCCCGCCCAGAAGGCGATCGCAAATGCTGCAAATGCCGCAGCCATCGAGAGCTCATCGCTATGTACGCCG
>NZ_DASXQG010000001.1:0-76342 GCF_036493135.1 Nocardioides sp. | reverse complement strand
CCGGGCCTGCTCGACCGCGCGTTCCGCCACCGTCTCCAGTGCGTCCGCCCGGCCGCCGTCCTTGGCCCGGCCACGCAGCTCGTCGACGACGTCCTCGGGAACGATGTCGGCCGCGGAGAGGACGGTGACCGCGAGACCGTTGGACTCGACCACGGTCGCCACCACGTGCACGGCGGTGGCCTTCTCGCCGGCGGTCTCGGCGGACTTCGCCGCATCGGCCAGCACGCCGTACGCCCGCTTGGTGAAGTTGCGTGACAGGTCGTCCGTCCCGTCCCCCACGGGCGCCAGGAGACCGGTCTGCGCCTGGGCCACGGCGTCGGCCAAGGCCTGCTGGCACACCGCTGAGACCGGGATGCCGGACGCCTTGACCTCCGTGGCCAGGTCGTCGGGCAGGTAGACGTTGATCTTCGGTGACATGTCGGCTCCTCGAGATCGGTGTATAACCCCAAGATAACCCTAAGGCCTGAGGCTGTCACGCAGGTGGGGAAAGTACGCCGACGGGCGACGGTTGGACACGACTTCAGAGATAGGTTAGGCAAACCTAAGTCGTTGTCGTACAGTGTCGCCCATGTTGGGCAACTACCTGATCGGACTCCGTGAGGGGCTCGAGGCGTCGCTCGTGGTGACGATCCTGGTGGCCTACCTGGTGAAGTCCGACCGTCGTCACCTGCTGCCCCGCATCTGGGGTGGTGTGGCGCTCGCGATCCTGGTCAGCCTCGGGTTCGGTGCGCTGCTCACCTACGGCCCGCGCGGGCTGACCTTCCAGGCGCAGGAGGCGATCGGCGGCACGCTGTCGATCGTCGCGGTGGCGTTCGTGACCTGGATGATCTTCTGGATGGCTCGCGCCGCCCGCAGCCTGAGCGGTGAGCTCCGCGGGCAGATCGACCGGGCCGCCGACGGCGGCCGCTGGTCCCTGGTGATCGTGGCGATGCTCGCCGTGGGCCGGGAGGGTCTCGAGACCGCGCTGTTCCTCTGGGCGGCGACCCAGACGGCCACGGGTGCGCACACCGTCTCGACGGTCCCGGCGTGGCAGCCGATCACGGGCGCGCTGCTGGGCCTCGCGACCGCGGTCCTGCTCGGCTACCTGCTGTACCGCGGTGCCGTGAAGATCAACCTCGCGAAGTTCTTCACCTGGACCGGTGCCTTCCTGATCGTCGTGGCCGCCGGCGTGCTGGGCTACGGGTTCCACGACCTCCAGGAGGCCGGCATCCTCCCCGGCCTGAACAACCTGGCGTTCGACGTCTCGGGGACCATCGACGAGGGCAGCTGGTACGGCGCGGTGCTCAAGGGCGTCTTCAACTTCTCCCCCCAGACGACGGTGCTGCAGGCGACCGTCTGGACGGTGTACCTCGTCGTGACGATGACCTTCTTCCTCCGCGGCGTACGTCGTCGCGGCCGGCCGCAGGCCTCGACTGCGGTCGCGTCGCGTGACAAGCAGCCCGCCTGACCTCACGCCCCACATCGAACCGACCGACCCGCACCGAACGAAAGAGAACCCGATGCGCTTCGTCCTGCCCGTGGCCGCCCTGGTCACCGTGCCCCTCCTTGCCGCCTGCATTTCGAACACGAGCGACTCGGGCATCGTGGGCGGTGCGGGCGGCCCGATCTCGGTCACGTCGTCCGACAGCAGCTGCGACGTGTCCGCCGAGTCCGCCCCCG
Organism: Nocardioides sp.; assembly: GCF_036493135.1. GTDB lineage: Bacteria > Actinomycetota > Actinomycetes > Propionibacteriales > Nocardioidaceae > Nocardioides. The sequence continues at coordinate 74,683 of NZ_DASXQG010000001.1, read as the reverse complement.
CCGGCAACCTGACCTTCAACGTCGTCAACGGCGGGTCGAAGGTGACCGAGTTCTACCTCTACTCCGCCGACGGCAAGCGGATCGTCGGCGAGGTCGAGAACATCGGCCCGGGCCTGCAGGGGAAGCTGATCGTGACCGCCGACGAGGGCAGCTACCAGACTTCGTGCCGCCCCGGCATGGCCGGCCAGGGCATCCGGGCCGACTTCACCGTGACCAAGCCCGCGGGTGGCTCAACGGCACCGTCGGCGGACGCCGTCCTGATCAGTCGCGCGCAGAACCAGTACCGGGTCTGGGTCCAGCACCAAGCCGACCTGCTGGTCGCCCAGACCAAGCGCTTCGTGACGGCGTACGAGCAGGGGAACGACGACCTCGTCCGCACGTTGTACCCGCAGGCTCGCTTCCACTGGGAGTCGATCGAGACCGTTGCCGAGTCGTTCGGCGACCTGGACCCGAAGACCGACGCCCGCGAGGCCGACCTGATGCCGGGTCAGAAGTGGACCGGCTGGCACCGGATCGAGAAGGACCTCTGGCCCCAGCGCGCCAAGAACTACACGCCGTTGAGCATCAGGCAGCGACATTTCTACGGCGACGACCTGCTCACGAACGTCACCACCGTCCGCGACCGGATCCGCTCCATCACCTTCACCACCGACCAGATCGCCAACGGCTCCTCGGGCCTGATGGAGGAGGTCGCGACCGGGAAGGTCACCGGAGAAGAGGAGTACTGGTCGCACACCGATCTCTGGGACTTCGCGGCGAACGTGAAGGGTGCCCGGGTGGCCTTCGAGGACGTCAAGCCGATCCTCGAGGAGCGCGACCCCGCCCTGGCGAAGACGCTCACCCATCGGTTCGCCGAGATCGACCGGCTGCTGGCCAGGCACGAGTCCGGCAACGGCTACGTGCTCTACACCGAGCTCAGCAGGGCCGAGGTCAAGCGGCTCGCAGACGCGGTCAACGCCCTCTCGGAGCCGTTGTCCCACCTGACCGCGGCCGTGCTGCCCTGACCCACCTGACGAGAAGGAGCGATCCATCCCCGAGCACAACGTCTCCCGACGCGGCCTGATCGGCGGCACCGTCGGGGTCGCCGGCGTCGCGGCCGGCTTCGCCGGCGGTGCCTGGTACGGCGACGACCGGGCGGAGTCGGACGCCACCACGGCGACCGGCTCCGCTGCGACGTACCCGTTCCGGGGTGAGCACCAGGCCGGCATCGTCACCCCGGCCCAGGACCGCCTCCACTTCGCGGCGTTCGACGTCACGACGCGCTCGCGTGCCCAGCTGGTGTCGCTGCTCGAGGCCTGGACGACCGCGGCCGCCCGGATGACCCAGGGCCTCCCGGCGGGGCCGGTCGGCCCGACCGAGGGTGCCCCGCTGGTCCCCCCGGACGACACGGGCGAGGCCATCGGGCTGCCCCCGGGTGGGCTCACGCTGACGTTCGGCTTCGGGCCGGGGATCTTCCGCGACGAGCACGGGCGTGATCGGTTCGGGCTCGCCGACCGACAGCCCGAGGCCCTGCGCGACCTGCCTCACTTCCCGGGCGACCAGCTCGACCCGGCGAAGTCGCGCGGCGACCTCTGCGTCCAGGCCTGCTCCGAGGACCCGCAGGTGGCCGTGCACGCGATCCGCAACCTCGCCCGCATCGGCTTCGGCACGGTCGCCGTGCGCTGGTCGCAGCTCGGCTTCGGACGTACGTCGACCACCTCGACCTCGCAGTCGACCCCACGCAACCTGTTCGGGTTCAAGGACGGCACGCTCAACGTCAAGGCCGAGCAGACCGCCGATCTGTCGACGTACGTCTGGGTGGGGCCGGACGACGACCAGGCCTGGCTCACCGGCGGCTCCTACCTGGTCGCGCGGCGCATCAACATGCACATCGAGACCTGGGACCGGCAGGGTCTGCAACCGCAGGAGGAGGTGGTCGGCCGGACCAAGGGAACGGGCGCGCCGCTGTCGGGCGGCTCCGAGTTCACCCCGCTCGACCTGGCCATGAAGGGCTCGAACGGGCCACTGATCCCGCTCGACTCCCACGTCTCGGTCGTCAGCCCCGAGCGCAACGAGGGCGTCCGGATGCTGCGTCGCGGCTACAACTTCGTCGACGGCTCCAACCCGCTCGGCGGTCTCGACGCCGGCCTGTTCTTCATCGCCTACGTGCGCGACCCGCGGACCCACTTCATCCCGCTGCAGACCAGGATGGCGAGCCACGACGCGATGATGGAGTACCTCCGGTTCACCAGCTCCGCGGTCTTCGCCGTACCGGCCGGGACGCAACCGGGGGAGTACGTCGGCCAGGCACTCTTCGCCTGACCGGAACGCCGAGTCGTCAGATGGCGACTCGGCGTCGGTGTCTCCAGGGCGGCGGCGACGCGGACACGCCGCCACTCCATCCGGACAGCCTCGGGACGGTGCTACCAGTCCGGTAGAGTCGAACGGGCACAGCGTCGTGCGGGAGCCGTTCGGACTCCGCCCATCCCAGACCTCTCACCCTGAGGACATCGCTGCTGTGAGCAATCCCGTCGTACTCATCGCCGAGGAGCTCAGCCCCGCCACCGTGGAGGCTCTCGGGCCCGACTTCGAGATCCGGCACTGCAACGGCGCCGACCGCGCCGAGCTGCTGTCTGCGATCACCGACGTGGACGCGATCCTGGTCCGTTCCGCCACCAAGGTCGACGCCGAGGCCCTGGCCGCGGCCACGCGCCTGAAGGTCGTGGCCCGTGCCGGGGTCGGCCTCGACAACGTCGACGTCCGGGCCGCCACCCAGACCGGCGTGATGGTGGTCAACGCGCCCACCTCCAACATCGTCAGCGCCGCCGAGCTCGCGATCGGCCTGCTGCTCGCTGCCGCCCGACACATCAGCCCTGCCCATGCGTCGCTGCGCAACGGCGAGTGGAAACGGTCGAAGTTCACCGGCATCGAGCTCTACGAGAAGACCGTCGGCATCGTCGGACTCGGACGCATCGGCGTCCTGGTCGCGCAGCGCCTGGCGGCGTTCGGGATGGACGTGATCGCCTACGACCCCTACGTTCAGGCCGGCCGGGCCGCCCAGATGGGCGTGCGGCTGGTCGACCTCGACACCCTGCTGGCGGAGTCGGACTTCATCAGCGTCCACCTGCCGAAGACTCCCGAGACCGTGGGCCTGATCGGCACCGACGAGCTGGCCCGGACCAAGCCGTCGATGGTCCTGGTGAACGCCGCGCGTGGCGGCATCGTCGACGAGGCTGCGCTGTACGCCGCGCTCAAGGAGGGCCGGATCGCGGCCGCCGGCGTCGACGTCTACGCCAAGGAGCCGTGCGCCGACAGTCCCCTCTTCGAGCTGGAGAACGTCGTCGCGACGCCCCACCTGGGCGCCTCGACCGACGAGGCCCAGGAGAAGGCCGGCATCGCGGTCGCGCGGTCTGTTCGGCTCGCGCTGTCCGGCGAGCTGGTGCCCGACGCGGTCAACGTCCAGGGCGGCGTGATCGCCGAGGAGGTCCGCCCGGGCATTCCGCTCACCGAGAAGCTCGGCCGCATCTTCACCGCGCTCGCCGGCGAGGTCGCCCAGCAGATCGACGTCGAGGTACGCGGCGAGATCACCGAGTACGACGTGAAGGTGCTCGAGCTCGCCGCGCTCAAGGGCGTGTTCACCGATGTCGTCGAGGACCCCGTCACCTACGTCAACGCGCCACTGCTCGCGGCCGAGCGCGGGACCGCGGTACGCCTGGTGGCCGAGAACGAGAGCCCCGACCACCGCAACCTGATCACGATCCGCGGCACCCTGGCCGACGGCTCGCAGGTCTCGGTCGGCGGCACCCTGGTCGGCATCGGCCAGCGCGAGCGGCTGGTGTCGGTCAACGACTTCCCGGTCGACCTCGAGCCCACCGACCACCTGGCCTTCTTCACCTATACCGACCGTCCGGGCATGGTCGGCACGGTCGGCCGGATCCTCGGCGACAGCTCGGTGAACATCGCCGGCATGCAGGTCTCGCGCGACAGCAAGGGCGGGCACGCTCTCGTCGCGCTGTCGGTCGACTCGGCGATCCCGGCCGAGGCGCTCGCGGAGATCGAGCAGGCGATCGACGCCACCACGCTGCGCGCCGTCGACCTCGCGTGACGCCGCGCCGCGCCGCTTGACGTCTCAGGCGACCATCACGCGGGACCGGCCTCCGTCGCTGCGGGTGGGCCCACTTCTGACCGCGACCCAGGCCGCGGCGAGGCGGTCGACCGCGTCGCGGAGCTCGTCCTCGGGGCGGGTGAAGGGGATCCGTACGAACGAGTCGAACCCGCCGTCGATGCCGAAGACCGGCCCGGGTGAGACCATCACGCCCTGGCGCTCGGCCTCGGTCGCGAGGGCGGCCGCGCCTCCGCGCCGGGCCGACGGAGGCAGCTCGCACCACAGCGAGAGCCCGCCCCGGGGGAGCCGGAACCTCCAGTCCGGCAGCCTCTCCGAGATCTCCGCGGCGAGGGCGTCTCGCTGGACCCGTAGCCGGGCGCGGTGGTTCGTCCAATGCTCCTCGCGCCGTTCGAGCAGCCGCGCCGTGACCAGCTGCTCGTAGACCGGCGAGCCGAGGTCGAGCGCCACCCGCGCCCCGACGAGGCGCTCGGTGACGTCGGCGGGACAGCGGATCCAGCCGACCCGGAGCCCGCCCCACAGGCTCTTGCTCGCACTGCCCAGGGTGATCGTCGTCTCCGGCGCGTACGACGCGAACGGTCGCGGCATCGGCCGTCCGTCGAGCCGCAGCTGGGCGTGTGACTCGTCGACGACCGCGACCGTCCCCGCCCGCCGCAGGATCGCGGCGTACTGCTCGCGCTCGGCGTTGCTCATCAGGTTGCCGGTGGGGTTCTGGAAGTCGGGGATCAGGTAGGCCAGCCGCGGTCGCGCGTCGCGCACCACCCGACCGACCGCGTCGAGGTCCCAGCCGTCGACGTCCATCGGCACCGCGACGTGCCGGGCACCGGCCCGGCGGAGGGCAGCGTGGGCGTTCGGGTAGCCCGGCGACTCCACGAGCACACGCTCCCGCGGACCGACCAGTGCCTGGGCGACGATCATCAGCGCCGACAGGGCGCCGGGGACGACCAGGATCTGCTCCGGCTCGGTGGTCAGACCGCGCGCGTCGTACGTCTCGGCGACCGCCTCCTGGAGCGCGGGCAGGCCGGTCGGGAAGTAGCCGTGCCCACCGAGGTAGAGCGGCAGGTCTTGCACGGCGTCGGCGTACGCCGCGGCGATGCCGGGCGGTGCGGAGGGTGCCGCACAGCTCAGGTCGACGACGTCGTCGTTGCCGATGTGGGGCGTGAGGGTCCGGTCGAGTGCCTGACGTCGACCGCCGGGGACGCGCGTGTAGGTGCCCGATCCCTGCCGGGCCACCGCGAACCCGCTCTCGACCAGCGAGGCGTAGGCCCGGCTGACGGTGGTGCGCGAGACGCCGAGCGCAACGCTCAGGTCGCGCTCGCTCGGGAGCCGGAGGTCGGTGTCGACGCGCCCGTCACCGATCAGCATGCGCAGCTCGTCGGCGAGGCCGGCGTATGCCGGTTGCCGGTCGAAGTCGCCTGCCAGCGAGGCGAGCCGGGCAGCGGCAATGGATCCCGTCATGCAGTCCACTGTCTCACAATTGGCTATTGAGAAGTAGTCCAATCGTGGGCCACCCTGGATCCGTGACCACCGTGGCACCACCCACCCCCATCGTGCTGAGCGACCTCGGCCCGATCGCGCAGCTGCGCACCGGTCGGCTGAGCAGGCGCCTGGTCCAGCTGTACGCGGGCCTGCTGCTCTACGGGTTCTCGATCGCGCTGATGGTGCGTGGCCACCTCGGTCTGGCCCCGTGGGACGTGCTCCACTCCGGACTCACCCACCACTTCCCGATCGACATCGGCCAGGCACTGGTGATCGTCAGCTTCGTGGTGATGCTCGTCTGGATCCCGCTGCGCGAGATGCCCGGGCTCGGCACGATCTCGAACGCGATCGTGATCGGCGTCTCGACGGACCTCTTCCTGGTGGCGCTGCCGACCCCCCACGTGATCGGGGTGCGCGCGGGCTTCCTGGTGACCGGCATCGCCCTGCAGGGCCTGGCCACCGCGGCGTACATCGGCGCGCAGTTCGGACGCGGCCCGCGGGACGGGCTGATGACCGGCCTGGCGCGGCGTACCGGACGCTCGATCCGCCTGGTCCGGACCCTGATGGAGCTGACCGTCGTGGCGATCGGGCTGCTGCTCGGTGGCGTCGCCGGCATCGGCACCATCCTGTACGCCGTCTCGATCGGCCCGCTCAGCCAGGCCCTGCTGCCGCCTCTCATCGTCGCACCGGCCGCAGTGACGACTCGCCCAGCGAACGGAGCTGCCGCATAGAAGTCCTCTAGGACTAATCTCGTCGAGGCTCTGGCGGAGGCCAGTCGGGGGAGCCTCTCGAGAGAGGTCCAGCTCATGTCGGTGGATGTGACCAGTGACTCTGGTACCAGCAGCGGCGGCAAGTCGAATGTCGAGCTCGCGCGTGACATCGGTCTGATCGGTCTGCTCTGGGCGTCGATGGGTTCGATCATCGGGTCGGGGTGGCTGTTCGGAGCACAGAAGGGCCTGTTCAACGCCGGACCCGCGGTGTTGATCTCGTGGGTGATCGGCGGCCTCTGCATCCTGATCCTCGCGCTCGTCCATGCCGAGCTCGGCGCCATGTTCCCGCTCTCGGGAGGCTCGGCTCGATTCCCCCACTACGCGTACGGCGGCATCGCCGGAGCGGGGTTCGGCTGGTTCTCCTGGATCCAGGCCGTGACGGTCGCGCCGATCGAGGTGTCCGCCGCGATCCTCTACGCGACCCACTACAGCTGGGCCAGCGGCTGGCTCCACCCCGACGAGACCCTCACCCACACCGGGCTCGTCGTCGCCATCCTCCTGATGGCGCTGCTCGCGTCGGTCAACTACCTCGGCGTCAAGGCGCTCGCCAACACCAACACCGTGCTCACGTGGTGGAAGGTCGGCGTGCCCCTGGGCACGATCCTGGTGGTCGCGCTCTTCGCCAGCGGCGGCATGCACGGGTCCAACTTCCACGCCGCAGACGGCTTCAACCCCTACGGAGTCAAGGGCATCCTGCTGGCGATCCCGTTGAGCGGCATCATCTTCGCCTACCTCGGCTTCGAGCAGGCCGACCAGCTGGCGGGCGAGTCGAAGAACCCCAAGCGCGACATCCCGATCGCGGTGATCGGCTCGATCGTGCTCGGCCTGATCATCTACATCCTGCTGCAGCTGGTGTTCCTGCTGGCACTTCCCGCCAGCTCCATCGGCGCGAAGTGGTGTGACGGCAACCCGAACGACGTCGCCGGGTGCCTGCCGGCGCAGCTGGCGAACGGGGCGGCGAACCCCGCAGTCCACGGCCTCTACTCGACGTTCTCGGGTCCGTGGGCGCAGCTCGCGGCGCTGGTGAGCCTCGGTTGGCTCGCGACGGTCCTCTACATCGACGCCGTGATCTCACCGCTCGGCACCGGGCTGATCTACACGGCGGCGGGTGCGCGGGTGTCCTACGGCCTGGCCCGCAACGACTACTTCCACTCGGTGTTCGGCCGGCTTACCAGCGCGCGCGTCCCGTGGGTCGGGGTGCTGGTCTCGTTCCTCGCGGGGATCATCTGTTTCCTGCCGTTCCCGAGCTGGCAGTCCCTGGTGGGACTGATCACGAGTGCCTCCGTGCTGATGTATGCCGGCGCTCCGCTCGCGTTCGGCGCCTTCCGCAAGCGTCTGCCCGACCAGGAGCGGCCGTACCGTCTGCCGCTGGGCGAGGTGTTCTCGCCGGCTGCGTTCGTGGTCTCGACCTGGATCATCATGTGGTCCGGCTGGGAGACCAACTGGAAGCTCGGGATCCTCGTCCTGATCGGTTGCCTGCTGATCTTCAACCGCGAGATGCGGCCCGAGGTGCTGAACCTCAAGGCGGCGGGCTGGCTGCCGGTGTACCTGGTCGGGGTCGGAGCCATCACCTTCTTCTCCACGTTCAGTGGTCGCACCAATCCGGGGCACGTGATCGGCGGGACCACCGGTCTGGCTCCCGTCCTCTGGGCCCAGGTGTTGAGCGCGGTCTTCGCACTGGCCATCTACTACTGGGCGATCGCGGTCGCGCTGCCGACCAAGACCATCCAGTACATGATCGACGAGGTCGTCGTCCCCGAGGAGGAGGGCCTGGAGTCCCTCGGTCACTGACACCTCACGATGGCGAAGGCCGCGGTCCGGGGCCTTCGTCGTTCGTGCGGGACGTCTAGCGCCGGGTGGCGATCACGGCGGAGGTGTCGGGTGCCACGAGCACCTCGACCGCGGCGAACCGGTCGTCGCTGAGCCACTCCTCGCGCAGCGTGTCGACCCGGCCGTCGAAGATCGGCGGCCATGAGCTGCACGGCGTGAAGTCGTCGAGCACCACGATGCCACCGGCGTCCATCAGCTCGACGACCTTGTCGGGGCCCGACGCGGAGGGCTTCCCGGAGTCGAGGAACAGCAGCGAGAACGGGCCACGGTCGAGCATCGTCGACCAGTCGGCGGCCAGCACCTCGACCTGGTCGTCGTCCGCGAAGATCTCAGCCGCGGCCTCGGCCAGGTCGGCGTCGAGCTCGGCGGTGAGGATGCGGGTGTCCTGGCCGCGTACGCCGGACCGCAGCCAGGCGGTTCCCACGCCGCAGCCCGTGCCGAACTCCGCCATCGTCCCGGCGCGCGTGGCGGCGAGGGCGGCGAGCAGGCGCCCCGTCTCGTTGCGGCAGAAGGAGACGTAACCGGCACGACGGGACACGTCGAAGGCGCGGGTGACGATCTCGGGCAGCTCCGGGGGCGCGCTCATCGGTCGATCCTCACGTCACCGAGTCTCTCATCCCGGAATACCCGTCTCGCATGGTGAGCGGCTCCGGTCATCCGGCTGCGTTGGGCGAGCGCTCGTCGTACCGTGGTCACATCATGCGGAGCGTGTTCGTACTTATCGAGCGCCGCGGCGGGTCCTGACAGACGGGACCGACTCGCCGCGGTGTTCGGCGTTTGCGCCCCAGGTCCTGTCAGATCCACCCGACGAGCCGCTCCGCGGCGGATCCGCACAAGACCTCTCTTCTCGCGCGATCCGCGATCCCGAGCTCTTGATCTCGTTCGTGAGACCCACGACCGGATGCGCCGGCTCCGCCACGCGGCGGCTCGTCGTCCACCATCACCACCGATGAACAGATGAACCGATGAAGACGAGGAGCAGTTCCGTGTACGACATGTACCCCGACACGTGGGGTCCCGCCAATCACCAGCCCGAGAACCCGTACAGCAACGAGGCCCTGCAGGCCTCGCTCGACCTACGGGACAACGGCGGTCAGCGTCCGGACGACAACTAGTGCTCGTCGACGAGCACTAGCCTCACGCCCATGACGTCCGACTCGATGCCTCGCTCCACGACCACCTCGATCCGGGTGGCCGTGATCGGTGGCGACGGCATCGGGCCCGAGGTGACCGCCGAGGCGCTCAAGGTCCTCGAGGCGGCGGCCCCGGTGAAGATCGAGCAGACCCGCTACGACCTCGGAGCCGAGCGCTACCTCGCCACCGGAGAGGTGCTGCCGGACTCCGTGCTCGACGAGATCCGCGGCCAGGACGCGATCCTGCTCGGCGCGGTCGGGGGCAGGCCGGGGGATCCCCGGCTCCCCCCGGGCATCCTCGAGCGTGGGCTGCTGCTCAGGCTCCGGTTCGAGTTCGACCACTACGTCAACCTGCGTCCGTCCCGGATCTACCCCGGTGTCCCGTCGCCGCTGACCGACCCCGGCGAGGTCGACTTCGTCGTCGTGCGGGAAGGCACCGAGGGCCCCTACACCGGCAACGGCGGACGCCTCCGGGCGGACACGCCGGCCGAGGTGGCGACCGAGGTCAGCCTGAACACGGCGTACGGCGTGGAGCGCGTGGTCCGCGACGCGTTCACCCGCGCGTCCCGGCGGCCGCGCAGGAAGCTGACGCTCGTGCACAAGACGAACGTGCTGGTCCACGCCGGCGCACTCTGGTCGCGCGTCGTGGCCGAGGTCGGCTCCGAGTTCCCCGACGTGAGCGTCGACTACCTCCATGTCGACGCGGCCACGATCTTCCTGACCACCGACCCGGCGCGGTTCGACGTCGTGGTCACCGACAACCTGTTCGGCGACATCCTCACCGACCTCGCCGCCGCCGTGACCGGCGGCATCGGCCTGGCCGCCTCGGGCAACATCAACCCCGAGCGCACGACCCCCTCGATGTTCGAGCCCGTGCACGGCTCCGCGCCCGACATCGCCGGGCAGGGCGTCGCCGACCCGACCGCGGCGATCCTCTCCGCCGGTCTCCTGCTGGACCATCTGGGCTACCGCGAGCAAGCAGCCCGCGTCGAGAGGGCGGTGACCCAGGACGTAGCGGCGCGCAACCCGGAGCGCGCCCTTCGTACTCCGGAGATCGGCGACGCGATCGCGGGCCGGCTCACCTGAGGCCGGACGCTGTCCGGAATCACCGCGTCGGCGGTGGTTCCTGTGGCTCCTGTGACTCAAGACCGAGACTGACGAGAGGTGGACTAACGTGCGTCGTATGGAGATCAGCACCACCCTCACCAACGAGCCGGTCGCCGACGACCACCTGGCGGAGATCCTGGCGAACCCCGGCTTCGGGGCGTACTTCACCGACCACATGTTCACGGTGCGGTGGAACCCCGCTGAGGGTTGGCACCAGCCCGAGATCACGCCGTACGGGCCACTCACGCTCGACCCGGCGACCGCGGTGTTCCACTACGCCCAGGAGATCTTCGAGGGGCTGAAGGCCTACCGTCACGACGACGGCAGCATCTGGGCGTTCCGCCCTGAGGCGAACGCCGAGCGGATGGTGCGCTCCAGCCGGCGCCTCGCCCTCCCCGAGCTCCCGCCGGGCGACTTCGTGCAGGCGGTCGAGGAGCTGGTCCGCGTCGACCAGCGCTGGGTGCCCGACGCCGCGGGCGAGAGGAGCCTCTACCTGCGTCCGTTCATGATCGCCACCGACCGGTTCCTGGGCGTCCGGCCCGCCGAGCACGTCACGTTCATGGTGATCGCCAGCCCGGCCGGCGCCTACTTCAAGCGCGGCCCGATGCCGGTGACGCTGTGGCTCACCACCGACTACACCCGCGCCGGCCGTGGCGGCATGGGCGCAGCCAAGACCGGCGGTAACTACGCGTCGTCCCTCGTCGCACAGCAGGAGGCCACGGCGCACGGCTGCGACCAGGTCGTCTTCCTCGACGACCAGGACTTCCGGTACGTCGAGGAGCTCGGCGGCATGAACATGTACTTCGTCTACGCCGACGGCCGGATCGTGACCCCGCAGCTCGGCTCGATCCTCGAGGGCATCACCCGCGGCAGCATCATCGAGCTCGCCGGGAAGATGGGTCACCAGGTCGAGGAGCGGAAGATCTCCATCGACGAGTGGCGCGACGGCATCGCCGGCGGCGAGATCAGCGAGGTGTTCGCGTGCGGCACCGCGGCCGTCGTCACCCCCGTCGGCTCGCTGAAGTGGGACGGCGGCGAGACCCCCGAGGTCGCTGAGGCCGGCGAGGTCACGATGAAGATCCGCCAGGCGCTCGTCGACGTCCAGTACGGCCGCGCCGACGACACCTTCGGCTGGATGCGCCGCATCTGCTGACGCCAGGATTCGCCGCGACCGGAGCTGCGGCTGACCTGCCGGGTCGCCCCCGGCCGGTACCGTGAGGGCGTGTCCGTCCAGCCCTCTCCCGCGCGCACGGTCGGGGAGTACACCCTTCTCGCCCGCCTCGGTGAGGGCGGGATGGGTGTCGTCCACCTGGCTCGGAAGGGAGACGGTCCCCGGGTCGCGCTGAAGGTCCTTCGCCCCCACATCGTGGGCGACGACGAGGCGCGCCGACGACTGGCCCGTGAGGTGAGCTCCCTCGAGCGCATCCGCAGCCGGTGGATCGCCGAGATCGTGGATGCCGACCCGTGGGGGCCCACGCCGTACGTCGCGACCCGCTACGTCCCCGGGCTGAGCCTGCACGACCACGTGCCGCTCGAGGGACCCATCACCGGGTCCGACCTGGCCTGGTTCGCGCGCTGCCTGGCCGAGGGAGTCGCCAGCGTGCACGCCGTCGGTGTCCTGCACCGCGACGTCAAGCCCTCCAACGTGCTCCTCGAGGGCCGCACCCCGATCCTGATCGACTTCGGCCTGGCCCGCGTCGCCGACGACCCCAAGCTCACCCACACCGGCTGGCTGCTCGGCACCCCGGGCTATCTCGCGCCCGAGATCCTGTACGGCGACGACGCGACCACCGCGTCGGACGTGCACTCCTGGGCGGCGACGGTGGCGTTCGCCGGCACGGGTCATCCGCCCTTCGGTCGTGGACCGTCGATGGCGATCATGGACCGCGTACGCCGCGGCGAGCACGACCTCGGCGGGTTGCCCGATGACCTGCGGGCCGTGGTCTCGGCCGCCCTCGACCCCGACCCGGCGAGGCGAATCGCGATCCGCGAGATCATCGCGCGACTGGGCGGCGACGTCCCGCCCGCGCGGCCGGCCGGCGGCCCGCTCATGGACGACCCGTTCACCCTGCCGCTCGCGCTGGCCGCCCAGGACGAGGCCGCTGCCCCGACCGCCGTCTCACGCCAGACCCCGGTGGCGGGGGCGGATGAGCCCTACGACCAGACCCGCGACCCGGCGTACGCCCAACCGGCGCGGACCCTCCACCTCCCGGCGGACCGGCCGTGGGCCGCGGACGGTCCCGCCGGCGCAGATCCGGACGATCTGCCGGTCGACCTCGAGCCGTCCCCTGCCCGCGCGAGCACCGCGATCGTCCTCCGGCGCGGAGTCGTGGTGGTCGCGCTCGCCCTGGTCGTCGGCGCCGCGACCGCCGCGTGGCCCTATTGGGGCCTGGCGCTCGTGCTGGGTGGCTCGTGGCTCCTGCGCACGTGCACGATGACCGTCACCGCGCACGGCGATCGTCGTCGGCTTCGCGGCGCCCGGTGGTACGACGTACTGCTTGCGCCCCTCACGGCGCCGTGGTATCTCCTCGCCGCCGTCCCGGGCGCGCTGCTGCTCGCGATCTGGGCGCTCGGCATCGGGGTCGCCGGGGCCCTGCTGTGCTACGCGGCCGGCGCCTCGACCGCGGCCACGCTCTTCGTCGCCGGACTCTGCGTGGCAGCCGGTCTGTGGCTCGGGCCGGGCGCCTCCCACGTCCGCTGGCCGGTGCGCGTGGTCGCGCACGCGATCGCGCGACGTACCGGACGCTGGGCGGTACTCACGGTGGTGCTCGTTTCTCTCGCGGGTTTCCTGGGCCACCAGGCCTCCCCCGACAGCGGCTGGTCGCCGTTCGGGAGACCACCGCTGATAGGCCGTTGAGCCCCAGGGCTCATAGTCCGTTCGGACCACGTGATTTTGCCTGGTCAGTGTTCGTGTCTCGCATACAGGCTGCCTCGCCGTTCATTACCGTTCCTTCTGCCGGGCACCACGCCCGGCGCTCTTCTGCGGGGGGAGAGCACTCGTTGATTCCGGGGGGAATTTCCTATGACGTCGCATGTCGACGACAAGCCCACGACGCCGACTGTCGGCCGTCGTGCCGTGGCGCGCGGCGCTGCCTGGAGCGTCCCGGTCGTGGCTCTGGCCATGGCCGCGCCCGCGGCCGCTGCCACATCGAGCACCTGCAAGGGTGGCGTCCTGAGCTGGGACAGCTTCGCCAACGGTGACCAGACCGGCAAGGTCCTCGTGACGACCGGTAACACCGGCGTCACCGTCAGGGTGACCACCAGCGGCGCCGACACCGCGGCGAACAACGGAGGCGTCACCAGCACGACCACCGGCGGCACGTCCAAGGTGATGCGCTTCTACGACCAGAACGGCGTGAACAACACGTCGCAGACCGTGACGATCACGTTCAGCCAGCCCGTGCGCAACGTCTCGTTCTCGTTCCTCGACGTCGACTCCTCGAGCAGCCGATGGAACCGGGCGTACGAGGACCTCGTCTGGATCGTCAGCCCGGGCTCGTGGATCGGCACGACGCACAGCAACGTGAAGGGCGCCGGCACGGCTGCCAACCCGTACCGCGCGGTCAACACGGACAGCCCCGCGGACGGCTCCAGCAACGCCTCGAACGTCGACCTGACGTTCACCGGCCCGCTGACCCAGATCGTCTTCGTCTACGGCCAGGACGGCACGGTGGACGGCACGCCGTTCATCGGGATCTCCGACCTGACCTTCCAGTACTGCACCTGATCCTCCGAACCCCGGTCGGCCGGATCGTGAGATCCGCCGGCCGGGGATCCCGCCTCGTGCCAGCATGGTCCTCGTGAGCACCACCATCATCATCACGTAGCGCGTCGGGGACTTTCCGACGCGCAGACCTCTCGTCCCGACGGGGGGTCTTTTTGTTTCCCCGACACGACCGGTACGACGACCAGGACGGCACGCGATGGACCTGCAGGGCGACTTCCACGTCTACGACACGACCCTGCGCGACGGCGCGCAGCAGGAGGGCCTGAACCTCTCCGTCGCCGACAAGCTGACCATCGCCCGCCAGCTCGACGAGCTCGGGGTCGGGTTCATCGAGGGGGGTTGGCCGGGCGCGAGCCCGAAGGACACCGAGTTCTTCGCGCGGGCGCGCGACGAGCTCACTCTGCGTCACGCCCGGCTGACGGCGTTCGGCGCGACTCGGCGGGCGGGTGTGCGCGCGGCGGACGACCCGCTGGTCGGGGCGCTGCGGGACAGCGGCGCGTCGGTGGTGACACTGGTCGCGAAGTCACACCCACGGCACGTGGAGCTCGCGCTGCGCACGACGCTGGCGGAGAACCTCGAGATGGTCCGGGACACGGTCGGCCACCTGGTCGCCGAGGGGCAGCAGGTGTTCCTCGACGCGGAGCACTTCTTCGACGGCTATCGCGCGGATCGCGACTACGCGCTCGAGGTGCTGCGCACGGCGTACGACGCCGGCGCGGAGGTCGTGGCCCTGTGCGACACCAACGGCGGGATGCTGCCCGGCTGGGTGGCCGATGTCGTGCACGACGTGGTGGGGACGACGTCCGGCCGGGTCGGGATCCACTGCCACAACGACACCGGGTGTGCGGTCGCCAACACCCTGGCCGCGGTCCAGGCGGGGGCGACCCATGTGCAGGGCACGATCAACGGGTACGGCGAGCGCACCGGCAACGCCGACCTGGTCGCGGTGGTGGCCAACCTCGAGCTCAAGCTCGACCGGTCGGTCCTTCCCGACGGTCTCCTCGGTGAGGCCACGCGCATCGCCCACGCCGTCGCCGAGGTCACCAACGTGCCGCCGGCGTCGCGCCAGCCGTACGTCGGGGGCTCCGCCTTCGCGCACAAGGCCGGGCTGCACGCGAGCGCGATCAAGGTCGATCCCGCCCTCTACCAGCACATGGACCCGGTCGGCGTCGGCAACGACATGCGGCTGCTGGTCAGCGACATGGCCGGGCGCGCGTCGATCGAGCTGAAGGGTCGCGAGCTCGGCTACGACCTGTCGGGCGACCGCGACCTCGTCGACCGGGTGACCTCGCGGGTCAAGGAGATGGAGGCTCGCGGTTACACGTTCGAGGCCGCGGACGCGTCGTTCGAGCTGCTGCTGGCCGAGGAGGCCGACGGCCGGCGCCCGTCGTACCTCACCGTCGAGTCGTGGCGGGTGATCACCGAGACGCTCACGCACGCGCGGCCGGGTGACGAGGCCGTCTCCGAGGCGACCGTGAAGGTGGTCGCCGAGGGGGTGCGGTACGTCGAGACCGGCGAGGGCAACGGGCCGGTCAACGCGCTCGACCAAGCGTTGCGGCAGGCGCTGGTGCGGGCGTTCCCCGAGGTCGCCAAGTTCGAGCTGATCGACTACAAGGTGCGGATCCTCGACCCCTCCCTGCCCGGTGGCCACGGCACCGACGCGATCACTCGCGTGCTGATCGAGACCTCCGACGGGGAGTCGTCGTGGGTCACCGTCGGCGTCGGCCACAACGTGATCGAGGCGTCGTGGGAAGCGCTGCTCGACGGGATCACCTTCGGCCTGCGCCGTCACCGAGCCGGGGTGCCCGGATAGTACGTATCAAACGGCCGCCAGCCGTTTGATACGTACTATCCGGCGGGCGGCCGGGCTAGCGTCAGTCGCGTGACCGAGCTCCACGACCTGACCGCGCTGGAGCAGGGTGACGCCGTACGTCGCGGCGAGACGTCGCCACGGGAGCTCGCGGCCCACTACCTCGAGCGGGCGGACGCGGTCGGCGCCTTCGTCACACGCACGCCCGAGCGTGCCCTGGAGCGTGCCGGGTCGCTGCTGCCGGCGCCGACTGATGCGGGCCTGCTGTACGGCGTACCGACCGCGATCAAGGACCTGAACCTGACCGCCGGGGTGCGCACGACGTTCGGGTCCGCGGCGTACGCCGACTTCGTGCCCGACACCTCCGACGGCGTCACGCTGTCGATCGAGGGCGCCGGGATGGTCAGCCTCGGGAAGACCAACACCCCCGAGTTCGGCTCGCCCTGCTACACCGAGTCCGACGTCGCGCCGCCGGCGGTGACGCCGTGGGACCCGACCCGGATGGCCGGTGGGTCGTCGGGCGGTGCCGCGGCCGCGGTGGCCGCGGGGCTCGTGCCGGTGGCCCAGGGCTCGGACGGCGGCGGCTCGATCCGCATCCCTGCCTCGTGCTGCGGCCTCGTCGGGCTGAAACCCACGCGCGGCCGGATCAGCGGCTGGCCGATGTACGGCGAGATCACCGGGCTCGCCACCGGCGGGTCGCTCGGCCGGACCGTTCGCGACGCGGCCGCCCTCCTCGACGTACTCGCCGGCCGGCGTGCCGGCGACCCGTCGTGGGCCCCGGCGCCCTCGTCGTCGTTCCTGTCGGCCTGCGACCGGGAGCCGAGGCGCCTACGGATCGCGCGCTTCATCGAGCCGGTGATCGCCGACGTCGTGGTCGACCCCGAGTGCGTGGCCGCGTGGGAGTCGGCGTCTGCCTTGCTCGCCTCGCTCGGTCACGAGGTCGAGGACATCGCCGTCCCGATGCCGCGCGACGCGGTGCCGACGTTCGAGATCTGCTGGGCGGTGCTGACGGCGCTGTCGCCGGTCGCGCCGGATCAGGAGGAGCTGCTGCGACCGCTCACCCGGTGGCTGGCCGGGTCGGGGCGGGCCGTGAGCGGGCCGGAGTTCGGGCTGGCGCTCGGCGCGATGCGCCGGTATGCCGCCGACTGCCTCACCGCTCTGGCGCCGTACGACGCGGTGCTCACGCCGACGCTCGCCGTACCGCCTCTGCCGGTCGGCGCGCTGCGCGACGACGACGACCCGGCCGCGGACTTCGAGGCGCAGAAGCGCTTCACCCCCTGGACCTCGGCGTGGAACGTGACCGGCATGCCGGCCGTCTCGCTGCCGCTGCACCGGACGCCGTCCGCGCTGCCGGTCGGAGTGATGCTGGCGGCCCGGCCGGCCGAGGAGGAGCTGCTGTTGTCGCTCGCCGCCCAGGTCGAGGCCGCGGCACCCTGGGCCGACCGCCACCCACCCGGGTGGTGAGTCCGCGCGGCGTCAGACCTCGAAGGTGCCTCCTGAACGCCAGTAGAGGTTCTCCTCCCGGGTCATGAAGCCGTGGTCGACCAGGTACCGCCGGAACAGTGCGTAGTCCGGGTGGAAGGTCGTGATCAGCTCGTTGACCTCGGCCTCGGTGTAGCGACGGCCGGGCTCGAACCTCTGCGCCAGGTGGTCGAGCACCACCATGAGCTTCCACGGCTTCGTCGGCACGACCCGCAACCGGCCGTCCTCACCCAGGAAGTTCTGGAGCACCCGGTCGTCCATACGACAACCGTAGTCAGGTCGCGCGCAGGGTCTGGGGACTATCGGGAGGGACGTTCTGGCAGCTGCTCACACACGGTGATCAGCCGCTCGCGCAGAGGAGTGGCGCGTTCGGCGAAGGTGCGCTGGTGCGCGGCGTACTCCTGCTTCCCCGCCGGCGTCTCGATCCGGATCGGGGAGAAGCCGAGGTCGGCGAGGTCGTACGGCGCGGCCCGCATGTCGACTGTCCGCACGTCCCACGCGAGCACGAAACAGTCGGCCACGAGGTCCGAGCCGACCAGTGGCCAGAGCCGGAAGGCGTGCTTGTAGAGGTCCATGGTGGCGTGCAGGCAACCGGGCTGCTCGTACGCCGACCGGTCGCCGGGGCCGGGCCGGAGCTCGTTGAGCGGAGCGGCGGACGGCGTGAAGAAGCGGTAGGCGTCGAAGTGGGAGCAGGCGATGCGGTGCGACTCGACGACCTCGTCGGTCCCGGCGGCGCCCAGGCGGAGCGGTACCGGATGTCGGGTCTCGTCGATCCCGTGCACCATCGCCCACTCGTGCAGGCCGAAGCAGGCGAACGTCGGAGTCCGTGCGGCCGTCGCGCGCAACAGCTCGAGGGTCGAGGCGACCAGCGGCCGCCGCTTCTCGAGCAACGACGCGGATCCAGACTCCGGCCACCCGGGCTGCCAGTCGAGCAGCTTGGCGGGGGAGAAGGAGTAGTAGGTGAAGAGGAAGTCGTGCACCGGGTGCGGCACCCCGGCTCGACGACGTGCCAGGTGCGGCTCGACGTACGGCGCGAGGCGGGCCCGATGACGCGCACGCTCGTCGGTGGTTGAGGAGGTCGCTCTGCGACCGTCTCGAAACCACCCGCGCACGACCTCAGTCTTCAAGATCGACCACGGCCCCGTGCAGCTCCGCGAGCATCACCGCGGCCCGCAGGTCGATCCTGGTCTCCTTCAACGTCGCCGAGGTCAGGTCCACCCGGTCGACAGACGCCTTTCTCAGGTCGGCCCGGGTGAGGTCGGCATCGCGCACGGTCGCCCCGTCCAGCCGCGCACGACCCAGCACGGCGCCCGTCAGGTCGGCCATCGACAGGTCGGCGTCGCGCAGGTCGACCCCGCTGAGGTCCACTCCCGCCAGGCTCGCGCCGCGCAGGGTCACCGACCCCCACGCCCCACCCACGACCGTCAGTGGCCGCAGCGTGCACTCGGAGAACACCGAGCCGGTCAGCTTGCACCCGTCCAGCGTGGCCGTGAAGAAGCTGGTCCGCCGGAAGTCGCAGCCGACGAACGCCGTCGCCCGGTGGGTCGAGGCGTTGAAGCGACAGGTGTGGAACGTGCAACCCTCGAACGTCGTACCGCTCGTGGTCGCCTCGGTGAGGTCGACGTCGGCGAACACGCAGTCGACGAAGCGCACCGCGCCGATCTCCGCGCCGTACCAGTCCTCGTCGCGGATGCTCTCGCCCTCCGCGCCCCGCTCCAGCACGTCGCTCATGCCCATCAGGGTAAGCCGGTCGGATGAGGGTCCGAACGGTCCCGATGGATAGGCTCGGGTCCGTGCGTATCGCGAGGTTCACCACGGGCGAAGACCCGGCGTACGGCGTGGTCAGCGGCGACCTGGACGAGTTCGGCCAGCCCGCCGGGGACAGCGTCGTCGTCGAGCTGTCCGGGGACCCGCTGTACGCCGGCATCCAGCCGACCCAGACCGAGCACCTCCTCTCGGACGTCCGTCTGCTCGCGCCGGTGATCCCCCGCAGCAAGGTCGTGGCGATCGGCCGCAACTACGGGGGCCACGCCGCCGAGCTCGGCAACGAGGTGCCCGATGAGCCGCTGATGTTCCTCAAGCCCAACACCTCGGTGGTGGGTCCGGGCGACCAGGTCCGCTACCCGCCGCAGAGCGAGCGGGTCGACTACGAAGGCGAGCTCGCGGTCGTCGTCGGTCGCATCTGCCGGGACGTCCCGCCGGAGCAGGCGACCGACGTGATCTTCGGCTACACCATCGCCAACGACGTGACGGCTCGCGACCTGCAGAAGAAGGATGGCCAGTTCACGCGCGCCAAGGGCTTCGACACGTTCTGCCCGCTCGGGCCGTGGATCGAGACCGACCTCGATCCGCAGGACTTCATGGACGGCGTCGGCATCCAGACCCATCTCAACGGCGACCTGGTGCAGGACGGCTCGACCAAGGACATGGTCTTCGACATCCCGACCCTGGTCGCCCACATCACCAGCGTGATGACGCTGCTTCCGGGTGACGTGATCCTGACCGGTACGCCCGAAGGCATCGGCCCGATGCAGCCCGGCGACGAGGTCGAGGTGTCGATCGCCGGGCTCGGCGCCTTGACCAACACGGTGGTGAAGCGATGAGTGACCCCGTCCTCGGCGACACGCAGCCGTCGGATGTCCGCGTCCGGTTCCCACCCAGCCCGACCGGCAACCTCCACGTCGGCAACGTGCGCAGCGCGTTGTTCAACTGGGCCTTCGCCCGCCACTACGGCGGCACCCTCGTGCTGCGCATCGAGGACACCGACCTGGCCCGCAACACCGTCGAGGGCTACCGCTCGATCATCGACTCGCTGAACTGGCTCGGCATCGACTGGGACGAGGGACCGGAGGTCGGCGGCGACAACGGCCCCTATCGTCAGTCCGAGCGATTTCCGATCTATGCCGAGGTCGCGCAGGCGCTCCGCGAGGAGAGCCTGGCCTACGACTGCTACTGCAAGAACGACGAGGTCGACGCGCGACGCAAGGCCAGCGGCTCCAAGAACCAGGGATACGACGGATTCTGTCGCGAGCTCGACCCCGACCAGCTGGCCGTGTGGCAGGCCGAGGGGCGGATGCCGGTGCTGCGTTTCCGGATGCCGTCCGAGCCGATCGTGTTCGACGACCTGGTGCGTGGCGAGGTGGGGTTCCTGCCGGAGAACGTGCCGGACTTCGCGATCCTGCGCGCCAACGGTGACCCCTTGTACACGCTCGTCAACCCGCTCGACGACGCGATGATGGGGATCACCCACGTGCTCCGCGGTGAGGACCTGCTCTCGTCGACCCCGCGGCAGATCCCGCTCTACGAAACGCTGCACCGGCTCGGCGTCGGGAACGGTCCGCCGCGCTTCGGACACCTGCCGATGGTGATGGGCGAGGGCAACCGCAAGCTGTCCAAGCGCGACCCGGGGTCCGGTCTGCTGGAGTACGTCGACCGTGGCTTCCTGCCCGAGGGGCTGCTGAACTACCTCGCGCTGCTCGGCTGGGGCATCGCCGAGGACCGCGACATCTTCACGATGCAGGAGATGGCCGAGGCGTTCGACATCCAGCGGGTCAACCCGAACCCCGCGCGCTTCGACATGAAGAAGCTCGCGGCGGTCAACAGCGCTCACATGCGGCGGATCTCCCTGCCCGACATGACCGAGCGGGTGATCCCGTTCCTGGCCGAGGCCGAGCTCGTCGACGAGCCGATCACCCCCGACCAGCGCCGGTTGCTCGACGCCGCGATGCCGTTGGTGCACGAGCGCATCAACACGCTGTCGGAGTCGGTGCCGATGCTCGGGTTCCTCTTCGTGGACGAGGACTCGTTCAGCCGGACCGACGAGATCGACGACGCCGGCCGCGACGTGGTTCGCGCGGCGTACGACGCACTGTCCGGGCTCGGCGAGTGGACCACGGCCGCGATCGAGGGCGGACTGCGTGCGGCGCTGGTCGAGGGGTTGGGACTCAAGCCGCGCAACGCCTTCGGCCCGGTCCGCGTCGCGGTCACCGGGAGCCGGGTCAGCCCTCCGCTCTTCGAGTCACTCGAGCTGCTCGGCCGCGAACGCTCGCTCAAACGCCTGCAGTCGGCGCTGACATGACTCTTCCCGGGTCGACCTGGCTCCGGGGCCCGGTCGCCCCGGACGGTCTGGCGTACCACCGGATCCAGGAGGCGGGCCGCCCCGGCGTGTGGCGGCCACTCGTCGGCATCGTGCTGATGTTCCTCGGGTTCGTCCTGTTCGGCGCGGTGATCGCGACGATCGTCTTCCAGGCCGTCTACCTGGTCACCGGTCAGGGCGCCGTCGACGTGGCCCGGCTCGCAGACCTGACGAAGCCGACCCCGGCGGGGCTGGCGTTCCTCAACGTCGCGCTCGCGACGTTCATCCCGCTGGCCATGCTGACCACCAGATTCGTGCACGGCATCGCGCCACGATGGCTGGCCTCGGTCCGGCCCCGCATCCGGTGGCGCTACCTGTTCGCCTGCCTCGCCGTCTCGGTCGTCGCGCTGATCGCGACACTGGTCGTCGGCGCGGTGCTGCCCGGCCAGGACGGCGACGTGAGCGGGCACGCCAACAGCTTCACCACGACGACGTTCCACTACGTGCTGGTGATCCTGCTGCTGACGCCGTTCCAGGCGGCCGGCGAGGAGTACGTCTTCCGTGGCTACCTCACCCAGGCGTTCGGCGGGATGTTCCACTCGGCCTGGGTGGCGGTCCTGCTCCCGGCGTTCCTGTTCGGACTCGCCCATGGTCTCGGCCAGAGCCCACCGGTCTTCTTCGACCGGTTCGCGTTCGGGGTCGTCGCCGGGATCCTCGTGATCCGCACCGGCGGACTCGAGGCCGGCATCGCGATGCACGTGCTCAACAACTTCCTGGCCTACGGCATCGCACTCACCTACAGCGACATGGCCTCGACCCTGAACCCTTCCGGTGGGAGCTGGTGGAGCATCCCGGTGACCCTCACCCAGTCACTGGTCTACCTCGTGCTGGCGGTCGCCGTGAGTCGCCGGATGGGACTGGCGACCACCACCAGCGCGCGCGTTTTGGAGGCCCCACGGAGCCGCGTGTAAGGTTTCCCGGCGGTCGACCGAGCACCCCGCGACCCGCTCTCCAGGGGGCGGCTGAGGCGCGAAAGCCGGTCAATCATTGGGGTATGGTGTAATTGGCAGCACGGCTGATTCTGGTTCAGTTAGTCTAGGTTCGAGTCCTAGTACCCCAGCGAAATTCCCGGCCCAGGCCGGGATTTTGAACGTCCGGGGGCCTTCGATACAGTCACTCGTCGCGTCTTCGCGCGCTTGCCCCCGTTGTGTAGTGGCCTAGCACGCCGCCCTCTCAAGGCGGTAGCGCCGGTTCGAATCCGGTCGGGGGTACAAGTCGGAAAAGCGTGTCCTGACAGCGGAAACGCTGGGCGGGGCCGCGATCACGGGTCCAGTACTTGTCCGTGGCCTAACTCCGGGCACCTCGCGACAGCGGCCATCAAACCCTCGACCGGTGCCGTCGGGTCCTCGCACGACAACGCGCTCGCAGAGTCGGTGATCGGGCTCTACAAGCCGAGCTGATCAAGCCGAGGCGGCCGTGGAAGGGCGTCGATGACCTCGAGGTCGTCACCGCCCAATGGGTCGATCGGTTCAACCACCGCCGTCGCGAGGTGCCGGTGCCTCGGCACATCCGGCGTCGTTCGTGATGACTTTGAACCCGACCGAAGCGGAATGACTCGCCCGGCGCCTGGTCGGCTGATCGTCACGCACGCTGCACTGTGATGGCCGGTCGATGCGACCTGCCGTTTTGGTCTTCGCGGGTACCGTCCCGCGCATGACGCTGGGTCGGGCTCCGGTGCTCGCGGTCGTGCTGGGGTTCGTGCTCGCCGGCTGCGGCGGCGCGCACAGCTCGAGCGTCGCGTCGACGGACTTTCCGTCCCCGACCCACCACTCGCCGGGGTCAACCGGTACGCCGACGCCATCCAGTCCGACCACGCACGCGGCATCGGCGGGGGCCACCAAGCTCCTCGTGTTCATGATCGAGAACAGCTCGCTCTCCGAGATGCAGTCGCAGATGCCGTGGACCTCCCAGTTGGGCACGACGTACGGCTATGCGACCGACTTCCACGCGATGACCCACCCGTCGCTGCCGAACTACCTCGCCATCGCAGGCGGATCGACGTTCGGCGTCCAGGACGACCTCAGCCCGCCGGACCACCCGCTCAGCGGTGCCTCTGTCTTCGGCGAAGCGCTCGCCCACGGACTCACCGCGCGCGTGTACGCCGACGACATGCCGGCCCCCTGCACCCTCACGAACGCAGGGCAGTACGCCGTGCGGCACAACCCCTGGACCTACTTCACCTCCGAGCGCGGCGAGTGCCAGACCTTCGACACCAGCCTCGACCGCTTCCCCCACGACGTACGCACCGGTCATCTGCCCGACGCCGGGATGGTGGTGCCCGACCTCTGCGACGACGCGCACAACTGTTCGCTGGCGACCGCCGATGCGTTCATCCGCCAAGGGGTCGGGCTCGCGATGTCGGGGCCGGACTTCCGCTCCGGTCGGCTCGCCATCGTCGTCACGGCCGACGAGGACGACCACACGCAGGGCAACGTCATCCTCACGATCCTGGTTCACCCGAGCGTGCGCGGTGTCGTCGCGAAGAGCCCGCTCTCCCACCTGTCGCTGTCGCGGCTCTACAGCCAGGTCCTCGGTCTGCCGCCCCTGCGGCAGGCGGCCACCGCTCCGTCGATGGCGAAGGCGTTCGGGCTCGCCCTCGGGCGTTGAGGCGTCCGTCCGTCGGGCCCCGGGTGACCGACGAAGCCCGGGTTCCCTAGGATCCGACCATGTCCTCCACCGCGCTCGTCCCGTCGCTCGTCCGCCCCAGCAGTCGTGCCGTCAGCCTCGTCGCCGACGCGGTGCTCGTCGCGATCGGCGTGGCCCTGATCGGGCTGTCGGCACAGGTCACCTTCCACCTGCCGAACACACCGGTCCCGTTCACCGGCCAGACGTTCGCGGTCCTGCTCGTCGGAGGGGCGTACGGCGCAACCCGCGGCTTCGCCACGATGGCGGCGTACCTGGTCGTCGGTGGCCTCGGGTACGGCGTCTTCGCCCAGCACGCGTCCGGGTGGGACGTCCTCAAGTTCACCTCGGCCACCGGCGGCTACCTGGTCGGCATGCTGGTGGCGGCCACCCTCGTCGGCTGGCTGGCCGACCGCGGTTGGGACCGCAGGGCGATGCGTTCGCTGCCGGCGATGATCCTCGGCAACGTCGTGATCTACGCCTTCGGCTTCTTCTGGCTCAAGCACGCCCTGGACGTGACCGCGAGCCAGGCCTGGACCCTCGGCGTCCGGCCCTTCCTGCCCGGCGACGCGGTCAAGATCCTGCTGGCCGCCGGTCTGCTCCCGGCCGGCTGGAAGCTCGTCGACGCGGTACGCCGCTGAGTCGGCACCGGCTGCGGCGGTCGTGTCCGATTCCCGCCAGAGACTGTCGGTGCCATCGGCCATGATGGGGGCATGACCCCGACGACCTCGCCGATGCACCAGGACTTCGAGTCCTGCTACCGCGCGGTGAAGAGCCGCGACCGCAGGTTCGACGGTGTGTTCTACACCGCGGTCCGCACGACCGGCATCTACTGCCGGCCGTCCTGCCCCGCGCGCACCCCGGCGTTCCACAACGTCACGTTCCACCCGACCGCCGCGGCCGCTCAGGCCGCCGGCTTCCGCGCCTGCAAGCGGTGCCTCCCCGATGCCACCCCTGGCAGCCCCGACTGGGACGTCGCCGCCGACGCCGCCGGCCGTGCGATGCGGTTGATCGGTGACGGCGTGGTCGACCGCGAGGGCGTCGACGGCCTCGCCCGCCACATCGGGTACACGCCCCGTCACCTCTCGCGGCTCCTCACCCAGGAGCTCGGCGCCGGCCCGCTCGCGTTGGCCCGGGCCAAGCGCGCCCAGACCGCACGCGTGCTGCTCGAGACCACCGACCTCGGGGCGGCCGATGTCGCCTTCGCATCCGGGTTCAGCAGCGTCAGGCAGTTCAACGAGACGGTCCGCGAGGTCTACGCCGCGACGCCGACCCAGCTCCGTGGCGGCCGCGGCAAGAACACCCAGAGTGGCGCCCTCCAGCTCCGGCTCGCCGTACGCACGCCGTTCGCGGGTCGCGCGCTGCACGAGTTCCTGGCCACGCGTGCCGTCTCGGGCGTCGAGGTGACCAGGGACACGACGTACTCCCGCACCCTCCGGCTCCCGCACGGCATCGGCACCGTCGAGCTCGAGCTCGCCGACCACGACGAGGACGGGTCGACAGCGTTCGTGCCCGCGACCTTCCGGCTGTCCGACCTGCGCGACCTCACCGCCGCCGTCGAGCGGGTACGCCGCCTGGTCGACGCCGACTGCGACCCGGTCGCGATTAGTGACGCGTTCGCGGGCGACCCGGTGCTCGGTCCGCTGGTGCGTCGGCGGCCCGGCCTGCGGGTGCCCGGTCACGTCGACGGAGACGAGCTCGCGGTGCGGGCCGTGGTCGGCCAGCAGGTCACGGTCGCGGCCGCACGCACCGCGGCCGGCCGCCTCACCGAGCAGTACGGCGAGCGTCTCGCGTCTCCGGTCGACGGGCTGACCCATCTCTTCCCCGCGGCCGCGCGGCTGGCCGAGCTCGAGCCCGAGTCCTTGCCGATGCCGCGGGCACGCGGTCGGGCGCTCATCGCGGTGTGCCGCGCGCTGACCGACGGCGTGCTGCGTCTCGACCGCGGCGCCGACCGCGACGACGTACGCCGTCAGCTGCTGGAGGTGCCCGGCATCGGGCCCTGGACCGCCGACTACATCGCGCTCCGTGCCCTCGGCCACCCCGACGTCTTCCTGCCCACCGACATCGGCATCCGCGACGCGCTCCGCCTGCTCGGACGCGACCCTGCGGAGGCCGACGACCTCGCCGAGCGATGGCGGCCATGGCGCTCGTACGCGCAGCTCCATCTCTGGCACACGCTCACTTCGAGCACAACGAAAGGACACTGACATGTGGACCGTCATGAACTCGCCCGTGGGCGACCTGCGCATCGTCGAGCACGACGGGGCGATCACCGCCATCGAGTTCTCGCCGTTCCGTGACCACGACGGGCGGCCGCGCGGTGACCGCGACGACACCAACGCGGTGCTCGTCGAGACGGTGCGCCAGCTCCGCGCCTACTTCGACCGCGACCTCAAGGAGTTCGACCTGCCGCTCGACCCGGGCGGCAGCGAGTTCCAGCGATCGGTGTGGACGCAGCTGCTCGAGATCGGGTACGGCGACACCGCGTCGTACGGCCAGATCGCCAAGCGCCTCGGCAAGTCCAACGCCGCCTCACGCGCGGTCGGCCTGGCCAACGGCAGCAACCCGATCCCGATCGTCATCCCGTGCCACCGGGTGATCGGGGCCGACGGAACCCTGACCGGGTACGCCGGAGGCATCGAGCGCAAGCAGGCCCTGCTGGAGATCGAGCAGGACGCGCTCTTCTGACGGCAGGTGGTCTGTCACGATGACCCGATGACGTTCTCGAGCCCGATGGTCAACATCTACACCCGCGATCTCCCGGCGGCCCTCGCCTTCTACGGCGGGCCGCTGGGGTTCGCGGAGACCTTTCGTGCTCCCGACAGCGACGCGCCGGACCACGTCGAGCTACGGCTCGACGGAGTCATGATCGCGATCTCGAGCGCGGAGGCCGCGATGCGCGTGCACGGCATCGACGCGTCCCCCGGGAGCGGCGGGTTCCAGCTCGTCCTCTGGAGCGACGACGTCGACGCGTCGTACGACGAGCTGGTCGCGGCCGGCACTCCGTCGGTCACGCCGCCCCATGACACGGGGAACAACAACCGCAACGCCGTGGTCGCCGACCCCGACGGGAACCTCGTCGAGCTGGTGTCGAAGCGGCTCTGAGCCGAAGTGGGGCTTGTCCGCCGTCGAAGTGGGCTCTCTCCGGCGGCGAGGTGGGACCACACAACCTTGATCCCCCACTTGGGCGCGGGAGAGCTCCCACTTGGGCGCGGGAGAACTCCCACTTCGGCTACTCGGCGGCAGCGCGCCGCAACGACTCGGACAACCGTTCCGCAGCGGCCACGACCGCCGGCGCATGCATCCGGCCCGGCTGTCGGGACAGGCGCTCGAGAGGCCCGCTGACGGACACCGCCGCCACGATCTTCCCCGAGGGGGAGCGGACCGGGGCGGACACCGAGGCGACACCCTGCTCCCGCTCGCCGACCGACTGCGCCCAGCCGCGCCGGCGAATGCCCGACAGAGCAGCGGCCGAGAACGCGGCGTTCTGCAGACCGCGGTGGATGCGCTCGGCGTCCTCCCACGCCAGCAGCACCTGGGCGGCGGAGCCGGCACGCATCGTCAGCTGCGAGCCGACCGGGATGGTGTCGCGCAGACCCGACGGGCGCTCGGCGGCCGCGACGCAGACGCGGTAGTCGCCTTGGCGGCGCCAGAGCTGCGACGACTCTCCGGTGATGTCGCGCAGTCGCGCCAGGACGGGGCCCGCCGTCGCGAGCAGCCGGTCCTCGCCGGCGGCGACGGAGAGCTCCGCCAGCCGCGGGCCGAGCACGAACCGCCCCTGGAGGTCGCGTGCGACCAGACGGTGGTGCTCCAGGGCGACCGCGAGGCGGTGCGCAGTCGGCCGGGCGAGGCCGGTGGCGGTGACCAGCCCGGCCAGGGTGGCCGGTCCGGACTCGAGAGCGGTGAGCACGAGGGCGGCCTTGTCGAGCACGCCCACGCCGCTGGTTGTGTCCATATGGCAATATTGCCGTCTCAGATCATGGGACGCAAGTTGTAGGGTCGAGGTCGATTCGAGGAGCACGGAGGAGGAGAGATGGGCAGGACCCTGGCCGAGAAGGTCTGGGACGAGCACGTGGTCCGGTCCACCGAGGGCGAGCCAGATCTGCTCTACATCGACCTCCATCTGATCCACGAGGTGACCTCACCCCAGGCGTTCGACGGACTCCGCCTCGCGGGCCGCCCGGTACGTCGTCCGGACTTGACCCTGGCGACCGAGGACCACAACGTCCCGACTCTCGAGTGGGACCAGCCGATCAAGGACCCGGTCAGCCGCACCCAGGTCGAGACGCTGCGAAGGAACGCCGAGGAGTTCGGCGTCCGGCTCCACCCGCTCGGCGACCTCGACCAGGGGATCGTGCACATCATCGGGCCCCAGCTCGGGCTCACACAGCCCGGTATGACCATCGTCTGCGGCGACTCCCACACCTCGACGCACGGCGCGTTCGGGGCGCTCGCGTTCGGCATCGGGACCTCCGAGGTGGAGCACGTGCTCGCCACGCAGACCCTGCCCCAGGCGCGCCCGAAGACGATGGCGGTCACCGTGACCGGTCAGCTGCCAGCCGGCGTCACCGCCAAGGACCTCGTCCTCACCCTGATCGCCCACACCGGCACCGGCGGCGGCCAGGGGTACGTCGTGGAGTACCGCGGTCCGGCCATCGAGGCGCTGTCGATGGAGGCCCGGATGACGGTCTGCAACATGAGCATCGAGTGGGGTGCCAAGGCCGGGCTGATCGGCCCCGACGAGACGACGTTCGGCTATCTGATGGGCCGGCCCGAGGCGCCGACGGGGGCCGACTGGGATGCCGCGGTCGAGCACTGGAAGACCCTGGTCACCGATGAGGACGCCGGGTTCGACCAGGAGATCGAGCTCGACGCGAGCACCATGACGCCGTTCGTCACCTGGGGCACCAACCCGGGTCACGGCGTACCGCTCGCGGGCTCGGTGCCCGACCCGGAGAGCTACGACAAGGAGAGCGACCGGGTCGGTGCCCGCAAGGCCCTGGAGTACATGGGGCTCGAGGCCGGTACGCCGATGCGTGAGATCCGGGTCGACACCGTGTTCGTCGGCTCGTGCACCAACGGCCGGATCGAGGACCTCCGCACCGCTGCCGGGATCATCAAGGGCCGCAAGGTCGCCGACGACATCCGCCTGCTCGTCGTCCCCGGCTCCGTTCGCGTCCGGTTGCAGGCCGAGGACGAAGGTCTCGACGTCGTCTTCAAGGAGGCCGGTGCCGAGTGGCGGGGTGCCGGTTGCTCGATGTGCCTCGGCATGAACCCCGACCAGCTCGCTCCCCAGGAGCGGAGCGCCTCGACGTCCAACCGCAACTTCGAGGGCCGGCAGGGCAAGGGCGGGCGCACCCATCTCGTCTCGGTCCCCGTCGCCGCTGCCACGGCGATCCGCGGCACGCTGAGCTCGCCCGCCGATCTGGAGCAGATCTGATGGAGGCGTTCACCAGCCACACCGGCATCGGCGTCCCACTGCGTCGCAGCAACGTCGACACCGACCAGATCATCCCGGCGGTCTACCTCAAGCGCGTCACCCGCACCGGTTTCGAGGACGGACTGTTCGCGGCCTGGCGCAACGACCCGTCGTTCGTGCTCAACCAGAAGCCGTACGACGTGGGCACCGTGCTCGTCGCCGGCCCGGACTTCGGCACCGGCTCGTCTCGCGAACATGCCGTGTGGGCGTTGCAGAACTACGGCTTCAAGGTCGTGCTGTCGCCGCGCTTCGGTGACATCTTTCGCGGCAACGCCGGCAAGGCCGGGCTGTTGGCAGCACAGGTCGACGACAAGGTCGTGCTCCGACTCTGGGACCTGCTCGAGGCCGAGCCCGGGACGACGATCAGCGTCGACCTCGACGAGCGCACCGTGCGCGCCGGCGACGGACCCGATGCGATCGAGGACTCTTTCGACATCGACGAGTACACGCGATGGCGACTGCTCGAAGGGCTCGACGACATCTCGCTGACGCTCGCCCACGAGGACGACATCGCGACGTACGAATCGGGACGTCCGAGCTGGAAGCCCGCAACGCTCTGACACGGAATCGCGCGAATCCCGCTCAACAGAAGGGATTTCGCAGACCCGATGCGGGGCCGCCGCAACGGAACGTCTACGACAATCGGGCGAGAGTCGGATGTTCGGAGCAACCGACGCCACGGTCGCAGTTCGCCGAAAAGGGCGCAGTTGAGCCGGAAACGCAACGGAAAAAACCTTCGACAGACCCGGCGTGGTGATTGTGACGAACGCCGCGAGTACCTAGCGTTCGTCGAGAAGCCGGGCAAAAGGGCCGGCCACAATCGTTCATTGGAAGGGAAGCCGTGAACAAGTCACAGCTCATCGACGCACTCGCCGCGCGTTACGAGGGGAACCGCAAGCAGGCGCAGCACGCTCTGGACTCTGTCCTGGACACGATCACGCGCGAGGTGGCCAGGGGAGAGAAGGTCGCGATCACGGGATTCGGCTCGTTCAAGAAGATCGAGCGGAAGGCTCGCATGGTCCGTAATCCGCGGACCGGTGCTCAGATCATGGCCAAAGAGACGTCGGTGCCGAAGTTCACCGCCGGGGCCGAGCTGAAGAACGTCGTCTCTGGTGCCAAGAAGCTGCCGAAGCTGACGTTGGCCGCGTCGACGTCGACGGCGAAGAAGGCGACGGCCTCGGCGAAGAAGGCCGCGGCCAAGAAGGCCACCGCGAAGAAGACGACGGCGAAGAAGACGACGGCGAAGAAGACCGCCAAGAAGGCCGCACCGGCCAAGAAGGCGGCTGCCAAGAGGACGACGGCCAAGAAGGCTCCGGCCAAGAAGACCGCCGCCAAGAAGACCGCCGCCAAGAAGACGGCCGCCAAGAGGACCACTGCCAAGAGGACCGCCGCCAAGAGGACGACGGCGAAGAAGACGACGGCCAGGAAGACGACGGCGAAGAAGGCTCCGGCCAAGAAGACGGCCGCCAAGAGGACGGCTGCGAAGAGGACGACGGCGAAGAAGGCTCCCGCCAAGAAGACCGCCGCCAAGAAGACGGCCGCCAAGAGGACCACGGCCAAGAGGACGACGGCGAAGAAGGCTCCGGCCAGGAAGACCGCCAAGAAGGCGGCCAAGCGGACCGCGAAGAAGCGCTGACGCACCACGTCGAGGAGGGGCCACCGGTGATCCGGTGGCCCCTACGTCGTGTCCGGGCCAGGGTCTATCCGAGCAACGCGAGCCGGGTGTGTGCACCGAGTCCGAGCGTCGTCGCCGCAGCGAGGCCTGCCGCGTCGTCGACGTCGCGGCGGAGCGACCACAGGTCGCCGGTGATCTCGCGGGCGCCGATGTCGAGGTGGGCCTGCCGCGAACGGTGGCCGAATCTTGGCGTGAACAGGTCGTACGGCGCGGTGTACAGCGTCGTGCCCACCTCGTCCTGGTCGGCGACGAACGCCATCCCGTCCGCGGTGTCGAGAGCCGCGTCGAGATCCGCGGGTAGTAAGGCCGGAAGGTCGGCGCACACCGCCACGGGTGTCGCCTCCGGCCAGCGTCGGCGGGCCTCGGCCGCGGCGAGGCGGAGCGTCTCGTTGAGGTTGCCGGCGACCCCGTCCGGGATCGTCTCGCAGCCGACCGTCCGCAGCTGGTCGGCGAACCGCGCGTCGTCGGTGACCGCGAGCACGGCCGTCACCGAGCCGGCGGCGAGACAGGCGCGGGCCGTGTCCAAGGCGAACGCCGCCGCCAGTGCACGACGGCGAGCAGGGTCGCCCTCGAGCCTCGACTTGCCTTGTGCGGGCGGCTTCACCGGCAGCAGGACGACGTACGACGCACTCATCGAGGCGATCCTGTCAGGCGGCCGGCGACGCTCGTCGACCGAGTAGCCTGACCCGGACACCGGCGCTGCTGCCGGGCCGACCGCATTGTTCGGGTGCCACGACGGGAGGGACGCAGGTGGGTCTGCGACCGGTGCGACCGCTGCAGCGGAAGCGCGGCTGGGCGTTCAACCTCGCCGTACCCGTCCTCAAGCCGGTGCTGCTCGCCACCACGAAGCGCACCTGGATCGACGGCGAGAAGATCCCGGCGACCGGTGGCTGCATCTTGGTCTTCAACCACGTGTCCCATGTGGACCCGTTGACGGCCGCGCACATCGTCTACGACCACGGCCGGATGCCCCGCTACCTCGCGAAGTCGGGGCTCTTCAAGAACCCCGCACTGTCCTACTTCCTCACGGCCGCGGGGCAGATCCCCGTCGAACGGCTCACCAGGAACGCGAAGGGCGCGTTCGACGCCGCCGTCGCCGCCGTACGTGCGGGTGAGTGCGTGGTCGTGTATCCCGAGGGCACGCTCACCCGCGACCCCGACCTGTGGCCGATGGCCGGCAAGTCCGGGGCCGCGCGGATCGCGCTCGAGACCGGCTGCCCGGTGATCCCGATCGGCCAGTGGGGCGTGCACAACCTGCTCTACCCCTATGCCAAGAAGCCGCACCTCTTCCCCCGCACCCGGATCACGATGAAGGTCGGCGACCCGGTCCCGCTGGACGACCTGCAGGCCCAGCCGCACACGACCCAGACGATCAACGAGGCGACGCGACGGATCATGGCGGCGCTCACCGCCCTCGTCGCGGAGGTGCGCGGCGAGGAGGCACCGGCCGAACGCTTCGACCCGCGCAAGTCCGGAGTGCGACCGACCGGCAACCCGAAGAGGTCCGAGCAGCAGCCGGCGAAGGGCGAGCGGAAGTCGACGGGCACATGACGCAGGTCTCCGTCCTCGGGGCAGGCTCGTGGGGTACGGCGTTCTCCCTCGTGCTCGCGGACGCCGGGAACGACGTCACCTTGTGGGCGCGGCGGGAAGAGGTCTGCGAGACCATCAACCAGCGCCGCGAGAACACCGACTACCTCCCAGGCGTCGAGCTGCCTCCCTCCGTCGTCGCCACCCACGACACCGAGAAGGCGGTGGCCCACGCCGAGGTCGTGGTCTTCGCGGTGCCGTCGCAGACGTTCCGCGTCAACCTCGAGCTGTGGGCGCCGTACCTCCCGTCCTCGGCGGTGATGGTCTCGCTGATGAAGGGCGTCGAGCTGGGCACCCTCAAGCGCATGAGCGAAGTGGTCGCCGAGGTCACCGATGCCGGTTCGGAGCGCATCGCCGTCGTGAGCGGGCCCAACCTGTCTCACGAGATCGCGCAGCGCGAACCCGCGGCGTCGGTGGTCGCGTGCGCCGACGAGGACGTCGCCAAGCAGGTGCAGCACCTCGTCCATGGTCCGGCGTTCCGCCCCTACACCAGCGTCGACGTCGTCGGCTGCGAGCTCGGTGGCGCGTACAAGAACGTCGTGGCTCTCTCGGTCGGCATGGCCGTCGGGCTGGGCTTCGGTGACAACACGACCGCGTCGGTGATCACGCGCGGGCTGGCGGAGACGGCGCGGCTAGCGATGGCGATGGACGCCAACCCGCTGACCCTGATGGGGCTCGCCGGCCTGGGCGACCTGGTCGCGACCTGCTCGTCGCCGCTGTCCCGCAACCGGACGTTCGGGGAGAAGCTCGGCCTCGGCATGACCACCGAGGAGATCGTGGCCTCGACCCGGCAGGTCGCCGAGGGCACGAAGTCCTGCTCGTCCCTGCTGGAGCTCGCACGCAAGGTCGGCGTCGACGCACCGATCGCCGAGCACGTCGAAGCGGTCGTCGACGGCCGGATGACCGCACCGGAGATGATGGAGTCCTTCCAGGCACGTGAGACGAAGGCGGAGACGGACTGAGGATTGGGTGCGGTCCTCGGAGTCCAGCTGGGCCCGTCAGATCTCCCCGCAGATCACGCCGGCCCGGAAAGCGCGTGAGACAGGTCCGACCACAGATCGTCCACGTCCTCGACACCGACGCTGAGACGCACCAGCGCGTCCGGGATGGTGTCCGGCTCGGACTTCCAGCGACGTCGTCGTTCGAACGTCGACTCCACACCGCCCAGCGAGGTGGCGTGCACCCACAGCGACGTCGACCGCACGAGCCGGTCGGCCGCGTCCGGGCCGCCGGCGAGCACGATCGAGACGATCCCGCCGAAGCCGGGGTAGCGCACCCCCTGGACCGCGCGGTGGGCGCGCAGGCGGTCGGCGAGGTCGCGGGCATTGCTCTCGGCCCGGTCGACCCGCAGGTGCAGCGTGCGCAGACCCCGCAGCGCGAGCCAGGCCTCGAGCGTGCCCGGGATCGCGCCGACCAGGTCCCGCCGGCCCTTCAGTACGTCGTACAGCTGGTCGTCGGTGGTGACCAGCGCGCCGAGCATCGCGTCGCCGTGGCCGGAGAGGTACTTGGTCGCCGAGTGCACGACGATGTCAGCACCCATGGTCAGCGGTCGCTGACGCAGTGGGGTGGCGAAGGTGTTGTCGACGACGACGTAGGCGCCGGCGTCGTGGGCGACCCGGGTGATGGTCTCGATCTCGGCAAGCTCCAGCGCGGGGTTGGTCGGCGCCTCGAGCCACACCAGTGCCGCGTCCTCGCTGGCCGTCGTCACTGCGGCAGTGTCGGTGATATCGACCAGCCGAGCCGTCAGCCGGCCGCGGGCCTCGAGGTCGGCCAACTGCATCACCGTGCCGTTGTAGGCGTGCCGCGGTGCGACGACCGTCGCGCCCTGACCCACCAGGTCCAGCACGGTCGCCACCGTCGCGAGCCCCGAGGAGAACGCGAGACAACGCCCACCCTCGAGGGCACCCAGCGCCTCCTCGAACGCCGCCCAGGTGGGGTTGCCGTAACGGCCGTACTCCAGGTCGCCGGTCGCGCCGTACGTCGACGCCATCGTGATCGGATGGTTGAGCGGCTGGTCCGGCTCGTGTGGCGGGCGCCCCGCGGTGACGGCGGTGGTGGCGAGGGACCAGGTGTCGTCTGGCATGCCGCGAGCGTACGGCGAGGTGGTCGGGGTGCGCCGCGACCCCCGGATAGGGTCCTTCCGATGAGCGAGCACCCGGGTCGGACCCGCAAGCCCCGTGTCGCGATCGTCTTCGGCGGCCGGTCGAGTGAGCACGCGATCAGCTGCGTCACCGCCGGCAGCGTGCTCGAGGCGATCGACCGCACGGCGTACGACGTCGTGCCGATCGGGATCGCTCCCGACGGCCGATGGGTGCTCGAGTCCGGCGACCCCGATCACCTCCAGATCAAGGGACCCGACCACCTGCCCAAGGTCGACGGGGACCGCGCCTCGATCACGCTGCTGCGCGAGGCCGGCGGCACCGATCTGGTCGTCCACGAGCCGGCCCAGCCGCCGGAGACGCTCGGCGAGGTGGACGTGGTGTTCCCGCTGCTGCACGGGCCATGGGGCGAGGACGGCACGATCCAGGGGATGTTCGAGATGGCCGGGGTCCGCTACGTCGGGGCGGGCGTGCTCGCGAGTGCAGTCGGCATGGACAAGGCGTACGCCAAGATCGTGCTCCGGGCAGCCGGACTGCCGGTGCTGCCGTCGGTGACGGTGACGGCGCGCGAGTGGTACCGCGACCCCGACGGTGTTCGCTACCGAGTCGCCGACCTCGGCTTCCCCCTGTTCGTGAAACCGTCCCGGGCCGGGTCGAGCATGGGGATCTCGAAGGTCCACGACGCTTCCGAGCTCGACGGCGCGATCGAGGAGGCCCACCGCCACGACCCCAAGGCGCTGGTCGAGCAGGCAGCGGTCGGCGCGCGCGAGGTGGAGTGCGGAGTGCTCGAGGCGCTCGACGGAACCCCCGAGACCAGCGTGCCGGCCGAGATCGTCGTGGGCGGGGAGCACGAGTTCTACGACTTCGCGGCCAAGTACCTCCCTGAGGAGCACACCGAGCTCGACGTACCGGCGGACCTGCCGGAGGCGACCTCCGCCGAGGTGCGTGAGCTCGCCGTGCGCGCGTTCGAGGCGATCGGCTGCGAGGGACTGGCGCGGGTCGACTTCTTCGTGATGCCCGACGGGTCGTTGGTCGTCAACGAGATCAACACGATGCCCGGGTTCACGCCAACCTCGATGTACCCGCGGATGTGGGCCGCCAGCGGGCTCGACTACCCGGCCCTGGTCGACCGGTTGATCCAGCTCGCCCTGCGTCGCTCCACCGGCCTGCGGTAGGCGTCCGGCACTCAGTGGCAGGGTTTGACGAGCTTCGTGTACTGCTTGACCATCGGCGCCAGCTCGACCATCGCGGCCGCGAGCCCGTTCGGCCGGTACCTCGCGGGCACGGTCACCTGGAGGATCGGCCGGTAGCCGACCGTCGAGATCACGATGTCCGACGAGTTGTCGCGGAACTGGTCGTCCGGCAGGTACCACCCCACGCCGTCCGCGGTCGTGCAGCCGGCGGTGCGGGTGAAGCCCGCGGGCACCGGAACGCCGCACTGGGCCACGATCGCCGGGTCACCCCACGCTCCTCCGAGTGCGGCCGCCGGTTGGGTCTTGCGACGTGACTGGTCGGCGACATGGTCGGGCAGGGCGTTCACGAGGCGCTGGCAGACCGCCTGGTCGGCGGCCGAGAGGCGCAGGGTCGGGATGCTGACCGGCTCCTTGCCGCAGGCCACGAGCACCAGCCCGAGACACGCGACGCCCGCGGACAGGCGCGCGCCCCGGGTCCGCACGAGCGGCTCGGGGCGCGGCGAGGTTCGGGCCAAGTCAGTCCGGATCAGATGTGGACGACCGGGCAGGTGAGGGTGCGGGTGATGCCGTCGAGGTTCTGTACCTTGGACACGACCAGCTTGCCCAGCTCGTCGACGTTGCGGGCCTCGGCGCGCACGATCACGTCGTACGGACCGGTGACGTCCTCGGCCAGAGTCACGCCCTTCACCTGGGCGATCGCGCGGGCCACCTCGGCGGCCTTGCCGACGTCGGTCTGGATGAGGATGTACGCCTGGACGACCATGGGTTGTCTCCTCCGCGAGCACGATGGGGATCGGCGGCCTGCCGGGTGCTACCGGGGCACAACCTACCGTGCAGTATGTCGCGCCCGACAGGTCGCCCGGCGGGTGCGGGACGCGACAGCGCCCCGATCTGGTGGGATGGGCGCATGTCGTTCCCCGCTGACGCGACCGTCTCGGAGGCCGGAGAGTTCCCGCTGATCGATCGCCTCCGCGACGTGTTCGCGCAGGGCGAGCAGGTGCTGGTCGGGCCGGGCGACGACGCCGCCGTGCTGCGCATCCGCGACGGCCACGTGCTGGTCTCCACCGACGTGCTCGTCGAGGGCCGGCACTTCCGCCGCGACTGGGCCTCGGCGGCCGACATCGGGCACCGGGCCGCGGCCGCGAACCTCTCCGACATCAACGCGATGGGAGGCCGCGCGCACTCGCTGACCATCGGCCTCGCGGCGCCGCGTGACCTGCCTGTCCAGTGGGCGCTGGACTTCGCCCATGGATTCGCCGAGGAATGCGGGCTGGTCGGCGCCTCGGTGGTCGGGGGAGACCTCACCGCGGCCGACGGCCTGGTGATCGCGGTGACCGTGCTCGGCTCGTGCACGCAGTCGCCGGTGCTGCGGTCGGGCGCCGAGCCCGGCGACGTCCTGTCCCTGTGCGGACGCCAGGGCTGGGCGGCGGCCGGGCTCGCCGTACTCGGACGCGGTTTCCGCTCGCCCCGGGTGCTGGTCGAGGCCTACCGCCGCCCCGAGCCGCCGTACGACGCGGGACGGGTCGCCGCGGAAGCCGGCGCCACGGCGATGATCGACATCTCGGACGGCCTGCTCGCCGAGGCGCGCCACCTCTCCGAGGACTCCGGCGTGGCGATCGACGTACGCCGCGACGCCTTCGACATCCCCGAGCCCCTCCACGCCGTCGCCGCCGCGACCGGTGCGGACCCGTTGAGCTTCATCCTCGGCGGGGGGGACGACCACGCGCTGCTCGCGACGTACGCCTCCGCAGACGACGTGCCCGACGGCTGGACGGTGGTCGGGTCGGTCGCCGAAGGATCCGGGGTCACCGTCGACGACGGCGACTACGACGGCCCCACCGGGTGGACCCACTTCTGAACCCGCCCCGACAAGCACGTTGCCCCGGACCACAGGCCCGGGGCAACGCATGAGCTCAGGAGGTCAGCGAGTGACCTTGCCGGCCTTGAGGCAGCCGGTGCAGACGTTGAGACGCGTACGGGTGCCGTTCACCGTGGCGCGCACGCGCTGGATGTTGGGGTCGAAGCGCCGCTTGGTGATCTTCTTCGACCACGGCCGGTTGTTGCCGAAGCCCGGCTTCTTGGCGCAGATGTCGCAGACGGCAGCCACGGGAGTCACTCCTGGTTGAGAGCTGGAACGGGGCCCGCGCGGAGCGGGCAACCGGGAAAGAATATCTGACGCACCCGCACGCGGACGAATCAACGACCCGGACCACGGCTGCCCCTCGAACACCTTCCGTCGAGGAGCACTAACCTGGCAGCCGCCCGAGCCTCTCGGGCCCGACCTGAGGAGCGCACGACAGACGATGGAAGCACCTACCGGCGGCGGGATCGAGCTCGCGGTCGTCCGGCGCTTCGTCGACGTCGCGGTCGACGCCCTGGCGGCGGCCCGCGAGGAGATCGACGCCCTCAACGTCTACCCGGTGCCGGACGGCGACACCGGCACCAACATGTACCTCACGATGAGCGCAGCCCGCGACGCGATCCACCAGGCCGCCGCCGACGATGCCGACCTCCTCACCGCCCTCGCCGCGTTCCGCCGTGCCGCGCTGCTCGGCGCCCGGGGCAACAGCGGCGTGATCCTCAGCCAGCTGCTCGGGGCACTGGTCGCGCGGATCGGCAGGGCGAGGCACGGCGAACCCAACGCGACGATCATGGCCGAGGCGATGGCCGAGGCCACCGAGGCGGCGTACGCCGCGGTCGGGACGCCCGTGGAGGGCACGATCCTGACCGTCGCCAGGGCCGCCTCCGACGCCGCCGTACGACGAGCCGCGGACGAGCGCGCCCGGGCGCGCGACGTGTTCGCCGCGGCCGCCGGGGCCGCGCGCGAAGCCCTCGCCCACACCCCGGAGCAGCTCGAGCAGCTCCGTGCGGCCGGTGTCGTCGACGCGGGCGGTCGCGGGCTGAGCGTCATCCTCGACGCGGCCGAGACGGTGCTCACCGGGCGTCACCCGATCGAGACGCCACTGCCTCTCGGCGCGCGAGCGATCCCGGTGACCACGGGCGTCGCCGACCTGAGCGAGGCCGGTCCGTCGTACGAGGTGATGTACCTCCTCGACGCCGAGGACGACGCCGTGCCGGCGCTGCGCGAGGCCCTCGCGCCACTCGGCGACTCCCTCGTCGTGGTCGGGGGAGAGGGGCTGTGGAACGTCCACGTCCACGTCGACGACGTCGGTGCCGCGATCGAGGCGGGCATCGCCGCCGGTCATCCGCACCGGGTCCGGGTCACGCACTTCGCGGAGCAGGTCGCCGCCGCGGCGCGCCGTAGCCAGGCCCGCGCCGGCCGCCGCATCGTCGCGGTGTCCGCCGGTCCCGGTCTGGCCCGGCTGTTCGGCGAAGCGGGTGCGATCGTGATCGAGGGCGGTCCCGGCAACCGGCCCTCGACGGGGATGATCCTGGACGCGATCGCCGAGTCCGGCGCTGCCGAGGTCGTGATCCTGCCCAACGACCACGACTCGGTGCGTGCCGCGCGCATCGCCGCGCGGACCGCCGAGGAGGACCTCGACGTCCGGGTGGCGGTGATCCCGACCGAGGCGCAGGTCCAGGGGCTCGCGGCCCTGGCGGTCCACGAGCCGGCCCGCGGGTTCGACGCCGACGTCCTCGAGATGACCGCCACCGCCCGGCACACCCGCCACGGTGCGGTCACCATCGCCGCCCGGCAGGCGATCACGATGGCCGGTCCCTGCGAGCCCGGCGACGTCCTCGGCGTGATCGAGGGCGACTTCGCGGTGGTCGGTCACGACCTGACCGCGGTCGCGACGGAGATCCTCGAGCGGATGCTCGGCGGAGGCGGCGAGCTGGTCACCCTCGTCAGCGGCGCCGATGCGAACGGACTGACCCAGCAGTGCGAGGAGTACGTCGCCGACCGTCACGCGCATGTCGACGTCATGGTGTACGACGGGGGGCAGGACCGTTACCCGCTGCTGATGTCCGTCGAGTGACTGGAGGGCCTGGTGATCGACCTCGACTCGCCCGTGGCATCGGTGCTCGGCGCCCAGACCAAGAAGGGCAAGGCCAAGAAGATCACCGACGGCCTCGGCCTGCGCACGGTCGGCGACCTGCTGTTCCACTTCCCTCGGCGCTACGTCCGCACCGGCGAGCTGACCAAGGTCACCGACCTGCGCAGCGGGGAGATGCTCACGGTGGTCGGTGAGATCGTCGAGAGCACCGTCAACACCTACCTCGACCGCCGCTCACGGCGCACGGCGTACCGGCTCGACACGACGCTGCAGACCGACGGCCCGGCGCTGCGGATGTCGTTCTTCGCCAAGTCGAAGCACGTGAGCGAGTGGCACGCGGGTCGGCTCTCGGTCGGGCGACGGGGCGTGTTCATCGGCAAGGTCGGCACCTTCCGCGGGCAGTGGCAGCTGACCAACCCGACCATGGTGCTGTTCGGTCTTCCCGACGAGGACGACGACGAGGACGAGACCGCCGGTGCCGCGGTCGCCTCGATCAAGGCGCTGTTCCCGCTCTACCCGCTGACCAAGGGCGTCCACTCGTGGGACCTCCAGCGCGCGATCGCGTTCGCCCTGACCGTCATCGACGACCTGCCCGACCCGCTGCCCGACGACGTACGCCGCGGCCACGAGCTGCCCGACCTGTCGACCGCGCTGCGTCACATCCACTCGCCCGACTCGTGGCCCGAGCTGCAGCAGGCCCAACGCCGGTTCCGCTTCGACGAGGCGCTGGTGACCCAGCTCGTGATGGCGCGCCGCCGGGCCGCACTGGCCGGGCTCGGGGGCCAGGCCCGGGCCGGCGGCGGCGGCCTGCTCGCGGCGTTCGACGAGCGGTTGCCGTTCACGCTCACCGGCGGCCAAGAGGTGGTCTCGGCCGAGATCATGGCCGAGCTCGCGCGGCCCCACCCGATGAACCGGCTGCTGCAGGGCGAGGTCGGCTCCGGCAAGACGCTGGTGGCGCTGCGGGCGATGCTCCGTGTCGTCGACTCCGGTGGCCAGGCGGCCCTGCTGGCCCCGACCGAGGTCCTGGCCCAGCAACACCTCCGCTCGATCACGGCGATGCTCGGCGACCTCGCCCAGGGGGGGATGCTCGGTGGCGCCGCCGAGGCGACCACCGTCGCCCTGCTCACCGGCTCGATGCCCAGGTCCGCCCGCGCGGAGGCCCTCCTGCGTGCCGCCAGCGGTGAGGCCGGGATCGTGGTCGGCACCCATGCCTTGCTGCAGGAGCACGTGCAGTTCGCCGACCTCGGGCTCGTCGTGGTCGACGAGCAGCACCGCTTCGGGGTCGAGCAGCGCGCGGCGCTCACGGACAAGGCGGGCACGCCCCCCCAGGTGCTGGTGATGACCGCGACGCCGATCCCGCGCACGGTCGCGATGACAGTCTTCGGCGACCTCGAGGTCTCGACGCTCACCGAGCTCCCCGCCGGCCGCGCGGCGATCCAGACGAACGTCGTACCCCTCGCCGAGCAGCCGGCCTGGATCGAACGCGTCTGGACACGGGTGCGCGAGGAGGTCGAGAAGGGCCACCAGGTGTACGTCGTGTGCCCGCGCATCACCGGCGACGAGCTCGAGCAGGGTGAGTCCGACGTGCCGGCCCTCGACGACGACGGCGAGCCGGTGGCGGCAGCCCATGCCCTGAGCGCTGCCGAGGAGGTCGTCGAGTCGCTGCGCGGCGGGGCCCTCAGCGGGCTCCGGCTCGACCTGCTCCACGGCCGCCTGCCACCCGACGACAAGGACCGCGCGATGCGCGCCTTCGCCGCGGGGACGACCGACGTGCTCGTCGCGACCACGGTGATCGAGGTCGGTGTCGACGTCGCGAACGCGACCGCGATGGTGCTGCTCGACGCCGACCGCTTCGGCATCTCCCAGCTCCACCAGCTGCGCGGCCGCGTGGGCCGTGGCGGTTTTCCCGGGCTGTGCCTCCTGGTCACGCACGCCGAAGCAGGCAGCCCCGCCCGCGAGCGCCTCGACGCCGTGGCCGGCACCACCGACGGCTTCGAGCTCAGCCGGGTCGACCTCGAGCAGCGTCGTGAGGGCGACGTGCTCGGCCGGTCGCAGTCCGGGTTCCACAGCTCGCTGCAGCAGCTGCGTGTCCTCCGCGACGAGGACACGATCCTCGAGGCCCGCGCGGCCGCGACCGCACTGCTGGCCGACGATCCCGAGCTCGTACGCACACCCGACCTCCGGCTGCTCGTGACAGAACTGGAGCATTCACGGCAGTCTGAGTTCATGGAGAAGTCATGACCGCGCCGTGCGGGTTCACCGGGAGACCGGCACGGCCATGACTCGCATCATCGGGGGACGAGTGGGCGGCCGTCGCATCGCCACGCCACGGGGGGTCAGCACCCGTCCGACCAGCGACCGCGTGCGCGAGGCGCTCTTCTCCGCCATCGAGTCGTGGTGCGGGTCGCTCGCCGGGCTCCGCTTCCTCGACCTGTACGCCGGGTCGGGTGCGGTCGGGCTGGAGGCCTGGTCGCGCGGAGCCGGCGTGGTCACGCTGGTCGAGCAGGACCGGCGTACCGCCTCGATGATCAGTGCGAACGCCCACGACCTCGGCTTCAACAAGGCACAGGTCGTGACCGGACCGGTGGCCGGCGCGTTGTCCCGGCCGCCGACCGCGCCGTACGACGTCGCGTTCCTCGACCCGCCGTACGCCCACGCCGAGGACGACCTGGCCGCCGACCTGATCGCCCTCGTCGACCAGGACTGGCTCGTGCCCGGCGCGATGGTGGTCGTCGAGCGAGGCACGCGGGGCGGTGAGCCCGCCTGGCCGGACGGCTTCGGCGCGAGCCGGGAGAAGAAGTACGGCGAGACGGTGCTCTGGTACGTTCACGCCGCCGCGTCCAGCACCGCCTAGCCGAACCGGACTCCAGGAGGCCCCTTGCGCCGCGCCGTCTGCCCCGGGTCGTTCGACCCGGCCACGTTCGGGCACGTCGACATCGTGCGCCGCGCCTCGCGGCTGTTCGACGAGGTGATCGTCGCGGTGGGCACCAACGTCAGCAAGAACCGGCTGTTCGACGCCGACGAGCGGATCACGATGATGCGGCGCGCCTGCGCCGACCTCTCCAACGTTTCGGTGGAGGGCTTCACCGGCCTGGTCACGACGTTCTGCGCCGAGCGCGACGTCGACGCCATCGTGAAGGGGCTGCGAGCTGCCAGCGACTTCGACTACGAGCTCCAGATGGCGCAGATGAACTCCTCCCTCACCGGCGTCGAGACGGTGTTCATCCCGACCAGCCCTGAACGCGGCTTCGTCTCCTCGTCGCTGGTCAAGGAGGTCGCGGGCTTCGGTGGCGACGTCTCGTCGTTCGTCCCGGGGTTCGTCCACGACCTGCTGAAGGAACGCCTGGCCTGACGCCGACCCGGCGCCGAGCGCACCGAAAACACGCCGAGTCGGCACGCGACGACTCGGCGAGATGGGGCCGCTGGTTTTGCGCCCCTGACCTGGCCGGATACGATACGAGGCGATCTGTTGTGGCCAGAAGAAGAAGTGAACCCCTGAGCAAACTGGACCCGAGAGCGCCGCTCGTGCTCGATACTCGCGAGCTCGGTCGCCGCCCGGGGTCCCAGCGCGAGGTGTCACGGACGGTTCCGGCACCGGCAGATCTGGGCATCGAGGTCCTCGGCGTCACCGAAGGCTCTCCGGTCGATCTCGACCTGAGGTTGGAGGCGGTCATGGAGGGCGTCCTGGTCACCGCGACGGCGTCAGTCGCCGTCGTCGGCGAGTGCGCACGGTGCCTGGAGCCGATCTCCGACGACGTCGAGGTGAGGTTCCAGGAGCTGTTCGTGTACGACGACCAGAGCGTCGATCCGGACGAGGAGCTCGAGGTCAGCACGCTCCAGGACGACCTGGTCGACCTGGAGCCGCTGCTGCGGGACGCGGTGGTGCTCGCACTGCCGTTCCAGCCGTTGTGCCAGGACGACTGTCCCGGACTGTGCGTCGAGTGCGGCGCCCGGCTCGCGGATGATCCGGACCACGGGCACGACGCGCCGGTCGACCCGCGGTGGACGGCGCTGAGCGCGCTGGTCGAGCCCGAGCAGGCAGAAGACTAGGTAGTCCGGCAACGCACGATGACCCACCGGGACCGGTGGGCCCACGACGTAGGAGAGAACAGTGGCAGTCCCGAAGCGGAAGATGTCGCGCAGCAACACCCGCCATCGGCGCTCGCAGTGGA
Source organism: Nocardioides sp. (assembly GCF_036493135.1). Lineage (GTDB taxonomy): Bacteria > Actinomycetota > Actinomycetes > Propionibacteriales > Nocardioidaceae > Nocardioides. The sequence continues at coordinate 30,325 of NZ_DASXQG010000001.1, read as the reverse complement.
AGGCCGTGGCGCCGACGCTGGTGACCTGCGCCAACCCCGCGTGCGGTGCCAAGCACCTGCCGCACCGTGCCTGCGGCACCTGCGGCCAGTACGGCGCGCGCGGCGCCCGTCGCCAGGTCCTCTGAGACCGGGTCCAGGACCCTGAACTACGCCTCGCTGCGTACGTCGCTCGGCGAACCCACCCTGGACGCCGAGCTGCTGGAGCGTGCACTCACGCACCGGTCGTACGCCTATGAGCACGGCGGCCTGCCGACCAACGAACGGCTGGAGTTCCTCGGTGACTCCGTGCTCGGCGTGGTCGTCACCGAGACGCTGTACCGCACCCACCCGGACCTCTCCGAAGGCCACCTCGCCAAGCTCCGCGCCGCCGTGGTCAACGCCCGCGCCCTGGCCGTCGTCGGCCGCAACATCGAGCTGGGCGGCTACATCAAGCTCGGCCGCGGCGAGGACACCACCGGAGGTCGCGACAAGGCCTCGATCCTGTCCGACACCGTCGAGGCGGTGATCGGCGCGGTCCACCTCTCCGGCGGGCTCGAGAGCTCCGCCGAGGTCGTCCATCTGCTCTTCGACCCGCTGATCGATGCGGCCTCGGCCCTGGGCGCGGGGCTCGACTGGAAGACCTCGCTCCAGGAGCTCTCCGCCGAGCACGGCCTCGGCGTTCCGGAGTACCTCATCGCCGACGAGGGCCCCGACCACATGAAGACCTTCACCGCGCAGGTCCGGGTCGGCGAGCAGCGCTACGGCAATGGGGTCGGCCGCTCCAAGAAGGAGGCCGAGCAGGCCGCCGCGGAGACGGCGTACGGCGAGCTTGCGGCGTCGTTGGGTGTCTCCGACCCCGTGATCGACGCGGTCGTCGAGGCGACCGACGACTGACCAGCCACCACTGTGCCCGAGCTTCCCGAGGTCGAGACCGTCCGCGACGGCCTCGCTCGCCACGTCGTCGGCCGCACCATCGGCTCGGTCACCGTCCTCCATCCCCGTCCGGTACGCCGTGACCATCGCGGGCCTGCGGGCTTCGCCGCCGCACTGACCGGCCGCCGCTTCGAGGCGGCCCGTCGCCGCGGCAAGTACCTCTGGCTGCCCCTCGACAACGGCGACGCTCTCCTCGGCCACCTCGGGATGAGCGGTCAGCTCCTCGTGCAGGACCCCCGCCACCCCGACGAGCGCCACCTGCGGGTGCGCTTCGACCTCGGCGACCGCGAGCTCCGCTTCGTCGACCAGCGGATGTTCGGTGGCCTGGCGGTCTCCGACGGCGGCGCCGAGGTGCCACCCGAGATCGCACACATCGCCCGCGACCCCTTCGACCCCGAGTTCGACGACGACCTCTTCGTGGGCAAGGTCCGCCGGCGTAGGGCGGGCATCAAGCGCCTGCTGCTCGACCAGACGCTCGTCTCGGGCATCGGGAACATCTATGCCGACGAGGCGCTGTGGCATGCGCAGGTCCACAGCGACCGGCCGGGGGAGCGGCTCCGGCCCGTCGACCTACGCCGCGTGCTCGCCGAGGCCCGGGCGGTGATGGGCGCGGCTCTCGTGGAGGGCGGCACCAGCTTCGACGCGCTCTATGTCAACGTGAACGGCCAGTCCGGCTACTTCGACCGCTCCCTGCACGCCTACGGCCGCGAGGGCGAGCCGTGTGACCGCTGCGGCACCCCGATCCGTCGGGTCGAGTTCATGAACCGCTCGTCGTACTTCTGCCCCCGCTGCCAGCCGGTGCCGCGGGCGCGAAGGACCCCCGTTCGGGGGTGACCCGACATTGACCGATTCCCACCGAGGTGTCACCCTTGAAGACGGCCCCCCGGTCACGGCGGGTCTCCCACGTCGGAAGGCTCATCACACATGGCCAAGGCTCTGATCGGCCATCTGCAGCAGGACCGCGGCCTCCCCCTCCGGCTGGCCGCCGAGAACCGTCAGCTGCGGATCAGGATCGCCGAGCTGGAGGCGCTGGTCACCCGGTTGATGGAGGAGAACGACCGCCTCGCCGTCGCTTCGGCGGCCCAGGCTCTCGACCTCGATCCCGAGCACCTGGAGATGCAGCCGGCCTGACCCTCGCGGGTCCCGGCTCACCCCACCAGCGACACCCAGCGACCACGGCTCCCAGCAGGTCGCGACGCCGTACCCACGGCTCCGCACAGCGAGCGCACCAGCCCCGCTGAGCGGGCCTGGTGCGCTCTTCTCGCGCGCCTCCCGCGTACGCCGACGGGCGCGTGGAAATTGCAAGCCTCCGCACCCTCCGGCCGTCTAGGCTCTCGTCCTCGTGACCGGGATGGCGCAGGTGATCGGGGACCGCGTTGCGCCACCCCGGCTCGGCGGCAGCTTCCGATGGCTGCTCGCGTCGTCCTGGACGTCCAACCTCGGCGACGGCCTGGCCCTGGCGGCCGGACCGCTGCTGGTCGCCTCGCAGACCCACGAGCCGTTCCTCGTCGCGCTCGCCGCGCTCCTGCAGCGCCTGCCCTGGCTGCTGTTCGGCCTGTACGCCGGTGCGCTCGCCGACCGCGTTGACCGGCGCCGGATGGTCATGGTCTGCGACGCGCTGCGCGTGGTCGTGCTCGCGGTCCTCGCGCTCGCCATCGGGGCCGGCGACGTGGACATCCGCGTCGTCCTCGTCGCGATGCTCCTGATCGGCCTGACCGAGCTGTTCTCCGACAGCGCGGCGCGCACCCTGCTCCCGATGCTGGTACGGCGCGAGGACCTCGGGATCGGCAACGCCCGGCTGATGACCGGCACCATCGCGCTCAACCAGCTGGCCGGGCCCCCGCTGGGCGCGTTCCTGTTCGCGGCCGGCATGGCGCTCCCGTTCGTGACCCAGGCCGTCTGCGTCGGGCTGGGGGTCGTGCTCATCGCCAAGGTCGCCACCCCGCCGGGCGCGGTCCGCGACCTCGAGGGGACCCACGTCCGCCAGGACATCGTCGACGGCATCCGATGGCTGATGGGGCACTCCGCGGTGCGCACCCTCGCGCTGGTGATCCTCACCTTCAACGTCACCTGGGCCGCGGCATGGGCCGTGCTGGTGCTCTACTCGACCCAGGTGCTGGGCATGGGCCCGGTCGGCTTCGGCTTGTTGACCACCGCGGCCGCCGTCGGTGGCCTGGTCTCCACAACCTGCTACGGCTGGCTGGAGCAGCACATCGGGCTGGCGACCCTGATGCGCGGCTGTCTCACGCTCGAGGTGCTCATGCACCTGGCCTTCGCCGTGAACCGCTCCCCGGTGATCGCGTTCGTCATCATGTTCGGGTTCGGGTCCTACGCGTTCGTGTGGGCGACCGTCAGCCAGACCGTGCGCCAGCGGGTGGTGCCGACGGAGTACCAAGGCCGGGTGGGGTCGGTGTACAGCGTCGGCCTGTACGGCGGCATCGTCATCGGCCAGGCGCTCGGGGGCGCGATCGCCGGCCGCTGGGGCCTGACCGCGCCGTTCTGGTTCGCGTTCGTAGGCTCCGGCATCACCCTGATCCTGATCTGGCGGGCTCTGGCCTACATCGCCCACGCCGACGTGCCGCCGGATAGCGTGACCCCGTGAGCATGCGATGGGGGATCGGCCGGCCGGGAGGCGGGTCCGACGACGGCTGGTTCCACCTGGGCAGGATCGAGGTCACCACGACCGTCCTCGTCGTCGTCCTCGCGATCGCCTCCGTCATCGAGTGGGCCTTCGAAGGCAACCTCGGCCCGGTGCAGTCCCACCTGTACCTCGACCCCGACTCGGTGGTGTCCGGTCAGGTCTGGAGAGTGCTCACCTGGCCGATCGCCTATCCCGGCGGGATCGGGCTCCTGGACGCGTTCGCGATCTTCATCTTCTGGTACTTCGGCACCGAGATCGAGAGCCTGCTCGGCAAGAAGAAGATGGCCTGGTTCCTCGGCCTGATCACCGTGGGCCTCGGAGTGCTCTGGGTGGCCGTGGTCCAGCTGAGCACGCTGTACGGCACGCTGTCGTCGGTCAACCAGCTCGAGCTGATGGTGCTGCTGGTCTTCATCGCCGAGTACCCCCACCGGCGCTTCTTCTTCAACATCCCCGGCTGGGTGATCGGGGCGATCATCATCGGCATCTCGGTGCTCAGCTACGTCGGCAACCGGCAGTGGCTGCTCCTGCTGAACTTCGCGCTGGGGCTGCTCCTGACCGCGGTCGTCGCTCGGTCGATGGGCCTGATGTCGGAGTGGCGCGGGGTGCCCAACCTCAAGCTCCGTCGCAAGCCGAAGGCCAAACGGCAGCGGCGTACGTCGGGACCGACGGTGGTCCAGGGGCCCTGGCAGCCATCCGGGGCACCACCCGTCTCGCGCGACCAGGCCGCCCTCGACGCGCTGCTGGACAAGATCAGCGCCGGCGGGATGGACTCGCTGACCGACCAGGAGCGGGAGCAGCTGATGATCCTGCGCGACCGCCTGCGCCGCCGCTGAGCGCCGACTCTGACCCGTCCGACACCGCCCCGGATGCCCGGGATCGCCGATCACCCTGGGTAGGGTGAGCACCGCTGCACTTCCCCCGCTCGTCCTCCGCGCGCCTGCAGTCAGATCGACAACCCCGGTCGCCGCGCCGTTGAGGTCAAGGAGCCACGTTGTACCTGAAGAGCCTGACCCTCAAGGGGTTCAAGTCCTTCGCTTCGTCGACGACGCTTCAGCTCGAGCCGGGCATCACCTGCGTCGTCGGCCCCAACGGCTCCGGCAAGTCCAACGTCGTGGACGCCCTGGCCTGGGTGATGGGTGAGCAGGGCGCCAAGAGCCTGCGCGGCGGCAAGATGGAGGACGTCATCTTCGCCGGCACCGCCGGCCGCCCGCCGCTGGGGCGCGCCGAGGTGCTGCTGACCATCGACAACGCCGACGGCGCCCTGCCGATCGAGTACTCCGAGGTCACGATCGGCCGGACCATGTTCCGGTCGGGCGGGTCGGAGTACGCGATCAACGGCACGCCGTGCCGCTTGCTCGACGTGCAGGAGCTGCTCAGCGACTCCGGCATCGGCCGCGAGATGCACGTGATCGTCGGACAGGGCCAGCTCGACTCGATCCTGCACGCGACCCCCGAGGACCGGCGCGGGTTCATCGAGGAGGCCGCCGGCGTCCTCAAGCACCGCAAGCGCAAGGAGAAGGCGCTCCGCAAGCTCGACTCCACCGACGGCAACCTGACGCGTCTGAGCGATCTGCTCAGCGAGATCCGGCGGCAGCTCAAGCCGCTCGGGCGGCAGGCCGAGGTCGCCCGCAAGGCGGCCGTCGTGCAGGCCGACGCGCGCGACGCCCGGGCCCGGATCATGGCCGACGACCTGATGGTCGCGCGCACCGCGCTGGAGCAGGAGCTCGCCGACGAGACGATCCTGGTCGAGCGGCGCGAGGAGGTCGAGGCCGCGATCACCGCGGCCCGGGAGGCCGAGGGTCGCCTCGAGGAGGCGCTCCGTGGAGACCTGCCCGCGCTGGCCCGGGCCCAGGAGACCTGGTTCGGACTCTCCGGCCTGCGCGAGCGGCTGCGCGGTACGGCTTCACTCGCCGCCGAGCGGGTGCGCAACGCCGCTGGTTCCGAACAGGAGTCGCTGGACTTCGGCCGCGACCCGGGCGAGCTCGAGGCGGAGTCCGAGCGGGTGCGGGCCCAGGAGTCCGAGATCGCGACCGAGGTCGACCTGCACAGGTCCGCGCTCGAGCAGGCGGTGACCGACCGTCGTACGGCGGAGGAGGCGGCAGCCGACGAGGACCGCCGCGTCGCCGGCCTGGTGCGCGCCGCGGCCGACCGTCGCGAGGGACTGGCCCGGCTCGCCGGACAGGTGAACGCCCTGAAGTCGCGCGCCGCTGCCGCCGACGAGGAGCTCGGCCGGCTGGAGTCCTCGCGGGCCGCGGCGGCCGCGCGGGCCGAGCGGGCGCAGCACGACTTCACGGCGCTCGAGACCCGGATCGCCGGCCTCGACGCTGGAGAGGAGGGCCTGGATGCCGAGCACGAGTCGGCCGTCGCCGTGCTCGACGACCTCACCGATCGCTTGGCGAAGACCCGCGAGGAGGCCGCGCAGGCCGACCGCGACCGGTCCTCGCTGAACGCCCGCAAGGACGCCCTCGCGCTCGGCTTGAACCGCAAGGACGGTGCGGGTGCGCTTCTCGCCGCCTCCGGCTCGGTGTCCGGGCTGCTGGGCTCGGTGGCCGCCGTGCTGACCGTGCAGACCGGCTACGAGACCGCGGTGGCCGCCGCGCTCGGCTCGGCCGCCGACGCCGTGGCCGTCGCCGACGGTGACGCCGCGGTCGCGGCGCTCGACCACCTCAAGGTCGCCGACCTCGGTCGCGCCGGACTCCTGCTCGGCGGCGGACCGGTCCCCGACCACGCTCCGTGGCCCGCCCTCCCGGACGGCGCGGCGTACGCCCTCGACGTCGTGCAGTGTCCGGACACCTTGCGGCCGTCCCTGGCCCGCCTGCTCTTCAAGACCGCCGTCGTCGCGGACCTCGACGCGGCCCGCGCCCTCGTGGCCGACCTGCCCGACCTCACCGCGGTGACCGGCGACGGCGACGTGTACGGCGCCCACTTCGCCTCCGGTGGCTCGCAGAGCCAGCCGAGCCTGCTCGAGATCCAGGCGGCGTACGACGACGCGTCGGCCGCGCTGGCCGACGCCGTGGCCGCCTCCGAGCGACTCGGGTTCGACATCTCGCGCCTGGAGTCCGAGCGGCAGGACGCCCAGAGCCGGGTCGACGTCGCGCTGGCCAAGCTGCACGAGTCCGACGCCACGCTCGCCGCCGTCGCCGAGGAGCTCGGGCACCACGGCTCGCAGGCGCGTGCCGCCCGCTCCGAGGCCGAGCGCATCTCCCAGGCGATGGCCACCGCGCAGGAGGCCCGCGAGCAGGACCTCGCCGGGCTGGCCGAGCTCGAGGGCCGTCTCGCGGCAGCGCAGGACGCCACCGACGAAGAGCCCGAGACCGCCGAGCGCGAGCGGCTCGCCGACGCGGCGCGGGCAGCCCGCCAGGCCGAGACGGACGCCCGCCTGGCCCTCCGTACCAGCGAGGAACGGGCCCGGGCCCTGCACGGCCGTGCCGACTCGTTGGTCCGCGCCGCCGAGGCGGAGCGCGAAGCCAGGGCGCGTGCGATCGAGCGCCGCGAGCGGCTGATCCGCGAGGGCCGCGCGGCCCAGGCTGTCGGGGTCGCCGTCGGCGTCGTGCTGGCCAAACTCGAGCTGTCGATCCACCTCGCCGCCGAGGCCCGGGCTGCCGTGGAGGCCTCCCGCAGCGATCGCGAGCAGGAGCTGCTCACCGTCCGCGCCTCCCTGCGCGACCTGGACCGCGAGCACGACGAGCTGGTCAACTCCGTCCACCGCGACGAGATGGCTCGTACCCAGCAGCGCATGCGCATCGAGCAGCTCGCCGAGCGGGCACTGGAGGAGCTGGGGCTCGACGAAGACTCGCTGGTCTCCGACTACGGCCCCGACAACCTCGTGCCGTTCTCGGGCGAGGTGGCCGAGGGCGAGCCGGCGCCGGACCCCACGCCGTACGACCGCGAGGAGCAGACCAAGCGCTTCCGTACCGCCGAGCGTGCGCTGGCGATGCTCGGCAGGGTCAACCCGCTCGCGCTGGAGGAGTTCTCCGCGCTCGAGGAACGGCACAAGTACCTCACCGAGCAGCTCGAGGACCTCAAGGCCACCCGCAAGGACCTGCTCGACATCGTCCGTGAGGTGGACGCACGGGTCGAGCAGGTGTTCACCGAGGCGTACGCCGATGTGTCGGTGGCGTTCGAGCAGACCTTCTCCCGGCTGTTCCCCGGTGGCGAGGGCCGGCTGGTCCTCACCGACCCGTCCGACATGCTGGCGACCGGCGTCGAGGTCGAGGCGCGACCGCCCGGCAAGAAGGTCAAGCGGCTGTCGCTGCTCTCCGGCGGCGAGCGGTCGCTGGTGGCGGTCGCGTTCCTGGTCGCGCTGTTCAAGGCCCGACCGTCGCCGTTCTACATTCTCGACGAGGTCGAGGCCGCGCTCGACGACACCAACCTCGGCCGTCTGCTGGAGATCTACGAGGAGCTGCGGGAGAGCAGCCAGCTGCTCGTGATCACCCACCAGAAGCGCACGATGGAGGTCGGCGACGCGCTGTACGGCGTCACCATGCGAGGCGACGGCGTCTCGACGGTGATCAGCCAGCGCCTCCGCGAGTCCGCCTGAGCCCCACCCCCGTGTCACGCGGGGTCATCACCGCAGAAGTGCACACCCCCAGTGGCCAGAGCACCGCGGAAGTCGATACAAACGGAGCATGAACGAGCGAGCCCCGCGTCCCTCGCGTCGAGACTTCGTGCACTGGTCGACCGCCACTACGCGCTGGGCCGACATGGACGGATTCGGCCACATGAACAACGCCCGCTACTTCGAGCTGATCGACACCGCGATCGACGTCCACCTGCAGGCGACGATCGGCGACGCCGTCGACGACCCGGACACCATCGGGGTCTTCGCCGAGGCGTCGTGCCGGTTCTTCCAGGAGATCGCCTATCCCGCACCGATCGACCTGGGCGTCGTGGTCGACCGGGTCGGCCGGTCGTCGATCGTCTACCGAGTAGGCCTGTTCCAAGGGGACGACGCGGCGGCCGCCGAGGGGCGGGTCGTCGTGGTGTACGTCGACAACACCGACCCGGCGCGACCGGCCATGTCGATCCCCGAGCCCGTACGTGCTGCCGCGGAAGGGATCCTCCGATGAGCATCCGCGACCCCCGTGTCGACGCCTACCTCGCGCCACTCCCGGACTGGCAACGGGCCACGTTCGAGCGGGTGCGCGAGGTGCTGCACCGAGCCGACCCGGAGATGGCCGAGACGATCAAGCGCACAGTGCAGCCGTACTTCGTCTGCGAGGGGAACGTCGCGGCGTTCCTGGCCGCGAAGGACCACGTGAACGTCTTCGTCTACGACGGCGGGATCGTGCCGGATCCCCACGGGCTGATCACCGCCGGCCACGACAACAAGACCGCCCGCACCATCGGCTTCCACGAGGGCGACGACGTACCCTCCGGCGCCCTCCTGGAGTTCTTCCGGCAGCTCGTGGCCGACAACCGTTCCGGCGGCTGGCGAAAGCTGAAGGATCGCCCGCGCGAGTGAGCCGGCTGCGCCGCGCGGAGAGGCCCGGGATTTGGTGAACCTTCAGGCGGGTCTGCGAAGGTGAAGACATGATGTTCCTGGTGGTCGCCATGCTCGTGATCCTGGTGCTCGCCGGGTTGGTGGTGCTGTACGTCGCCTTCCCGCACCGTGGCGAGGACGTCCCCCACGTGCGGTGGCTGGGTCGCCTCCTGCGCAAGGGCGTCGACAACGTGCCGACCCTCGACAACACCGCCGAGGAAGGGTCCGAGCCCGAGCCGGATCCCGACGCCCGGTCGCTCGCGCTCGACCTGACGAGCCTCGACCACGGTCGTCCCGGGGGTCACCGCCGGGCTGAGTGAGGACGGTCGCGAGGACGAAGTCCGCGCGACCACCGCAGCGAACGCCGCAGCGAGCTCGCTCGCCAGGCGCTCAGACCACCTCGCGGACGAAGTCCGCGCGACCACCGCAGCGAACGCCGCAGCGAGCTCGCTCGCCAGGCGCTCAGACCATCCCCCTGGCCAATGATTGGATGACGGTATGACCGTGCTGTACCTCGTCCTCGGCATCCTGGTCCTCGCCGCGGTGATCGTCATCGGCCTGGTGACCACCGGTCGCCGCCGGGGCACGACCGCTCCGCCGCCCGTCGACGCCGACGCTCCGGCGCGCGGCGTACCGGCTCCTGCCGACGAGCAGGCGGCCGCCGAGCCCGAGGCGCCGTCGGCACCCGTCACCACCGTCGAGCGGCCGGAAGGTACGGCGTCGCGGCTGGTCCGGCTGCGGCAGCGACTGGCTGGTTCACAGGGCGGGCTGGGGCGTGGACTCCTCTCCCTCCTGTCGCGCGACCGCCTCGACGAGGACACCTGGGAGGCGATCGAGGACACCCTGCTCACCGCCGACGTCGGCGTCGCGCCGACTCAGCAGCTGGTCGACAACCTGCGCGCGAGACTTCGGGTGGGCGGCAAGGAGGCGGGTGACCCGCGCGCCGTCCTGCGCGACGAGCTGCTCCAGCTGGTCGGCCCGGACATGGACCGTCGCCTGCAGGTGTCCGGAGCCGACGGCAAGCCCGGGGTGGTGCTCGTGGTCGGCGTGAACGGCACCGGCAAGACGACGACCGTCGGCAAGCTCGCCCGGATCCTGGTGGCGGAGGACCGTTCCGTGGTGCTCGGCGCGGCCGACACGTTCCGTGCGGCGGCCGTCGACCAGCTGGCCACGTGGGGCGAGCGGGTGGGCGTCGACGTGGTGCGCGGACCCGAGGGCTCCGACCCGGCGAGCGTCGCCTTCCAGGCCGTGCAGGAGGGCATCGACCGTGGGGTCGACACCGTGCTCGTGGACACCGCCGGACGCCTTCAGAACAAGGCGGGCTTGATGGACGAGCTCGGCAAGGTCAAGCGGGTCATCGAGAAGCAGGCACCGGTGTCCGAGGTGCTGCTGGTCCTCGACGCGTCGACCGGGCAGAACGGCCTGGTCCAGGCGCGGGTCTTCTCCGAGATCGTCGACGTCACCGGGATCGCGCTGACCAAGCTCGACGGCTCGGCCAAGGGCGGGATCGTGGTCGCCGTGCAGCGAGAGCTCGGCGTACCGGTGAAGCTGGTCGGCCTCGGCGAAGGTCCCGACGACCTGGCTCCGTTCGACCCGGGCGCGTTCGTCGACGCCTTGCTCGGATGACCGGCCGGCACCGCTCCGTCGTACGCCGTGCGGCCGGGCGGGTACGGCGGACGTTGCGGGACGCGAAGGCGGCGCGTCACCCCTACCGCCGGATGGACCTGACGCAGCTCGCGCAGGAGTTCGGCAGCGACAAGTGGGGCACCCACCGATACACGCCGCACTACCAGCGCCACTTCGCCCATCTGCGCGACCGCGAGATGCTCGTCCTCGAGCTGGGCATCGGAGGGTACGCCCGTGAGGCTCAGGGTGGGTCCTCGCTGAAGATGTGGAAGTGGTTCTTCCCCCGGGCGCAGATCGTGGGGGTCGACATCCAGGACAAGTCCTTCGTCAACGAGCCGCGGATCCATGCGTTCCGGGGCTCGCAGACCAACCGGGCGCTGATGCGGCGGATCGTGAAGCGGTACGGCGCCCCCACGATCGTGATCGACGACGGAAGCCACCGACCGCCGCACGTGATCAAGAGCTTCGCGGTCCTGTTCCCGATGCTTGAGGACGGCGGGCTCTACGTGATCGAGGACATCCAGACCAGCTACTGGCCGGACTGGAAGGGCAGTCTCGACCTCGACGACCCGAACACCTCCATGGCGATGGTGAAGCGGCTGCTCGACGGGCTCAACCACGAGGAGTTCCTCGACGAGAGCTACCGGGCGACGTACACCGACCGTCACGTAGTCGCCGTGCACTGCTACCACAACCTCGTGGTCATCGAGAAGGGTGACAACCGCGAGGGAACCAACAAGCGCCAGGTGAACCGTCGGTGGTACCAGCAGATGGCACAGGCGGCCGGTCGCACCGGTTAGGGCCGGCGACACCGGGAACGGATCCCCGTGGGTGGGGAGCACTTCACGCTCCGGAATTGAGAACGATGATCGGGAACGCCAGCACCGGCGTGGTCGTGCTCAACTACGGACATCCAGGAGATACCTGGACCTGTCTTGACTCCCTGGAGATGTCCCGCGAGCTCGACCTCGAGATCGTCGTCGTCGACAACGCACCCGAAGGTGCCGACCACGACCGGCCACGAGAGGGTGTCGGGCGGCGCGCAGAGGTCGTGGCATCGGGAGCCAACCTGGGATACGCCGGCGGCAACAACCTCGGGATCGCCCGGCTCCTCGATCGGGGGGTCGACGACGTGCTTGTGCTGAACCCGACACCCGATCGAGCCGCACTCGCTGACCCGCCTTCGGCGCGTGCTCGACAACCGTCCGAGGTGTGGCGTCGTCGGTCCGAGCCGCCTGGTGACGCTGGTCACCCTCGGTGCCGTGGAGAGCCGGGCGGCCTGCTCTTCCGACTCGGGCCGGCGTCGCAGCGAGCCGGCCACCAGGATCCGCAGGTGCGGGAGGCAAGGACGGCCGGCGAAGTCGAGCAGTCGGTCGAGCCCGTCGCCGGGCGGGATCCGCCCGAGCGCGAGCACCACGCTCTCGTCCAGCGCCACCCCCGAGCCGACCCCCGTGCCCCGGCGCCACTCACCCAGTCCGGCCTGAGGGACGACGAGATCCAGGTGTGGATGGTGCCGCCGACATCGCCGTCCAGCCTCCTCGCGCAGGTTGAGCTCCGCGGGGTGCCTGCTGGCGGAGTCTTCGATCTCCCCGTGGTGGCGCCCCGCACCGGAGCCCTTGTCGAGCGGGAGGCAGATCCCCACGTCCGGCTGTTCGACGAGGACGACTTCGAGGGCGTGCTCTCGGCCGCCGTCAGCGACCTCGTCGCGGACGGCGACGGGGCGGCCGTTGCCCGCGCCTCGGCCGAGCGTGCGGCCCGGTCGCGACCCGTGGGCGAGGTGGCGGCACGCTTCGCCGACGCCGTCGCGCCGCTCCTGTCGTTCACACAGTCGTAACACGGCCTCCCGCGAACGTTGCACGACCGCAACACACGACGCCGTACGGCGAAACACCCCGACCCCACGCTGGGCGCATCGAGGTGAGCCGACGCGGCCGAAGGCGTCCGTGGGGGCCCACCGTCCCGCACCACACGTGGAGGTTCCATGGACGGCTACTACGCCTGGATGATCGTGGCCACGGCTCTCGTCCTGATGATGACCACGCCGGCGCTCGCCCTGTTCTACGGCGGCATGACCCGGTCGAAGTCCGTGCTCAACATGATGATGATGTCGTACGTCGCGATGGCCGTGGTCGGCATCGTCTACGTGCTCTGGGGCTGGTCGGAGTCCTTCGGCCCGAAGAGCCTCGCGGGCGGCCTGTTCGCCGACCCGTTCACCCTGTTCGGCCTCAAGGACGTCGAGTGGGGCTCGTACGTCGCGGTCTGCTTCCAGCTCACCTTCGCGGTGATCACGGCAGCGCTGATCTCCGGCGCCATCGCCGACCGGGTGAAGCTGTCGTCGTGGGTGGTGTTCCTGCCGCTCTGGGTCACCCTGTGCTACTTCCCGCTCGCCCACATGGTCTGGGGCGGGGGCTGGATCTCCACGCACCTCGCGGCGCAGGACTACGCGGGCGGCACGGTGGTGCACATCAACGCCGGTGTCGCGGGAGGCGTGCTCGCGCTGATCATCGGCCGCCGGATCGGGTTCGGGCGCGACCCGATGAAGCCGCACAACCTGACCCTGACGATGATCGGCGCCGGCCTGCTGTGGTTCGGCTGGTACGGCTTCAACGTCGGCTCGATCGTGCTCACCGGCGACACCGCGGCCGCGAACACCCGCCAGTTCATGACCGAGACCGGGGTGACCTTCCTCAACACCACCGTCGCCACGATGGCCGCGATGCTGGCCTGGCTGGCGATGGAGCGAGTCATGCATGGCAAGGCCACCTCGCTCGGCGCGGCCTCGGGCATCGTCGCCGGCCTGGTCGCGATCACGCCGTCCTGCGGTGCGGTGAACGTCGTGGGCGCCATCGCGATCGGCGCGGTCGCCGGACTCGCCTGTGCGTATGCCGTCGGCCTGAAGTTCAGGCTCGACCTCGACGACTCGCTCGACGTCGTCGGCGTACACCTCGTGGGCGGCGTCGTCGGCACCGTGCTGATCGGCTTCCTGTCCACGTCGGCAGCGCCCGGGGGCATCGACGGCCTGTTCTACGGCGGCGGGCTCACCTCGCTCGGCCATCAGGCGGGCGCGGCCGGGATCTCGATCGTCTGGACAGGTGTGTTCACGACGGTGATCGGGTTCGCGATCAAGTACACGATCGGGTGGCGGGTCGCCGAGGACGACGAGGTCGACGGCATCGACTTCGCCGAGCACGGCGAGTCGGCGTACGACCTCGACGGGCGCTCGGGTGGCGTCCGAACGCCGGTCCCCACCGCGCACGTGAAGACCCCCGCCCCGGAAGGAGCGCTGGCATGAAGCTCGTCACCGCGGTGATCAAGCCGCACAAGTGGGAAGAGGTCCGCGAGGCGCTGGAGACCTTCGGGGTCACCGGGATGACCGTCTCGGAGGTCAGCGGTTACGGACGGCAGAAGGGGCACACCGAGGTGTACCGCGGGGCGGAGTACGACATCGCCCTGGTCCCCAAGATCCGGATCGAGATCGTCGCGGACGACGGCGACGCCGACGACGTCGTCGGGATCATCGCGAAGACCGCGCAGACCGGGAGGATCGGTGACGGCAAGGTCTGGGTCACGCCGGTGGAGACGGTGGTCCGGGTCCGCACCGGCGATCGGGATGCCGCTGCTCTCTGACGGCCCCGGCGACCGCCGAGGGCGTGCCGACGCTGCGGACGCGTTGTGCGTCGGTGCGTTCGACGCGGCCGACGCGCCGGAGTCCGGGTGCGCGCTGGTCGCGGTCGGGGGGTACGGGCGCCGCGAGCTGGCGCCGTACTCCGACCTGGACGTCGTCCTGGTCCACGAGGACGACGTCGAGATGGGGGAGGCGGGGGAGCGGGTCTGGTACCCGATCTGGGACTCCGGAGTGCGGCTCGACCACTCCGTCCGCACCGTGTCCCAGATGCTCGAGCAGGCCGGTGCCGACCTCCGGGTCGCGCTCGGCCTGCTCGACCTCCGTCACCTCGCCGGCGACCCGAACCTCACGTTGCGGCTCCGCTCCGACGTCCTCGCGCACTGGCGGCGTACGGCGCGCGAACGGCTCCCCGCGCTGCGCGAGCTGGTCCGCAAGCGGCATGACGTGGTCGGCGAGCTGGCGCATCTGTCGGTGCCCGATCTGAAGGAGGCAGAGGGCGGGCTGCGCGACGCGACCGTGCTCACCGCGTTGGTCGCAACGTGGCTGGTTGACGTGCCGCACGTCGACCTCGAGCGCTCGCGCCTCGCCCTGCTCGACGTGCGCGACGCCCTCCACGACGTCGCCGGCCGGGCGACCGACCGCGTCGCGCCCGAGCTCTGGGATGACCTCGCCGAGCGGCTCGCGCTGGACGACGACGGGGCCGCCCAACGTCAGGTGCGGGAGCTCGGGCGCCGGATCACCCATCTCTCGCGGCTGACCTGGCGGCGGGTGGACGGGGTCCTGGACCGGCCCGCGTCCGCGCGCGCCGTACGCCGGCCGGAGCTGGTGCCGGTCGAGACGGGGATCGCGCTGGCGGGTGCCGAGGTCGTGCTCACCCGCGAGGCGAGGCCGGGCGCCGATCCCACGCTGCTCCTCCGAGCCGCGCGCGTCGCCGCGGAGCGGGACGTCGAGCTGGCACCCGCCACCGCGGCCCGCCTGGTCGCCGACAGCGCCGAGCTGCCCGACCCGTGGCCGACTGCCGCTCGGCAGGCGATGGTCCGGCTGCTCGCCGCCGGGCCGGGGCTGTTGCCGGTCTGGGAGACCCTGGAGGAGACCGGAGCGCTGTCGACGTTCCTGCCTGAGTGGGAACGCATCAGGCTGCTGCCGCACGCCTCCGGGATCCACCGGTTCACCGTCGATCGGCACGTCGTCGAGACCTGCCGGGAGGCATCGAGGCTGATCCGGGACGTCGCGCGTCCCGACGTCCTGCTCGTGGCCGCGCTCCTGCACGACATCGGCAAGGGCGGTCTGACCGAGCACAGCATCGCTGGCGAGCCCCTGGCCCGGTCGATCGCGTGCCGGATGGGCTTCGACGAGGCGGCGGTCGAGCTGGTCGGCGTGCTGGTACGCCGCCACCTCCTGCTCTCCGAGACGGCGACGACGCGTGACCCGGAGGACCCGGCCACCGCGGCGTACCTCGCGGAGCAGGTCGGCTCTGCCGAGGCGCTGGCCCTCCTCCTGGCACTCACCGAGGCGGACGCGCGGGCGACGTCGCCGAAGGCGTGGTCGTCGTGGCGGGCCGGGCTCGTCCGGACGGTCGCGGCACGGACGGCGGCGGTTCTGGGCGAGGCGGCGGCGGTCGAGCAGGTGCCCGAACAGGTGAGCGTCCCGCGTGAGGTACGCCGCGGCGGGACGGCCATCGCGGTGCTGGCGGACGAGGGGGGATCGCGGGTGACCGTGCTGGCCCCCGATCGGGTCGGGCTGCTCGCGGACGCGGCCGCCCTGTTCGCGATGCAGCGCACGTCGATCCGGTCCGCCCGGGCGTGGGCCCAGGACCAGGTCGGGATCTCGGTATGGGAGGTGGCCGAGGAGGATCTCGACGAGAAGGTGCTGCGCCAGCGGTTCGACGCGATCGTTGCGGGCCGGGTCGACCCGTCCGCTCGGCTCACCCGGGACCCGGACCGCGCCGCCCCGTCGGTCGTCGTACACCCGGAGGCATCGGCGCGCTCCACGGTGCTCGAGGTCCGGGCCGCCGACCGGCCGGGCGTCGTCCACCTCGTCTGCGCAGCCCTGGCAGCTCTCGACCTGACCGTCCGCTCCGCCCACGTCGACACCCTCGGCCCCCAGGCGGTCGACGTCTTCTACGTCCAGGAGCAGTCCGCCGGCGCCCTCACCGACACGCGCGCCGCCGAGGCCGCCCACGCCGTACGGGCCGCCTTGAGCGGATAGTCCCTGACATTTCCGTTCGAAATGTTGGTCCAGCCGAACGGAAACGTCAGGGACTACCCCGCCACGACCGGGAAGTCGGACCCACGGGGGAGGCCCGGTTAGGCTGGAAGCCCGCACCAACCCTGACGAGGACTGACTTGTTCGCCACGCTTTCCGACCGGCTCGCCGAGACCTTCAAGAACCTCCGCGGCAAGGGCCGTCTCTCCGAGTCCGACATCGACGCCACCGCGCGCGAGATCCGGATCGCCCTGCTCGAGGCGGACGTCGCGCTGCCGGTGGTGCGCGAGTTCGTGGACGCCGTGAAGGAGCGGGCGCGCGGTGAGGAGGTCAGCCAGGCGCTGAACCCGGCCCAACAGGTCGTCAAGATCGTCAACGAGGAGCTCGTCGCCATCCTCGGCGGCGAGACCCGGCGCCTGCGCTACGCCAAGAACCCGCCGACGGTGATCATGCTGGCTGGCCTCCAGGGTTCCGGCAAGACCACGCTGGCGGCGAAGCTCGCGCTCTGGCTCAAGGAGCAGGGCAAGCAGCCGGTGCTGGTCGCCGCGGACCTCCAGCGCCCGAACGCCGTCAACCAGCTCCAGGTGAACGGCGAGCGCGCCGGCGTACCCGTCTACGCGCCGGAGCCCGGCAACGGAGTCGGCGACCCGGTGGAGGTCGCCCGCAGCTCCATCGACGAGGCCCGCCGCAAGTTGTACGACGTCGTCATCGTCGACACCGCGGGCCGCCTCGGCGTCGACGCCGAGATGATGCAGCAGGCCGCGGACATCCGCGACGCGGTCAGCCCCGACGAGATCCTCTTCGTCGTCGACGCGATGATCGGTCAGGACGCCGTCACCACGGCACAGGCGTTCCTCGACGGCGTGGGGTACGACGGCGTCGTCCTCACCAAGCTCGACGGCGACGCCCGCGGTGGCGCGGCGTTGTCGATCCGCGGCATCACCGGAAAGCCCGTCATGTTCGCCTCCGCCGGTGAGAAGCTGACCGACTTCGACGTCTTCCACCCCGACCGGATGGCCTCGCGCATCCTCGACATGGGCGACGTGATGACCCTGATCGAGCAGGCCGAGAAGACCTTCGACCAGGACCAGGCCCTCAAGGCGGCCGAGAAGCTCACCACCGGCGGCGACTTCACCCTCGACGACTTCCTCGAGCAGATGCAACAGGTCCGCAAGCTCGGCTCCATGTCGAAGATCATGGGCATGCTGCCGGGAATGGGGCAGTTCCGCGACCAGCTGGAGAACTTCGACGAGCGCGAGATCGACCGGATCCAGGCGATCATCCAGTCGATGACGCCCGCGGAGCGCGCCAACCCCAAGATGATCGACGGCTCTCGTCGGGCCCGCATCGCCAAGGGCGCGGGCCGCCAGGTCTCCGACGTGAACAGCCTGGTCGACCGGTTCTTCGAGGCGCGCAAGATGATGCAGTCCTTTGCCAAGGGCGGCGGGATGCCCGGCGTTCCCGGCATGCCCGGCATGGCCTCGGGCGGCAAGCGCGGTCGCGCCAAGCAGGCCGCCAAGAACAAGTCCGGCAAGGGCCGTCGCGTCAGCGGCAACCCCGCCAAGGCCGCTGCCCAGGCCAAGGCGGCCGGGGAGAAGGCGACCTCAGAGGGCAACCCGTTCGGCAACCCCGACGGCGAGGAGATCGACTACGAGAAGGCGGCAGCGGCTCTCGACCTGCCCAAGGACTTCTCCAAGTACCTCAAGTAGCCGCCGAAGGGGGACCTCTCCGCAACCCAGGTGGGAGCTCTCCGCAGACGAGGGAGGAGTCCTCCGCTGCCGAGACGGCGGTTCTCCACGGTGGGAGGCGGGACAAGCCCCACCTCGGCCGGGACAAGCCCCACCTCGGCCCAGGACAAACCCCACCTCGGCCCGGGACAAGCCCCACCTCGGCGTAGGGTCGGTTCGTGGTCCTGGTCGTCGACGGCGCGAACGTCGTCGGGGCGCGCCCGGACGGGTGGTGGAAGGACCGCGCCGGTGCTGCGCAACGGCTGCACGAGCGGCTGGTCACCGCCGACCTGGACGGCGACATCGTGCTGGTCCTCGAGGGCGCGGCGAAGGCCGGTGTGCCCGTCGGTCGTGACGGGCATGTCACGGTCGTCCACGCCCCGAAGGACGGCGACGCCGAGATCGTCCGACAGGCCCACCGAGCCGCCGACGCCGGGAACGACGTGACCGTCGTGACCGCCGATCGGCTGCTGGCCGCCCGGGTCGCGAAGGCCGGCGCGATCGTGGGCCCGACCTGGCTGCTCGACCGACTCGGGTAGAAGCCGCGGCTGAAGGCCCAGTCGGCGTCAGGCGACCTCGACGGCCCGGCTGATCGCCAGGGCCAGCGAACCGATCAGCTCGGCCCGACCACCGAACTTTCCGGACACCACCTCGCACCTTGCGGCGGCCTCGGGGTGGGCGTACCGGTCGACGCCGTCGCGGATCGCGGCCACCAGCGTCGGCGAGGCGCCGAGCGAGCCGCCGACCACGACCCTGGCCGGGTTCAGCGTGGTGCAGACGCCGGCGAGCACCCGACCGACCGTGTGCCCTGCGTCGGTCAGCACTCGACGTACGGCCGTCTCCCCGACGGCGTCCAGCCTCAGCAGCCCCGGGAGATCGAGGTCCGCGGCGTACACCGGCCGCAGGGTCTCCAGCAGCCGCCGCGTCGAGACCTCGGTCTCCAGGCAGCCGCGGCTCCCGCAGCGGCAGACGTCGCCACCCTCACGCGCGAGCACGTGCCCGACCTCGCCGGCCAGACCAGTGGCGCCGCGATGCAGGCGCCCCCCGAGCACGAGTCCGGCGCCGACGCCGCTGGCCAGCTTGACGTAGAGCAGGTCGGCGACGCCGCGACCGGCCCCGTGCTGATGCTCGGCCATGGCGCCGAGGTTGGCGTCGTTGTCGACGACCACGGGCAGGCCGATCCGGGTGGCCAGCTCGTCGGCCGGCGCCAGCTCGTGCCATCCGGGCAGTACGGCGTGGTCGACCCGCGCCGAGCGGCGGTCGATGGGCGCGGGCACGCAGAGCCCGACCATGAGCAGCTCGGTGGCCGGGACGCCCGCCTCGTCGGCCGCACGGCGTACCAGGTCGGCGGCGATGTCGAGCGTCGCGTTGCCGTGCGGGTCGGCGTCGGTCTGGGTCTCGACCTCGGCCAGGATCTTCGCGCTCCGGTCGGACACGGCGACCCGCACGTGCCGGTGTCCGATGTCGACCCCGGCCACCCCGCCGGGCCGGATCGCCAGCGCCACCAGCAGCGGTGGCCGCCCGCTCCCGCCCTTGTACGGCGTGCCGCGGTCCTCGGTCTCGACGACGCGGCCGTTCGCGAGCAGCTCGGTCACCAGGCTTGAGACCGTGGTCCTCGACAGTCCGGACCCGCGGGCGAGGTCGGCGCGACTCTGCGGACCACCCGAACCGAGCAGGGCCGTGATCGCGCGGAGGTTCGAGCCGCGCAACTGGGCCAGGGAATGTCCGGGCACCGGGGCAGCCTAGACCGATTCGTCCCGGAAACGGACTAATCACCGACCTGGGGACTCCGGTAACGCATTGACTCTGACAAAAGTCGAGGCCTGGCTCCCGGACAGCGAGGGTGAGGGTGTCTCGGACACGGTGTTCGGGCGCGCGCCGTACACCGGCAAGCTCCCTGTCACCTGGCCGAAGACCCTCGGCCAGGAGCCGATCAACATCGGCGACGCCCGCTACCACCCGCTCTACCTGTCCGGCTGGGGGCTGCGCACGAGATAAGGACGAGGGAGATCTGCCTCAGACGACGTCTGTCTCGTCCACCCCGAGGTTCTCCAGCTCTCTCTCGGCCGCGGGGTGCGACGGGACGGCGTCGAGGTGGTGGGTGCGCACGGCAGCGAAGGTCCACAGCTTGTTCAGCACGAAAGAGAGCGGCGTGACGACCGCGATCACGATCAGCTGTGCCCAGTAGAGCCGGGTACGGAAGCCGCTGGAGTCGTCGAGCACCCCCGTGGGGAGCGAGATCGGCGAGCCGCGGTGCATGAGCAGGGTGAGCAGGACCAGCCCGATCGCCTGGCCCAGCATGCCGACGGCGAGGAACGGCCAGTACTCCCGCCACCACCCGGAGTGCTTGGAGCTGCGGAAGGTCCACCACCGGTTCAGCTGGAAGTTCCACAGGTTGGCGACCAGGAACGCGATGGTCGAGTACAGGTGGTACCAGCGGACGTGGAACGCCGTCGGGTTGAGCGCGAAGATCGCGGCCTCCGGCTGCGGGCCGAGCCGCTTGACGATGATCAGCACGACCAGGTTGACGACCACGCCCGTGCCACCGACGAGGGCGAACCGCCCGAACTGCAGCGCGTTACGCCCGTGCCTGCGCAGCGCGTCGGTCCGGGTCATGCTCACGTCGCGTGAGCGTAGGCCACGTCTCCCAATCCGACGCTGCCGGTAGCGTCCCGACCATGTCCACACTGCGGTTCCGCGGCCCGGTCCTGCCCGACGGCGAGGCGCGCGACCTGTACGTCGTCGACGGCCGGATCACGCTCGAACCGGTCGCCGGTGCCGAGACGGCAGCCGAGGGCTGGATCATCCCGGGACTGGTCGACGCCCACTGTCACCTCGGGCTCGACGCGCACGGTGCCGTCGACGAGGAGACCACCGAGCAGCAGGCGCTGGCGGACCGCGACGCCGGCTCGCTCCTGCTGCGCGACTGCGGATCGCCCGCCGACACCCGGTGGGTCCACGATCGCGACGACCTGCCGCGGCTGATCCGCTGCGGCCGGCACATCGCGCGCACGCGCCGTTACATCCGCAACTTCGCTCACGAGATCGAGCCCGGCGACCTCACGACGTACGTCGCACAGGAGGCGCGTGCGGGCGACGGGTGGGTCAAGCTGGTCGGCGACTGGATCTCCCGGGAGGAGGGCGACCTTTCGCCGTCGTTCCCCGCCGACGCGTTCGCCGCGGCGATCGCGACCGCGCACGACCACGGGGCCCGGGTCACCGCCCACTGCTTCGGGGAGACGGTGCTCCCAGGGCTGGTCGAGGCGGGCATCGACTGCATCGAGCACGGCACCGGCCTGACCACCGACCTGGTCGAGACCATGGCTGCGCGAGGCACGGCGCTGGTGCCGACGGCCCACCAGCTGAACAACTTCCCGATGTACGCGGAGCAGGGTGCCGAGAGGTTCCCGGCTTACGCCGACCACATGCTCGACCTGCACGCGCGACGACGCGAGACCATCATGGCGGCCTACGAGGCGGGGGTCGCGATCTTCGCCGGCACCGACGCCGGGGGCGTGCTGCCCCACGGACTGATCGCCGACGAGGTGGCCGAGCTCGCGTCGTACGGCATGCCGACGGAGTACGCCCTCGGCGCCGCCAGCTGGCGTGCGCGCGAGTGGCTCGGGTGGAACGCCGGCCTCGAGGAGGGCGCCCCCGCGGACTTCGTGGTCTACCCCCGCGACCCACGCGCGGACCTCTCGGTGCTCCGGGAGCCGACGGCCGTCGTCCTCCGCGGGCAGGTCGTGTGAACGGGCCCCAGCTCGTCGCCGCCCTGCGTTCGGCGGGGTGCGTGTTCGCCGAGGACGAGGCGCGGGTGCTGATCGACGAGGCGACGTCACCGGCCGAGCTGATGGCGTGGACGGCGAGACGGATGGCGGGGGAGCCGCTCGAGCAGGTCGTCGGCTGGGCGTCGTTCGCGGGGTTGCGCATCGCCGTCGACCCCGGTGTGTTCGTGCCTCGGCGGCGCAGCGAGCTGCTCGTGTCGGTGGCGAGCCGTGAGCCGGCCGGCGTCGTGGTCGACCTCTGCTGCGGGACGGGCGCCCTCGGGGCGGCTCTGTCGGCGCGGTGGCCGGAGGCAGAGGTGCACGCCGCCGACAGCGATCCGGCCGCGGTCGCCTGCGCCCGCCGTAACCTGCCGGCCGAGCGGGTCCATGAGGGCGACCTGTATGACGCGCTCCCGGACGACCTGCGCGGGCGCGTGGACCTGCTGGTGGTCAACGCGCCCTACGTCCCGACCGAGGCGATCGCGACGATGCCGCGCGAGGCCCGCGACCACGAGCACCGTGTCGCACTGGACGGGGGAGCCGACGGGCTCGACGTCCAGCGTCGGGTGGTCGCCGCAGTAGCCGCGTGGCTACGCCCCGGTGGGCGAGTGCTGATCGAGACCAACCGCGCTCAGGCGGACCGGACGGCGGCGCTGCTGAGCTCGGCCGGGCTCTCCCCGTCGGTCGAGACCGACGACGACATCGACGGCACCGTGGTGCTCGGCCGTTGCTGCTAGGAGGGCAGCACGCGTGGACTGTCACGATGCACGATTTCGGTGGATCCGGCAGGGTCTGGCAGAATCGGCGGCTGAGTCTGTCCGGCGCGGTCCCTCTCAACCGCCGCTCGACAGCCCCGAGGCAGGTGCCCGTGTCCCCACGCGGCGTCGACCCTCACCACACACAACGTTTCCGAGGAGACACCACAACCGTGGCCGTCAAGATCCGTCTGAAGCGCATGGGCAAGGTCCGTGCGCCGCACTACCGCATCGTCGTCGTCGACTCCCGCAAGAAGCGCGACGGCAAGGTGCTCGAGGAGATCGGGCTGTACCACCCGAAGGAGGACCCGTCGTACATCCGCGTCGTGTCCGACCGGGCGCAGTACTGGCTCGGCGTCGGCGCCCAGCCCTCCGAGGCCGTCGCCCAGATCCTCAAGATCACCGGCGACTGGCAGAAGTTCAAGGGCTACAAGGTCACCGAGGGCACCCTCAAGGTGGCCGAGCCGAAGCGGGACAAGCTGGAGGTCTTCAACGAGGCCCTCAAGGACGCCGCCAAGGAGCCCAAGGGCGAGGCCGTGACCCGGCGTACGGCGAAGAAGACCGCCGCCAAGAAGGCCGACGCGGCCCCGGCGGAGGAGCCCGCTGCCGAGGCTGCTCCGACGGTCGAGGCTGCCGAGACCCCGGCCACGGCGCAGGCTGAGGAGCCCGCTCCGGTGCCCGCCGACGAGACGCCGGAGGGTGCCGCCGACGCCGCCGAGACGGCCGAGACCGCCGAGGTGGACGCCGACGCCAAGAGCGACGAGGCCTGATCGTGCTGGCCGACGCGCTGGAGCACCTGGTGCGCGGGGTCGTCGACCACCCGGACGACGTCTCCGTGCGCGACAAGCAGACGCGGCGCGGACCGCTGCTCGAGGTCCGGGTGCACCCCGACGACCTCGGCAAGGTGATCGGTCGCAACGGCCGTACCGCCACGGCGTTCCGTACCGTGATCTCGGCCTTGGCCGGCACGGGCGGCTCCAGGATCGACTTCGTCGACGTCGACAAGGGTCGCTGAGCACGTCATTCCGGGTCGTCCGCTTGAGCGGGTGCTAGAGCATCCATTGGCGCGGACGACCCGGAATGCGTTTCCGGTCGTCCGCTTGGGCGGGTGCTAGAGCACCCTGTGAAGCGGACGACCCGCGTCGGGCGCACGCCGTACGTCGCCACTAGCCTGAGGCGGTGGACGAGGCGGAGTCGATCGAGGTCGTGATCGGGCGCATCGGCAAGCCCCACGGCCTCCGCGGCGAGCTGACCGTCGAGGTCCGCACCGACGAGCCGGAGCGCCGCTTCGCCGTGGGTACGACGGTCCGCGCCGAGCGGCCGGGTGGTGCGGCCACCCCCTGGCCCGCGCTCACCGTGACGGCCACCCGATGGCACCAGTCCACCCTGCTGGTGCGCTTCGACGAGGTCCACGACCGCACCGCCGCGGAGTCCGCACGCGGCCTCCTGCTCCACGCGACCGTGCCACCCGACGAGTCACCCGACGATCCCGAGGAGTTCTACGACCACCAGCTGGTCGGTCTGCGCGCGGAGGACCTCGACGGGAGCAGCCTCGGCGAGGTGACGGCGGTCCTGCACGGCGCCCAGGACCTCCTGCAGATCCGCACGCCCGACGGCCGCGACGCGCTCGTCCCCTTTGTCGCCGCGCTGGTGCCGGAGGTCGACCTGGCCGCCGGACGCGTCGTCGTCGCCGACCGGCCCGGCCTGGTCACCGCGTTCCCCGAGGACCTGTCATGAGGCGAGCGTGAGACCGGCATGAGGATCGACGTCGTCACGATCTTCCCCGCCTGGTTCGACTCCCTCGACCTCTCCCTGACCGGCAGGGCCCGCGCGTCGGGGCTGCTCGAGATCGCCGTGCACGACCTCCGCGACTGGACCCACGACCGCCACCGGACGGTCGATGACACCCCGTACGGCGGTGGGGCCGGCATGGTGATGAAGCCGGAGCCGTGGGGCGAGGCCCTGGACCAGGTCCGGGGCGACGGCCGCTCGACCCTGGTCGTGCCGACCCCGAGCGGGACGCCGTTCACCCAGGCGATCGCCCGCGAGCTCGCCGGAGTTGACCACCTGGTGCTCGCGTGCGGTCGGTATGAGGGGATCGACCAGCGCGTGATCGACGACGCGGCCACGACGTACGACGTGCGCGAGCTGTCGCTCGGCGACTTCGTGCTCAACGGGGGAGAGGTGGCCGCGGCGGCGTTCATCGAGGCGGTCGTGCGGCTGCTGCCCGGCTTCATGGGCAACCCGGAGTCGCTCGCCGAGGAGTCCCACGAGGACGGCCTCCTGGAGCACCCCGTCTACACCAAGCCCGCCTCGTGGCGCGGCCGCGACGTACCGGAGGTGCTGCTGTCCGGTGACCATGCCGCCATCGCCGCCTGGCGGCACGCCGAGTCCGTACGCCGTACGGTCGCCCGCCGCCCGGACCTCGCACACCCGGCCGCGTCGGTCGGCCTGGGCGGGCTCGACCTCGAGATCCGGCTCGCGACCCGAGCCGACGCGGGCGAGCTGTTCACGCTGACCCGCGCCTGCTGGCTACAGGAGCTCTGGGCCAACCCGGGGGTGGTCATCCCGGCGCTGGAGGAGTCGTTCGAGGCTGCCGTCCGGGGTGTCGACGAGTGGACGACGTACGTCGCGGTCGCCGGCGGCCGGATCGTCGGATCGACCCGCGGACGGCCGGCCGGCGACGGCACCGTCTGGGACGTCGGGCGGGTGATGGTGGCGCCGGACCTCCAGGGTCGCGGACTCGGCCGTCACCTGCTCGCGCTGGTCGAGGACGCGGCACCCGACGAGGTCACGTCGTACGAGCTCCGGACCGGCGCCCTGAGCGTCGACAACATCCGGATGTACAAGAAGGCCGGGTACCGGCTCCAGGGCCCGGCGCCGGGCCCACCGGGCGCCGTGGTGATGACCAAGCCGCGCCGCTGATTTCCCGGTGCCCGGTGCCGTCTGGCAGACTTGACCCTCGGTCCGTCCGGCCAAACAGGGAGCGCCCCCGTCCTCATCGATCGGTTGCTCCGCACCGGCTCCTGCCACAGGGGGAGCGCGGCGCCGCCGGCCACACGGGTGGACCACCAACTGGAGACACTTTTCCCCACCACGGCTGACCTGTGGCACTCGTGAGGAGAGACATGAGCAACCTCATCACCGACCTCGGTAACGCCGCGAAGCGCGACGACCTCCCGGACTTCCGCGCCGGCGACACCGTCAAGGTCCACGTCAAGGTCACCGAGGGCACTCGCTCCCGCGTCCAGATCTTCCAGGGTGTGGTGATCCGCATCCAGGGTGCCGGCATCGGCCGCACCTTCACTGTCCGCAAGGTCTCCTTCGGCGTCGGTGTCGAGCGCACCTTCCCGCTCCACTCGCCGATCTTCGAGCAGATCGAGATCGTGACCCGCGGTGACGTCCGCCGGGCGAAGCTGTACTACCTGCGCAACCTGCGTGGAAAGGCCGCCAAGATCAAGGAGCGGCGCGAGGCCTGAGCGGGACGCCGGAACCGGGACCACCCACTCGTTAGGCTCACGATCGTGACCGACAACCGCTCCGCCTCCCTCGACGAGTCCGAGCGGGAACCCCTGGAGCCCCCGACGAAGAAGCATCTTCCGCTCTGGCAGGAGACGATCCTCCTGCTCACGATCGCGGTCCTGCTCGCGATCGTGATCAAGGCGTTCTTCGTCCAGGCGTTCTACATCCCGTCGGAGTCCATGGAGCCCGGGCTCGTCAAGAACGACCGGATCCTGGTCGAGAAGACGTCGTACTGGTTCGGCGGTACGCCGCAGCGTGGCGACGTCGTGGTGTTCAAGGACCCCGGCGGCTGGCTCAGCGAGGAGGAGGACGCCGGGCCCGCCAACCCGATCGGCAAGGTGATGGCGAAGATCGGGCTCTACCCGTCGGGCGGTCACCTCGTGAAGCGCGTCATCGGCGTCGCCGGCGACACCATCCACTGCTGTGACAAGAAGGGCCGGATCCTCGTCAACGGCCACCCGCTCGACGAGGACTCCTACATCAAGAACACCCCGGGCATGCCGTGCAACGGCCCGATGACGACCACCTGCAACTGGACCGCCGGTCCGGTGCCCGAGGGCACGGTGTTCGTCATGGGCGACAACCGGGACAACTCCGACGACTCGACCATGCACCTGTGCCAGGGGACCACCAAGGGACCCGACTGCACCGCCGATCCCTTCGTGCCGGTCGACGACGTCGTCGG
Source organism: Nocardioides sp. (assembly GCF_036493135.1). Lineage (GTDB taxonomy): Bacteria > Actinomycetota > Actinomycetes > Propionibacteriales > Nocardioidaceae > Nocardioides. Next base: position 3,381 of record NZ_DASXQG010000001.1, on the reverse strand, counting down.
GAAGGTGTTCGTGCTGCTCTGGCCGCACAGCCGGTTCCACGTGCTGCACCGGCCAGGGGACTTCGCCGGCATTCCCGCACCCACCGCGCCCAGCTCCGGCACCAGCGGACAGTGACCCGCCTGCCCCTGGGAGCAACGGTCCGGCGCGACGCCGGTCTCTACGGCTACGAGCGCGCGCTGCGGCGAGCCGGCATCGAGGTCGTCGCGGGCGTCGACGAGGCGGGCCGTGGCGCGTGCGCCGGGCCGCTGGTCGCCGGGGCGGCGATCCTCAAGCCGGGCAGGTCGGGTGAGATCCCGGGGCTCGCGGACTCCAAGCTGCTCACCGAGAAGGCCAGGGAGCGGTGCTACGCCCACGTGCTCAAGAAGGCGGTCTCCTGGTCGGTCGTGGTGATCGAGTCCGACGAGTGCGACCGGCTCGGCATGCACGTGGCCAACGTCGAGGCGCTCCGCCGCGCGGTCGCCCTGCTCGACGTGCCGCCCGAGTACGTCCTCACCGACGGCTTCCCCGTCGACGGGCTCGGTGTGCCCGGGCTCGCGATGTGGAAGGGCGACCGGGTGGCGGCGTGCATCAGCGCCGCGTCGGTCCTGGCGAAGGTGACCCGCGACCGGATCATGGTGGAGCTCGACCGCGAGCACCCGACGTACGACTTCAAGACGCACAAGGGCTACATCACCGACGTCCACGCCGAGGCGCTCACGACGTATGGACCCTGCCCGCAGCACCGGATGCGGTTCGTGAACGTGCGCCGCGCCGCCGGGCTCGAACCGCTGCCCGACGCTTCGCCGGAAGAGAGCGTTCCCTCCGTGGCTGAGCTGGTCGAGACCACTAGTGTCGGGAGCGCATCGCAGCACGGTCGACGGGGTGAACGAGGAGAGTCAGCATGAGCGCCGAGGATCTCGAGAAGTACGAGACCGAGATGGAGCTGACCCTCTATCGGGAGTATCGCGACGTCGTCGGCATCTTCAAGTACGTCGTGGAGACCGACCGCCGCTTCTACCTGTGCAACCAGGTCGACGTGAAGGCACGGACCGAGTCCGGAGATGTCTTCTTCGAGGTCTCGATGACCGACGCCTGGGTGTGGGACATGTACCGGCCCGCCCGTTTCGCCAAGAACGTCAAGGTGCTGACCTTCAAGGACGTCAACGTCGAAGAGCTCAGCCAGCAGGAGATCGACCCGCCGAAGGCGTGATCACTACTACTTGATGAGTCGGATGAGGTCACCGTCGACGCTGGCCGTCCACGTCGTGGTGTCGTTGACCCCGCCCGGGAACTGCACCTGTAGCCGCCACCAGCAGCCGCCGGCCGGCGGATAGGTGCAGGTGTAGTTGCCCGGGATCGAGATCTTGAGATTCTCGTACTGGCCGTTCCAGCCACTACCGCTGCTCACGTTGGTCAGCTTGCAGCCTGGGATCGCGCCGTTCACCACTCCAGCGCCGGTACAGGTGGCGATCGACGAGCCCAGGTTGGAGTCCAGCGGCGGCAGCACCGTCACCGTGCCTGGCTGGCTGGCGTCACCCACGTCGTAGAAGCCGATGTCGAGCGTCTTGGCGGCGGCCGCCGGGATCACGCGCACGAGGTTGAACGTGGTGTTCGCGCCTGTGTGGTTGGCGTAGATGGACATCGCCTGGAAGCCCGAGATGGACACTGCACCGCGCTGCGTGCCGGTTGCCCGGAGCGCGAAGCGGTTGTTGCCGCTGCCCGCCACCGAGGGGTTGTCGCCGGTCTGGGTGTAGACCTGGTTGTTGTTCTGGTAGCCACCTTGTCCGTCGGACGTTCCTCCGAGCGCGACGTTCGTACGGATCTGCAGGTAGTAGTCCCCGGCCGCAGGCGGGGTGAACGTGCACATGGTCACCCACTGGTGGAAGACCTGCGCGAGGGCGTTGTTGTACGCCGGATCGGTCTTGCGGAGTGCCGCGGCCGTGACCTGGTTCTTCGTGTACCCCGGGTACTGCTTCTCGCAGCCCGAAACCGGGGTGGCGACCTTCGGGTTGTACCTATCCGTCGGATTCCGCAGGGCGTAGGACGTGGTGATGAGCGGAGTGGGGGTGGACGTCGCGTTGTTGACGTCCCGGTGCAGAAGTTGTTGGGAGACGCCGAGATGGGTCCGGAGACCAACACGTACCCGGGCGACCACTACCAGACCCTGGCCTGCGCCAGGAACAACGCCGACGCCCTCAGCGCCAACAAGGCGACCGAGAACGCGCCCAACGGCGGGTCCTTGGCGGAGCCCGGTACATGGGGTAAAGATTCGCCGTTTCGGCAACATGGACTAGTGCACTCGCCTACTCTCAGCCACGCACAGTGACGTGAACTGTGCCCGAGTCCGCACGACGGGCACGGCCCGATGGAGGGGCGGAGTCTACCGATGAGCATGGTGGCCAGGGTGCGGCAACGACGCGACGAGCGGGGTGCCTCGGCTGTCGAGTTCGGCCTCGTCCTCTTCCCGATGCTGTACCTGATCTTCGCCCTCATCCAGTACGGCTGGTACTTCTACGCGATGCAGTCGGGCAGCTCCGCGGTGGGCGACGCCGCGCGGCGGATCGCCGTGGGGAACTGCCAGACGACGAGCCAGGTGCAGGGCGTCATCTATGACCACTTGGGGGCTGCTACCACCGCGTCGTCTGCGGGCGGCATCGCGACCACCATCACCTATGACAAGGCGGATGGGTCTGGGCCGGCGACTTCTCCCGGTGAGATCGGCGGCTCTGTCACGGTGACCGCAACATTCCCGACGTTGAACATGCACTTTCCCTTCATCCCCGTCCCGGGCGGCGGTGACGTGACCCGCACCAACGTCGCACGGATCGAAGACCTCGACTCGGCCCAGGGGACGTGTTCATGACCCGACGGCATCGCGACGAGCGTGGAGCCGTCGCCATCATGGTGGGTCTGTTGTCGGTGGTGCTCTTGTCGATCGCGGCGTTGGGCGTCGACCTCGGGAACGCCTGGGCGCAGAAGCGTCAGGTCCAGGTCGGCAGCGACCTGGCCGCGGAGGCGGGGGCGGGCATCAAGGGTGCGAACCTCCCGGCGTCCAGCACGGTGCACAGCTGCTCCTACGGCGCGGCCGGAGCGCTCCCGACCGACCAGTCGGTCAAGGACATCGCGTCCTATCTGGCGAGCCAGGCGTACCCGGACAACACCGGCGCTGTCTACTCGAGCATGCTCACGACCCTGCCGGCGCAGCTGACCGACTGCAACATGGCCAACGGCGAAGTGGTGTACGGCAACCCGAACTTCAGTGCCGGCGCTTGGCACGTCACCTTCAACAAGAACCAGCTCTCGCTGGTCAGCCCACCCAAGACCGTTGACTTCGGGCTCGCCGGGATCATGGGCTTCCACAGCACGAACGTGGCCGGCGTATCCACGGTCGAGATCAAGTC